>DASXCY010000023.1:0-30011 GCA_036490935.1 Kofleriaceae bacterium | reverse complement strand
CGGCCGGCCGCTCTGCAACTTCACCGAGGAGCAACTCGCCGAGACCAAGGTCGACGTCGTCATCAACAGCGCCGGTCTGGTGTCGTTCGCGCCGTCGCTCGAGAGCGCGCTGCGCATCAACTCGATGGGCGCGAAGAACGTGCTCGACCTGGCGCGCAGGCTCGGGGCGCGGCTCGTGCACGTCTCGACGTGCTTCGTCGCCGGCCAGCGCGAGGGCGACGTCTGGGAGGACGAGCCGGTCGTCGGCTATTTTCCGCGGCAGGACGAGCTGCTCGATCGCGACTTCGATCCGGCCGCCGAGATCGCCGATTGCCAGAAGATCATCGACCAGGCGCGCGAGCGCTCGAATGATCGGCAGCACATCTCGCAGTTCCGCGAGGCGGCGGCCGAGTCGCTGCGCGAGCAGCGCCGCGATCCCGACGACGAGAACGATCTCAAGCTCGCGGTCGCGCGCGAACGCAAGCTGTGGATGCACAAGGTGCTCACCCAGCTCGGCATGGAGCGCTCGCGCCACTGGGGCTGGACGAACACGTACACGTACACGAAGTCGCTCGGCGAGCAGATCATCCTGTCCGATCGCAGCGTCGCGTCGACGATCGTGCGGCCGGCGATCGTCGAGAGCTCGATTCGCTATCCGTTCCCGGGCTGGAACGAAGGCTTCAACACGAGCGCGCCGCTGATGTACTTGATGCTCAAAGGGCATCGCGCGGTGCCGGTCGGCGACGACGCCGCGCTCGACGTCATCCCCGTCGACTTCATCGCGGCCGGCATGCTGCTCGCGACCGCGGCCGTGCTCGTCGGCGAGCACGAGCCGATCTATCAGCTCGGCACGAGCGACGCGAACCGCGTCACGAGCCGGCGGCTGACCCAGCTCACCGCGCTCGCCGTGCGCCGGCACTTTCGCGACAAGGCCGACCGCGGTGAGGACGAGCTGAAGTCGCGGGTGCGCGCTCGGCTCGAGTCGATGCCGGTCAGCTACGAACACTTCGAGCGCTGGTCGGCGCCGATGTTCAAGCGCATCGCCGATCGCTTGATCCACGTGATCGACGATAAGCTGCCGAGCTGGGGCGCGCCGCGCGTGGAGGCGATCGCCGAACGTGCGCGCGACGAGCTGGAGAAGGTGTCGCAGTTCACCGGGCAGATCACCGAGCTGGTCGACCTGTTCAAGCCGTTCACGACCGATCACGACATCGCGTTCCGCTGCGATCACATGCGCGCGCTGTGGGCGCGCGTCACGCCGGCCGATCAGGACAAGCTGCTGTGGGCGCCGCACCTGGTCGACTGGCGCGCGTACTGGCTCGACACGCACTTTCCGGGCATCCAGAAGTGGACGTTCGACAAGCTCGACGAGGAATTCGGGCCCAAGCCCAAGACGGTCTACACGTACAAGGAGCTGAGCGAGCTGTTCGACGCGACGGTCAAGCTCCACAAGAACCGCCCGGCGCTGCGGCTCCTGCGCAAGGATGACGGCGCCGAGCCCATTTCGTACACGTACGGCCAGATGGGCGAGCTCGGCTATCGCGGCGCGGCGACCCTGCGCGCGATGGGCATCGGCCTTGGCGATCGCGTCGCCGTGATGAGCGAGAACCGCCCGGAGTGGGGCATCTCGTACTTCGCGGTGCTGCTCGCGGGCGCGACCGCCGTGCCGCTCGACAAGGAGCTGACGCTGGCCGAGGTCGTGAACCTCGCGCGAACCGCACAGGCGCGCGCGCTCGTGCTGTCGCGCAAGGTCGCCGAGCGACTCGCCGGCGAGGCTGGGCTGGCCGTGCCGGTCGGGATCGACGATGACGACGACCCGATGATCGTGTGGTCGCCGGCTCACGCGGCGCTCGGCGAGTACTTTGCGCGCGAGGTCGACCCCGCGAGCCAGGCGCGCGTGCTCGCGTTCGACGAGCTGCTGACCGACGGCGATGCGCCCGCCGTGGCCGCTGCCGACACGCGTGGCGATACGGTCGCGTCGTTGATCTTCACGAGCGGCACGACCGGCACGCCCAAGGGCGTGATGCTCACGCACAAGAACTTCACGTCGATGGTCGCGAAGCTGTCGTCGTTGTTCCAGCTGTACACGCACGACAAGCTGCTCAGCGTGCTGCCGCTGCACCACACGTTCGAGTTCTCGGCGGGCTTCTTGATGCCGCTGCTGCACGGCGCGTCGATCGATTACCTCGAGGAGATCGAGGCCGATCCGCTCGCCCGCGCGCTCGAGGACGAAGGCATCACCGGCATGGTCGGCGTGCCGGCGCTGTGGCAGCTGCTCGAGCGCAAGATCTACAAGAACATCAGCGACGCCGGCGTGCTCGCCGAGAAGGCGTTTGACTCGATCATCGAGCTGAACCGCTCGCTGCGCGAGAAGCTGCCGTGGGACGTCGCGACCGGCAAGCTGCTGTTCTTCCCGGTGCACCGCAAGCTCGGCGGGCGCATGCGGCTGCTCATCAGCGGCGGCTCGGCGCTGCCCGCCGATACGATGAAGACGTTCCGCGGCCTCGGCTTCAACCTGTACGAGGGCTACGGCATGACCGAGTCGGCGCCGGTGCTGACGGTGACGCGGCCCGGCGACACGATGATTCCGGGGAGCGTGGGCCGGCCGCTGCCCGGCATCGACGTGCGGATCGATTCGCCCGACGGCAACGGCATCGGCGAGGTGATCGCGAAGGGCCCGAACGTGATGGCGGGATACTTCGAGAACGCCGAGGCGACGGCACAGACGATCCAGGACGGCTGGCTGCACACCGGCGACCTCGGCCGGCTCGACGACGACGGCAACCTGTACATCGTCGGCCGCAAGAAGGAGATGATCCTAGGGCCGAGCGGCGAGAACGTGTACCCCGACGAGCTCGAGGACCTGTACGGCGACAGCGAGCACGTCAAGGAAGTGTCGGTCGTCGGGCTGCCCGGCGAGAGCGGCCACGAGACGGTCGCGGCGCTGATCGTGCCCGATTACGAGAATGCCGGGCCGAAATCGAACGCGCCCGGGTTTAGCCGGGAGCACGTGCGCGAGGCCGTGCGCGAGCACGTACGGCAGGTGAGCCGATCGCTGCCGCTGTACAAGCGGCTCAAGGTGTTCCATCTGTGGGACCACGATCTGCCGAAGACGTCGACGCGCAAGGTGAAGCGCCGCGAGGTCGTCAAGGAGCTGCAGCGGCTCGAGCGCGCGGCGAAGGGTGGTGCGGAGGTCAAGCAGCTCGGCACGGGCGCCGCCGGATCGTGGATCCTCGACGTGCTCGCACAGGTGACGCAGAAGCCGCGCGCGCAGGTGACGAGCGACAAGCAGCTCGCCGAGCTCGGGTTCGACTCGCTGATGTTCACCGAGCTCGCGGTCGCGATCGAGAGCGCGGGCGTGCAGCTGCCGGATCCGGCGGAGCTGCAGGGGCTGGAGACGGTCGGCGATGTGGAGAAGCTCGTCGCGAGATTGGGCGCGAAGCAGGAGCAGCAGAGCCACGTGCCGGGCAAGAGCAAGGGCAAGAGCAAGAGGAGCAAGGGCGACGACGAGACGGACGACATCGACGTGCCCCGGCCGCTGGTGAGATTGGGCCGCGCGGCGCTGCGCGGTGGGATGCGCGCGCTGTACGAGCGCGTGCTCGAGACGAAGATCTACGGCAAGACGAACGTGCCGCCGTTCGGCGGCTACATCGCTGCCGCGAACCACTCGAGCCACCTCGACACCGGCCTCGTGAAGTACGCGCTGGGCGAGGAGGGCGAGGCGCTGGTCGCGCTCGGCGCGAAGGACTACTTCTTCGAGGACCCGGTCCGCCGGATGTACTTCGAGAACTTCACGAACGTCGTGCCGATGGAGCGCCACGGCTCGCTGCGCGAGTCGCTGCGGCTCGCCGGCGACGTGATTCGCGACGGCTACATCTTGTTGATCTTCCCGGAGGGCACGCGCAGCGACACCGGCGTGATGGCCGACTTCAAGCCGTCGCTCGGATACCTCGCGCTCACGAACAAGTGCGGCATCCTGCCGATGTACTTGCACGGCACGCACGCCGCGATGCCGAAGGGGCGGTATTTGCCCAAGCGCGGCGAGCGGGTCGCGTCGTACGTCGGGCCGTTCATGACGTACGAGCAGATCGCCGCGCTCGCGGCGGGCAAGACCAGGAGCGAGGGCTATCGCGCGGTCACGCAGTACATCGAGCGGGTGATCCGGAGGCTGGCGCCGCAGGATGCGGAGTGGACGCTGGGCGAGAGCGGGCGAGAGCCGATGGAGACGAGCACGAGCACGAGTCCGAGCACGAGTCCGAGCACGGAGGCGGAATGAAGACGAGCGTGCTCGTGACGGGGGCCACGGGATTTCTCGGCGAGCATTTGTGCCGCGCGCTCGTCGCGCAGGGCCACATCGTGCGCGGGCTCGCGCGCTCGCGCAGCGGGGTGCTCGAGGAGCTCGGCGTCGAGATCGTGCGCGGTGATGTGGTGGTCGGCGACGAGCTGATCGATGCGATCGACGGCGTGTCGGCGGTGTTTCACCTCGCGGGCGCGGTGTCGCGCGACCCCGACGACGCGCAGCGCATGATGCGGCTGCACGTCGACGGCACGCGGCGGGTGCTCGAGCAGATGGCGGCGGCCGGCGTGCGCCGGATGATCCTCGCGTCGACGTCGGGCACGGTCGGCGTCAGCAAGCGCGAGGAGATCCTCGACGAGACGGCGCCGTACGCCGAGCGCATCGTCGCGGGCTGGCCGTATTACGCGTCGAAGATCTACCAGGAGCGGCTCGCGTTCGAGCACGGCGCGCGGCTCGGCATCGAGGTCGTCGCGGTCAATCCGTCGCTGCTGCTCGGCCCCGGCGATCGCCGGCTGTCGTCGACCGGCGACGTGCGCAAGTTCATCAAGCGGCAGATCCCGACCGTGCCGGAAGGCGGGATCAACTTCGTCGACGCGCGCGATGCGGCCGCCGCGACCGCGAGTGCCCTCGATCGCGGCCGCGCCGGCGAGCGCTACCTGCTCGGCGGCCCGAACTGGACGATGAAGGAGTTCTTCGCGCGGCTCGGGCGCGTCGCGAACGTCGCGCCGCCGCGGCTCAAGCTGCCGGCGAAGGTCAACAAGTGGGGCGCGAGCCTCGTCGAGGAGCTGTATCGCTGGCGCGGCAAGGAGCCGCCGGTCGATCGGATCAGCGTCGAGATGGCCGAGCACTACTGGTGGATCGACTCGAGCAAGGCCGCGCGCGAGCTCGGCTTCGAGGCGCGCGATCCGCAGCTCACGCTCGTCGATACGGTCGGCTACCTGCGGCAGGGGATCGACCTGGCGTCATGACCCCGCGCTTCGAGGTCGGCGAGACCGTGACCGTGCTCGTCGGCAGCCACGCCGGCGACCGCGCCCTCGTCCAGGCCGTCGTGTGGAGCGAGCGCGACCGCTGCCACTACTTCTACCTCGAGCAGCCGCCCAAGAAATTGTCGCGCGGCTACCGCGGCGACGAGCTCGCCGAAGGCGCGCTCGTCACTTAACACTACCGTGTCAGGTCATCGCCGGCTGCGACCATCGCGGCGCTGGCACCTCGCGTCGTACGGCCGGTTCTCGCTTGCACGTACGGCAAGTACGCGCTTCACTCCTCTCTGGCGTGCGACGCGATCTGCCGAGCGCCGCTCGGTCTCGCTCGACGCTGACCTGACACAGTAGTGTTGAGCAGCGACGGCTCGTCGCCGGCGTGCGGGGCAACAACCCGCGTGGGATAGCACGAGCCGATCGCACCGCGACGAGAAAACGCTACGCTCGTGGCGTGCCGAACCGGTTCGCCGGATGGTTTCAGCCGCGTCGCTACACGCTGACGCGGTTCTTGATCCTGCGCCTGCTGGGCGTCGTGTACGTGTGCGCGTTCCTCGGCATCATCTTCCAGGGACCGGCACTGCTCGGGTCGCACGGGCTCACCCCGATCGCGTCGTACGTGCATGGCGTCTCGTTCTCGCAGCTGCCGAGCATCTTCGTCTGGGACAGCTCCGACGGCATGCTCGCGGCGTGCGCGTACCTCGGGCTCGCGATCTCGATCGCGGTCGCGCTCGGCTACGCGAACCTGCCGATGCTGGTCGTGCTGTGGATCCTCTACGGCTCGTACGTGCGCGTCGGTCAGATCTGGTTCGCGTTCGGCTGGGAGACGCAGCTCCTCGAGACCACGCTGCTCGCCGCCGTGCTCGCCGAGCCGTGGAACCCGCGGCCGCTCGCGGCGCGGCCGCCGCCGGTCACGTCGATCGTGCTGATGCGCTGGCTCGCGTTCCGCATCATGCTGGGCGCCGGCCTCATCAAATGGCGCGGTGCGGCGTGCTGGCACGATCTGACGTGCCTCGACTGGCACTTCGAGACCCAGCCGATCCCGAATCCACTCTCGCCGTGGTTTCACCACCTGCCGCACTCGGTGCACGCGTTCGGCGTCGTGTTCAACAATGTCGTCGAGCTGGTCGCGCCGTGGTTCGTGTTCGGGCCGCGCCCGCTGCGGCTCGTCGCGGGCTGTCTGATGCTCGCGTTCCAGGTCGTGCTCGTCGCGAGCGGCAACCTCGCGTTCCTCAACTGGCTGACGATCATCCCGGTGCTCGCCTGCTTCGACGACGATTTCCTGCGCCGGCTCCTGCCGAAGCGGGCGCGCACGTGGCTCGACGCGCGCGTCGCGACCGGGCCGCCGCGCGACTGGCATCAGCTCGTCGCCGCGATCGTGGTCGGCGGCTTCGTCGCGCTCGTCGCCGCGCGGTTCACGACCGACGCGCTGTGGGCGGTCTCGCTGCTCGTCACGCTCTACGGTGTGTACTGGGCGATCCGGTTCGCGATCCTGCACGGACCCAAGCCGCGCATCGCCGATGCGCACCAGCTGCTCGCCGGCGTGTTCGCGGGGCTCGTCGCCGTGAAGAGCGTCGCCGTCGTCGACAATCTGCTCGCGCGCCACCGCCGGCAGATGATGAACGCGAGCTTCGACAAGCTCGAGCTCGTCAACACGTACGGCGCGTTCGGCTCGGTCGGCGACGTGCGCCACGAGCTCGTCATCGAGGGCACGATGGCCGCGGATCCGACCGCACCCGATGCGGTGTGGCGCACGTACGAGTTGCCGTGCAAGCCGGGCGACGTCGCGCGCCGGCCGTGTCTGCTCGGTCCGTACCATCGCCGGCTCGATTGGCTGATCTGGTTCGCGGCGATGAACGACGAGCCGCGCGATCCGTGGCTCGTGCACCTCATCTGGAAGCTACTCGACGGCGATCCGACGATCCGCGAGCTGCTCGACGATCCGTTCGACGGCACGGCACCGGCGTGGGTGCGCGTGCGCCGCTTCGTGTATCACCTCGAGCCGTACGATTCCGACACGTGGTGGACGCGCGATTCCGAACAGCTGTGGCTTGCACCCGTGAGCCGCGATACGCAGGAGTTGCGGAAGGTCATCGCGCGCTTCGGCTGGTCGGCGGAGGAGTAGGATGAGAGCGTGTGGCGTGCCGCGGTGCTCGCGCTGGTCGCCTGCGCAGGAGACGGCGCGGAGGGGCCTCAGGCCTCGGGCCTCGGGCCTCCGGTCGCAGCAGCGCCGCATGCGGAGCTCGCGTTCGTCCACGCGAACGTGATCGGGATGGAGACCGCGGAGGTCGCGCGGGACAGGACGGTGTTGATCGATCACGGCGCCGTCATCGCGATCGGCGACAGGGCGCCGCCGGCGGGTGCACAGGTGATCGAGGCGCGCGGCAAGTACCTCATCCCGGGCCTGCACGACATGCACGTCCACCTCGACGGCACGCGCGGCATGCTCGAGCTGTTCGTGCTGGCGGGCGTCACCACCGTGCGCAACATGGCCGGGAACCCGCGCGTGCTGGCGCTGCGCGAGCGCGTCGCGCGCGGCGAGCTGCTCGGCCCCGCGATCTACACGGCCGGGCCGTTCGTCGATGGCGCGCACCCGCGCTGGGAAGCCTCGGACGTGGTCGCGCAGCCCGAAGATGCGGAGCGCGTGATCGCCGCGCAGGCCGCGGCCGGCTACGACTTCGTCAAGGTCTACAACGGGCTCACGCTGCCCGCGTACGACGCGGTCGCGGCGGCGGCGCGCGCGCATCACCTGCGCGTCGTGGGCCACGTGCCGTTCGCGGTGCCGCTCGCCCACGCGCTGGCGACCGAGCAGGCGTCGATCGAGCACCTGTCGGGTTACGTCGACGCGATCGAGCGGCCCGATTCGCCGGTGCGCGGCCATCACACCGGCACCGGGATCCTGCGCGGCTGGCTGTACGCCGATCCCGCGCGCATCGCCGAGGTCGCGGCCGAGACCGCGCGCCACGGTGTGTGGAGCTGCCCGACGCTCGTCACCTCCGTCGCATACGGCGAGCTGTGGCGCGGCCGCATTCCCGAGGCCGGCGAGCTCGACGCGGTCTCACCGGACTGGCTCGCGCGCTGGGATCCCGCACGCTCGCCGCGCCGCACGGTCGCCGCGCTGCGCGAGGCGATGGAGCAGGTGCACGATCGCGAGCTCGACGGCGAATTCGCGGTCGTCCGCGAGCTCGCGGCCGCCGGGGCCCCGCTGCTCGCCGGGACCGACACGCCGAACCCGTACGTCGTGCCCGGCGCGAGCCTGCACCAGGAGCTCGCGCTGCTCGCCGCCGCCGGGCTCTCGCCGTACGCGGCCCTGCGCGCCGCCACGATCGACGCCGCGGACTTCCTCGGCGACGCGCGCGACGGCCGCATCGCACCGGGCGCCCGCGCCGATCTCGTGATGCTCGCCGCCGATCCACTCGCCGATCTGCGCGCGCTCGACCACATCGAAGGCGTGGTCGTGCGCGGCCGCTGGCTGTCCGCGGACGAGCTGCGGGCGCGCCACGACGCGCTCGTCGCCGGCTACCGCGCGCCGACCTGGCTCGCGCCGGTCGAGCTGCCCGACGCGGCAGGCCGCGCGATCCGCTATGTCGTCGCCGACAATGGCACGCCGGTCGGCGCGTACGCGATGGCGCGCCACGCCGGCGAGCTCGTCGAGCGCCAGACGCTCGAGGACGAGACGATCACCGCGCGCACCCGGCTCGAGGGCGACGGCGCGCGCGCGCTCGTGCTCGACATCGATCGCGCGGCCGGTGCGCGTCACGCCGAGCACGCCGCGCGCGCGCCGCTCCTCGTCGGTTGGCTCGCACCCGCCACCGCGGCGTCGCTGGTCGAGCCACTCGCGCTCGCCGAGTCCGAGCGGCTCGTGCTGTCGGTGGCCGAGCCCGACCGCGACGCCCCCGAAGAGCTGCACCCGGGCGAGCTGTCGGTCACCCGCCAGCCCGACGGCGAGGGCGGGGCGCACGTGTATCGGCTTCACCTCACCGTCGATCACGGTAACTGGACGGCCCGCCTCGTCCTCGACCTCGATGGCATCCCGCGCGAGCTACGCGTGACCGACGCCTCACGACCCGTCGTCCGCACTTGGAAGCGCCAGCGCTAACGGTGTATAGCCTCGGCTTCGACGGAGGACCCATGCAAGACCTGAAGACGATTGCCACGCTCGTGCTGATCGCGGCCGGTTGCGGCAGCAGCAACCCCACCAAGAACCCTGATGCCCCGATGACCGGATCGGATGCCGGCGCCGATGGCAGCTCGTTCGACAGCGCCATCGACATCACCGCGCAGATCGATTCCGCGACGCCGATCGCCGGCAAGCTGCCCGACACCAAGACCAAGATCTATTACAAGGCGACGCTCGCCGCGGGCGACCGCATGCTCGCCGCGACGGCGACGCAGGCGGCGAACGTGACCGACGGCTCGGTCACCGACACGTTCGTCACGATCTACGACTCGTCGCACGCGCCGATCGCGCAGGACGACGACGCCTGGCCGCGACCGAACACGGACTCGACCGTGCTGTTCGAGGCGCAGGGCGCGGGCACGTACTTCCTGACCGTCGAGGACTGCAATTCGGCGCACTCGAGCGGGTGCTACCCGGCGGCGGGCGTGACCGACTTCACCTACGCGCTCGGGCTCGATCACCTCTCGAAGATCATCTCGCCCGAGATCAATGCCGCCGCCACCCAGGATGGCACCACCGCGCACGCGCAGCCCATCCCGTACACGGTGCCCTCCGGCGGCACGGCCGGCGACTACGGCTACTACACGATCGACGGTAACTTCGCGAGCGCGACCGCGACGCACGTCTACTCGTTCACGGCGCCGGCCGCGACCATCTTGACCGGCTCGCGCATGCACGCCGAGTTCTTCGTGCAGCCGATCGGCGCCGACAACGGCGACGGCTCGACCTCGAACATCAGGATCTGGGTGACGGCGTCGGACGGCACGACCATCCTCGCGCAGGCCGACCAGAGCAAGTACAAGGACGGCGACAACGCGACCGACGGCCCGCTCGACATCAGCGTGCCGGTGACGAAGAACATGCAGTACTACCTGTTCGTCCAGAACACGGCATCGGCGTCGAATCCGACGACCGACTACTACTTCATCGAGCACTTCATCGGTCAGTTCTACTACGGCACGCAGGAGCTCGAGGCCATGACGGTCAAGGGCACGAACGACACCAAGGCCACCGCGCAGGCGCTGATGACGCCGCAGGGTGCGGATGCCGGCTCGTTCTTCGCCGACGGCAACATCGGCGCGGCGGGCGACGCGGACTGGTACGAGGTCGATCCGCCGGCCGGCGCGACGATGGCCTCGCTGTCGTGCGAAGCGGCGCGCGCCGGCTCGGGCGTGGCCGGCCTGACGATGACCCTGTTCGCGGCCGACGGCACGACCGGGATCGGGGCGATCGGCCCGGAGACCGCGACCGCGGACCTGTTCAACGCGAACGCGTTCACGGTCCCGGCGAACACGACGCAGGCGTTCATCCAGGTGACGGCGAGCGCGCAAGACCCGAACGACACCGGCACCTACTACCGCTGCAACGTGTTCTACCAGTAGCATCTAGGTATGCAGCGGGCCGGGTTCGCGTGGGCGTTCGTGTTGGTTGTCGCTGGCTGTGGAAGCAGCGGCAACGGCTCTCATTCCGATGCTGCCGCGGCCGATGCGCCCACTCCGGTGGACGCGCGGCCCGGTAGCTCGTTCGATACCGCGATCGACATCACCAACAAGATCGACGGTCAGACGTACATCGCGACGCTGCCCGACACGGCCACCAGGGACTACTACAAGCTCACGGTGGCGTCGGACGGCGCGCGGCTCGTCGCCGGCACCACCACCGATGCGGCGACGATGCAGTTCGGCAGCGTCGCCGACACGGTCCTCACGATCTACGATTCGAGCGAGACCGCGTTCGCGCAGGACGACGACACCTGGCCCGAGTACGACAGCGACTCGGGCGTGTGGTTCGAGACGCGAGCGGCGGGCACGTACTACCTCACCGTCGAGGATTGCCACTCAGCGTTTGGCGACGACTGCGCGTTCCCGGCGTCGGGAATCGTCGACCTCAACTACCACGTGTTCATCAATCACACGACGCACGTGGTGGCCCGCGAGACCCATGCCGACGGCTCGCAGGACGGCACGGTCGCGAACGCACAGCCGATCGCTTACGCGGTGCCGAGCGGCAACCAGCCGGGCCACTACGGGTACTACATGCTCGACGGCAACTTCCGCACGGCGACCGACACGCACGTGTTCGCGTTCACGCCGCCGGCCGACGCATCGCTGCTGACCGGCACGCGCATGCGCGCCGAGTTCTTCGTGCAGCCGATCGGTGCCGCGAACGGCGACGGCTCGACCGCCGCGGTGAAGGCGTGGGTGACTGCGACCGACGGCACGACGATCCTGGCCGCGGCGAACGAGGGTACCTACGGCAACTCGCGGACTCCGCCGAACTACAACCTCGATCTCTCGCTGCCGGTGACCGCGGGCACGCCGTACTACCTGTTCGTCCAGAACACCGATGCGAGCTCGGTGCCCGCGACCGACTACTACTACGTCGATCACTTCATCGGCTCGTTCTACATCGATCCCGCCGAGCTGGAAGGCGCGGCGGCCAGCGGCGTCAACGATACGATGGCGACCGCGGAGCTGCTCGCACATCCCGCGCAGACGCCCGACTCGTACTTCGTCGACGGCAACCTGGCGACCGCGGCCGACGTCGACTGGTTCGAGGTCGATCCGCCGAGCACCGACAACATGGTCGGCCTGGAGTGCCGCGCCGTGCGCGAGGGAGCTGGCTTCGCCGGATTCACCGCGACCTTGTACGCCGCCGATGGCATGACCGCGATCGGCTCGATCGGACCGGAGACGGCGAGCGCCGAGATCTTCGCCGACTTTGCGGTCCCATCCGGCACGGCCAAGGCGTACCTGAAAGTGACCGCGACCTCGATCGACACCACCGACACCGGCAACTCCTACCGGTGCGGCGCCGACTACTTCACGCAGTAGCGCCGGCGATCCGTTTGCGCTTGAGCGCGATCAGCTCCTGGCTCGACGGGACGCGCGCGCGCGGGCCGGTCGGCGTGACCTCGCGGGCCTCGAACGCGCGGCGGTAGGCAGCGAAGGTGCCGCCGGCGCGGTGGGCGTCCATCACGGCGAGACCGGCGCGCGTCTCGCCTTGCGCGATCATGTATTCGACCCAGGCCCAGCGCGCCGAGGTCGGGCGCACCTCGACCTTGCCGCCGAGGCCGGCCGCGGCGAGGCCGGTGCGCAGGCGTGCGAGGCGGGCCTCGACGATGTCGATGCCGGCGAACGGCGTGCCGTCGAGCGGCGTGTGGCGCTTCGCGACGAACGGCGCGAGACCGTACGCGATGCGCGGATGAATGCGCGCGAGCTCCTTCGACAGGGCGACGAGCTCGTCGACGTCGGCGTCGGTCTCGCCGGGAATGCCGAGCATCATGTAGATCTTGAGTCTCGCGAGGCCGTGCGCCTGCGCGAGCTCGGCCGAGCGCAGCAGATGGTCGGCGCGCGTCGAGCGCTCGATCACGCGGCGCATGCGTTCGCTCGCGCCATCGGCCGCGACCGTCAGCGTGCGATAGCCGCCGCGCGCGAGCAGGCCGACGAGCTCGTCGTCGAGCTTGTCGGCGCGCAGGCTCGAGATGCCGATCGCGCGCTTGCCGTCGACGATGTCGCGCACGATCGCGGCGATGTCGGGATGATCGGTGACCGCCGCGCCGACCAGGCCGACGCGGCGCGCGTCGGCCGGGATCCCGGCGATGATGTCGGCGCGCGGCACGATGCGCATGCCGCCGTTGGTCGAGCGCCGCATCACGCAGTACGTGCAGCCGCGCGAGCAGCCGCGCGCGGCCTCGGTCATGAACATGTCGGCGAGCTCGGTGTTCGGCGTCGTGATCACCGAGCGCGCGGGCAAGAGCTCGTCGCGAACCGCGGCGACATCCGGGACGCGCTCGCCGTGCACGTGCGGCAGATAGAACCCGGGACGGCCGGCGAGGGCGGCCCACAGCCGCTCGCGGTCGAAGCCGACGTCGCGCGCGGTGGTCACCAGCTCGGCGATCAGCTCCTCGCCTTCGCCGACGATGATCACGTCGCAAAACGGCGCGGCCGGCGCGGGATTCGAGAACGTGAGCGGGCCACCGGCGACGATGATCGGGTGATGCGCGTCGCGCTCGTCGCGCAGCGCGGGGATCCCGGCGCGCGCGAGCGTTTCGACGACGCCCGCGAGCTCGAGCTCGTACGCGATCGAATACGCGAGCATCGGATAGCCGCCGACCGGCCGGCCGGTCTCGAGCGTGTCGAACCGGCCGTGCTCGCCGTCGTCGGGCAGCATCGCGCGATCCGCGGCGACGCCGGGCATCGCGTGCAGCACGCGATAGATCTGCTGGTAGCCGAGCGACGACATCGCGGCGCGATACGGGCTCGGATAGACGAGCGCGATGCGCGTCTCGGCCTCCGCGAACAGCGTGCCGCGCTCGGCGGCGAGCAGCGCGCGGCGGTCCATCAGAAACAGTTCCGGCTGCGATCGACGCGCAGCCGCTCCAGGCCGCCGCGCGGCCGCGACGCGCTGACCTCGATACACGTGCTCGTCGGCGCGGCGCTCGGCGCGCCGGTGTCGTCGCACGCGAAGTGCGCGAACTCGACGACGCGCTGGCCGTCGCCGTCGCGATCGACGCCGATCACCCAGTCACCGGCGCCGAATCGCGGGCGCTCGAGGCGCCCGAGCTGCGGATCGATCGGCACGTCGATCACGCCGATCGCCGAGTCCCACGTCGGCTCGCCGCTCTGCACCGAGCCGCCGACGAGCCACTCGGCATCGCCGCACCCGGAGTCGCTCGCGTGCACGACGTTGGTGACGCGCACGTTGCCGAGCACGTGGGTCTCGTCGAGCACCGCGATCGTGTCGCCGTTTTGCGGCGCCGGCCCGTAGCAATCGCCCGACACGCCGGTCAGCGGATCACTCTGGATGCGGCACAGCCGCGGCGTGCCGCTGAGGCCGCGCGCCGCCCGCTCGACCCGGACCACGTGGCCGGGGCGCGCTCCCGCGCGCGCGCCCAGCGCGGCGATCATCACGAGCGGAACCGACCGAATCACGCTTCATCTTAGCAGCTATGGTAGGTCACTCCCATGTCGTCCCTTCGCTACGCCGTCCGGATCGACGCGCCCGCGCGGCACACCGTCGAGATCGAGCTGCGGTTCGCCGCGCCGGCCGGCGGGTCCATCGAGCTGACGATGCCGGCCTGGTGCCCGGGCAGCTACCTGATCCGCGACTACGCGCGATTCGTACGCGATCTCTCGGTCGCGACCGTCGATGGTGCGCCGTGCCCCGCGCGCAAGCTCGACAAGCAGACCTGGTGCGTCGACGCCGAGGCCGGCACCGAGCTGCGCGTGCGCTACACGGTCTACGGCCACGACCTCACCGTGCGCACGAACCACGTCGACGCCGAGCACGCGTTCCTGCACGGCCCCGCGACGTTCCTGTACCCGACCGCGCAGCGCGGCGCGCGCTGCGAGGTCGAGATCGCGCATCCCGACGGCTGGATCATCACGACCGCGCTCGCGCGGGAGGGCACCCGATACAGCGCCGCCTCGATCGACGAGCTCTACGATCACCCGATCCACGCCGGTGCGACACGCACGTATCCGATCCCCGCGAAGGTGCCGTGCACGCTCGCGATCTGGGGCGAGCGCGCGCCCGGCGGCACGTTCGACGAGGCGCGGCTCGCGCAGGACGTCGCCGCGATCGTCGACGATCACGTCGCGCGGTTCGGCGAGGCGCCGTTCACCGCGTACACGTACATCTTGATGCTCGCGCACGATTCGTACGGCGGCCTCGAGCACCGCGCATCGAGCGTCAACCTCTACAACCCGTACTTCGCCGCGACGCGCAAGGCGTACGAGGGCCTGCTCGAGCTGCTCTCGCACGAGCTGTTTCACGCGTGGAACGGCAAGCGCATCGCGCCGCGGCCGCTGCTCGACTTCGACTACGCGAGCGAGGCGTACACGCCGTGCTTGTGGGTGATGGAGGGCATCACGAGCCACTACGATCGATTCGCGCTGCGCACCGCCGGCCGGATCAGCGCGAAGAGCCTGCTCGACAAGGTGCTCGACGACTGGGCGCGCCTGCAGGCGACGCCGGGCCGCGCGCGGCAGTCGCTCGAGCAGTCGTCGTTCGATGCGTGGATCAAGCTGTACAAGCCCGACGAATCGAACCTCAACACGACCGTCAGCTACTACCTGAAGGGCGGGCTCGCGATGTTCGCGCTCGACCTCCAGATCCGCCGCCGCACCGAAGGTGCGCGCAGCCTCGACGACGTGCTGCGTGCGATGTGGCAGCGGTTCGGCGCGCCGCGCGAGCCGCATCCCGACGAGCTCCAGCCGGTGTTCGAGGAGGCGACCGGGCTCGCGCTCGACGAGGTGTTCGCGCGGCAAATTCGCGGCACCGCCGATCCCGAGCTCGCCGACGAGCTCGCGCACGTCGGGCTCGAGCTGCGCGGCACCGCCGATCCGGCGCAGGTCGCCGACGGCGCGCACGCGGTGTGGCTCGGCGTCACGACCTCGGGCACGAAGGTCACCGGCGTGCTCGACGGCTCGCCCGCGCAGGTCGCGGGCATCTCGCCCGGCGACGAGCTGTGCGCGATCGATTCGTTTCGCGCGGCGACCGAGGCCGAGCTGCGCGCGCTGGTCGCGGCTCGCGCCCCCGGCGACGAGGTGCGGGTCTCGGCGTTTCGCCGCCATCGCCTGATCGAGCTGCGCCCGGTGATCGCACCCGCGCCGCCTGCGCGCTGGGAGATCGTCGGAGCGGCCGAGCCGGGGCCGGCCGCCGCGCGCTACCAGGCGTGGATCGGCGAGCCCCACCCCGGCCCGCAGGTGCTGGCGACGGTGATCGCGACCACTCGGTGGATCTAGCTGCTAAGCTACGCCGGCATGAGGTGGATCGCCGTCGCCGCCGCGCTCGCTTCGCTCGCGGCCTGCAGCAAGAAGAAGAACGCGGACGGCCTGCCGCCCGCGAACCAGTGGAGCGCCGATCAAGCCGGCGCCGAGATGCCCGCCGCGGCGGCGCCCGGCGATCCGCACGCCGGGATGGACATGTCGAACCCGCACCCCGGGCCGGTCGATCCCAATGGCCCGAACCCGCACGCGGGCATGGACATGTCGAACCCGCACGCCGCGGGCGGCGGCGGCACCGACGTGTCGCAGCTCGGCCTGCCGGCGCCGGATCCCGATCGCAAGATCGATCCGAGCCATCACGTTCGCGGCGTGATCGCGGTCGGCGGCAAGGCGAAGGTGCCCGCCGGCTCGGTCGTGTTCCTCGCCGCGAAGCGGCCCGGCGCCGACGGCAAGCCGGTCGATCCACCGCTCGCGGTCGAGCGGCTCACGTATCAAGGCGGCGATCTCGCGTTCGAGCTCGGCGAGGCGCAGGCGATGGTCGCGGGCACCGAGCTGATCGGCGACGTCATCATCACCGCGCACTACGCGCAGAACGGCGACGCGCTGTCGCGCGCGGCCGGCGACGTGATCGGCTCGGCGCGCGTGAAGGTGCCGGCCGAGGGCGTGAAGATCACGCTCGATACGGTGCTGCCCTAGAAACGGCCGGCCAGCGACAGTCCGGCGGACGTCGGGGTGACGGTCGGCTCGAGCATCACCGGCACCAGGTGCTCGTCCGGCTTGCGGCGGCCGACGTAGTACAGCACCGCGCCCGTCGCGATCGCGACGCCGCCGGCGATCATGAACGTCGTCTGCATGACGTTGTCGGTGTGGCCGTTGCTCTCTTCGGTGCGGATGTCCTGCTCCCACTTCACCGTGCACGGCGTGGTCGGGCAGTGGTCGCTGATCTTGTTGCTCAGCTCGTAGCCGGCGACGCCGTAGTACACGCCGACGCCGAGCGCCGCGATGCCGACGCCGCCGACCACCAAGCCCGCGGTCTGCAGCGTCGAGCGGTGGCCGTCGCCCGGTGGGGGCAGCGGTGGCATCACGGGGCCGATCGACGGTGGCGCGGGGTTTGGCTTCGGCGGCTCGACCGGCGGCGGCGGCTCGACGGGCTTCGCGTGCTCGATCGGATGGCACACGTCCTTCTCGTCGACCTCGCGGCCGAGCTGGATCTGCAGCGCTCTCGCGTTCGTCGTCGCGTACGTGGTGTTCGTGCCGGTCGGATCGTCGCGCAGGTACCAGCAGAAGTACTTGAGCGCGTCGACGGGTTTGCCTTCCTGCTGGAACTCGGTCGCGATGTTCGACAGCAAGATCGCCATCGGCGCGATCTGATACGCCTGCAAGTAGAGATCGATCGCGGTGGCGTGATCGCCGGCCTGGCTCCTCGCGATCGCCTTCTTCACGAGCTCGCCGGCCTGGACGCGCTGATTCTCGTTCGGTCCGGGCTGCGCGAGCGCGACGCCGCCGAGCGCGAGCATCGCGATCGCCACGCGAAGAAACCCCATATTGGGATGCTATCACGGGAACAGCGGCGCCAGCTTCGCGACGATCCGGTCGTGGACCAGGCCGTTCGACGCGACGAGCCCGTTCGGCGAGCCGAGCTGCGCGTAATCCATCGCCGCGCCGCGCACGTCGGTGAGCCGGCCGCCGGCGCGCGCGAGGATGGCCTCGGGCGCGCACGTGTCCCACGGCTTGGTCTTCGGCCACGGGTTGACGTAGAGGTCCTTCTCGCCGGCGGCGATCAAGCACAGCTTCACGCCGACCGAGCCGACGTTCTCCTCGTTCGCGATGCCGAGCGCGGACTTGACCTCGTCGAGCTTCGCGCTGCGATGCGACTTCGACACGACGAGCCGCAGCTCGGTGACGCTCGCGACGCTCGAGACGCCGAGCTCGCGGCGCGCGCCCGCCTGCTCGAGCCACGCGCCGTCGGGCGTCGCGTAGAACATGCGATCGGGCACGGGCTGATAGACGACGCCGAGCACCGGCCGGCCGGCGACGACGAGCCCGATCATCACCGAGTAGCCGCCTTCGCCGCGGATGAAGTCCTTCGTGCCGTCGATCGGATCGACGAGCCACAGCCGGTTCGCGGCGAGCGAGCCGGGCGCGGGCGGCAGCTCCTCGGAGATGATCGCGTCGGCCGGGAACGCGCCGGACAGACCCGCGACGATCATCTTCGACGCGCGCTTGTCGGCGACCGTGACCGGCTCGTCGCCTGGCTTCATCTCGACGTCGAGCTCGCCGCGCTGCATGGCCATCACCTCGGCGCCGGCGGAGCGTGCGAGATCGCGGGCGGTTTCGAGCTCGGCGGCTAGCGCGGACATGGCGCCACCTTACCCGATCCGGCGTCCGGGGTTGCCGGTGCCCGGCCGGCGCGCGGACGTTCCGGACGGCGTGTCGCGCGGGCCCGCGAGCTTGCGCCGGCACGCGGCGTGCTCCGGCCGCGCGCGTGCACGAGAGCCTGGACCGCTGCGCCGCCTATATTGCTTCCCGGGGTGCGCTCGCCGCGCTGCATCGCGCGGCCGCCGACTGGCCCCACGAGCTCGCCGAACACGCGCGTGCCGCGGCGCTCGCGACCGTGACCGCCACGGCCGCCGCGCTCGGCCATCCGCACGCGAGCGCCGCGCGCCGGCGTGCGCTGCGCGACGCGATCGTCGCCGCGGTCCGGCTCGCGGCGGCGTGCGATGTCGCCGGCGCCCTCGGGCTCGCGTGCGATCCGGCGCTCGATGCCGCGCAGCGTGCGTCGAGCCGCGCGGTCTCGCTGCTCGCGATGCTGCTGCACGCGAGCGCGCACGGCGTCGATCAACGAGCCGATCAATGATGCGAGTCGCCGAACGCGAGCGCGGGGATCTCCGCGAGATCCTCGATCACGTGGCCGCGCGCGTGCGAGGCCACGAACGCGCGCTCGTAGTCGGGCGTGCGCGCCGATGCGACCAGCCCGATGCGCGCGCCGAGCGCGAGCGGCATCGCGAGATCGAGCTCGAAGATGTCGCCGACGACGATCAGCTCGGCCCAGTCGGCGTGCGCCTCGTCGAGCACCGCGCGCAGCGTGTCGTGATACGCGCGCCGGCGCAGCAGCACCGGGCGGTCGAGCCCGGGCACCGCGAGCTCGGCAGGTGCGCCGGTCCACGCATCGTCGACATCGAACTTGCGCGCGAACCCGCGTACGCGCGACGTCAGCCACGCCACGCCGGGCGCGTCGCGATCGAGTGCGGCGATCTTGCCGGCGACCGCGTGGGTGTCGGAGTTGGTCACGATCCACGTCGGGCTGCCGCCGAGCGTCCGCAGCACGTGGGCCGCGCCGGCGCGAAACACCGGGTGGCCGAGCGTCTTGCCGTAGTTGTACTTGTACAGCACGCTCGACAGCAGGCGCCCGCGATCCGCCGCGCCGGCAAACACGCCGAACCGATCGAGCACGCGATGCGCGACCGGCACGATGCGCAGGTACGGATCGACCGTCGCCGGCGCGACCGCCCGGCCGAGCCAGACGAACGGATGCGACGCCGGGGCGCGCGCGAGCTCGGCCTCGACCTCCTCGGCGATCGCGGCGACCTCGGCATCGCCGGGCGTGCGGCCGACGAGCAGGCACAGATCCTCGAGGTAGCCGTCGTGAAACGGCCGGCCTTCGGCCTCGGCGTCGGTCATCGTGCCGTCGAAATCCAGGACGAGGACGGTCATGCGCGCGCGCAGCGTACTACTTCGATCGCTGGTCGTACACGCCGTCCCAGTCGTCGGGCGGCGGCGCGGCAGCCAGCAGCTCGCAGCGGGCGGCGAGCGTGGCGGCGGCGCGATCGCCCGCGAGCGCGGCGAACTGCTCGCGCGCCGCGGCGAACTCGCGCCGGCGATACGCCGCGAGCGCCTCGGCAAACGCGGGCTCGACGCGCGCGGCGCCCGCGCGGCCGACCAGCTCGAACACCGGCGCGGCGCCTGCGCGGCCCTTGACGCGCACGACGTCGAGCTCGCGGAACACGAACCGCGCGCCGGCCGCCTGCGCGGTCGCTTCGCCGACGAGGATCCCGACGCCGTACTCCTTGGTCAGCGCCTCGAGCCGCGACGCGAGGTTCACCTGATCGCCGAGCACGGTGTAATCGAAGCGCGCGGCCGAGCCCATGTTGCCGACCGCCATCGCGCCGGTGTTGAGGCCGATGCCGATCGCGATCGCCGGGCGGCCGCGCGCCGCCCAACCGCGGTTGAGCTCGCCGAGCGCGTCCTGCATGCGCAGCGCGACCTCGCAGGCGCGCGCCGCGTGATCCGGGATGTCGACCGGCGCCGACCAGATCGCCATCACCGCGTCGCCGATGTACTTGTCGAGCGTGCCGCCCGAGTCGAGCACGAGGTCGGTCATCGGCGTCAGGTACTCGCCGAGGAAGGCCGCGAGCTCCTCGGGCTTCATGTCCTCGGCGAACCCCGAGAAGCTGCGGATGTCGGAGAACAGCACGGTCAGCTCCTTGCGCTCGCCGCCGAGCCGCGCGCGCGCCGGATCGGCGAGGATGCGATCGACGACGGCGCGGCTGACGTACTGCGAGAACACGGCGCGCAGGTGCGCCTTCTCGCGGCCCTCGGTCGCCAGGTTCGCGATCGTGGCGGCGGCGAGCACGACGAGCGTGGCGGCGACCGGCGGCGCGACCGCGACGATCGTCCCGTGCGCGAACAGCAGCTGCGCGAGCGCGAGATAGCCGGCGAGCGCCACGAGCACGGCGACCGCGGGCACCCAGGCACGGCGGCGAATCGCGCGCAGCTGCGCGAGCGCGACGACGAGGCCGAGCAGCGCGGTCGCGGCGAGCATCCAGGCCAGGCCCGCGCGGTGCAGGATGCGCCCGGCGAGCACGTTCTCGGCGAGCGTCGCGTGCAGCTCGATGCCATCCGCGGTGCGATCGAGCGGCGTGGCGACCTTGTCGACGGTCGCGTACGTGAGCCCGACGAACACGAGCTTGCCGGCGAGCGCCGACTTCGGCGCCGTGCCGGCGAGGACGTCGGCCGCCGACACGTGCGGCAGCTCGGCTTTGCCGAGGAAGTCGAGATCGAGCGACGCCGCGCGATCGAGCGGCAGCGTGCGGCCCGCCGCGTCGAGCGTCGGCTCGCCGACGAGGTACGTCGTGTCGCCGGGGTGGCCGAGGTCGGCGAGCGCGACCGCGAGGCCCAGCGGCATGTAGTACGCGTCGTGGTAGCCGATCGCGAGCGGCATGCGGCGCACGATGTCGTCGCCGTCGTGGAACGAGTTGACCGCGCCGGCGCCGGCCGCGCCGCGGGCGATCGCGGGCAGCGAGAAGTCGACGTGCGACGCGTGCACGGGGCGCCGCGCGCCGCCGCCGCCACCATCGGCGACCTCGCCGTGGCGCGCGAGCTGGAGCTGCGGCGGCTCGGCCTCGCCGGATCCGGCGCCGAGGTCGCGAAAGTACGCGCCGAGGAACACGCGATGCGTCTCGGCGACCGCGGCGGCGAGGTCGGCATCGCCGCGTAGCTCGCCGGCGACGTCGTGCAGGAGGGCGCGCAGCTCGGGTGGTGCGGCGTCGGGCGGCGCGTCGCGCAGGCGATCGTCCTCGGCGCGCACGCGTGCGGCGAGCGGCGGCGGCAGGATCACCTCGGGCGCCTCGAAGAACAGATCGATCGCGATCAGCTTGACGTCGTAGCGGGCGAGCGCGCGGAGCAACGTCGCCCAGCCGCGCCGGGTCTGGAACACTTCTGGATCGCGCGCGCGCGTCGCGTCGTCGAGCGCGACGATCACGACGCGATCGCTCGCCGGCGGCCGCGGCCCGCGCAGCGCGAACCGCGCGTCGATCGCCATGCCCTCGAGCTTGGTCAGGCCGGGCAGGGCAGAGACCCGCGCGTGCACGACGAGCAAGCCGACCAGCGCGAGCGTCGCGACGACCGCGGTGACGAACGGGACGTTGACCTGCCGCTTCGTCACGGCGCCGGAATCCGCACGCAAAACGCGGCACCGCGCGGCACGCGCGCCTCGACCCAGATCCGCCCGCCTTGCGCCTCGGCGGCGAGCCGGCAGAACGCGAGCCCGAGGCCGTGCCCGCCGCGCCCGGTGTCGTCGAGCGAGACGTTGCGCTCGAAGATGCGATCGGCATCGCCGGGTGGCACGCCCGGGCCTTCGTCGAGCACGCGCAGCACGACGCCGCCGGGCTCGGCCTCGGTCTCGACGCGCACGACCGTGTCGCGCGGCGCGTAGCGAAGCGCGTTGTGCACGAGGTTCTGCAGGATGCGGCGCACGAGCTCGCGATCGCCGATCGCGGTGGGCGCGCGCGCGACGATTTCGATCGTCAAGCCGGTCCAGCGCGCGGCGCCGCGCAGCGTGGCCGCCACCTCGCCCGCGAGCTCGGCGAGATCGATGTCCTCGCGCTCGACCTCGAGCGTGCCGTCCTCGGCGCGCGACACGTCGAGCAAGTCGCGCGCGGTGCGATCGATCTGGTGCGCCGCGACGAGGATGTCCTCGGCGATCTCCGCGAGCTCGCCGCCGAGCTTCATGTGGCGCAGCAGCTCCGCGTTGACCGCGATCGCGCTCGCCGGGCTCTTGAGATCGTGGACGATCAGCTCGCTCATGCGCCGCCGGCCGACCTCGGCGCGCCGCAGCGCCTCGTTCTGCGCGGCGAGCTCGTGCGTCGCCTCGCGCAGGCGCAGCGTGGTCCGGCGCTGGCGGATCAGCGCGCGCACGCGCAGCAGCAGCTCGGCGCGCTGGAACGGCTTGGGCAGCAGGTCGTCACCGCCGGCCTCGAGCGCGGGCTCGGTCGCGTCCTTGTCGTCGAGCGCGGTGAGGAACAGCACCGGCAGCTCGGTGGTCGCCGGGTTGCCGCGCAGCCGCCGGCACGTGGCCAGCCCGCCGAGGCCCGGCATCAGCACGTCGAGCACGACGAGATCGAAGCGCGTGACGTCCTCGCGGCCGAGCAGCTCGAGCGCGGCCTCGCCGCTCCCGACCGCGACGACCTCGTAGCCGGCCGCCTCGAGGTGTCCGCACGCGACCATGCGATTGGGTGCCGAGTCGTCGACGACGAGCACGCGCTCTCGATTCACGCGGTGCCCCGGAGCAACTGCTCGATCGTCGTGCCGAACGTCGCGACGTCGATCGGCTTCGACAGATACGCGGTGAAGCCCTGGCGCAGGAATCGCTCGCGATCGCCGCGCATCGCCGATGCGGTGAGCGCGACGACCGGCAGCGCGCGCGTCGCGTCGGCGGCACGCATCTCGCGCAGCAGCGCCTCACCTCCGCCGCCGGGCACGTGGATGTCGAGCAGCACGACGTCGGGCGCGAGCGCGAGCTGGCTGCGCGCCGAGCCGACGCTGTCGGCGACGATCACCGCGTGACCGCGCATCTCGAGCAGGTCGCGCACGATGCGCTGGCTCCACGGATCGTCCTCGACGACGAGCACCCTCGCCATCACGCCCCGCGTGCCACGGGCAGCCGCACCGTGAACGTCGTGCCGATGCCGCGCTTGCTCGCGACGTCGATCGTGCCGCCGTGCATGTCGACGAGCCGCTTCGTGAGCGCGAGCCCCAGGCCGGTGCCGGGCGGCCGATCGCCCGACGGCAGCTCGAGCTGCTCGAACGGCCGGAACAGCCGCGCGACGTGCTCCGCCGCGATGCCGATGCCGGTATCGGCGACGCGGATCGCGACGCCGCGACTATCGGTGGTCGCGGACACCCGCACGTGGCCGTCGCGGTCGGTGAACTTCACGGCGTTGGAGATCAAGTTGTACAGGATCTGCCGCAGCCGGAGCGGATCGGCGACGACGTGCGGCGTGTCGACGTCGACCTCGGCCGCCAGCTCGACGCCGCGCCCCTGCGCGAATCCCTGCAGCATGCGCACGGCGTCTTCGATCGCGTCGCGCATCGCGACCGCCTCGAGCTCCAGGCGTTGCTTGCCGGCTTCGATCTTCGCGAGGTCGAGCACGTCGTTGACCATCGCGAGCAAGTGCCGCCCGCTCTCCGCGATACCCTCGAGGTACTCGCGCTGGCGCTGCGTGACCGGATCGGCGCCCTCGAGCAGCAGCAGATCGGCGAGCCCGATGACGGCGTTGAGCGGCGTGCGCAGCTCGTGGCTGGTGTTCGCGAGGAACAGCGATTTCGCGTGGCTCGCGGCCTCGGCCGCGGCGCGCGCGGCATCGAGCTGCGCGTGTGCCGCGCGCTCGTCGGTGATGTCGCGAAAGAACGTGACCCGGCCGACGCGTTCGCCGTCGGCGAGCGCGAACGGCGCGCTGTAGCGTGCGAGCGTGCGCCCATCGCGGAACTGGATCTCGTCGTTCGTGACCTCGGTGGACGCGTGATACTCCTCGACGCGCGTGCGCCACGTCTCGGGGTCGGCCATATCGTGCGCGCCGTGCTCGAGGATCCTGAGGTGGTCGCCGGTCGCCATGACCTCATCCGGCGTCTCGGTCATCTCCGCAAACCGCTTGTTGGTGGCGAGCACGCGCCGATCTTTTCCGACGACCAGAATGCCTTCATTGGTCGCCTCGAGCGTCGCGCGCAAGATGGCGAGGCTCTGCTCGACCCGCTGGCGCTCGACCGCCAGCTCGCTCTCGCTGCGACTCTTGAGGTCCTGATAGAGCCCCTGCATCTCGCGCGACGAGATATCGATCGAGCGCTCCAGCGTGTAGCGATCCTGATCCGCGTCGTGATACGTGCGCGCGACGAGCGCGAGCAGCTCCCGCCAGGTGTCATCATCCGGCGCCGTCTCTTCCGCAGCCCCGACCTTGCGCAGCAGTCGTTGGAGCAGCGGATGTAACGTCGCAACCGTCGCGCTCACCTCGCCTCACGATCCCACGCCGTGCCCCGGTTGTCCCCTTGACGCCGCTAAGGCCCCATGGAATAAGTCGCTCCCTGACAACTTGATGCGGGGTGGAGCAGCCTGGTAGCTCGTCGGGCTCATAACCCGAAGGTCGTAGGTTCAAATCCTACCCCCGCTACTGAAGTTTGCGACGACCTGTCGCAAACGAACTGCCCCGGTGGCCGTCCAGGTCCCCGGGGCGGTTCTATTTGGATTCAATACGATCGGCGTGAGCATCCTCACGAGGATCTCCCGGCCGCGTAACGGGCCGGCACCGGAGATCTGTTCGAGGAACGCTTCGATGCCGGCGCGGACGTCCTCCCGCTCCGGCGCCGTGCGGGGGAGTTCTGTCGGCCGAGCTTGGGCGATCTCTGCACGGAGCTGCTTGACCGTTGACTCCTCGGTCGCTAGCTGCGTGTACAGCGCCTCGGAGTCCGGCATCCTGGCCAGCGCCGCGGTGACGTTCTTGATTCGGATCTCCGCGTCACGAAGAAGGCGCGCGGTGTCGCGACCCTTGATCGGCTTCGACGCGCGCTCGGCCAGGCGTCGCTCGAACTTGCGAACGAACGAATCAGCGACGTCCGACTGCGTCAGCGTATCGCGAAGTGCTGCGATGAGCGCTTCCGTGATCTTTCGCTCCGAGATCGTTGAAGCGTTAGGGCAGATGCTCTTGCCGCGCTGCCGATGCGCCGTGCAACCGAAGTTCGCGTAGCGGACCCCTCTCTTCGTCTTCTGGCTGGCGACGGAAAACGGTCCTCCACACACGCCACACTTGAGGAGGCCGCTTACGAGGTAGGGATGCTGACCGGCGCCTGGGGGACGGCCGCCCTTCTTTCCGTTACGTGCGATCCGCGCCTGCACGCGCTCGAATAGTGCGCGGTCGATGATGGCGGTTTCGGGCACCTCGGCCCTGATGTGTTCGGAGACCGGGCGAGGACGACGCGTCCGTTTTCCGTTCCGACCGAGCGTCCACTTGTGCGTGTTCCATACGTGGAGGCCGATGTACTTCGTGTTCTTGAGGATGTTACGGATGCTGCTGTCAGCCCAGCCGCATCCGGTCTTGTTGCCCCCGCGGCCGTCACGCGGCGCGGGGATGCGCTCTTCGTTCAGGCGTTCGGCGATGGCTTTGTAGCTGCTGGCCCCCGTGTCGTACTCGGAGAAGAGTCGTTCCAGGACTACGATCTCGTCCTCGATGCGGGGCCACTCGATGCACGTGGGCGAGCACTCGTCGTCGACTGCATTCTCTTTCGTGGCCGCGAAGCCGTAGAGTGATCCGCCCGTACGCTTTCCATCGTGTGCGCGCCCCGCGAGACCGCGGTGCGTCTGATAGCGAATCATCTCGAGCATCTGATCGTTGAACAGCGCTTTCATGCCGAACATCTGTCGGGCGATCGGTTGGTCGCTCGACAACCCGGTCTGGACGTCGATGACGCGCACACCGACCGCAGCGAGGTCGTCAATGATTCGCCAGAAGTCGCCCACGTTGCGCGAGAGCCGCGACAGGTCGTCAACGACCACCGCCGCAAACGGTGGCCGGCGCGATCTCGTGGTCGTCTCGAGAAGCCGTTGCAGTCCTTCGCGTCCAACGTGCGAACCCGAGACCGCTTCGTCGAAGAATATGTCGACGACCTTCTTCTGCTGCGCGGCGGTGTAGCCCGCGCTGTTCCGAACCTGGTCGTCGATGCTCCTCGGATCCTGCTCCTCCGTGGAGTAGCGCGCGTAGATCACGACGGGCTCGCCGGAGTCGCCGTCGGTCTGCCGCGCACAGATAGCCAGCAGCTCTTCTCTTCGTGACCGAGGGAGCGACCGAGTGATCATCGTGCAGCCTTTCCTGGGACCACCTTCAAGAACGCCACCTCCAAGACGGGGATGATGATGTCGGCAACCGAGCGTCGGTCCCGCCGCGCCTCGCGTTCGAGCGCTGTTTTTAGCGCGGCCGGGATGCGGATCGTGATGCGTTGCTCGCGGGTTCCAGACTTGTACACGGCGCAAGTGTCTGCCACCGGCAGACACGGGTCAACGGACGAAGCCGGCGGTCGGAACGTCAGCCCCGTGGCGTATGCTCCGCGAGTGCAGCACCTCCACAACTTTGCAGACTCTCGCAACGCAGGGTTCTGCGTCCACTGCGGGTCGGCGACGCCGGACTCCCGCGAGCACACGCCGTCTCGGGTCCTGCTGGACAAGCCGTACCCGGCGAACCTGCACGTTCCGCCCGCGTGCGCGGAGTGCAACGCTGCCACATCCATGGACGAGGAGTACGTCGCGTGCCTCGTCGAATGCACGCTCCACGGCCACGCTGACCCAGATCGTCTCTCGAGACCGAACGTGGCGCGGATCCTTCGGCAGAAGCCGGCTCTCGCTGCGAGGATCCTGGCGGCGCGCACGATCGATGGGGAGCGAACTCTCTTCGCCGCGGAGATGTCGCGTGTCGATGCCGTGTTCGTCAAGCTCGCGCGTGCTCACGCTGCCTACGAGCTCAACGAACCACAAGTCGGCGAGCCACCTCGCGTCCAGTGCGTCCCTCTCGTGCTCATGACAGACGAGCAACGAGAGGAGTTCGAGAATCCACCCGGCACAGAGTTCTGGCCCGAGGTGGGGAGTCGAGCGATGCAGCGCCTCGTGGGCGTCGGCGACCCTCTCGACGGCGCGTGGTTCGTCGTGCAGCGAGATCGATACAGGTTCTTCGCCGGCACGACCGGTGACACCGTCTTCGTGCGCATCGTCCTCAGCGAGTACCTTGCCGGCCATGTCGAATGGGACCAGGGTTAGGCGAACACGGGTATCACTCGATCGAATTAGAAGGAGCTTGCAGCTCCAGGACTACTGGTCCATCATCTTCCTGCGGTGGGCCTGGCAGCTCGCCGTCCCGGGGCCGACGGTGCGACGAGCATACGCCGGCTTCGTTCTTTTCGGGCCAGTCCAAGCGCGTGGTGGCTTGCAGATCGCGAGGCGCCGAAGACCCGGGGCCTCGGGCACTCCGGGCATCATGTGGGCGCACGCCGCTTCGCGGCTCGCCATCGCGCGCGCCGCTTCGCGGCTCGCCACGCTCGCCGGCTTCGCCGGCTCGCCGGTGCGCGGTCGCCGTTCGGAGGTAGTCAAGCCCATGGTGGGGTAGCTCGGGCGGCTCGCATGCCCCTTCTGGCTCGGTGCGCTACCTCGGCGACGAACCTCTGATCGCGCGCGCCCTGTATGATGGTCGGCGGTCCGAGCTGGAGAACCCCAGATGCAGAAGGTTGCCGTATACCTCTTGGAGCGTCGAGAGGGGATGGAGTGGAGCAAGCCTCGATCGGCCGAAGCGCAGCTTCTGCGAGACGAGGTGCTGAAGTGGTTGGCTGCCAAGGGTGGAACGGCGAA
Source organism: Kofleriaceae bacterium (assembly GCA_036490935.1). Classification (GTDB taxonomy): domain Bacteria; phylum Myxococcota_A; class Polyangia; order Haliangiales; family Haliangiaceae; genus JABFXX01. Next base: position 1,690 of record DASXCY010000023.1, on the reverse strand, counting down.
CGCGAGGAGCGGCACCTTCAAGCCCGAGGACAACGGCAGCGGTAGCTTCTTGATCGAGGACGCCGTGGACGGCGATCGCACGTGGTGGATCCTCGAACTTCAAGAGGCCACGGCGGATGGCCGGCGCTTTGCGAGCACGATCTCGATCACCGCAGGCGCGGACAAGATAGCGGTCTACGTAACGCTTGAAGTCGGCTGGGCGACCGCCCGAATCGTCCCGGCGTCTGACTCCGACCCGAAGTGTCCGAGGATCATCCGCACTCTCCTGGATCTCCCCGGTCGCTGGTATCACGGGTCGTCGACGTTCCGACCGCTGCAACTTGTGAGGGGCTTCGAGGACGGTGAAGCGCTCGCCGTCGAGCTAGCGCACCGAGACCGTTCGATTCCGTTCGTCGTCGTTAGCGCTGACGGAGAGCGCACTGCTCTGCCGCAGCTCGATGAGCGCCTAGCCTACGACCTCGCCGGGCTCGCAAACGTGGTACGCGTCGACGAGGACGCCTCGTGGGCACTCACCGATGTCCTCGGCCCGGGGCTGTGTTGTTACTGGGGGGCGGTTCGCTTGTACTGGCCTCACCTTGGAGGAAACGATCGCGGCTTCCATCCGCTCTGGACGGGTGAACGTCTCCGGTCGAGCGGCCACGATGCCTTCGCGACGCGGGAACGGTTCAGGAAGCAGATTCGCGGGCTCATCTTCCCCGCGGCGGCTCTGAGCATCGTGAGACCCCGCGAGATCGACTCGATTCGAGATGCCGCCGAACGAGCTGCGACCACGACGCTCCGGGACAAGGCCAGCTCGGTAGAGGAGTTCCAGAAGCTGGCGGATAGCTACGCGGTCGACGCGGACAAACTTCGCGACGAGCGGACAACATTCCGCGCGAAGATCGAGGAGCTGGAGGCCCATGTCGCAAAGCTTGAAGCGGACCGGCTGAGGCTCGAAGCGGACCGGCTGAGCCTTCAGGCGCACCTAAATGCGAAGAGCCAACCGGCGGCGCCGCCTCCCGACGAAATCGCCCCGGAGGTCGAGGCCGAAGACGCTGGTCCGGCACCGGGGGAAGTGCGCTTCTACAAGAAGATTCACTCGACCCCGACGCACGACATCATGAAGCGAGTACAAGATTGCGGCTGCGACAACTGGGAGAGCTCCCACGCCGCAGACAAGGCGCGCAAGGGCATCGCGAAGCTGGAAGGCAAGAACGACTGGAACCAGATGCAGCACTGCGCGTCGTGCACGGGCGGCGGCATGTGGAGGGTTCGCTGGTAGTCACGAGGGCCGCGAGAAGTCAGACTACCCTTCGGAGCGGACCAGGATTCTGCTGGCTGCTTGAGCGAGCGCGGCACCGAGGCTCGGCATCGGCAGGTCGAACCCCAAGAACGCCGCCGCGTCCGACTCCGATTCGCGAATGGCGTGCGCGATCGCCCCGGCGCGAATGCCGCCGAGTGACCGCGCCGACGCTCCCCATGGACTGCGCCGACGGTCTTCGTCAGGCACGAGCGCAGACATCGATGTCCGGTCTCCCCAGAACGCCACGGGGCGACGGAACCTCCAGCAGAGCCACGAGGCAAGTCCGAGCCGCACGTTCCCGGTCGCGAACAGCCACGGCTCCAATAGCGTCAGCGGTTCGTCGGTGTAGTACGCCATCATCGTCTGCAATCTGATCGGTTCGGGCGCGCGGCTTGGACTACTCAATCC
>DASXCY010000022.1:0-12141 GCA_036490935.1 Kofleriaceae bacterium | reverse complement strand
CATCTCGTTCACCGGCTGGCGCGAGCTCGCGCGCCGGTCGTGGCTGTGGCGGCCGCCGCCGACGTACCAGCCGCTGCGCGTGTGCCGCCCGCGCACCTGGTTACTCGACCGCGGCTGGCAGCTCGCCGGCTCCGTCGGGACTCGCGACGTGCCGGGGGAGACGGCGCTGCGCTGTGGAATCCGCCGAATCATCAACTCGTGATTCTCGTCCTGGCGTCTTCCTTGGCGTCTGCGCGCCTTGGCGGTAGATCTGTGTCCGTGCCTTCCTGGCAAGTCCTCGACCTCGGCACGATGCCGTACCGCACCGCGTGGGCGCGGCAGCTCGAGCTGGTCGCGCAGCGGCAGCGCGGCGAGGTCGGCGATACGTTGCTCGTCGTCGAGCATCCGCACGTGTTCACGCTGGGGCGGCGGCGCGAGGCGCAGCAGAACGTGCTCGCGCCCGGCGAGGTCGAGGTGATCGAGATCGAGCGCGGCGGCGACGTCACGTATCACGGGCCTGGCCAGCTGGTCGCGTATCCGATCGTCGCGCTCGGCGACGGCGAGCGCGACCTGCATCGCTTCCTGCGCAACCTCGAAGAGGCGGTCATTCGCACGTGTGCGCGCGCCGGGCTGGTCGCCGACCGCGAGGCGGGCAAGACCGGCGTGTGGACCACGGCGACCAGCGGCGCGCGCAAGAAGCTGTGCTCGCTCGGCATCGCGTGCCGCAAGTGGATCACGTTTCACGGGCTCGCGCTGAACGTCACGACCGACCTCTCGTACTTCGCACGCATCAACCCGTGCGGGTTCGAGGCGAGCGTGATGACGTCGCTCGCGGCGCAGCTCGGCGATGCCGACTACGCGGCGACGCGCGCGGCGCTCGTCGACGAGCTCGGCGTCGCGCTCGATCGCGCTACTGGATGACCGTACCGGGCGTCGACGTCGTCGCCTGCCACTGGAAGTTGTCGATCACCGCGAGCGAGTCGAGCGCGTCGTCGCTGGTGTCCCAGATCGCGATGCGCAGCTTCATGATCTCGCCGGGCACGACGTTGCCGGTCGTGGTCAGCCAGCCGGTTCCGCCGCCGAGCTCGGTGTCGCCCGTGCAGCCGCCGTTCGGATCCGTCAGCTCCATGCCGGTGCCCGCGAGATCCGTCGTCCCGGTGCAGGTGTTGATCGAGCCCTGCGTGGAGCCGGGCGCACAACCGACCGTGCCGTTCTTGCACTGCGTGAACAGGCCGGTGTTGCCCGACGCGAGGTTGACGCCGACCGGATAGGTCTTCATCGCCGAATCGATGTAGACCGCGATGTTCTTGTCGGCCGGGTTCGCCGTCATGCCGGTGCCCTGGAACATCGAGTCGAGCAGCACGACGAAGAAGTCGTTGTACGGCGAGCACGTCCACTCCGGGAACTCGGAGCTGAAGAAGTTCACGTCGAGCGTGAACGACTGGGCGTTGGTCGGAACGCGGATCGTCAGCGTCAACATGACCGGATCGCCGGCTTGCGACAGCGGATCGGACGCCGGGCAGCCGGGCGCGTTGGGCAGCGTGCTGCCGTTGGCCGCGTACCAGTCGGACGGGAAGTCCGAGCTCGCGAAGAACTCGCCGTCCTCGTCTTGGTCGGGGCCCGGGTTGGTGTCGGCCGTCGCGGCCGCGTTGCCCGTCGAGAGCTCGATCAAGCTCGAGCCGGCCTTCGGCGTGGTGCCGGTCCCGTAGTGCGGGCGAATCGAGTGCTGGACGCTCTGACCGGAGTCGAGTGCCGAGCCGTCGGCCTTCGTCAGCTGCGCGCTGAGCACGCCCCACTTCTTGTCCTGCATCGTCGTGGTCTGGCACAGCTCGATGGCCTTCGCGAAGTCGAGGCCGGCGTTCGAGTTCGAAGCGAGGCCCTGATCGCAGGCCGCGGGCGCGTTGTCGATCGTGCCGTCGCAATCGTTGTCGACGCCGTCGCCGGGCACGTCGTACGCGCCGGGATTCACGACCGCGGGATTCGAGCACTGCGTGGGATCGTCGCAGCAGTCGCCGTCGCACGTCGTGTATCCGTCGCCGTCGTTGTCGACGCAGCCGCCGCCTCCGCCGCCGTCACCACCGCCGCCGCCGCCGCCGCCTCCTCCGTTACGGTTCGCCGGTCCACACGCCACGACGGCGCCGAGGGAAAACACCAGTGCGATGAGGCGCGACATGTGCGCATCATAAACAGCGCACCGACGACACGCGCAAGCGAATTTGCTCCGGTTAATAACAGCGATTGTGCAAGACCGTGCGCGAACGCTAGCCGGTACGCACGCTGAAGTCCCGAACTGACACGATCTGCTTGCTCTCGAGATCGGCCAGGAAGCTGCGGCCCGACCCGATTCTCCCGTCGAAAGCGAGCAAGTACCAGACGTCGAGGGTCCAGCGAGCGTGATCGGTCTCGCATGGCGGCGTCCACGACACCGCCTCGAGATCGCCGAGGTACGCCGGCCGAGACGGCGACGCATCGACCAGCTTCTTGTACTCGTCGCACTTCTGGACGAGGTCGACCGCCGCGGTCGCGTCCTTCGCCGCGACGGTCCGCCGCCACGCCGAGGTCAGCCGGCTGCGCCCGATCTGGCCGCTCGGCGACAGCTCGATCTCGTACGCCTCGTCGGCGGCGAGCCCGTCGAAGTCGGGGACGTCGAACTCGGGATACTTGTCGCGCTCGGCGATCATCTCGAGCCGGTCGTCGAGCGCCTCGTAGCCGGCGTCGAGCGTGTCCTCGCTGTAGTAGCCGTACACGCGGAGCACGAGGTTCTGCGACGGCAGCCGATGGTCCCAGTCGACGATCGAGATCGCGCCGGCGTAGTCGTGGCGGAACCGGGCCAGCGGCGGCAGCGCGGCCGCCACTCGCGTCGCCGCGCCTTCTTCGGACAACAGGCCCTGGTAGGCGACCCGGGGATGTAGCCGGATCTCCTCGGCGACATAGGGACGCAGATCGGATGACACCGAGCCCGCAGTCTAGCTCAGAACGCACTTATGGCGTGCTCGAGCGCGTCGATCAACGCGCCGATGCGGTCGCCATCGAGCTTGAGCCGTGCCGGGTTGACCACGAGCCGGCTCGAGACCTGCGCGACGGTATCGACCTCGACGAGCCCGTTCTGGCGCAGCGTCTCGCCGGTCTGCGTGATGTCGACGATGCGATCGCACAGGCCGGTCAACGGCCCGAGCTCGATCGCGCCCGACAGCTTGATGACCTCGGCGGTGAAGCCCTTGCGCCCGAGGTACGCGCGGGTCGTGCGCGGGTACTTGGTCGCGATGCGGACGTGCGCGTCGTCGACGGCGGCGCCCGCGCATTCGGCGACGATCATCCGGCACTTGCCGATGCCGAGGTCGAGCGGCTCGTATAGCTCGCGGCCATCCTCGTCGAGGACGTCGCTGCCGGCGACGCCGATGTCGGCCGCGCCGTGCGCGACGTACGTCGGCACGTCGGAGCTGCGCAGGATCAGCGCGCGCAGCACGCCGCAGTCGATCACGAGCTTGCGGGTGTCACCGAGGACCGGCGCGAGGTCGTAGCCGGCGCGCGCGAAGATCGCGGCGGCCTCCTCGAGAATGCGCCCCTTCGGCAGCGCGACGACGACCGGCCGCTGGCTCACCCGCGCGCCCTGCGGATCTTCGCGCCGGCCGCGCCGAGCTTCTTCTCGATCGCCTCGTAGCCGCGGTCGAGGTGGTAGACGCGCAGCACCTCGGTCTCACCGTCGGCGACGAGCCCGGCGAGCACGAGGCTCGCCGACGCGCGCAGATCGGTCGCCATCACCGACGCGCCGGTGAGCTTCCCGCCTCCGCGCACGACCGCGACGCGGCCGCTGATCTGGATCTCCGCGCCCATGCGGCCGAGCTCCGGCACGTGCATGAACCGGTTCTCGAAGATCATCTCCTTCAGCACCGACTGCCCCTTCGCGAGGCACGCGAGCACCATGAACTGCGCCTGCATGTCGGTCGGAAAGCCCGGGTGCGGCTGCGTCGTGATGTCGACGGCGCGAAGCTCGCCCGAGCCACGCACGCGCAGGCCGCCGGCCTCTGCCGACACCGTCGCGCCCGCCGCGCGCAGCTTCGCGACGATCGCCTCCATGTGCTCGGGCCGCGCGCCCTCGAGCAGCACGTCGCCGCCGGTGATCGCGGCGGCGACCGCGAACGTGCCGGCTTCGATCCGGTCCGGAATGATGGCGTGCTCGATCGGGTGCAGCTCGTCGACGCCTTCGATCGTGACGACCGCCGTGCCGGCGCCCGAGATCTTCGCGCCCATCTTGTTGAGCACGAGCGCGAGCTCCTCGACCTCGGGCTCGCGCGCCGCGTTCTCGAGCACCGTGCGGCCCTTCGCGAGCGCCGCGGCCATCATGATGTTCTCGCAGCCGGTCACGGTCGGCATGTCGAGCACGATCGTCGCGCCGTGCAGCCGCTTGGCCTCGACGTCGACGTAGCCGTGATCGAGCGTGACCTTCGCGCCCATCGCCTCGAGGCCCTTCAGGTGCTGGTCGATCGGGCGCGCGCCGATCGCGCAGCCGCCGGGCATCGACACGCGCGCACGGCCGTAGCGCGCGACGAGCGGGCCGAGCACGAGCACGCTCGCGCGCATCGTCTTGACCAGATCGTACGGCGCCTCGAGCTTGTGGTGCGCGGTCGGCGCGATGTGCACCGCACGCGCGACCGGGTCGTCCGCGACCTCCCAGCCGAGCATGCCGAGCAGCTTCGCCATCGTCCGCACGTCGGCCAGCTGCGGCACGTTCTGGAACGTCGACGCGCCGCTCGGCAGCAGCGCCGCCGCGAGCAGCGGCAGCGCCGCATTTTTCGCACCGCTCACCGGGATCTTGCCGGTCAGCCGCGCGCCGCCTTCGACGACGATCTTGTCCATGACTGCTGCTTTCTAGAACGTGCGCCGCTCGCCCGCTATTGCGTCGCGAGCTTCAGCAGATCGACGATGTTCTGGTCGGTGCCGCCCGCGCGGACGACGAGCTCGGTGCCGATCGGGCTGATCGTCAGCGACTTGAACAGCCAGTCGAGCTGCGCCGGCATCTGACCGGAGGCCTTCGCGGCATCGAGCTGGCCCTGGACCTTCTTCGCGGTCGCCGTCGCCGCGTCGCTGCTGTCGAGCACGAAGTGGAGATCGGCGTCGGCCTTGCCGGCCTTGATGTTCGCCGAGCCGTACGCGCGCGTCATCTTCGCGCCGATCTGATCGACATCGCTGGCCTTGTCGACGACGACCCACAGCTGGCTGTCGGTCTTCACGCCGGTGAGCGCCTTGTCCTTCGCGATGCCGCCCGCGGTCATCTTGCCGAGGAAGTCCTTGTCGCCGATGCGGATCGCGACCGCGACGGTGTTGCGATCGAGCCAGCGCGCGTACGCCGCGTTGCCGCCGACCGCATACTTCGCGTACGCGCCGTCCTTGCCGATCTTGACGTCGTTGCCGCGCGCCTTCTGCGCCTTGACGAAGCACGACTCGATCTCGCTCTGCGCCATCTTGAACGACAGCACCAGCACCGCGGTGTCGTCGCCCTCGTCGCTGCCCGCGACGACGAGCGAATCGATGCCCTGCGCGGGATCGAAGGCGCACGCCGTCTTCATGTCGGACAGCGCCTCGCCCATGTCCTTCATCTTGTCTTGCAGGAGCGGCCACAGCGCCTGGAATGTCTGCGTGGTCCGGACCGCGCCCACGTTCAAGCTCGCGATGATCGGCAATCCGGCGGGCAGCACCTTCTTCGCCGCGGTCCACGCCTTCGTATCCGCCTGCGCCACGGACGATAGCGCGAGCACCGCGCACACCCACACGAGCTTGTTCATCGCGGTAGCTTAAACGATCTCGACGGCGATCTCGCCCTCGCGGAGCCGCACGTGCACGCCGCCCGTCGCGCCGCCGGCCTCGGGCACCGCGGCGACGCCGAACGTGCCGAACGCGATGTCCTCGAGGCTGCGCGTCAGGGTCGACGCCAGGCCGCGCGCGCCGGTCTCGCGGCGCAGTGCGTCGTCGACGACGTGATCGAGCACGTCCTCGTCGATCGCGAGCTCGAAGCCCTCGAGCTTGAACTCGCGCGTCATGCGCGCGATGACGTCGGTGGTCAGGATGTCCTTGAGGGTCCGAGCGTCGAGCGCCTTGAACGGCACGACGCGCGTGAACCGCGCGACCAGCTCGGGCAGAAAGCCGTAGGCCTGGAAGTTCGCCACGTTCTCGACCTGGTCGGCGGTGAAATCGACCGCGATCGCGTCGGGATCGCCGGGTGGCGCCGATTGATCGCGGCCAAAGCCGATCGAATCGCGCATCGCGCGGCGGTGCGCGATCTGCTGGAAGCCGGAGAACGCGCCGGCGGCGATGAACGCGATGTCGGCGGTCGACATCACGACGTGGTCGGCGTAGCTCGAGTGCGTGAGGTCGAGCGGCACGACGACCTCGCTCGCCTCGAGCATCTTGAGCAGCTCGCGCTGCACGCCCATGCCGGTGACGTCCTTCGTCGTGCCGGCGCCGGCGAAGATCGCGTTGTTCTGGCCCGACGCGATCTTGTCGAACTCGTCGAGGCACACGATGCCGATCGACGCGAGCATCGGATTCTCGTCCGCGGTGTGAAGCAGTCGCGTCAGGATCGTCGACGGGTCTTGCCCGACGTAGCCGGTCTCAGAATACGTCGTGATGTCGACGAGCGCGGTCGGCAGCTTCAGGATCTTTCCGAACAGCGACTCGACGAGGAACGTCTTGCCCGAACCGGTCGGCCCGACGAACAGGAAGTTGGATTTTCTCGGCAGCTCGGCGCGGTCGACGCCGTCGATGTAGATGCGCTTGATGCGTCGTACGTGCCGGTACGCCATCAGGCACAGCGCGCGCCGCGCGTGGTCCTGGCCGCGATAGCCGAGCTCGTGAAGCGCCTGGAACATCGCCTGCGGCGACGGGCACGGCAGCTCGCGCACGAACTTGATGAAGTGCTCCAGCCCCTGCTTGCGAACCTTGCGGTTGGGCTCCATCCGCTTTCTTACTCCGTCTGGAACATCGCGGCTTCTGAGACGCGATGCTCGATTGACGGCAATTGTAGCCGCTCGCCGACGGATTGACCAATTGCCGTGCGCCATGAGCTAATCGTCACGGTGGCAACCGAGAGCCTCGTGCGCCCGTTCCTCGACGCTGTTCCGGCGGCGGTGCGGCCGATGCTCGAGGCCATCGCGGATCTCGACCGCCGGCTCTGGACGCTCGTCGCCGAGGGCCGCGCGGCGTGGCCCGACCTCGCGGTGGACGCGCGCCACGTCGTCGAGTTCGTCGCGCGTCAGGTGACGGCCGAGCTCGCGGAAGCCGCGCTCGATGGCCTGCGCCCCGCGGATCTCTATCTCGCCTGCGCGTGTGCGCGCACGATGCCGGCCGCGCTCGCCGCGTTCGATCGCGAGTACATGCGCGAGGTCGACATCGCGCTCGCGCGCATGCGGATCACGGGCGCGCGGCTGGCCGATATCAAGCAGCTCGTGCGCCAGCGCCTGTTCGTGGGCGGCGGTACGGCAGGCGCGCCGACGAGCCCTGGAAAAATCTCGGAGTACGGCGGCCGTGGCGATCTGCGCCGCTGGGTCCGCTCGGTCGCGGTGCGCACGTGCCTCAACGACCTGCGCAAGGGCAAGCGCGAGGTGCTGGTCGACGACGATCATCTGATCGCGCAGCACGCGGTGTCGGCGGACGATCCGGAAGTCGAGTACATGAAGCGCACGTACGCCGCCGACTTCAAGGCGTCGTTCGCCGAGGCGCTCGGCCAGCTCGGCGCGCGCGAGCAGACGCTGCTGCGCTACCACCACGTCGACGGGCTCAACATCGACGAGATCGGCGCGATCTATCGCGTGCATCGCGTCACCGCGTTTCGCTGGATCGAGAAGGCGAAGGACCAGCTCGTCAAGACGACGCTCGATCTGCTGCGCGCGCGGCTCAAGCTGCCGAGCGCCGAGCTCGACAGCGTGCTGCGCATGATCCGCAGCCAGATCCATCTGTCGCTCGTGCGCCATCTCGGCGGGCCGAAGGATTCGGTCGCCGACGACGCGATCGAGCTGGATCCGAGTGAATTAGAGGAGGTCTAGGAAACCAGCATGGGCACCGGCACGGCCACGGGATCGAGGGCGGGGATCGCGCAGATCGCGGTCGCCCTGCTGGTGATCGCCGTGGTCGCGATGCTGATCGTGCCGATGCCGCGGCCACTGCTCGACGGGCTGCTGACGCTCAACATCGGGCTCGCGGTCGCGCTCGTGATGGCCGCCGTGTTCACGCCGACCCCGCTCGGGTTTCAGTCATTCCCGACGCTGCTCGTCGTGACCACGCTGTTCCGCGTCGGCCTCGAGGTCGCGATGACGCGGCTCGTGCTCGCCGATGCCGATGCCGGCTCGGTCGTGCAGGCGTTCGGCAGCTCGGTCGTCGCGAGCAACCTCGTGGTCGGGCTCGTGGTGTTCGCGGTGATCACGATCGTGCAGCTGATCGTCGTCGCGCGCGGCGCCGAACGCGTCGCCGAGGTCGCAGCGCGGTTCGCGCTCGATGCGATGCCCGGCAAGCAGATGGCGATCGACGCCGAGCAGCGCGCCGGTGCGATCGATCCCGACACCGCACGCGCGCGGCGCGACGCGCTCGAGCGCGAGTCGCAGCTGTACGGCGCGATGGACGGCGCGATGCGCTTCGTCAAGGGCGACGCGATCGCGGCGATCGTGATCGTCGCGGTGAACCTCGTCGGCGGGCTCGCGATCGGTATCGGCAGCCGCGGCATGACCGCGGCCGAGGCGATCCGCACGTACTCGCTGCTGTCGATCGGCGCGGGCCTCGTCGCGCAGATCCCGTCGCTGCTCGTCGCGATCGCGTCGGGCCTGCTCGTCACCCGTGTCGCGTCGGCGGGCGACCGCGCGTTCGGCGGCGATCTCGCGGCTCAGCTCGCCGGGTCGCCGCGCGCGCTCGCCGGCGCCGCGTTGCTGCTGGTCGGGCTCGCGCTCGTGCCCGGCTTGCCGCTGGCTCCGTTCCTCGTGCTCGGCGCGATCGCCGGGGTCGCCGCGTTCGCGGCGGCACGCGCGCGGCCCTCGCCCGCCGCCGTGCTCGACGAGCCCGGTGCCGCCGCGGTGCGCGGCCCGCGGCTCGCGCTGCACGTTCCGCCGGCGCTCGCGCAGCGCCCGGCCGAAGTCCGCGCCGCGGCCGCAGCCGCCCGCGAAGCCGCCAGCACGCGCGCCGGCCTGTCGCTTCCGCCGCTCGCGATCGCCGGGGACGCAGCCGATGGCGAAGCGATCGTCGCGCTCGACGCCACGCCGGTCGCGTGGCTCGCGCTCGGCGACGCCGATCCACTCGCGTCGTTGCGCGAGCAGCTGCCGGCCGCGCTCGCACCGCTCGTGCCCGAGCTGATCGGCGTCGACCGCACGGCCGCGCTCGTCGAGACCGCGGCCGCGCACGCGCCGGTGCTCGTACGCGAGGTCGTGCCGCGCGTCGTCGCGCTGCCCGTGCTCGCCGAGGTCCTGCGCCAGCTCGCGCGCGAGCACGTGCCGCTCGGCGACATCGCCGCGATCCTCGAGGCGATCGCGCTCGCACCTGCGCCCGCCGGCGGCTTCACCGCGCGCGACGTTCCGGCGCTGGTCGAGCACGTCCGCGGCCAGCTGCGCCGTCAGGTCGGCGCGCGCTGGGCGCCACGCGGCGAGCTCGCGGTCTACACGCTCGACGCGATGATCGAAGAAGCGGTGCGCACGGCGATCGATCGCCGCGACGGCGCCGCGATCCTCGCGCTCGAGCCCGCGATCGCGCAGGACATCGTCGCCGCGGTGCGCGGCAAGCTGACCAGCGGCGTCATCCTCGCGTCGGGCGACGTGCGCCGCCACCTGCGCGGCCTGCTCGAGCCGGAGCTGCCCGACGTCGCGATCCTGGCCGCGCACGAGCTCCCTCCCGGCACGTCGATCAAGACGACGGGCCGCATCGAGATTTGATCCGCACACTCGTACTCGTGCTCGTGCTCGTGCTCGGCAGCCCCGCGCGCGCCGACGAGTCCGATCGCGCCTTCCGCGGCAGCGTCTCCGCCGGCGGCACGCTCCTGCTCACCGGTGACGCCGGCGATCGCCAGCGCGGCGAGGTCGAGCTCGACGTCGAGCCATGGAGCCGGTTCGGCGGCGCGATCGCATGGCGCGGCTTCGACGGCACGCACGACGGCCTGGTCACCGCCGGTATCGCGTACGAGGCCGCCGCCTCGCGCCCGCGGCTCGTGCTCGACCTGCACGGCGACATCGGCCTCGATCTCGACGAGCGAGCGCCCGTGGTCGGCGGAGGCGTCCGCACCGTGCTTGCGGTAATCGGCCCCGTCGGGGTCGCGCTCGACACCGGCGCCTATCTCGTCATCGATGGCGTCGATCACACGCGCTTGCAGATCGCGACCGGGGCGGCACTCGCTGTCGCGTGGTGACGACTTCGCGTGTTCTCGATTACGACAACAAATCCTGGTGTTTCGATCATGCTGAAAGTTTGCAGAGCGCGGTCGCTTTCTCGGAATTGTGTGTTGAGGAGAGGCACGCCTCATGTTTCAACAGCTGAGGAGCGGCCACGTTTGGGGTTGGCCGCAAGTTGTCGAGGAGGCAGTAAGATGGCGCTCGGTACCGTGAAGTGGTTCAACGATGCCAAGGGCTACGGCTTCATCAGCCGGGCGGATGACGGGAAGGACGTGTTCGTTCACTACTCGTCGATCTCCGGGGACGGATTCCGTACGCTCAACCAAGGCCAGCAGGTCGAGTACGAAGAGCAGCAAGGCCCGAAGGGCTTGTTCGCTGCCAAGGTGTTGAAAGTCGAAGCGATGGTGTAACTCGCTAGCGCGCGATCTGCGTCGCGCGATAGTCGCCCGAGTTGGTCTTCGTCAGCACGACCGCGAAGGCGGCCTTCGTGGTGGTCACGCGCAGCACGACGTTGCCGGCCGGCATGTTCGTTCCGGGCGCGTACTCGTCGGGCGACAGCAGCTTCCAGTCCGTCATCGGACCGGATTCGACGACGATCCCGCCGTACATGTCCTTGAGATCGCCCTCGGTCTGGGCGGCGACCTTGCCGTTCGCATAGAACGGCACGGTCGAGTACTTCACGAGCTTGTCGACCTGGGCGGTCGCGAACGCGCTGACGAACTGATTCGCGGCGAACAGCGCTTCCTTGTCGGTCACGTTCGAATCGGGCTCGACCTTCTGCTTCGCGAGGCCGTCGTCGGGCGTCACCGTCTTGTCGCCGGTCTGCACGTGGCCGTGCCGGCGTTTGCCAGGCAAGTGGGCCGTGTTTCGCACCATCTCGCCGTCATCGAGCACGCCCTGGCCGGAGTCCTCGGGCACCGACGTCAGGATGTACGGCTCGACGTTGAACGTGCCGCACTGGCGCCAGTTCCGGTAGAAACCCCAGCGCAGGTAGATGCGGCCGTCGACCGAGCGAATCACGTCGGGCGTCGGCTCGAACGGCGCCGCCGAGATCACGGTGTCGACCGCCGCGACGTCGAACTCGGTCTTGCCCGACGTCTTGGCGATCGTGACCTTGTGCACGGTGCCGTCGGGGTTGACCGAGATCTCGAGGTTCACCCACAGGTTGAAGTCGTTGAGCGGATAGTCGGCCGGCTTGCTCTCGAGATCCTCGAGATAGCCGAAGCCCCACAGCTCGTGGATCCGGCGGTGCATGCGCGCGATGTACACGGCGTACGGCGCGGCGCGCGTCTTGAGCGCGGTCTGGTTGCCCGGGCGTACGTCGGGCACGAAGTTCTCGAGCGAGCTCTTGATCGCGTCGAGCTTGCGCTCCCAGCGGCCCTTCTTGCTCGACATCTTGCGCGCGGCGACCTCGCGCTCGTTGTCGACCTTCTCTTTGCCGACGATCCGCTCGTAGTCGTTGAACGCCATCTGCGAGTTCACGCCGGGCAGACCCTTGCGGCCGACCTTCTTGCCGTCGTGCGTTTGATCGGTGACGGAGCCGCGCCCGCCGATGCCGCGCATCGACAGGACGCCCGGCGTGTTGTCGCCGGTACCGTTGTCGCCGTTGTCTCCGGCCTCGCCCTTGATCTCGCCCTTCGCGACCTCTTTGTCGCCGGAGTGATCGGTCTCCTTGATGTGCTTGTCGGTCGTCGCTTTGGTGTCCTCGAGCTGGCGGATCTTGTCGTCGGGGCCGCCGATCTCCGCGCTCGTCTTGTCGTCGCTCTCTTTACTCGCCTCGGCCTTGCCTTCGGATTCCTTGTCG
>DASXCY010000021.1:0-13814 GCA_036490935.1 Kofleriaceae bacterium | reverse complement strand
CGCCGCGTGCAGCGCCGAGCCGATCTCCGCCGCGACGTACGCCGCGTGCTCGGGCGGCACCGGCTTCTTCTTGGTGCGGCAGCGCTCGAGCACGGTGCGCATGTCCTTGCCGTCCACGTGATCCATCGCGATGAAGTACTCGCCGTGCGCGGTCGCGAACTCGTAGATGCGCGCGATGTTGCCGTGCCGCAACATGCTCGCGATCTTGGCCTCGTCGACGAGCATCTGGATGAAGTCGTCGTCCTCGGCGAGGTGGGCGAGCACGCGCTTGACCGCGACCAGGTGCGGCTGGCCGTGCGCGTCGAACGTCTTCGCGCGGTAGATCTCGGCCATGCCACCGAACGCGATGCGATCGAGCAAGTGGTAACGCCCGAGCTGCTGGGCTCTCCTCACCGGCGTACCATCGTAGCACGGGCTGCGTAACCGCCGAGATCGGCTATGCTACGCGGCATGTCGCGTTTGGCCGTGATCCTCGCGCTCGTAACCGCTTGCTCGTGTGGCTCGAAGTCGCAGGACAGCGCGCCCGTGCCCGTGACGGGCGGCACCGAAAAGGTCTCGGTGCCGGGAACGAAGGGCCCGATCCAGACGCCGGTCGCCTCTGCCGATAACCCGCAGTTTCACCTCAAGCCCGATGAAGGCACGCTCACCATCGACAAGGCCTCCGCGAAGGCCGGCGCCGAGGTCACCGCGAACGTCACCGTGCAGCCCGCGACCGGTTACCACGTGTCGAAGGAGTTTCCGGTCAAGCTCACGCTCACCGCGCCCGACGGCGTCACGCTCGCGAAGGCGGAGCTGGTCGCCGCCGACGCCTCCACGTTCACCGAGCAGCAGCTCGCGTTCGCGGTCAAGGCGACCGCGCAGAAGCCGGGCGCCTACGAGATCACCGGCACGTTCAAGTTCGGCGTGTGCGACAAGGACAGCTGCCACCCCAAGAAGCAGCCAATCACGATCCAGGTCGCCGCGAACTGAGCTAACTTGCCAGCGTGAGCGACGTCCCCGAAGAGGTGAAGTCCACGCTGGTCGGTCTGCACGAGGCCGTGCGCGAGGACTTCACGCGCAACCGCCGCGTGATGTCGTTCACCGAGTACCTGACGCTGGTGTTCGCCGAGCCGCTGCGCCAGCTGCGCAGCTCGACGCAGTACATCGTCGATTGCTTCGATCACTACGGCTCGGAGGTCGTGAAGTATCCGTGGGGCGAGGCTCGCCACTGGAAGCTGTTCGACGCGCCGTGGGCGAACGGCGAGGACCAGCTGTTCGGACAAGAAGCCGTCCAGGAGCAGGTCTACAACGTGCTCCGCACGTTCGTGCAGGACGGCCGGCCCAACAAGCTCGTGCTGCTGCACGGCCCGAACGGCTCGGCGAAGTCGACGTTCATCCGCTGCCTCGGCCGCGCGCTCGAGCACTACTCGTCGCTCGAAGAAGGTGCGCTGTACAAGTTCTCGTGGATCTTCCCGTCGACGAAGAGCACGCGCGGCGGCATCGGCTTCGGCGGCGGGCAGCCGTCGATCGAATCGAAGGACTCGTTCGCGTACCTGCCCGACGACGAGATCGACGCGCGCATCGGCGACGAGCTGCGCGATCACCCGCTGCTGCTCATCCCCACCGAGAAGCGCAGCCGCCTGGTCGACGAGCTGATCGCCGGCCGCTCGTTCAACGTCGGCGACTACCTGCGCGGCGGCGCGCTGTCGCCGAAGAACCGCGCGATCTACGACGCGCTACTCGCGAGCTATCAGGGCGATTACGTCCAGGTGCTGCGCCACGTGCGCGTCGAGCGCTTCGAGGTCTCGCACCGCTATCGCCAGGCGTGGGTCACCGTCGAGCCGCAGCTGTCGGTCGACGCGACCGAGCGCCAGATCACCGCCGACCGCACCCTCGGCTCGTTGCCGCCGTCGCTCTCGTCCGTCAACCTGCACGAATACGGCGGCGAGGTCGTCGGCGCGAACCGCGGGATGATCGAGTACGACGACCTGCTGAAGCGCCCGCTCGAGCACTACAAGTACTTGCTGACGACCGTCGAGCGCGCCGCGCTGTCGCTGACGACCGCGACCTTGTTCCTCGACGTGTTCTTCCTCGGCAGCTGCAACGACATCCATCTGTCCGCGTTCCGCGAGATCCCCGACTTCCAGAGCTTCAAGGGCCGCATCGAGCTCGTGCGCGTGCCGTTCATCCTCGACGTGCGCCACGAGGAGGCGCTCTACCGCGAGCGCCTGCGCGAGGCGGCCGGCGGACGGCACGTGGCGCCGCACACCGCGTACGTCGCCGGGCTGTGGGCGGTGCTGTCGCGCATGCGCAAGCCGCAGATCGAGCGGTTTCCGTCGACGCTCGCCGAGGTGATCGGCAAGCTGTCGCCGCTCGAGAAGGCCGAGCTGTACGCGACCGGCCGCGTGCCCGATGACCTCGCGCCCGATCGCGCGCGCGAGCTCGCGGCGCACGTCAAGGATCTGTTCCACGAGTCCGACACGTATCCGATCTACGAAGGCCGGGTCGGCGCGTCGCCGCGCGAGATGCAAACCGTGCTGCTCGCGGCCGCCGGCTCGCCGCGCTACACGTACGTGTCGCCGCTCGTCGTGCTCGACGAGATCGCGGAGCTCGTCAAGCAGACGAGCATCTACGAGTTCCTGCGCCAGGACGTCCAGCCCGGCGGCTACCACGATCACAAGAAGCTCGCCGACGTCGCGAAGGGCCGGCTGTTCGATCAGATCGACGACGAGGTGCGCGCGTCGGTCGGGCTCGTCGAGGAGAGCGAGTACACGCGCGTCTTCGAACGCTACGTCCTGCACGTGATGAACGCGATCAAGAAGGAAAAAGTGCGCAACCCGGGCACCGGGCGGATGGAGGATCCCGACGAGGGGATGATGCGCGAGGTCGAGCGCACGCTCGAGATCACCGGCCGCGCCGAGGAGTTCCGCCAGTCGCTGATCGCGAAGATCGGCGCGTGGTCGCTCGATCACAAGGGTCAGAAGCCGGTGATCGCCGACATCTTCGCCGACCTGTTGCGCAAGCTGAAGGACGCGTACTTCGAGCGCCATCGCAAGACGATCGCGAAGGGCGTGCACGACCTCGTCGCGCTGCTGTCGGGCAACGAGGGCCACTTGAGCGCCGACGCGCGCACGCGCGCGGACTCCGCGCTCGAGATGCTGGTGTCGCGCTATGGCTACACGCGCGAATCGGCGCGCGACCTCGTCGGCGCGCTCGCGTCGATGCGCTATCGATGAGATGCTCGATCGCATGACGATCAGCGCGATCACCTACGCGCCGCCGGTGCGCCATGGCACGCGGCCGCCGCGCCGCGACTACGCGCTGCTCGATGCAGCCGCCGACCTGTACGAGCAGGGCCAGCACGCGGAGTCGCTCGCGAAGGTGTTCGCGCACCTGTTTCCGGACGCGAAGCTCGGCGATCTCGCGACCGAGCCGTTCGCGTTCACGCAGGGCAGCTCGCGCGTGACCGTGCGCGTCGAGGGCGGCGAGCTGGTCGCGACCGTGCCGCTCGTCAAGCTGCCGACCGGCGGCGCGGCGATCGCGGCGCTGCGCTTCGTGCTCACGAAGCTGTCCGCGAACGGCCAGCTCCACCAGCCACGCCTGCGCGGCGACGACATCTACCTCGAGTTCCGCGACAAGGTCTCGCGCCTCCATCCCGCGAAGGTGCTCGAGATGTTGCGCCACATGCCGTCGCACGCCGATGCCAACGACGACTGGCTGATCGGCCAGTTCGGCGCGGTGCCGCTCGAGCGCGCGGAGGTCGGCACGCTCGGCGACGACGAGGTCGCGCGCTGCGAGGCGATCTGGCGCCAGCACTGGGGCGACGTCGAGGCGCTGCTCGCCGAGTGCCAGCGCAAGCGCTCGCTGTTCTTCCTGAACGAGCTCACCGCGTACGCGCTGCATCGCGTGACGTTCGCGTTGCCGATGTGCGGGTTCGTCATCGCGAAGCTGCGCGAGGCCGCCGGCACGTTCAACGACACGCACGAGGACCCGACCAAGCGCGAGACCTCGCTCGCGAAGTGCATCAAGGACATGAAGGCGATCACCGCCGACGAGCTGCGCAAGGACCTCGGCCACGCGACGTTCGCGATCAGCCCGCTCACGGATGGCACCGCGCACGTGCTCGCCGAGTTCTTCTCGCCCGGCAATTACATGGACACGATCGACAAGTACCGCAAGACCGACAAGGCCATGGACGCGACGGTCGCGCTCGTCAGCACGTACACGTTCCTGCTGTCGCGCTACGCGTGGCCCGAGGACCTCGAGCTGGCGATCGAGGCCGCGCTCGCGAAGGCGTCGGGCAAGCCGTGGCGCGAGGCCGCGGATTCGCTGTTCCACGACGCGCGCGAGCTGATCGCGAAGTTCGGCGAAGACGAAGACGACCAGGAATCCGACGACGACGGAGGCGGCGAATGAGCAAGTCGCTCGACATCGAGAAGCTCGGCGTGTTCCAGGTGTTCACCGGCGGCGGCACCGGGTCGGGCTTCCTCGTCGACAAGCATCTGCTGGTCACGAACACCCACGTGGTCGCGCCGTATCGCACGGTCGCGATCGAGCAACGCGACAAGGTGCGCATCACCGGCAAGGTGCGGCGGCTGCATCCCAAGCGCGATCTCGCGATCGTCGAGCTGTCGCAGCCGCTCGACGGCGCGATCCTGCCGGTGGCGAAGCTCGACGACCTGCAGGCGAAGCAGCCGGTCGATATCATCGGCTTTCCGGTGGGGCTGCCGCTGTCGATCACCGAGGGTGTCGTCAGCAACCCGAAGCAGCTGCTCGACGGCCAGCACTTCGTGCAGACCGACGCCGCGATCAACCCGGGCAACTCGGGCGGCCCGATCCTCGACGAGGCGCAGCAGATCGTCGCGGTGACGACATGCAAGCTGCGTTCGGCCGACATGGTCGGCTTCGGCATCCCGAGCAGCGACGTGCGCGCGTTCCTCGACGGGTTCGGCGCGCAGACCGCCGAGTTCGGCGTGATGTGTCCGGCGTGTGACGTGCTGCTCGAGAACGCCGACCGTTACTGCGCCGGCTGCGGCTCCGATCTCGAGGACCTCGAGCTCGCGACCTACTTCGAGCCGCCGGAGCCACACCCGATCGTCGAGTTCGTCGAGCGCGGGCTCGCGAACGCGAAGATCGATCCGGTGCTCGCGCGGCACGGCGCGCAGAACTGGTCGTTCTACTCGGGCTCGGCGCCGGTCAAGATCTGGTGCTGCTGCTCCGAGCACTTGTGCTTCAGCTCGCCGCTCGCGCAGCCGGGCAAGCAGAAGCTCGGCGAGCTGTTCCGGTTCCTGCTGTCGGCCGAGCACGCGCCGCTGGCGTTCGATCTGTACGAGAATCTGATCCGGCTGAACCTCACGTTTCACGTCTCGGACGTGTTCGCCCACGCGCACGACGACGAGATGTCGTCGTGGATCGCGGAGTTCGTCGCGGCGGCCGACCGCTTCGACAACCTGCTCGTCGAGCAGTACGGCTGCGAGCCGGCGCCCGAGACGCAGCTGACGTTCCTGAAGAAGCAGTCGCGATAGGGTAGACTGACGTGGTGAAGCGCACGGTGGTCGCGCTCGCGGTGGTCGCGTGGTCCGCTGCGGCCGTGGCGGGTCCGCACATGCTGAAGGGCCCGTACCTGCAGGACCTCGCGCCGACGTCGATCACCGTGATGTGGGAGCTCGAGGAGCCGATCCCCGCGAAGCTGATCGTGACCGGGCCGACCGGTGACAAGACCGTCGACGTGCCGGCGGATCGGATCGCCGAGGCCCGCGTCGACGGGCTCGAGCCGGCGAAGCGCTATCGCTACCGCGTCGAGGCCGGCGGGCAGCGCTGGGACGGCGAGTTCGCGACCGCGCCGCCGGTCGGCCAGGACGTGCCATTCCAGTTCATCGTGTTCGGCGACTCGCGCAACGGCATCGAGCAGCACCGCCGCGTCGTCGAGCGCATGGCGCAAGAGGTGCCGGACTTCGTGCTCGGCACCGGCGACATGGTCGACGAGGGGTTTCGCCAGGACGAGTGGCAGCAGTTCTTCGACGTCGAGAACGAGCTGCTGCGCGACAACGTGTTCTTCCCGGCGCTCGGCAACCACGACCGCCAGGGGCGGGGCAGGACCGCCGACAACTACCGCGCGTATTTCTCGGTGCCCGACAACGGGACCGACAGCGAGCGCTACTACGCGTTCACGTACGCGGCGGCGCGGTTTCTGATCCTCGACTCGAACTCGTACAGCTTCGCGCTGACCGATCAAACGGCGTGGCTCGAGCGCGAGCTGATGGCGGCGCGCCAGGACCCGGCGGTCCACCACATCTTCGTCGTGATGCACCATCCGCCGTACTCGATCTCGCTGCACGGCGGCGCGCGCGATCTGCGCGAGCGCTGGACGCCGCTGTTCGAGAAGTATCAGGTGACCGCGGTGTTCTCCGGCCACGATCACGTGTACGAGCGCGCCGAGGCCGCCGGCATCCACTACTTCGTGTCGGGTGGCGGCGGCGCGCCGCTGTATCCGAAGCGGCCGTCGCCCAACCCGGTCGACGCCGAGGCGGTGAAGAAGTTCGAGCGCGTGCTGCACTACCTGCGCGTGACGGTGACCGGCAACCGCATCGACGTCGCGGCGGTCCGCGCCGACGGCACGATGATCGAGACGACGTCGTGGACCGAGGGCAACGCGACCGTCGCGGCGATCCCCGCGGCCGGCGGGCGCGCGGCGGCAGTGACGCCGCCGGCGAGCTTGGATGCGGCGCCCGCGCGCGCGGCCGACGATGATCCGCGCGGCGTGGTGTGGCTCGCGTTCGGCGGCGTCGGGCTGTTGCTCGCGTCGGCGGTCGTGCTCGTGCGCGTGCTGCGCCGGTAAGCGGCAGCCACACACGCGTCGTGGTAAGCGTTGCCGCATGCCCGTCCAGCCGCGAACGCCGCCCGGCGTGCTCGAGCTCCTGCCCGCCGACCAGCTCGCGTTCCAGCGCATGCTCGATACGATCCGTCGCGGCTTCGAGCGCTTCGGCTACCTGCCGATCGAGACGCCCGCGTACGAGCTCTCCGACGTGCTGCTCACCAAGACCGGCGGCGAGACCGAGAAGCAGGTCTTCTTCGTGCAATCGACCGGCGCACTCGAGCAGGCGCGCGACGGCAAGCGCCCCGAGCTCGCGCTGCGCTTCGATCTCACCGTGCCGCTCGCGCGCTACGTCGCCGAGCACGAGCACCAGCTGGTGTTCCCGTTCCGCCGCTACCAGATCCAGCGCGTGTACCGCGGCGAACGGCAGCAGAAGGGCCGGTTTCGCGAGTTCTACCAGTGCGACATCGACGTGATCGGCAAGGACGCCCTGTCGCTCGCGTACGACGCCGAGCTGCCGGCCGTGATCCACGGCATCTTCACCGAGCTCGGCTTCGGCAAGTTCACGATCAAGATCAACAACCGCAAGCTGCTGCGCGAGCTGCTCGAGTCGCTCGCGATCGCCACCGAGCACCACGCGGCCGTGCTGCACGAGGTCGATCGCCTCGGCAAGCAAGCCCGCGCCGAGATCGAGCAACGCATCGCCGCGCTCGCCGGCGACGACTCCGCGCGACGCTTGCTCGACCTGCTCGCCCTCCCGCTCGCCGAGCTGCCGCCGAGCGCGGGCAAGGACGAGCTCGCGCGCGTCTACGACACCACGCTCGCGCTCGGCGTACCCGCGTCGGCGCTCGCGATCGACCTTTCGATCGTGCGCGGCCTCGACTACTACACCGGCACCGTCTACGAGACGTTCCTCGACGATCACGCGCGCCTCGGGTCGATCTGCTCCGGCGGCCGCTACGACAACCTCGCCGAGCACTACACGAAGTCCAAGCTGCCCGGTGTCGGCATCTCGATCGGCGCGACGCGCCTGTTCTCGCAGCTGCTCGAGCTCGGCATCGCGACCGCGACGACGCGCGCGACCGCGCACGCGCTCGTGCTGCAGGTGGAAGGCGCACTCTCGCTCGAGTACGCGAAGCTCGCGGCCGAGCTGCGCGCGTCGGGCCTCAACGTCGAGGTGTACGGCGGCGACGACAAGCTCGGCAAGCAGCTCAAGTACGCCGACCGCTCCGGCGTGCCGCTCGCGATCCTGTACGGCTCGCGCGAGCGCGACGCCGGCACCGTCAAGGTCAAGGACCTGCGCGCCAACGCCGAGCACGACGTGCCGCGCGCCGAGCTGGCGCCCCGCGTGCGCGCGCTGCTCGGGTGATCCGGCTTAGGGGCCGCGAACAGGTAACTCGATCGTTCTCGCGGCCGATCCATCCGCGGGGACTTCGTTGCGGCTCCGCTTCCGGTCCTTGCGTACGTCGAGTACGCGCCGGTCCGGTTCTCGCCGCGCCTCGTCCGCGCGGCGCCTCGACCACGATAAGCGATCGATTTATCCGTTCGCGGCCCCTTAGCCGACCGCGCGTGGCTCCTCGCGGCGCACGACGTGCGCGCCGAGGCGCGCGGCCAGTGCCGCGAACGCGGCGGTCACCTCCTCGGAGGCGGGCCCTTCGAGCGTGACGAGCACGCGGAAATCGCGCTCGGAGAATCGCGGATAGCTGCCGACACGGACGCCGGGATGCGCGGCGACCACCGCGTCCAGGTGCGGCGCCAGCTCCCCCTCCTCGAGATCGATGTAAAGCCGCGCGGCGGTGACCGTCGCGGCGCGGAATCGATCGCGGATGTCGACGAACTTGCGGCGAAACAGCGCCGGCACGCCGGGCAGGATGTAGACGTTGCGGAAGCACACGACCGGCCAGACTTGATCCGTGCCCCCGGAGTGGAGTGCGCC
Organism: Kofleriaceae bacterium; assembly: GCA_036490935.1. Lineage (GTDB taxonomy): Bacteria > Myxococcota_A > Polyangia > Haliangiales > Haliangiaceae > JABFXX01. The sequence goes on along the minus strand of DASXCY010000021.1, from coordinate 5,085 downwards.
GGATACCGTTGGGCGCGCGGGATAGACGAGCTCGGAGCCGGCGGGGACGTCGGCGAGGCGCAGATTGGCGTCGGCGAGCTGGTCCTTCCAGTACGCGCGCACCTTGGCCTCGAGCTCGGGGTGGCGCGCGACGGTGGTGCCGAACGCGCGCGCGATCGCGGCGATCGTGACGTCGTCATGGGTCGGACCGACGCCGCCCGAGGTGAACACGAAGTCGGCACGCGCCGAGGCATCGCGCACGGTCGCCGCGATGTCGTCGAGCTCGTCGGGGATCACCGTGATCCGGCGCAGGTCCACGCCGAGCGCGCGCAACTCGCCGATCAGGAACGCCGCGTTCTCCTCGACGAATTTGCCCGACAGGATCTCGTCGCCGATCACGACGATCGCGGCGGTCGCCATGCTGCGCAGCATACCGCGGTCGTGCTAAGACCCCGCCGCCACGGGCGCCAGCGCGGATCTCTTCCGTGTAGGCGAGCGCCGGAGGCGCAAGCCGATCGAAACCAATGCGGTTCGTGGTACACGAGCCGCATGGATCCCGGGGATCTGGTGCTGCGAGGAGGCCGGGTGCTCGACCCGGCGGCGCCGCGTCCGCTCGATCAAGCCGCCGACGTGCGCATCGCCGGCGGGCGCATCGTCGAGATCGGGCGTGGCTTGGTCGCGCCGCGCATCGTCGACGTCCAGGATCTGTGGATCGTGCCCGGCCTCATCGACCTGCACGTCCACCTGCGCGAGCCCGGTCAGGAATACAAGGAAGACATCGAGAGCGGCACGCGCGCCGCGGCCTCTGGCGGCTTCACGACGGTGTGCTGCATGCCGAACACCAAGCCGGTCAACGACCAGCGCGCGATCACCGAGTTGATCGTGCGACGCGCGCGCGAGGTCGGCAGCGTGCGGGTCCGGCCGATCGGCGCGATCACGCATGGCCTCGAAGGCAAGGCGCTCGCCGACATCGCCGAGATGAAGGACGCCGGCATCGTCGCGATCTCCGACGACGGCCGCCCGGTGATGAACGCGGGCCTGCTGCGCCGCGCGTTCGAGTACGCGCGCACGTTCGATCTCCCGCTCGTCCAGCACGCCGAAGATCTGGACCTCGCCGAGGGCGGCGCGATGAACGAGGGCGCGGTCGCGACGCGCATCGGCATCAGAGGCCAGCCGGCGTGCGCCGAGAGCTCGATGGTCGCGCGCGATCTCGAGATCGTCGAGTGGACCGGTGCGCGCTATCACGTCGCGCACGTGTCGACCGCGCGCACCGTCGCGCTGGTGCGCGAGGCCAAGCGGCGCGGCCTGCCGGTCACGTGCGAGGTCACGCCGCATCACCTGGCGCTCACCGACGAGGCATGCAGCCATTACGACACCCGCACCAAGGTGATGCCGCCGCTGCGCACCGAAGCCGACCGCGAGGCGCTGCTCGAGGGCCTCATCGACGGCACGATCGACGCGATCGCGACCGACCACGCGCCGCACTCGCCGGTCGAGAAGGACGTCGAGTTCGAGTGCGCGGCGCCCGGCATGCTCGGCCTCGAGACCGCGTTGCCGATCGTGCTCGACTTCGTCCGCATGGGCTCGCTCGACGACAAGCGCGCGATCGCCGCGCTCACCGGCGGGCCCGCGCGCGCGTTCGGCCTGCCGGGCGGCCAGCTCGCGGTCGGCGCGGTCGCCGATCTCGCGGTGATCGATCCCGAGCGGCCGTTCATGCTCGCCGCCGACGCGCTCGTCAGCAAGTCGAAGAACTCGCCGTTCCTCGGCCAGCGCCTTGCCGGGCGCGCCGTGCTCACGCTCGTCGAGGGCCGCGCGGTGCACGATCTCGACGCGAGGCTGGCGTGAATCGCTGGCCGGCCGCGCTCGTCCTCGAGAACGGTCGGATCTTTCACGGCGAAGGCTTCGGCGCGCGCACCGAGACCATCGGCGAGGTCGTGTTCAACACGGCGATGACCGGCTACCAGGAGATCGTCAGCGATCCGTCGTACTGCGGGCAGATCGTCGTGATGACCGCGCCGGAGATCGGCAACGTCGGCGCGAACACCGAGGACCTCGAGGCGCGGCGGGTAGCCTGCGCGGGGCTCGCGATCCGCGAGCTGTCGCCGATCGCGGCGAGCTGGCGCGCCGAGGACACGCTGCCGCACTGGCTCGAGCAGTCGGCCGTGCCCGGCATCGACGGCATCGACACGCGCGCGCTGACCCGCGTGCTCCGCGACGAAGGCGCGATGCGCGGCGCGATCACGCCGCATCGCGCGGAGTTGCCGGCCGTGCTGGCGCGCGTGCGCGCGGCGCCGAAGATGGACGGCCTCGATCTCGTGCCACGCGTCACCTGCGCTGCGCGCTACGAGTGGACCGCGCCGAGCTGGCGCGCGCTCGACGACGGCCGTGCCCAGCCGGTGCCCGAGGTGAAGTTTCACGTCGTCGCGTACGACTTCGGGATGAAGGAGAACATCCTGCGCCAGCTGCGCGACGTCGGCGCGCGCGTGACGGTCGTGCCGGCGCGCACGCCGGCGGCAGAGGCGCTCGCGCTCGGCGCCGATGGCTTCTTCCTGTCCAACGGCCCCGGCGACCCGGCCGCGGTCGACTACGGCGTCACCGCCTGCAAGGCGCTGTGCGCGAGCGGGCGGCCGGTGTTCGGCATCTGCCTCGGCCACCAGATCCTCGGTCTCGCGCTCGGCGGGCGCACGTTCAAGCTGCCGTTCGGCCATCACGGCGCGAACCATCCCGTGCTCGATCGCACGACCGGCAAGGTCGAGATCACGTCGCAGAACCACGGCTTCGCGGTCGATCCGCAGTCGCTGCCGAGCGGCGTGCACGTCACGCACGAGAACCTGTTCGATCACTCGGTCGAGGGCATCGCGGTCGCCGGCCAGCCGATCTTCGGCGTGCAGTATCATCCCGAGGCGAGCCCGGGCCCGCACGACGCGGCGTACTTGTTCGCGCGCTTCGCCGACGCGCTGCGAAAGTCCAAGTCGTGAGCGCCCCCGCGCTGCTGGAGCGCGTCATCGAGGATCTCTACGCGCGCCACACCGCGGACAGCGAGGCGGCGGGGATCGCGCGCCGCGAGTACGAGGAGCGCCGCGGCAAGGTCCACCAGGACGACGATCTATGGGAGGCGTGGAGCGCGGCGTTCGTCGAGTGGTACGTCGTCGAGCGGGTATCATCGGCCGGCACGCCGGCCGGAGCGCAGGGCGAGGAGCTGCCGCCGGCGGTGCGCACGTATCGCGAGCAGCGCGACGCGGATCCCGAGCGCGCGGCCGTGGTCGCCGCGCTGTTGACGTCGCAGCGCAGCCTGTTCGAGGTGCGCGCGATGGCGCGCGGGCGGATCGAGCTGCTCGACCTGCTCGGCGGCGCGGAATTCGAGGTCAGCGAGCAACGCCAGCTGCACGGCGTCGAGGTCGGCGATGTGGCGGAGCTCCGGCTCGTCGGGATCGCCGGCGAGGTGCGGTTCGGCCGCACGTTCATCTATCACCCGAAGGCGGCGCGCGGCGCGATCGTCGAGCGCGCGCGGGCCATGCTGGCGAAGGGCGCTTCGCGGCGCGACGTGATCGATCAGATCGCGCAGCTGCGGACATTAGCTTCGCGCTACCGGCACATGCCGCCGTCGCGCGTGTACGAGCTCGGTTCGCGGATCATGGGATGAAGCTCGCCGCCGCGGCGCTCGTGCTCTTCGCCGGCACCGCGCGCGCCGACTCGCCGGTCGCGCGCCCCGAGGCGATCGAGGTCGATCGCGAGGCGCCGCCGCCGGGACGCGCCGAGCTCGGTTTCGACGGTGGCGCGCCGGTCGGCGCGTGGGCCGCATCCGTGCAGCTCGGCTACCTCGACCAGCCGATCACGCTGGCGACGCCGAGCCTCGCGATCCATCCGATCGAGCACCGCGAGACCGCCGCGCTCGGCGGCGCGTACACGCTCGGCGAACGCCTCGTGCTCGACGCGCGCATGCCGCTCGCGCATCAGGTCGGCGTGCGGCTCGCCGGTGTCGGCGATCCCGCACCGCTCGCGCGCTGGGTGCTCGGCGACCTCGCGCTCGGCGCGCGCGTCCGCATCGCGTCGACCGACACCGTGCAGGCGTTCGCGCGCGTCGAGGTGACGGTGCCGACCGGCGACGACGATCAGTTCGCGGGCGAGGCGAAGTGGACGTACGCGAGCTCGCTGATCGGCCGGCTGACGCTCGGGCGCGTCGTCGTCGCCGCGACCGGCGGGATCCTCGTGCGCGACGCCGAGGTCCAGGTCGGTAACCGGGTCGTCGGCGACGAGCTCGAGGGCGGGCTCGGCGCGGTGGTGGCGCTACCGCCGATCGCCGGGCTGTGGTGCGATCGCAATCCGCTGCGCGTGACCGGCGAGCTGGTGGCCGAGCTCGCCGACCACTCGCCCGGCGTACTCGGCGCGTCGCCGGCCGAGGCGCGCCTCGGCTTCGTGGGCCATCCGATCCCGTCGCTCGCGGTCGCGGTGCGCGGCGGCGTCGGCCTCGACGACCAGATCGGCTCGCCGCGCTTCCGCGTGACGCTCGAATTCGCCTGGCAAGCCCCGGCTCCGCCGCCGGCCCCGTCGCCCGCCCCGACCGTCGACGACGAACAGGAAGACTAACCGCCAAGGCGCCGCAGACGCCGAGGAAGACGCCAGCGGCGACCAGGTTGGAACCATCAGCTCCTCTGGCGGCTGTCTCGGCGTCTGCGGCGCCTTGGCGGTAACTGTTCCGGCCGCGCTATCATGGGCGGGTGGCCGACGAGGTCGTGATCGGACCGCCGCAGGTGGCGGTCGTCGGCGAGCACGCGCAGCCGTTGCCGGCGCGGTATCGGGTCGTCGGTCAGATCGGCGCTGGCGGGATGGGCCGCGTGTATCGCGCGCACGATACGACGCTCGGCCGCGACGTCGCGATCAAGCTCATCGAGACGCCCGATCTGCACAAGCCGGATCACACGAGCCAGCGCGAGCGGTTCGTGCGCGAGGCGCGCGCCGCCGCGCGGCTGCATCATCCGAACAGCGCCGTCGTGCACGACGTCGATCCCGATGCCGGCTGGCTCGTCATGGAGCTCGTCGAGGGCCGCTCGCTGCGCGTCGAGCTCGAGCAGGGCCCGCTCGCGCCGGCGCTCGTCGCGCGCATCG
>DASXCY010000020.1:0-24419 GCA_036490935.1 Kofleriaceae bacterium | reverse complement strand
CGCCGGCGGTCGTGACCGTCGCCGTGACGGTCGCGTGCGCGGCGCGCGAGTCGAGGTCGAATTTGTAGTCGTAGTGCGTGACGGTCGCGGCGATCGGGCCGGTCGGCGGCTTGGCGCTGCTTCCGCAGGCGGCGAGGGCGAGCAGGAGCGCGCGGCGCATCATCAGCACCTATCATGATGGAGGCGGTGAGATTTTGCCCGCGAGATCACGCGGCGGGAACACGCGAACCGCCCCGGCGCCGCCGCCACCGCCGCCGCCGGAGACGCCGTCCGTGCCGTCGCCGCCGGCGCCGGAGCCGACCGAGCCGCTGCCGCCCGTGCCGCCGGTCGCGCCGGTGAGGCTACCGCCGGCGGCCGGAGAGCTCGCGCTGCTCGGATCGGCGCCCGGCACGCCCGGCTCCTTCGTGTCGCCGGCCGCGCCGCCGCCCCCGCCGTTCGCGAACACCTGGCCGGCGACGATGATCAGCGGCGCGTCGAGGCCGATGAGCCCGCCCGCACCGCCGCCACCGCCGCCGCCCGCCAGCTCGAGGTTCGAGCCGCCGCCCGCACCGCCGGCGCCCGAGGCGTCGATCGTGCCGGTCACGTCGATCTCGGCGATCGAGATCAGATCGACGGCGCCGCCGCCGGAGCCGCCCGGGCCGCCGGTGCCGACGAGGTCCATGAGGCCGCCGCCGCCCGCGAAGCCGGGACAGCCGCCGCGCAGCGAGTCGGCGGCCGCGATCGGGCCTGGTAGCGCTGGATCCATCGAGCCCCCGGTCTCGGCGCCGGCGCGGCCGCCGCGCGTCGTGAAGCTGCCGCCGGCGCCGCCGTACGTGGTGACCTGGCTCGGGGTGGTCGTCGCGCACGCAGCCGGGTTCGCGGCTGGGCCCACGCTCGCGGGCGAGCGGTGGCTCGACGCGTCGAGCGTGGCCGAGACCTGCACGCCGGAGACGCCGACGATCACGAGCGGGCGGCTGCCGGTCACGGTGACGGCTTGGACGGCGATGCGATCGGCCGCGATCGCGCAGGCTCCGGCGAGCGTCGCGCACCGCGGATCGGTGTCGGTATCGATCGCGCCGGTCAGTGCGAGATCACCGGTCGGCGCGGACGCGAAGCACGCCAGCACGAGCCCGCCGCCATAGCAGAACGCGCCCGCCGGGCCATCGCCGTTGCCGTCGCCCGGGCCCGCGCCCGCGTCGCTCGACGTGGGCTCGCACGTCATCGTGGCGGGCGAGCACGCGAGCTCGACCGGGCACGGATGACTGTCGTCGCACGGGCTGCCCGGATGGATCGCCGGCGCGTAGCAGGCCGCGTGTGCGGCGAACGCGACGACGACCGCGCGCGGGGCCATGGCGCATCGTCGCATCGATCGCGCCGCGGCGGCTATTTCATGCGCGCGCGGGCCGCATGCATGCCACCGGAGGCGCCCGCCTCGACGGGCGCGACGACCGGGCGCGCGACCGTGACGCGGACGTCGAGGCCGAGCTCTTCCTTCATCATGTCGGCCTTGCGCAGCAGCTGCGCATCGTCGCGGCTCGGCCCGTCGCGCACGACGAGGTCGAGCACGATCGCGTTGCCCATGCGCGTGCACACGACGTGATCGACGCGCGAGCGGTGCTCGCTGTCGAGGCTATCGGCGATGCGCAGGATCGCGATCAACTTGCGGAGCTGACCGCGCTGGTCCTTGGGCAGCGGCGACTCGTTGACGAGCGCCTTCACGCGCGCCGCGTCCTTGCGGTGGCAGCGCGCCATCAGCGCGACCATCTCGCGGCCGGTATCGTCGAGACCGGGGATGCGGCCCCAGCGGATCATGTACTCGCTATGCTTGTGGTGGCCGCGCTGGTTCACGACCTCGCCGACGTCATGCAGCAGCGCCGCGACCTCGAGCAGCACGCCGCGATCCTCGGGAATCTGGTGGACGTCGCGCAGCTGCTGGAATAACGCGCGCGTGAGCTTGCGCACGTGCTCGCCGTGCGTGGTGTCGTGATCGACGCGGTTCGCGAACGACCGGGCGGCGGTGAGCAGCGCCTTGTCGTGCGCGCCTTCGGCCTTGGCCTGCTCCTCGCGCGCGGTCTCGGCGAGCTCCATCAGCACGCCCTCGCGCACGCCGACGCCGGGCGCGACCAGCCGCTGCAAGCCGAGCTGGCGCGCGACGGTCGCGAACACGAGCGCGGCGATGCCGAGCACCTCGGCGCGGTCGCGCTTGATGCCGAACTTGGCCATCCGCTCCTCGACCGACGTGCCGACGATGCCCGGCAAGCCTTTCTCGAGGTCGGCGAGCTCGAAGCTGGGATCGCCGAAGATCTTGGCGAGCGCCTCGGCGTTACCGCCGGTGATCGCCGCGACCGACATGCCGCTGGTCGTGCGCGCGGTCGGCTGCATCAGCGTCGCGGTGTAGCGGCGCACCATGCCGGCCTCGGCCTCGGCGATCGCGCCGTCGAGGCCGAACGTCTCGAGCAGCCGCACCGTGCCGACCGGCAGCGAGTAACCGCGCCACGCCGAGCCGACCTTGACGTTGACCTCGAGGCTGCCGCCGCCGAGATCGAGGATCGCGCGCGGCATCGCCTGCGCCGAGCCGAACGCCTGCAGCACGGCCTTGCGGACGAGCCGCGCCTCTTCTTCGCCCTCGATGACCTCGAGCTCGATGCCGGCCTCGTGATAGAGCCGGTGCAGCAGCACGTCGCGGTTGTGCGCGTTGCGCACCGCGCTGGTCGCGACCGCGCGATACGTGGCGACGCCGTGATGATCGAAGCGCTGGCGAAAGTGCACGAACGCGGCGACCGCTTCGTCGATCGTGCTCTCTTCGAACGCGCCGGTCGTGAACGCGTTGTGACCGAGCCGCACCGGAATCCGCTCGGCCTCGATCCGCACGACCTCCGCGCCGCCGAGCTCCGCGATCACGACGCGGATCGCGTTGGATCCAGCGTCGATGGCCGCGAGCCGTGGCCGGGTGGTCACGGGGGCACGCTAGCACGGGGCATTGGGCATTGGGCTTTGGGCTTTGGGCTTTGGCCAGAGGCCCGGATCCGATCCCTCTGGCCAAAGCCCGAAGCCCAAAGCCCGATGCCCTACTTCTTCTTGCTCTTGTCGTCCTTGTCCTTGCCGCTGCCGCTGCCGCTGCCGTCCGCCTTCGCCGGTCCGGCATTCTCCGGGATCTTGATCTTGTCGGTCGCGGTGACGCCCGAGACCACCTCGGCCTTGACGCCGTCGGAGACGCCGAGCACGACGTCGTGGCGCACGAAGCTCTGCGGCGTGGTCTCGACCTCGACGAACGGCTTGCCGTTGTCGTACTGGACCAGCGCCTCGCGGATCGCGAGCACGTGCGTCTTCTGATCGAGCACGATGTCGGCGTTCGCGCTGTAGCCGGCGCGGATGAACACGCCGGGCCGCTGGACGAGCGCCGCCTTGATCTCGAACTGGATCGCGCCGTCGATCTCCTTGCCCTGCGGCGCGATGTACTCGAGCTTGCCCTCGAACCGGTCCTTCTCGATCGCGCCGATCTTGATGTCGAGCTTCATGCCCTCCTTGATCTTCGCGACCTCGCTCTCGTCGACGTTGCCGTCGAAGATCATGTCGCTCATGTTCGCGATCGTCGCGACCGTCGTGCCCGGGTTGAACGAGTTGGCCTGGATCACCGAATAGCCGACCTTGACCGGCACGTCGATCACCGTGCCGTCGACCGTCGCGCTCACGATCACGTTCGACAGCTTGCCTTGGCCGCGCAGCGAGCCCTCGCGCACGAGCTGCAAGTTCTGCTGCGCGCTCTCGAGCGACTGTTTCGCGAGCGCGAAATCGGTGCGGAATTTGTAGACCTCCTGATCGGCGACCACGCCCTTCTTGAACAGCTCCTCTTCGCGATCGAGCTCGCGCTTCGCGTTGTCGAGCGTGATCTGCGCGCTGCGCACCTGCGCGTCGGCCTGGTTGAGCCCCTGCGCGTCGGGGACGATCTCGATCTTGCCGAGCGCCTGGTCCTTCTTCACGAGGTCGCCGGGGTTGACGTACAGCTCGCGCAGCACGCCTGTCACCTTCGGCTTGACGTCGACACTCTGGCGCGGCGTCACCGAGCCGGTCGCGACCGTCTTCTTGATGATGTCGGTGACCTCGGCTTGCTCGGTCTTCCAGACGATCGGGTTCGCCTGCGACTTCTTGTAGAGGTAGGCGAACGACGCCAGGATCGCGAGCGCGATCACGCCGAACACTCCGAACAGGGCCCATTTCAACAAGGTCTTCATGGTCACTCCGTGCGCAAAGCTTCGATCGGCTTGATCGAAGCGGCATGGGTAGCTGGGATGAGGCCGGCGAGCGTCGCGGCGCCGACGAGCACGCCGAGGGCCTGCACGATGATGCCGAGGCCGATCTCGGGCGGCCCGAACGGTGAATCGGTCGTCTTCGCGAGCGCGAAGTCGGCCATGTAGAGCATGCCGGAGCCGAACGCCATGCCGACGAGGCCGGCGACCGCGGTCAGCACGATCGTCTCCATCAGCACCATGCGGACGACGGAGCTGGGCGTGGCGCCGAGCGCTTTGCGCACCCCGAACTCCTTCGTGCGCTCCTTGACCGCGATCAGCATGATGTTCGACACGCCGACCACGCCGGCCATCAACGTGAGCCCGCCGACGATCCAGCTGATCGCCCACAGCCAGAAGAACACCGACTGGAACTTGCCGAACATCACGAACATGTTGAACGAGCCGATCGCGAGCTTGTCGGTCGGCGACACGTGGTGCGCGGCGGCGAGCTCGGCGCGGACCTCGTTTTCGAGCTCCGGCCCGTCGGTGCCGGGCCTGGCGGTGAGCGCCCAGAACCCGACCTTGTCGCCCTGGTGGAACGCGGTCTTGAGCGTGGTGAACGGGATGTAGATCGAGTGCGCGTCGCGGTCGCCGCCCTGGCCCTGGCGCAGCGTCTTCGTCACGCCGACGATCTCGAAGTAGACGCCGCTGATCTTGATGTACGTGCCGATCGGATCGACGCCGGCGGGGAGCAGCTCGTTGACGACGGCCTGACCGACGACGCAGACCTTGCGGTTGTCGGCGATGTCGCGGTCGTTGATGAACCGGCCCTCCGCGTACTCGAACGCCTGGATGTGGCGGAAGTCGGGATAGTCGCCGAACACGTTGAACGCGCCGACCTTGCTCTCGTAGCTGACCGTGAACCCCTGCGCCCAGCCGCCGAGCTGCAGGCGTGGCGCGACGAACTCGACGCCGGGCAAATGGCGCAGGCGATCGATGTCGCTCGTCTTGAACTGCACGTAGCGGCCGGGCTTCAGGCCGTCGTACGCCTCGGTCGTGGTCTGGCCCCACACCCACAGCATGTTGGTGGCCATGCCCTTCATGTTGCGCTTGGTGCCGGCCTGCATCGCCGAGCCGAAGCCGAGCATGACGATGAGCATGAAGATGCCCCACGCGACGCCGAACGCGGTCAGCGTGGCGCGCAGCCGGTTCGCGCGCAGCACCGCCCAGATCTCGTGCCAGTTGTCGCGGTCGACGAGGCTTCCGAGCATTACCCATCCCTCAAGGTTGCGACCGGATTGACGCGCGCGGCGGCACGCGCGGGGACGAAGCCGGCGAGCGCGCCGGCGGCGGCGAGGCCGACGGCCGCCATCACACCGACCCGGATATCGATCGCCGGGTCGCGGATCATGTCGGTGTCGACGAGCTTGGGCAGGATCTGCAGGAAGCCGACGCCGGCCGCCAGGCCGAACAGGCCGGCGACGCTCGTCAAGAAGATCGCCTCCTGCACGATCATCGCGACGATCGCGAGCGGCGTCGCGCCGAGCGCCTTGCGAATGCCGATCTCGCGCGTGCGCTCCTTGACCGCGATCATCATGATGTTCGACACGCCGACGACGCCGGCCGCCAGCGTGCCGCAGCCGATCACGATCACGAAGATCGAGATCACGAGGAAGAACTGCTGGAAGTGCGAGAACCCCTCGACGTTGTCGAACACGCGCGCGGCCTGCGGATCGTCGGGCGAGAACTGATGCGCCTCGGCGAGCTGGTCGACGATCTGCTTCGTGATCTCCTTGGCCTGCGGCGCGGTCGCGTTGCCGACGGTGAACATCAGCATGCCGAGGTGATCGACGCCGTGGAACGCGAGCTGCGCGGTCGACACCGGGATGTAGATCTGCCGCTCTTCTTCTTCGCCGCCCTCGTCGCTGAACACGCCGACCACCTCGAACGCGACGTCGCCGATCACGATCCACTGACCGATCGGATCCTCGGTGCCGAACAGGAAGTCGCGCACCGGCCGGCCGATCACGCACACCTTGCGGAGATAGGCGATGTCGGCGACGTCGAGGAAGCGCCCGCCGACGATCTCGTTCGCGCCGAGGTAGAACGCGTCGGGATGGACGGCATCGACCTGGAACGCGTTCGATTTGATGCCGTGCTGGATCTTCATCTCGCCGCCGCCGAACCGCCCGCCCTTGATGAAGTACTGCCCCGACATGTGCTCGATGCCGGCGACCTTCTTCGCGCGGTCGTAGTCGTGATTGTCGAACATGATGTGGCGGTTGATGCCGTAGCCGGCGAACGGCACCGACGTCTTGTTCGCACTGACCCAGATGCCGTTCTCGGCCTCGCGCCGGAAGCTGTAGCGGATGCCGTTGTTGAGGCCGTGGCCGAGGCCGAGCAGCACGACCATCACGAAGATGCCCCACGCCACGCTGATCGCGGTGAGCGCGGTGCGCAGCTTGTTGCGGCGGATGGTGTCGAACACCTCGCCCCAGCGGTCGAACGACAGCATGCCGACGAGCACGCCGAAGATGACCTGCACGAACGCGACGAGCGTGCGCGGCCGCGCCTCGGTGAGCACGAGGTAGACGAGCACGAGCAGCCCCGCCGCGACCGCGAGCAGCACGACGACGAGCAGGAGGCCGAACGCGAAGCCCATCTAGGTGGCTGCTTGCAGCTGCGGGTTGCTCGCGCTCGGCGGCGGCGCGTCGACGATCTTGCCGTCGTGGATGCGGATCGTGCGCTTGGTGCGCGCGGCGACCTCGGCGTCGTGGGTGACGACGAGCACGGTGATGCCGCTCTGGTTGATCTCCGCGAGCAGCGCCATGATCTGCTGCGAGGTCTCGCTATCGAGCGCGCCGGTCGGCTCGTCGGCGAGGATGAGGCGCGGCTTGCCGATCAGCGCGCGCGCGATCGCGACGCGCTGCTTCTGGCCGCCCGACATCTCGGCCGGGACGTGCTCGGCCCAGTCGAGCAGGCCGACGCGCTCGAGGTACTGCATGGCGATCTGGTTGCGCTTGCGGCGCGAGATGCCCTGGTAATACAGCGGCAGCGCGACGTTCTCGAGCGCGGTCTTGAACGGCAGCAGGTTGAACGACTGGAACACGAAGCCGATGAACTTGTTGCGGTAGCCGGCGCTCTTGCGCTCGGAGAGATCGCGGATCAGCGTGTCGCCGAGCCAGTACTCGCCAGAATCGTAGTCGTCGAGGATGCCGAGGATGTTGAGCAACGTCGACTTGCCCGAGCCCGACGCGCCCATGATCGAGACCAGCTCGCCGGTGTCGACCTCGAAGTCGACGTCGCGCAGCACGTGCAGGCTGTGGGCGCCGACCTTGTAGAACTTGTTGATCTTCGCCAGGCGGAGCACGGCGCTACCAAGCTAGCGCGGCCCTAAGGATCCGGCTAGATGCGACCGGATGCGACAGGCTGCGACGCCTGGTCGCTACGTCAGCTCGCGGAGCGCCTCGTCGAGCGCCGCGGTGGTGGCCGGGGCGAGCACGAGCTGGCCGTGGGCGCCGTGAAGCTCGCAGGCCGGCCCCTGATCGCACCGATCGAGGCACGCGACCGGCTCGATCGCGACGCGCGGGGCGTGGTGCTCGGCGAGATGCTCCAGCAGATCGAGCGCGCCGTAGCGCTGGCACGTGCCCGCGCAGACGCGCGCGGTGACCACCGAGCCATCGGTGGCCAGGCGCAGCTCGGTCGCGAGCGGGATCGCGGCGAGGTAGTGACTCACCGGCTTGCCGGCTTCGGCCGCGAGCTCGCGGAGCGCGCCGAACGGCACCGTCTCGGCGACCGCGATGTCCTCGAGATCGAGCCCCAGCCGGACGAGCCGATCGGGTTCGATCTCCTGATGGGTGGGCGAGCGCGTGGGAAGCTTCGACACGTCCGCTGTATAACCGCAGCCATGCTCGTGGTCCATCACCTGAACGACTCGCGCTCGCAGCGCGTGCTGTGGTTGCTCGAGGAGCTCGGCACGCCGTACGAGCTCGTGAAGTACGAGCGCGACCCCGAGACGATGCTCGCGCCGGAGTCGCTCCGGAAGATCCATCCGCTCGGCAAATCGCCGGTCATCACCGATGACGGCGTCGCGGTCGCCGAATCCGGCGCGATCCTCGAGTACCTCGTCGACAAGTACGGCGCGGGCAAGCTCGCGCCGGCACGCGGCACGCCGGAATTCCTGCGCTACCGCTACTTCATGCACTACGCAGAAGGCTCGCTGATGCCGTTCCTGCTGATGCGGCTCGTATTCGGCCGCGTGCGCGACAAGGCGCCGTTTCTCGTGCGACCGATCGCGAAGGCGATCGCCGGCAACGTCGAGAAGATGTTCATCCAGCCGAATCTCGCGCGTCACGTCGCGTTCCTCGACGGCGAGCTCGCCGACCGCACCTGGTTCTGCGGCGACGAGCTGACCGCCGCCGACGTGCAGATGAGCTATGCGATGGAGGCGATCGCGACGCGCGTGCCGGAGGCGACCGCGCGCATCAAGGGCTGGGTCGAGCGCGTGCAGGCGCGACCGGCTTACAAGCGCGGCGTCGAGCGCGGCGGTTAGGGACCGAACGCGTACAGGTAGCCGATCGAATCGGTGCCGTTCACGACGTTGCCGGTCGCGAACAGGGTGCCGTCGGCGCCGATCGCCGAGGACGCGAAGCTGCTGCAGGTCTGGCCGAGCTGGGCGTGATCGATCAGCTTGCCGGCGGGCGAGAGCGCATACAGGAAGCCGTCGCTGGAGATGATGTAGATCGTGCCGTCGAGCCCGATCGTCGGCGTCGCCTCGATCGGTCCGCCGGTGACATACTTCCAGCGCGGCGTGCCGGCCGCGGGGTCGAGCGCGTAGAGCGCGTCATCCGCCGAGCCGACGTAGATCGTACCGTCGGCGCCGATCGCCGGCGCGTAGACCCCGGCGCCGCCTGCAAACGTCCAGCCCGGCGTGCCGTCGCGTGCGAGCTGGTAGAGATGACCATCGTCGGAGCCGACGTAGATCGAGCCGTCGGCCCCGATCGCCGCGGTCGACACGGCGCCGTCGAACTGCTGCGACCACACCATCGATCCGGTGACCGGATCGAGCGCGTACAGCGCCGCGGATCCGGGGGTCGCCAGGATCGTGCCGGCGATGATCGTGCCGTCCGCGCCGATCGCCGGCGAAGCGTCGACGTCGGCTGCGGCCGTGAATGCCCATTCCTGGAAGCCGTTGGAGTCGTACGCGCGGATCGTCGCGTCCTCCGCGCCGAAGTAGATCGAGCCGTCGGGGCCGATGGTGGGCGAGCTATCGACCTCGATGACGTCCCCCGGCGCCTGCCACAGCACGGCCGAGCTGCGCAGGTCGATCGCCGAGAGTGTCCCGCCGGTTCCCCCGTACAGCACCGAGCCGCCGAGCGCCGCCGCCGCGCTCATGTTGGCGACGTCCGCAGCCCACACGACGGTACCCGTCGGGGTGATCGCCTGAATGCCGGCGCCGTTGTTTTCGCTGCCGACGTAGATCGTGCCGTCGTTGCCGATCACCGGCGGCGAGCACGTACCTTGGATCGCCTCGAGCTCGACCATCCACTTGACCGGCAGCGAGTGCGGTCCGACGTGCGTGCTGCGGCCACCGTGGTCGGCGCAGCCGCCTTGCATCGGCCACGGTGCGCCGGCCTGCAGGCCCGTGTCGTTACACGGCCGCGCCGTCGCGCCGGCGTCGTCGAAGTCGACATGCCCGCACCCGATCAGGCCGAGGACGAGCACGCACCGGAGCATCGCGCGATCATATCAGGCGCGGGCTTTACCGAGCGCGAGCACGGGCAAGCCGTGCTCGGTCAACACGCGGGCGAGCTCGGCCGACAGCTCGCGATGGCGCGGCAGCCGCTCCGGCGCCATCGCCTCGTGCAGGCGGCGTCGCGCCTCGTGCATGCGCCACGCGATCGTGCCCTCGCTGACCTTCTGGATCACCGCGACCTCGCCGTGCGACATGCCCTGCAGCGCGACGAGGATCACGGTCGTGCCCATGTCGGCGGGCAGCGAGTCGAGCGCGCGGAGCAGGCGCGCGTAGGTCTGGCGCAGCTCGGCGGCGCGGCCCGGATCGTTGCGCGCGTCGACCGCGACGGCGAGCTCGAGACGCGGGTCGTCGAGATCCTCGCCGCGGCGCGCGCGATCGCGACGCGCGTTGAGCGAGCGGTTGACCGTCATGCGATAGACCCACGTGAAGAACTGGCTGCGGCCCTCGAACTCGCCGAGCGCGCGAAACGCCTTGAGGAACACTTCCTGTGCGATGTCATCGGCCTCGCTCGCGGAGCCGGTGATGTGAAGCGCGAGCGCGAAGATCCGCTTGCGGTAGCGCCGCACGAGGGTCTCGAACGCGCGCGCGTCGCCCGCCTTCGCCTGCGCGACGAGGAGCGCCGCCGCTTGTGCTTCGCGCTCGGCGTGCGTCATGGCTGGTTAGACGCATAGCCTACGCGAAGGCTTTGCGAAATTCTCACCTACATGTGTTCGGGCTTTGGACTTCGGGCGCTGGGCGTTGGCCAAGCCCGATGCCGATCGCCCAACCGCGTTAATTCGCGTCTTCGTTGCGGATCGGCGTGCTCAGCGAGAACGTCGCGATCTCCGCGTCGAAGTAGCTGCCGTCGTCGCGCCAGAACCGATACGTGCCTTGCATCGTGCCGACCGGGGTGGCGAGCACGCAGCCCGACGTGTACTGGAACGTCTGGCCGGGCGCCAGCCGCGGCTGCTCGCCGACCACGCCGTCGCCGCGCACCTCTTCGATCTCGCCGCGCGCGTCGGTGATGATCCAGTGGCGCGTGCGGAGCTGCGCGGGCCTGGGGCTCTCGTTCGAGATCGTGATCGTGTACGCGAACACGTAGCGGTCGTCGGTCGGCGACGACTGCTCGGGCAGATACAGCGACTGCACGCGCACCCGGATGCCTTCGGTGAATGCGGACGAGGTCGGTTCTGCGACGGTTGGGCCAGGCACGCCTGCAATCTGGCGCGGCGCGGCGGCGGATTCAAGTAGGGTAGGCGCATGGCGAAGGCGAAGAAGAAGCCGATGGCGACCGATGGCGTGCTGCGCGAGCTGCGCGCGTTCGGCCTGGCCTATCCCGGCGCGCACACCAAGAGCCCGTGGCCCGGCCACCTCGATCTCGCGGTGAACGACAAGACGTTCGCGTATCTGCCGCCCGACGGCGAGCCGTTCTCGATCGCGGTCAAGCTGCCCAAGTCGTGCGACCTCGCGCTCATGCTGCCCAACACGCAGCCCACGCCGTACGGCCTCGGCAAGAGCGGCTGGGTCTCCGCGGTGTTTCCCGACGGCAAGCTGCCTCCGACCTCGGTCCTGAAGGCGTGGATCGACGAGAGCTACCGCGCCCAGGCGCCGAAGAAATTCGTCAAGCAGCTCGACGGCGGCGCGTCGCCCGCGAAACCGGCGCCCAAACAGCGCAAGCGATGACCCGCGCGTGGCTCGTCGCGCTGTGCGCGTGCGTTCCGCCGAATCCGACGTCACCGAATCCGAGCCCGAGCCCGAGCCCGAGCCCGAGCCCGGATCCGACTCCGCCCGGAGCCCGAAGCCCGAAGTCCGAAGTCCCCGACCGCTTCCTGTCCGCGCACAACGCCGCGCGCGCTGGTCCACATCGTCGTCAGCGTCCACAGGCGTCGGGGGACCTCGATCGCGCGCGCCGAGCCAGCGCCTCGGACGCTGTGGTTCGCCGCCGCCACCACCACCGCCGGCCGCCTCGCGCGCGGATCTGCAGGCTCGACTGACGATCGCAAGCTGTGACGAATCGTGAGGCGCGGCGCTAGCGTTGATCGATCGGGACGTAGTTGCGCAGCTTCTCGCCCGTGTAGATCTGGCGCGGGCGGCCGATCTTCGTGTCCTTGTCCTCGACCATCTCTTTCCAGTGGGCGATCCAGCCGGGCAGGCGGCCGAGCGCGAACATGACGGTGAACATGTTCGTCGGGATGCCGAGCGCGCGGTAGATGATGCCGCTGTAGAAGTCGACGTTCGGGTACAGCTTCTTCGAGACGAAGTAGTCGTCCTTGAGCGCGATCTCTTCCATCGCCTTCGCGATGTCGAGCAGCGGATCCTTGATGCCGAGCGTCGCGAGGACCTCGTCGCACATCTTCTTCAGGATCTTCGCGCGCGGATCGAAGTTCTTGTACACGCGATGGCCAAAACCCATCAGGCGCCGGTTGTCGCGCTTGCTCTTCACGTCGTCGATGAACTTCTTGTAGTCGCTGCCGCTCTGCTTGATCTCCTCGAGCATCTCGATCACGGCCTGGTTCGCGCCGCCGTGCAGGGGGCCCCACAGGGCCAGTATTCCACCCGCGATCGCGGCGTACAGGTTCGCGCCCGAGCTGCCGATCATGCGTACGGTCGAGGTCGAGCAGTTTTGCTCGTGATCGGCGTGCAAGATCAGGAGCTGGTTGAGCGCCTTCTCGATGATCGGGTTGACGACGAACTCTTCGCTCGGCACCGCGAACATCATGTGCAGGAAGTTCCCGCAGTAGCGCAGCGAGTTCTTCGGATACATCAGCGGCTGGCCGATGCTCTTCTTGTACGCGAACGACGCGATCGTTCGGACCTTCGACAGCAGCCGCGTGATGTGCAGATCGATCGCCGAGTTGCGGTCCAGCGAGTCGGGGTAGTACGCCGACATCGACGTCACCATCGCGGACAGCACCGCCATCGGGTGGCTGGTCGGTGGGTAACCCGCGAAGAACTGGTGCATGTCCTCGTGGATGAGCGAGTGGCGCGTGAGCGCGGTCGAGAACGCGGTGCGCTCGGCCTTGGTCGGCAGCTTGCCGTGGATCAGGAGATAGCTGGTCTCGACGAAGTCCGATTGCTCGGCGAGCTGCTCGATCGGGTAGCCGCGGTAGCGCAGGATGCCCTGCTCGCCGTCGAGGTACGTGATCGCGCTCGCGGTCGAGCCGGTGTTCATGTACCCGGAATCGAGCGTGATATAGCCGGTCTCGGAGCGCAGGTTACGGATGTCGACCGCGTGCTCGTTCTCGGTCCCGACGATGACGGGCAGGGCCGCCTCTTTGCCCCCGGGGAGGCTGAGCTTTGCGGTGAGGTTCTGCTTCTCGGATACGGCCATAGGGTCTCCTACTCGCGCAAATCGTCCGCGCGGAAGATACCCCTTTTGATGCGCCGAGTCTTACTCGAGTGTCACGAACGGCGCCTGGCCGAACGGCGTCTCGAAACGATACGTGTAGCCGAGGCCGACGTACACGTACGCGCCGCCGGTGTCGAGGCCGAGCTGGCTCGCCGTCATCGCGCCGCTGTCGGCGCTCGGGCTCGCGAACACGGGTGTGTAGCCGTTCACGCCGATCATCGCGGACAGCACGTGCTGGAAGTGCGTGCCGAACGCGAAGTCTGCAGCGAGCTGGGCGCGAACGCTGACGGCGGTGTAGTCGAACAGCTCATTGCCTTCGCTGTCCATCTCGTTGGCGGGGCTCTCGAGCGCGAGCGCGACGCCGACCAGCGGGGTCAAGCAGAGCCGCTGCACGCCGCTCAGGCACAGGTGCTTGTAGCCCGCGACGCCGAGGTCGACGATGTCGAGCGCGTTGACCAGCGTCGGGTCCTGGTTCTGACCGACGTTGAAGTGCGTGACCTGCACGTAGCCTTCGAGGCCGAGCTTGCGGCGTGGATCGATCAGATAATCACTCTTGAGTCGAAAGCCGGTGGCGGCCTTGCCGTAGATATCGTTGCCGGCGCCGTCCTGGCCGCCGATCTTGCCGCCGCCGCCGAACACGTCGATGCCGAGCGTCCACGTGTAGTGATGCTCGGGCCGCGCGGCCTGGTAGAGGCCCGTCGTCGGCGGGCGACCGACCGCAAACGTCTGTTGCGCGGGCGGCTGGCCCTTGCCGCCGGCCTGGCCGATGCCGCCCGCCTGGCCGATGCCGCCCGCCGGAGGCGGAGGCGTGACCGCGCCGCCGCCGTCGGGAACCGGAGGCGTGTCGCCGCCGCCGGCAACGGGAGGCGTGTCGCCGGGGCCGCCGCCGCCGCCTTCGGGCTGGATGTCGATGCCCTGCGCCTTCGCTTCATCCTGGATGCGCTGGAGGAGCTTGAGCGTCTTGGTCTTGAGCTCGTCGCTCGCGCCGTTCTTCTCGACCGCGTTGCACGCGGTGAGCGCCTGGCCGAACTTGCCCTCCTGGTAGCGCGACGTGCAGAGATTGAAGAAGTACTTCGCCTCGGGGACGCGCGCGACCGCGTCCTGGAACTTCGCGCTCGCCTCCGCATACTTCGGCGGATCGGCGAACATGAGTTGCTTGCCTTCATCGTTCTCGCGCGCGGCGATCTCGGCCTGCGTCTGCGCGCGGGCGTACGTCGCGGTGAGCGACGCGGCGACCACGACCGCAAAACTGAGCCTAGACATGGAGCCTCCCGGGACGGTGAAACGAGCTTATCACCGACGGGACTTGGCGGTGCGATCGGCCCGATCTTGCCGCATGACGTGATCGATCAGCGTGCGCGCCGCTTCGTGTGCGCGCAGGTGCCAATCCTCGGGATTTCCGAGCACCACGGAGACGATGACCTGCGGGTGGTCGGCAGGCGCATATCCGACGAACCACGAGTGCTCCATGTAGAACGGCTGGTCGCGGGCGAGCGTGCCGGTCTTGCCGGCGACCGCGAGATCGTGGCGACCGAAGCTCCGCGCGGCGCTGCCGTCGCGGCACGTGCCGATCATCATCTTCTCGACCGCGCGCGCGACCGTCTCGGGCAGCACGCGGCGCGCCGGTTCGGGCGCGGTGGCGGCGACGAGTCGCGGCACCGGGCGCTCGCCGCCGTTCGCGAACGTCGCGGCGAGCAGCGCGCCGCCGAGCGCCGACAGCTTGGTCTCCGAGAAGCCGGCCGCGGCCTGCGCGAACGCGAGGTCGTGCGTCGACGGCACGGCGAGGTCGCCGAATCGCGCGGGCACGGCGAGCGAGGCGGGCAGGTCGCCGAACAGATCGTGCGCCATCTCGGCGAGCTGGTCGGGTTGCAGGTGCTGGAACGCGAGCTTGCCGAGGATCGCATTGTTGGAGTGCGCGACGCCGAACGCGAGGCTCTTGCACGCGTAGTCGCGCTTGTCGTCGTGCAGGTTCGATTCGACCACCGAGCGCAGGCCGCCGTGAAAGCACACCGGCGCGTCGGGATCGAGGCCGCCGGCCACGAGCGCGCTCGCGGTCACGAGCTTGAACACCGACGCGGCCGGCGCCCACGGATCGGTCGCGAGCCGCCAGTCGGCCTTGCCGTCGCGCCCGCCCTTGGGATCGTCGGTGCGACGGCCGGCGAGCGCCAGGATCTTGCCGTCGGGCGTCATCACGACGATCGCGGCGCGCGGCGCGCGGGCCTTGGCGAGCAGCTGCTCGGCGAGCGCCTGGAGATCGGGATCGAGCGTCAGCGCGACGGTCGCGTGACCTAACGTGGCCTCGTAGTGATCGCCGGCGAGCGCGAGCGTCGAGAGATCGAGCTGGAGCGGGACTTCGGACCTCGGACTTCGGACTTCGGGCTTGCGATCCGGAGCTCCGAGGTCCGACGCCTTCGGCCCTGCAATGGACATCGGCACCGGCGCATCCGCGCCCGGCCCCGAGCGCACGATCGCGCCGGCGCCGGCGAGCACGACGCCGATCACGAGGACCACTCCGCGCTTCACGTCCTCGGATGTAGCCGCATCCGCGCGCCGGCACAAGATTGTTTGCTAGGTTGCTGCGATGGCTCAGGTCCAGGTCGATGCCGCCGCGCTGGGCGCCGCCCCGGCGGCCGACCACGCGCTCGCGGCGATCGTCGCGCGGCGCGCCGAGCTCGGCTTCCTCGAGCTGCCCGACGATCGCGAAACCGCGCGCGCGTGCATCGACTACGCGCGCGCCCTCGATCGCGACATCGACACCGTCGTCGTGCTCGGCATCGGCGGCTCGAGCCTGCCGGCACGCGCGATCCACTCCGCGCTCGCGCCCGCATACGACGCGCTCGCGCCGCGCGGCCCGGGCCTGCCGCGCCGGATCCTGTTCGCCGACAACATCGATCCGGCGTCGTTCGGCGCGCTGCTCGAGCGCGTCGATCCACGCCGCACGCTGTGGAACGTCGTCAGCAAGTCGGGCGGCACGGCGGAGACGTGCGCGCAGCTGTGCGTGGTCGCAGATCGTCTACCGGCGGCGCAGATCGTCTGCACGACCGATCCGGCGAGTGGCACGCTGCGCGAGGTCGCCCGCGCGCGCGGCTGGATGTGCTTCGACATTCCACCGCCGGTGAGCGGCCGGCTGTCGGCGCTGACGCCGGTCGGGCTGTTGCCCGCCGCGCTCGCGGGCCTCGACGTCGTCGGCCTGCTCGACGGCGCGCGCCGCATGCGCGATCGCGTGCTCGCGCCCGCCGACAACCCGGCCGTGCGGCTCGCCGCGGCGCTGCATCACCATCACGTCGCGCATGGCCGTGCGATGGTCGTGACGATCGCGTACGCCGACGGGCTCTACGCGATGCTCGAGTGGCTCGGCCAGCTGTGGTGCGAGAGCCTGGGCAAGCAGGGCCGCGGCTCGACGCCGATCGCCGCGCGCGGCGCGCCCGACCAGCACGCACAGCTCCAGCTGTGGGCCGACGGCCCCGACGACAAGGTCTACGTGTTCGTCACGGTCGCTTCGCGTGGCCCCGACGTCGCCATCCCGGCGGCGCTGCACGCGGACTGGCAGTACCTCGCGGGTCGCGGCCTCGGCGAGCTGCTCGACGTCGAGCTGGCCGCGACGATCGATTCGCTCGTCGCGCGCGGCCGGCCGGTCGCGCGGATCGTGCTGCCGCGCGCGTCGGCGGAGGCGGTCGGCGAGCTCGCGCTGCTGCTCGAGATGACGTCGCTCGTCGCGGCGCCGCTGTATGGGGTCGATCCGGCGGGCGAGCCCGGGGTCGAGGACGGCAAGCGCCGCGCGTTCGCGGCGCTGGGGCGCACATGAAGCTCGCGTGCGCCGTCGCGTGCGCGCTGGTGTGCGGGTGCACGCATCCGCAGGCGGCCGCTCCGCGTGCGCCGGAAGCCCAGCTCGCGGTCGGTGCGTGCGGCGAGCCGGGCCGAGACGGCGTGATGAGCCGCGCCCCGCGGCTCGAGCACGCCGATCGCGATCTCGATGGCGACGGCCGGCTCGAGGCGATCGTGGTCGATCGCGCGCTGTGCACCGCCGACGGCAACTGCTACTGGAACGTGTTCTCGCGCACGGGCGAGTCGTGCACGCGCTACCTCGGCACGTTCGAGGGCGCCGCGCTCGAGGCGCTGCCGAGCCGCGGCGACGGCGGCATGGCCGACGTGCGCGCGTTCTGGAACGACCGCGGCGGCCGCTTGCACTTATCGACGTACCGGTTCACACGCGGCGCCTACCGCATCGACGACGTGCTCCAGTGTAAGCGCGCCGCCGACGATCGCCTGGAATGCGCCGAGACGGACCGTTGACTCACCGGATTCTGTTAGGATCATCAACGGGTGACCGATACCGGCCGGAACAAGACCGTCGTCACGGCGATCTCGAAGATCAGCGATCGGCCGGTCGCGAAAGAGGCTTGCCTGGTCGTGATCTACGGCCTCGAGCTGGGCAAGAAGTTCAACCTCAACCGCCCGCAGATCATCATCGGCCGGTCATCGAAGGCCGACATCCAGATCGATCAGGAAGCGGTCTCGCGCAACCACTGCAAGATCATCAACACCGGCAACGCGATCATGCTGCGCGACATGGGGTCGACCAACGGCACCTACGTCAACGACGAGATGATCGACGAGTACGTGCTGCGCGACGGCGACTTCATCAAGGTCGGCCGCTGCATCTTCAAGTTCCTCAGCGGCAACAACATCGAGAACGCGTATCACGAGGAGATCTACCGGCTCACCACGGTCGACGGCCTCACGCAGGTGTTCAACCGGCGCTACTTCGTCGAGACCCTCGAGCGCGAGATCGGGCGCGCGCTGCGCTATCGCCGCGATCTGTCGCTCATCATGTTCGACATCGACCGCTTCAAGGGCGTGAACGACAGCTTCGGCCACCTCGCCGGCGATCACGTGCTCAAGCACCTGGCCTCGGTGATCAAGACGCGCATCCGGCGCGAGGACGTGCTCGCGCGCTACGGCGGCGAGGAGTTCGCGATCGTGCTGCCCGAGATCGATCACTACAACGCGATGCAGTTCGCCGAGAAGATCCGCGGGCTCATCGAGAAGGCCGAGTTCAAGTTCGAGGACGCGGTGATCCCGGTGACGGTGTCGATCGGCGTGTCCGCGCTGCGCAGCGAGATCGAAGACGCGCTCGAGTTCATCAAGCAGGCCGACCAGCAGCTGTTCGCGGCGAAAGAGGCGGGGCGCAATCAGGTGAAGGGTTGAGGTTGCGACCCGATAGCGAATCGGGCCTCTCCGACGACAGCACGCGCGAGCTTCGCGAGAAGAAACGGGTGCTGGCCGCGCTCGTCGTGCACGACCTGCGCAGCCCGCTATCGGCGGTGCACGGCTACCTGAATCTGTTGCGCGACGAGATCGGCGGCGACGCGACGCCGGTCGTCAAGCAGTACCTCGACGACGCGGAGACGCTCGTCCACAAGGCGCTCGGGCTGGTCTCGACGATCCTCGACGTCGACGAGCTCGAGGACGGCATGCTGCACGCGCAGCTCGCGCCGGTGAAGCTCGTCGAGCTGATCGAGAAGGCGCGCGCCGGCAACCGCGCGCACTTCGAGGTGCGCCAGCTGCGCTGCGATGTCGAGGTCGATCCCGACCTGATCGTGAAGCTCGATCGCGACCTGTTCGGCCGCGTGATCGAGAACATGCTCGACAACGCCACGCGCTACGCGCCGCGCGGCGGCCGCTGCGGGATCAGCGCGCGGCGCGTGCCGGGTTCTCTCGTCGAGATCGCGATCGGCAACAGCGGTCCGCCGGTGCCGCCCGCGGATCGCGAACAGATCTTCGGCCGCTACTTCCAGGTCGAGCGCCGGCGCGCGTCGGCGCGCGCGAACCGCGGCCTCGGGCTGTACTTCTGCAAGCTCGCCGTCGAGGCGCACGGCGGCACGATCCATGTCGAAGAGCGGGGGGATCTGGGCGCGGTCTTCGTCGTCAAGCTGCCGGAAGATCGGGCCGCGGGCCTCGGGCCGCGGGCCTCGGGCTAGGATTCGCCCGTGACTTGGGCGCCGCTCCTGCTGTCGCTCGAGAGTGCGACGATCGCGATGATCGTGTCGCTGATCGTCGGCAGCGGGCTCGCGCTGCTGCTGCAGTGGCGGCGGCTGCCCGCGCGCGATCTCGTCGACGCGATCGTGTCGGCGCCGCTCGTGCTGCCGCCGACCGTGCTCGGCTATTATTTGTTTTCGGCACTCGGCATCTTCGGCACCACGTTCGTCTTCAACTTTCGCGGCGCGGTGATCGCGGCGACTGTCGGCTCGCTGCCGCTCGTCGTGCGCACGGTGCGCGTCGGGCTCGAGTCGGTCGAGCCGAACCTGATCGCGGCGGCGCGCACGCTCGGTGCCTCGCCCGCGCGCGTGCTCGCGACCGTGACGCTGCCACTCGCCGGACCGGGCATCGCGGCCGCGGCGATGCTCGGGTTCGCGCGCGCGCTCGGCGATTACGGCATCACGCAGGTGGTCGCGAGCGCGCACTTCGAGGGCATCGGCATCCCGTACACGAGCCCGGCCTCGATCTACATGTACGACCAGTTCATCGGCGGCCACGAGGATGCGGCGCGCGCGATGGCGATCGTGACGACGATCCTCGGCGTCACGATCCTGTACGGGGCAAACCGGCTGACGCGGCGGCTCTACCACCGTGGCTGAGCTCGCGTGCACGATCGAGCTCGCGCGCGGTGCCGAGTTCGCGCTGGCGGTCGAGCTGCGCTGTCCCCCCGGCATCACGTGCATCATGGGCGCGTCGGGCTCGGGCAAGAGCACGGTCCTCGCGGTGCTGGCCGGGCTCGCGGTGCCCGATCGCGGGCGCGTCGCGATCGGCGACGACGTGTGGCTCGATCTCGACCGCGGCATCGACCTGCCGGTGCATCACCGGCGGCTCGCGTACGTGTTCCAGGGCCTCGCGCTGTTCCCGCACATGACCGCGCGCCACAACGTCGAGTACGGCATGCATCACGTACCGCGCCTCGATCGGCCCACGAAGGCGCGCGAGCTGCTCGCGAGGCTCGGCGTCGGCCATCTCGCCGAGCGCAAGCCGCGCACGTTCTCGGGCGGCGAAGCACAGCGCGTCGCGCTCGCCCGCGCGCTCGCACGCTCGCCGAAGCTCGTGCTGCTCGACGAGCCGTTCTCCGCGCTCGATCGCGACCTGCGCATCCAGCTGGTCGACCTCGTGCGCGAGCTGGCGCGCGAGCTCGCGGTGCCGATCCTGCACGTGACGCACTCGGTGGCCGAGGCGCGCAAGCTCGCCGACCAGGTCGTGCGGCTCGACCACGGCAAGATCGTCGCGAGCGGGCGCGCCGACGACGTGCTGCGCGGCATGACGTCGTTCGACGAGTGAGTCAGTTGTTCGGGTCGGTACAGGCGGCCTGGGCGGGCAGGCCGAGGCAAGGCGAGATGTCGTCGCGCTCGCACTCGCTCTCGAGCTCCGGGCGCACGCTGCACTGACCGGTCGTGTCGCCCGCGAAGCAGCGCGCGAGCAGCCGGCCATTCTGCGGGTAGTCGACGTCGAGCTCGAAGTGCGAGAGCGCGTTCGCACCGAGGATGCCGTCGAGCTGCGGCTGGGCCGGCTGGAGCTCTTCGCCGATCGACTGGATCGTCGTGTTGTCGTCGGCCACGATCAAGAAGTCGATCGGCGTCGCCAGCTCGACGACCGCCGGCACCGGGCAGAAATCGTAGCAGCTGCCGGCGACGCCATGTCGCGAGCCACACGGGCAATCGCCCGTCGTCGGCAGGTTATTCGGGACGAGCGCGTGCGACAGGTACATCTGCGTGCACGGTGCGCGCGGATTCGACGGCGAGGTCGCGACCAGCGCGAGGCCCGCGATCGTGACGCGCTTGCCGGTCACCGATCCCGACGGCAGGAACACGCCGTCGTCGGGCAGCGTCGCCGGATCGGGCGCGCTCGGATGGCCGAGCTGGTAGCGCGCGTACGCCGATGTCGAGATCAGCGAGATGCCGATGCCGGTCGACGCGACGAGCAGCGCGTCGGTGCCTCGCACCGGCGCGCCCGGCGTGGCATCGGGCTCGAGGCAGGTGTCGAGCGCGATGCGCCGGTTCGCGAACTGGACCTCGGTGCCACCGACGACGAGCGTGCCGCCGCCCTGGAACGGCGACGGGAACACGCCGTCGCACAGCTTGCTGCGGTGGTTCGAATCGCCCGCGATCGGCGGCAGCACGAAGACGTGCGGATCGGCCGCGTCGAGATGCAGCCGCAGCGAGTCAGCCGAGAACGTGGGCATGCCGACGATCGCGCCGAACTCGCGCGGCGTGGTCGGCGTGCCGACCGTGCACGTGCCGACCATCGCGTCGCACGGGTGCAGCGCGACCATCTGGGTCTCGTACACGCTCGCGCGCGGCCGATCGAACGGGCCGCCCGGCGTGCTCTCGCCGAGCAGCAGCATGTCAGGGTCCGTGATCGTCGTCGGCGCATCGGCGCCCGGGTCGACGATGTTGAGCGGCGACAGCACGTCGAGCACGGCATCGCGCTCGGATTCGTCGCCGATCTGCACGCCGATCATCACCGCGCCGCTGGCACTCGACGTGTCGACCTCGATCGGGAACGGATCGCCCGAGAACCGGTTGTCGGTGAAGCTGTCGGTCAGGTAACTGCAGCCGGTCGCGGCGAGCGCGAGGATCGCGACGCGGGCTACCATGGCAGCTCGTGCACGGTCGCGCGGCGGCCGTCGATCTCGACCGTGCCGCCGGGCTCCCAGCACGTGCGGTGCAAGTAACCGATCGCGAGCGTCGTGCCGTCGCCGGCATCGATCGCCGACGTCACCGCGCCCGCCTGCGGCTTCGCCGGATGCACGATCACCGCGCCGCGCGCGACCGGCGTCGCGCCGTCGATCACGAGCCCGCGCAGCGCGCGTGCCGCGTTGCCCTGGGCGTGCACGCGGAACACCGGCTCCTGGCCGACGTAGCAACCCTTCTGGTAGTCGAGGAACTGCACGAGCGGCAGCTCGAACGGGAAGTGCTCGTCGTCGACGTCGATGCCGTAGCGCGGGAAGCCGGCGCGGATGCGCAGCCGCTCGGCCGCGGCCGCGTCGTCGGGTGTGTCGCCGGCGCCGTCCGCGATCGGCGCGGCCCACCAGCTCGCCGGGTCGGCGATGTCCTGGTGCGCGGGGCCGGTGATCGCCTCGAACGCGACGTCGTCCATCACCGCGTAGCGCTCGAGCAGCGCGCGCGTCGGCTCGGCGAGCGCGGCCTCGCACGCGATGACGAACGCATCGGCGCCGCGCGCGATATCGATCACGCTCAGCACGCGACCCTTCGGGCTCAGGATCGCGCCCCAGCCGTGCGTGCCCGGCTCGAGCGTCGCGACGTTGACCGTCGTCAGCCCTTGCAGGAACCGCTCGCGATCGCCGCCGGTCACGCGCAGCCGGCCCCACGTGCTGCGATCGATCTTCATCGCCGCCCCGCGGCGCGCAGCCGTTCGGCGCGCCGGCGATGCGCGTCGCTATCGCGGCGGCGATCCTCTTCGGAGTCGAGCTCGAGCGGATCGGGCAGCGCGCGCGGCTTGCCGTGCGCGTCGACCGCGACGAACGTCAGGTACGCCTTGGTGACGTAGCGGCGCGTGCGCAGTCGCATGTCCTCGGTCTCGACGCGACAGCCGACCTCCAGCGACGTCTTCGCGACCGAGTTGACCTGCGCCTGCAGCACGACGATCTCGCCCACCTGCACCGGCGACAGGAAGTCGAGGCGATCGATCGACGCGGTGACGACCGCGCCGCCGGCGTGGCGCATCGCCGCGACGCCCGCGCACACGTCGATCCACTGCATCATGACCCCGCCGAACATGACACCTGCCACACCGTTGGTGTGCATCGGCATCACGATCTGCGTCATCACGCAGCGCGTCTGCTCCGGACTCACGTCCGAAGCTTACTTCTTCTTGGCGGGCGCGGTCGCCTTCTTGGCCGACTTGGCCGTAGCGATCGAGCGCTTCGTGCGCGCCTTGAGCTTTCGCTGGCGCTTCTTGCGCCGCATCTTCCAGGTTCGACGATTGTCTCCGCGTCCCATGGCCGGGCTTATACACCAGAACCGCCGCTAAAACGTCGCGCGTGCGGCGAAGTAGAAGTGGTAGCGGCCGCGCGGATCGTCGCCGAGGTGCGGGTTGATCGGCACGGCGTACTCGAGCGCGACGATGCCGAACGGCGTCAGCGCGCGCAGGCCCATGCCGGCGGACGGCCGGATGTCGTCGGCGGTGACGAGCCGCCAGTCGTTCGCGATCATGCCGGCGTCGGTGAACAGCGCCGCCGCGAACACCGACCAGATGCGGTACTGGGCGTCGAGGCTGGACATGACCCGGATGTTCCCGCCGGCGGGGATGACGCGGATCTGGGTCAGGCTGCCGCCGATCGGCGGCACCGGCACGCGGATGACCTCGGTGGCGAGCCGGTCGTCCTCGTAGCCGCGCACCGTGTTGTCGCCGCCTGCGAAGAACCGCTCGACGTCGGGCAGCAGCGCGGCGCCGCCGAGCGGGAAGCCCTCGTCGTAGTGAAAGTCGGCGCGCACGACGAGGTTGCCGGACTTGCCGCCGAACAGGTGGAAGTACGACGCCGAGGTCGAGACCTTGATGAACGAGTCCTGGCCGCCGATCAGCGGCACTCGATCCGGCATCGCGTACGCGACATTGGCGAACAGGTGGTAGCCGTTCTCGGCGGCGAGCGGCGACAGGTTGCCGTTGCGATCGATGCGGTGATCGATGTCGAGCGTCGCGCCGATCGAGCCGGTCTGCGTCGACACCGCGACCTGCGTCTCGTCGAGGTCGGTGCCGATCGCGCGCAGCGCGTCGAGGTTACGCGTGCGCAGGCGGTAGTCGTAATGCAGGCCGAGGCTCCACGTGCTCGCAGGCGAGGCCCCGACGCGCTGGTGCACGGTGATCCACGTCGTGCCGAGCGTGATGCTCTCGGTCGTGAGCGGGCCGAACGCCGGCGTGATCTGATTGAGGTAGCCGCCGGTCAGATCGGCCTGCGCGCCGCCGAGCGGCAGCAGCCACTTCGGGATCCGCAGCGTGGCCTCGTAGTCGTGGATGTTGCCGCCGTACGTGACCGTGGCCTTGAGCGGCGCGCCGAGTCCGAACGGGTTGCCCAGGCGCGGCGAGATCGTGCCGACCCAGCTGTTGTAGCTCGAGTAGCCGA
>DASXCY010000019.1:0-5984 GCA_036490935.1 Kofleriaceae bacterium | reverse complement strand
CCGCCTCGGTCGAGTCGTGCATGATCTGCAAGTAGTTCAGCGTCCACAGCGCGTACTTCCACGCGCTGAAGCCATCCGCGCCTGGCGTCACCGTCGGATCGATCTGCGTCGCGCGATCCGGCAGGTGCAGCGTCGTCGCGTTGCACTCGTAATCGGCGCAGCCGACGCCGCCGCCGGAATCGCCCGGGTTGTCATCCGACGAGATCGTGCAGTGCTGCACGAGCTGGCTCGTCGGCTGGATCGCCGGATCGAAGCTCGCGAACACGTGCGCGGTCGGCCACATCCCCGGCCAGCCGATCGTGTTGTCGCCCGCGTGCGCCGGCGACGGTGGATACGTGCCCGCCGCAAACACGAACCGTCCCGTCGTGTGCGCGCCGTCCGCGAAGTGCTGCACGAGCGCGATCAGCGCCGCGTCGCTGCCGACGAGCGGCGCGTACGAGAGCGCCGTGCCCGCGCCCGATTCGAATGCGAGGTTATTCATCGGCTGCTTCGAGTACTCGTACGACTCGACGCCCGTCGAGAATCCGGGGATGTCGACCCACGGGCCGGCCGCGTAGATCGAGTTATCGAAGTACAGATCGGGCGGGATGTGGATGCGGCTGTACGCGCCGAGGTCGCGACCCATCGCTTGCGCGAGCGGCTCGCCGGAGATCTGCATCTCGCCGGCCGCCAGCATGTGCTCGCGCACGACGAACCGCGTGCTGTTCACCGTCGCGGTCACGGTGACCGTCGCCGGCGCGGCACCGTCGCCGGGCCCGGCATCGGGCGCGGCGTGCGACGGCGAATGACACGCGGCGAGCGCCAGCACCAGCGCGTACCGCATCAGAAGCTCGCCAGCTGGAGCTCGGCAGAGCATACGTAGTCGTTGTTCATCACGCCGGCGCCGCACAGCGAGTGACACTCGTTGCAACCCGCGCCCGGAATGCTGCCGTAGCCGCCCACCGGCGGCACCGTCCCGCGCCACTGCACGGACACCGCGCCACTCGCCGTATCGACGCCGAGCCCGAACCACTCCCAGCCCGGCGCGCCGTCGGAGTTGTAGTCGCCGCCGCGCTTGACCGACGCGAGGTCGATGCCGTTGTCCCGGATCTCGACGATCACCGTGCCGACCGGGAACGCGGCCGAGTCGTGCGGCGGCAGCATGTTGATGTACTGGGTGCGGCCGCCCTGCACGGTCGGCGGCAGCGTGGTGTCGGCCGGGCCGGGATCGCGAAACGACGTCCAGGTCTGGAACGGCTGGAACGTCGCCGGCAACGCCACGAACGTCGCGTTCGAATCGACGGGCGGCGGCGGCGACGAGCCACCGTGGCTGCCGCACGCGGCGACGAGCAAGACCGCACCGACGAGCCTCACCGCGCGAGTCTCCAACTGCAGCCGGTGCGCTTCCAGCACAAAAACAGGGTTTCACGTGGCATTGCGCACCAACGCGGCCAGCTGTAACGCCTTGCGCGCGGCAAACGTGGCGGCCCGGGACGAGATGGTGGCGCCGCTGATCGCGTCGATGTCCTTGTCGAGCGCGATCGGGTCGGCGAGGCGCTTGCCGGCGAACTGCCGGCGAAAGCGCTTGTCAGAAATCTCCTCCCCGTGCGACTCGCGATAGACCATCACCGCGACGTCGCGCAGCGCACCGTCGGCGCCGACCGCGACCGCGAACGTGATCGGCTGGCTCTGGCCGATCACGTCGAGCAGGAACACCTCGCCGAGCGGCGCGCCGCGCTCGTCGCGCACGTCGAGGTACGGGTAGCTCTTCGCCGCGATCTTGCGGCCGAGCGCCTTCGACAGCTGCGCGAGCTGATCGTCGGTGAGCTCGAGCGTGCGGCGCGTCGCGGTCTTGCCGCCGAGCAGCGCCGGCGCATCGGCCTCCTTGAGCAGCACGCGATCGGCCCACGCGGGGGGCGCGGCCGCGGCCAGCACCAGCGCGACCGCGATCATCACCAGCTTCACGGCGGGCCTCCGTCCTGCGGCGACGCGAACCAGCCGACCATCCAGTCGCGCCCCCACATCGACAGCAGCGTGACGAGCAGGATCAGCGCGGCGCCGCCGGCGAGCAGGATCCAGCCCGCGATCAGCACGTACGCGCAACCACCCGCGACGTAGCGCACGGCCCACGGTCCGAGCGCCTCGAGCAGTGCGCCGAGGAACGTGACGAGCGTGAGCGCGACGCGAAACCGCACCGACGTCGGCGTGCCGTACAGCAGGTGCGACCAGATCAGCACCATCACCGGCACGGTGAACAGGTGAAAGTGGCTGGTCTCGACGAGCTGCCAGAACGTCTTGCCGAAGCTCATCTCGCTGTCGTCGCCGCGATAGTAAGCGGCGATCGCGCTCGGCGACGTACCGGCGCGCATCGCGAGCGCGACGAGCGTGGCGAGCCCGAGCGCGGACAGCACGAGGAATGCGGTGTACGCGACGCGTGTCTCGAGCGACGCGGTGCGGAGCTGGAAGCCTCGACGCGAGAACACCTGCATGGCGGGCCTAGAATAGCCACGTCACGGCGGCGGCTGCCTCATCGAACGACGTGCTATCGCCCAGCCAGCCGTGGCGGTAATCGGCCTTGAGCGCGACCTGGGCGATGGGCTTGTACGAAATTCCCGCGACGACCGAGCGGCGGTCGAATTCATCGAGCCGCATGAAGCCGGCCGGGACGTCGGCCTGGGTGTTCGCATAGTCGAAGCGGCCGAACACGTCGAGCGCCTGCTGCGTCGACGGCGCCGCGAGATGGAGCACGTCGTACGCGACCTCGACGTAGCCGCCCTGCGAGCGTGACGATACCGGGCCCGCCGCCATCTGATCGGCCGAGCCGCTCGCGAGCGCGCGATCGAGGTTCGCGGCATCGCCGACGAGGAGCATCGTGAGCTCGGCGCGCGCCGAGAACGCGCCGCGCCGCGTGCGCGCATCGAGGTCGAACAGGCCGATCGGCACGTAACCGACCGCCTGACGCAGCGAGTTGCCCGACGTGCCGCCGTACGCCGACACGCCGATCACGGTGCCGAGCACCGGCTCGTAGTCGACGCGCGCGATCGCACCGCCGTCGCCGGCGTACGCGAGCTGCGCTTCCTGGTGGCCCTCGGCGATCGCCGACTCCGCGGTGAAGCCGTTCGCGTCGAAGCCGTCGACGACGTACAGCTGGTAGCGCAGCCCTTCCGCGAGCTCGCCGAACACGCCGAAACCCGGCTCGCGCCACGTCGACGGAATGACGTACACGTCGGCGTCGGGCCGATCGACGCCGTGGAAGCTCGGCGGCTCGTGACAGACGTTGACGATTCCCATCGGCATGAGGATGAGCCCGGCGCGCACGTTGAATTGCTTGGTGAACAAACCATCGAGATAGCCCTGCTCGATCTCCGCCTCGCCTCGATCGTCGAACGACGACACCGCGTGCTCGAACTCGACCTCCGAATAGAACCGGATGTGCTCGTCGAAGTCGTGGCCGAAGAACAGTACGAACCGGCGGAAGTCGACGACCGAGTTGCCGTTGCTCGGCGCGTTGTACGTGATCTCGCCGTAGCCGCCGAACTGGCTGCCGCTGAATGCGGGCGCCGTGAGTGCGGTCTCGACCGCGGTCTCGCGCGGAAGCGCGGTCGCGGGTTGGCCGGCGGGCGTGACGGTGGGCTGCGCGTCGGCCGGCGGGGGCGCGTCGGCGGGCGCGGATACCGGCAGATCAGCCGGCGCGGACACCGGCGGTGCAGGCTGATCGGCGTACGCGGCCGGCGCGGCGAGCGACACGAATGCGAGAGCGACACGAGTCGAATGCTTCACGACTCGTAATGAAAACGATTTTCAATTTCGTGTCAATCGATTTTCAATTTCATTTCTACGGACACGGCGCGTCCCTCGCCGCATCGGTCGGCACCGTCGGAACTCCCGTCGTCAGCCAGCTCTGCAACATGCACTGGTACTCGTGCTTGGGCACGTCGGTCTGGAACATGACCTCGTGGCCGTCCTCGATCCCGTCGGCCATGTGCTGGGTGACGACCGCGGTCGCGGTGCCGGCCGCGACCGTCAGGTTCGACGCGACCGGCAGCTGCAGCGCGCTGCGCCCGTCGAGCGGCAGCAGCGGGCCGAGCGCTAGCTGGCCCGCGAGATCGGGCGAGGCCTCGGTGTCGAGCTCGGGGCCGGCGAGATCGAGATCGTGCGACAGGCTCGTCGCCTCCGCGATGCGCGGCAAGATGTAGTGATCGACGATGCCCTGGATCATCAGCACGTGGCGCGGCGGTTCCTCGGGTGGCGCGCGCGTGACGAACACACCGTAGACCTGTGGATCCGCCGGCTCGAGCGCCCACTGTGCGAACGTCAGCACCGGATCGTCGGCGGCGAGCGGCGAGTCGCGCAGCAGCGTCTCGATCACGGGTAGCGGCGCGACCGGCAGCTTCTTCCACATGATGTTGTCGATCCAGCTGCCGCCCGCGCCCGAGAGCACCAGCACGTCGAACATCGGGTCGAATGCGGCGGCGAGCGGCGCGATCCACGCGCCCATCGAGTGGCCCATGAGCGCGACGTGCTGCGCGTCGAACGTGGTCGCGGCGCCGCCCGAGCTCGGGCAGTCGCTGACGTCGACCTCGAGCGCCACGCCGACGTGCGCGATCACCTCGAGCTCGAGCGCGGACTCGCGAATGTTGTCGCGCATCGCGCCGAGGTTCGCGACGTTGAACGTCGTGAAGTCCTCGTTCGCGTTGGTCGTGTTGCGCAGCCCGCCGAGCGGGCCGTCGACCTCGATCGCGGCCATGCCGGCGCGCGCGAGGTAGAGCGCCGGACCTTCACCCGGCACGATCGGCGGCCCGCCGTTCGTCGCCTGCTGGCCGCGATCGACGAGCGGCCGATCGCCGCCGGCGCCGGTGCGGATGAACACCATCAGCGGATAGCCGGCGGCCGGCATGGCCGAACGCGGCACGGTGAGCACGAGGTTGGACTCCTCGCTGTGATCGAAGACCGGCTCGCCGTTGACGTCGAGCACCCACGTGCCGCCCGCCGACGAGTACGGCGGCGTGCCCGATTGCCAGTCGGGCATCGCGATCGTCGTGTGGTACGCGCAATAGTCGTCGAACGTGTCGGTGAGCGTGAACGGCGCGTCGATCACCGGCAGCGGCCGCGCGAACGCGGCATCGTGCGCGAGCTCGAAGCTCGAGATCGGATCGCCGGTGGTGAACGCGGTGATGCCAGCGACATCGGCGGCGGTGAGCCCGAGCTCGGCGAGCGCGGCCTGCGCGTCGGGGAAGCTCGCGATGGTCGCGCGCGGGGCGGGCTCGAGCGGCTTGCCCGATGCGGTGTGCACCCCGGTCGTCACGATCGCGACGTAGCGCGAACCGAGGCGGAGCGGCATGCCCTGTACCGGCAGCAGCGCGAGCAAGTTCGGGGCGCCGTACGGGCTCGCGGTCGCCTCGAACGTCACCTCGAGCGGGTAGCGCACGCCGTAATCGGGCGCGTTCGGATCGATGGCGGCCACGAACACCGGCGCGCCGGGGGCGACGGTCTCGGCGATCGAAGGAAGTCCGGCTGGATCGAGCGGCTCGGAGATCTGGAAGAAGATGCCGCCGGTCGTCGAGAAGCCCGTGTTGCCGGCGAGCAGCGCGCGGGCTTGCTCGACCGACGGCGAATTCGACGGATTCGGGAAGCCCGAGACGTCGACGGTCGTGCCGTCGGACAGATCGTCCGACGGGAACGGCGCGTCCCAGAAGCCGTGCTGGCGCGAGAAATCGAGCAACACGTGCGGGCCTTGCGGAGACGAGCTCGAGCATGCGGCGAGCACCACGGTGAACGACAACGCCCTCATCGAGATCGAGAATAGTCGAGCGCGCACGCGGACGCGTACGACCGGGAGCACGAGTACGATTCGGTTGCCGCTACCTAACCCCAGAGTTCGCCTGTGCTGATCCGCCTCGCGGCGGCAGCTAGCGCGATCCCTTCGTTGCCGCGTCCTCGCGTTCCGACGAGGAGCGCGTCGGGGCGGCGCCTCGGCCTCGCGCGATCTGCTCCGCGATTTCGGC
>DASXCY010000018.1:0-6195 GCA_036490935.1 Kofleriaceae bacterium | reverse complement strand
CTGGGCAAGTGGCTCGACGAGGAGTACCGCATTCCCGACGAGCCTGACGCGAGCGGCGGCGGGGTCGAGTCGAGCGAGCCGAGCACGCCGAGCACGCGCGGCGACTGAAGCAGCGCGCTCGCGGGCCAGCCGGTGCGCGTCCAGGTGGCCGTGACGACGGCGCGGAGCTCGTGGGCGGTACGCAGCGCGCGTGCGCGGTAGCGATCGCGAAACACCTGGCCGCGGCGGCCGAGGTCGCGGTTCCAGTGCCTGGCGGCGGCGACCTGGAAGCCCTGCATGCCGCGCGCGAGCGCGATGCGGTCGTCGGCCTCGACGACGAGCTCGATGCGGCGCGCGCGCACCGCGAGCGAGATGACGCGAAAATCGGGGCGGGCGAGCGAGACGACGAGCGCGCGGCGTAGCGCGCGATACGCGGCGCCGCGGCGGGCTCGCGCGGCGGCCACGACGCGCGCGGTGACATGCACGGCGTGATGCGGCGACACCGGCGGCCGCACGCGATGCGGCTCGCTCGCGATCGGCCCGCTCGCGCGGCGGCCGGAGCCGGGTCGGGCGCCGCCCCAGCCGCCGGATTGATGTGGGATCTTCACGCACAGGATGAATGCGCCGAGATCTCTTCGCGATCAAGTTTCTGCGCGGGGATCTTGCGAGATCGATCACGCCTTCTTTACGGTGATCTCACACAGCCGTCACACGACGGTGACCAGAGGGGGAGTGACATGGACGCGGCCGATGGACCAGGCGACGACGACGTGACCATCGAGATCCCGGTGCTGAGCCGCAAGGTGCGCGTGCATCAGCGCCGCCAGCGCCGTCGCAGCAAGACGATCGCGCTCAAGCGCCTGACGCGGGCCGAGCTGGCATTGGGCGCGGCGATGTATCCGCCGGTGGAAGGCGTCGAGCGGCCGCGCACGCGCGCCGAATGCAAGGACGAGCCGCGCCCGTGCCCGTGGGTCGCGTGCAAGCACCACCTGTATCTGGACATCAACCCCAGGACGGGATCGATCAAGCTGAACTTCCCGGAGCTCGAGCCCTGGGAGCTCGCGCACACGTGCGCCCTGGACCTGGCGGATGAAGGCGCGAGGACGCTGGAGGAGATCGGCGAGCTCACGAACCTGACGCGCGAGCGGGTGCGGCAGGTCGAGGTGCGCGGGCTCATCGAGCTCAAGACGCGCTCGCGCGCGCTGCGGTAGCGGCGGCGGCGGCGGCGTCAGCTGCGGCGACGGCGTCAGCTGCGGCGACGGCAACGGCTGCGGCGACGGTAGCGGCAGCGGCAGCGGCGAGCGGCAGCGGTCCGGGGGCCTCTAAGCCGTCAGGCGGCGCACGCGGCGCACCGAGATCGTCACGAGCACGACGCTGATCGCCGCGAGCGCGAGGATCGACGGCAGCAGATCGAACGGGCCGGCACTCCTCAGCACGGCGCCGCGCATGATGTCGATCATGTGCGTCGCCGGCAGCAGCCGCCCGATCCAGTACAGGACGCGCGGCAACCCCGCGACCGGGAAGATGTAGCCCGACAGAAAAATCGACGGCAGCAGCAGCATCTGCGCCATCTGGACGGCTTGCATCTGCGTCTGCGCGCGCATCGAGATGGTCAACCCGAGCGCGAGCAGCGCGAACAGGTAGACGACGGCGGTGGCGAACAGGAACAGCAGGCTGCCGTGGATCGGCACGCCGAAGCCCCAGCGCATGAGCGCGAGGATCAACATCATCTCGACGATGCCGATCACCAAGTACGGCGCGAGCTTGCCGAGCACGAGGCCGATCGGGTGGATCGGCGTGACGAGCAGCTGCTCCATCGTGCCTTGCTCGCGCTCCTTCACGATCGCGATCGCCGCGAGCATCATCGCCGCGAGCTGCAGCAGGATCGCGATCAACCCCGGGATGATGTAGTTCGCGGTCCGGCCCTCCGGGTTGAACAAGACGATCGGCTGCGCCGACACGCTCGGGTGCACGCCCGCCGCGGCCGCCGCGTCGAGGTTGTGCTGCGCGATCACGCCGTTGATCGACGCGAGCGCCTGCGCGCTGACGTTCGAGTCCGAGCCATCGATCAACACCAGGAACGACGCGTTCTCGCCGTGCGCGCGGCGATCGTGAAAGTCCGGCGGGACGATCACGCCGACGCGCACCGTGCCTTGCGCGACGAGCGCGCGGCCCTCCGCCGGATCGTTCGTGATCTTCGTGATCTCGAACGTCTTCGTCGCGCGCAGCTCGTCCATCAGCTCGCGGCTGTAGCGCGTCTGATCTTGATCGACGACGACCGTCGGCAAGTCGCGCACGTTCTGATCGAGGAACCCGAACAGCGCGAGCTGCATCACCGGCAGCGTGAAGAACAACGCGAGCGTCCCGCGGTCGCGGAAGATGTGCTTGAACTCCTTGCGCATCACCGCGACGAACGAATCCCACATCGCTAAGCCTCCACCGGCTTCATCGGCCCGCGCTCGCGCGCCGCGCGCTCGGTCAGCGCGACGAACACGTCTTCCAGCGACGGTACGATCGCCCGCGCGGTCGTCGCGAAGCCCGCCGCGTGCATGCGGGACACGAGCTCGTCGTCGGTGAGCGACGCGTCGACCAGCGCGTGCACCGCTTGGCCGAACACGGTCGCGCTGCGGCAAAACGGCTGCGCGCGCAGCCAGCCGAGCGCGCGCGACGAATTCGTCGTCTCGAGCTCGAGCCGGCGCGTGCCGGGCTCGTTGACCTCGGGCAGCTCCTTCAGCCGATCCGGTGTGCCGGTCACGAGCAGCTTCGACAGGTACAGATAACCGACCTCGCCGCAGCGCTCGGCCTCGTCCATGTAGTGCGTCGTGACGAGCAGCGTGATGCCGCGCGCCGATAGATCGAACAGCAGATCCCACAGCTCGCGCCGCGCGACCGGATCGATGCCCGCGGTCGGCTCGTCGAGGAAGATCACCTTCGGCTCGTGCATCAGCGCGGCGGCGAGCGCGAGCCGCTGCTTCCAGCCGCCCGACAGCAAGCCCGCGCGCCGGTTCGCGAACGGCTCGACGTGGACGAGCGCCATCGCCGCGTCGCGGCGTTCGCGCAGCCGCGCGCCCGACATCCCGTACACGCGCGCGAAGAAGTCGAGGTTCTCGATGACGGTGAGGTCGGCGTAGAGCGCGAACTTCTGGCTCATGTAGCCGATCTGCCGCCGGATCGCGTCGCCCTCGCGGGCCACGTCGAGCCCGAGCACCGTCGCCTTGCCCTCGTCGGGCGCGAGCAGCCCGCACAGCACGCGGATCAGCGTCGACTTGCCCGAGCCGTTCGGGCCCAGCAGCCCGTACACCATGCCCTGGTGGACCTCGAGGTCGACGTCGGCGAGCGCCGTGAAGTCACCGAACCGCCGCGTGACGTGCTCGACGCGGATCGCGGGTGTCGCGGTGGTCATGGCTTCGCCACGTGCGCGGTCGCGGCCATCCCGGCGCGCAGCTCGTTCGCCGCATCGGGAACCGAGACGCGCATCGCGAACACCTGATCGGCGCGCTCGTCGGCGGTCTGCAAGTTGCGCGGCGAATACTCCCCGCGCTCGGCGATGAACTCGACCTTGCCCGGGAACTCGCGCGAGCCGAACGAGTCGACCGTGACCGGCAGCTCCTGCCCGACATGCACGTAGCCGATCTCGGTCTCGGGCACGTAGATGCGCACGTACAGCTGGCCGTCCTCGAGCAGCGTCGCGGCGGCGGCGTTCGGCGCGATGATGTCGCCGGGCCGCAGGTCGAGCGACTCGACGCGCGCGGGCGCGGGCGCGCGGATCACGAGCTCGCCGATCGTCACGTCGAGCTGGTCGAGGCGCGCCTTCGCGGCCGCGACCTGTGCCGCCGCGGCCCGCAGATCCTCGACGCGCGCGCCGGCGATCACGAGCTGCTCCGCGGCCTGCGCTTCCTGCGCGCGCGCGGCCGCCTGCGCCTTGTCCTCGACGCGCGCGCCGGCGCGCAGCTCCTCGGCGACCTTGGCCTGCGCGTCGCGCTCGGCGACCGCGGTGCGCAGCGCGGTGTCGTCGGCGTCGGCCTCGGCCTGCGCGATCGCGCCGCTCGCGAGCAGCCGGTGCGCGCGGTCGGCGTCGAGCTTGGCCTTGTCGACGCCGGCCTGCGCTTGCGCGACGCGCGCCTCGGCGGCGGCGATGTCCTCGGCGCGGTTGCCGTGTCGGGTCTCGGCGAACGCCGCGCTGGCCTGTGCGGCGCGTGCCCTCGCTTGCTCGATCTCCTCCGGGCGCGCGCCTTTCTGCAGCTTGTCGAGGGCGGCCTGCGCTTGCTCGAGCTCGGCCCGAGCGATCGCGCGCTGCGCGTCGAGGTCGCCGTGCTCGAGCACGATCAGCACCTGAGCGGCCTGGACGCGATCGCCCTCGTGCACGAGGATCTGCTGGATGCGGCCGCCGGTGCGCGAGCCGACCACGACGTCGCGCGCTTCGACCGTGCCCGACCACGCGTACGGCCGGCGCAGCAGCAGGTGCTCGTAGATGAGGTACGTCCCGCCGATGACGGCCAGGACGAGCAGGGGCAGGGCGCGCTTCACGGGCGCAGTCCAAGCAACGCGCGTGCCGCTGACATGGACTTCGGACCTCGGACTTCGGACTTCGGACTGACAGCCGAACCGACAGCTGTCGTGTTTCTGACCGAAGCCCGAGGTCCGAGGTCCGAAGTCCGACTCATGTTGGCCGCAGCACCAACACCGGCTTGCGCGACGCGCGCAGCAGCCGGTCCGCGACCGAACCGACGAGCGCGCGGGTGATGCCCGAGCGGCCGTGCGAGGCGATGCAGATCACGTCGACGCCGAGCCGCGCGGCGGTCTGCGCGATCGCGGTCGCCGCGTCATCGCCGCGGACCACGTGCACCTGAACCTCGCGCGTCATGCCGACCGGTGCGAGCGCGAACAGCTGCCGCGCGACCTCGGACTCGTCGATCTCCGCGTCGGGTCGGACGACGTGCGCGAGGTGGACGGCGCCGTTCGCCTCGGGCGTCAGCGCGAACGCGAACGGCACGGCGCGGTTCGCGAACTGCGACAGATCGGTCGCGACCAGCGCCCGCGTCACGTTCGGCACGCGCAGGGTCGGGATGATCGCGTTCGGCGGCACGCACACGACCGACTGCGGCGCATCGTGGATCACGACCGACGACACCGAGCCGAGTCGCCCCAGGCCGGTCTTCTGCGCCGTGCCGACGATGATCGCGTCGGTCTCCTCTTCGCGCGCGAGCTCGACGAGATGATCGCCGATGCGGCCCAGGCCGCGCCGCGGCCGCGCCACCGCGTCGTCCGCCGGCCCGCCGAACCGGCGCACGAGATCGCGCGACAGCAGCCGCTCGATCTCGGGATCGCGATCGACGAGCGAGCTCGCGTGCAGGCCGTACAGCTCGCCGGCCTCGTCGGGGTAGTAGACCGCGCCGAGCACGACATCGACCGGACCGTGCGCGCGCAGCGCGAGCGTCCACTGGATGCCGTGCTCGCACGCGACGGAGTCGTCGATGCCGAGCATGACGCGCAGCGGCGCCTCGCCGCGCGCGAACTTGAGCCACGGCACCGGATCGCGCACGACGAGCACCGGCACGCGCGTCGACGAGATCACCGCCTCGGCGGTCGAGCCGACATGCGCGCCTTCGCCGCCGCGTTCGCGCGAGCTCGCCGCGACCACGATCAGATCGCTGCCCTCGGTCTCCGCGAACGAGATCAGCGTCGTGTCGACCGCGCCGACCACGACCTCGGTGCGCACCGGCGGCCCGCTGCGGCCTTTTTCGACCATCGCGTCGACCGACGCACGCGCCCGCGGCGCGTCGTCCTCGCGCTCGACCACGTGCACGAGCACGAGCTCGCGATCACCGCGCTGGCTGGCGAGCGCGCGTGCGACCTCGAGCGCGCCTTTGCTCGCGTCGGAGAAATCGGTGCCGCAGATGATCGCCATCGCTACGACAGGTACGCGAACCGGCGTACCAGCTCGAGCAGGCGATCGCGCAGCTCGTCCTCGAGCGCGACGAACCGGATGCCCATGCCCGGGTGCAGGTTATCGGGGACACCGGGCCGGTACGGGTTCACCCAGATGACCTCGCCCTCGAGCTCGAGCGGCGGGCCGGCGTCGCCTGGCGAGAAGCGCAGATTGAGGTGCGTGCCCGGCTGCTCGGGCGAGGTCGTGCGCACGAAGATCCCGGTCTCGCTGATGTCGATGATGTACGCGAACAGGTAGTTGTCCTCGCTCGCGTAGTCGACCTCGAG
>DASXCY010000017.1:0-18700 GCA_036490935.1 Kofleriaceae bacterium | reverse complement strand
CGGGCTCGGGCTCGGGCTCGGGCTCGAATGGCGAGAGCGGCCATCGCAAGGGCAAGCCCAAACACGGTCATTCCAACGACAAGAGCAGCGAAGGCCCCATCGATCGAAAGCTCGACGATCTCGAGGACCTGTCG
The DNA here is from genome assembly GCA_036490935.1 of Kofleriaceae bacterium. Classification (GTDB taxonomy): domain Bacteria; phylum Myxococcota_A; class Polyangia; order Haliangiales; family Haliangiaceae; genus JABFXX01. The sequence continues at coordinate 18,566 of DASXCY010000017.1, read as the reverse complement.
CGCCGGCTGCGGCGCGATGGCGCGAGGCGGCGCGCGACGGGACATCCCGCCGACCCCGACCGCGACTGGTAGACTGATCCCATGCCGCCGCGCGTGCTCGTCGTCGACAAGTCGCCCGCGACGCGCGACGCGATCGCGGAGCTGCTCGGCGAGCAAGCGGCGGTCGTCGCGTGGGCGACGCGTGATGCTGCGCTCGTCGAGCTGCGTGCGGCGCCGGTCGACGTCGTGTTGCTCGAGGGCGAGCCCGCGCCGCCGGCGTCGTTCGTGCGCGAGCTCGCGGCCGGCGGTGCGCGCGTGGTGCTGATCGCGAGCGGCCCGGAAGGCGCGGCGCTCGCCAGCCGGTGCGGCGCCGCCGACGTGATCGCGCGGCCGCTGTCGGCCGCCGAGCTCGCGTTTCGCGTCGCCCGCGCCGCACCCGAGCCGCCGCGCGCCGACAAGCGCCGTCCGCGCAAGAGCGACGTGCTGATCGGCTCGGGTGGTTGGATCAAGGACCTCTACGACCGCATCGCGATGGTCGCGGCGACCGACGTCACCGTCGCGATCTTCGGCGAGAGCGGGACGGGCAAGGAGCTGGTCGCGCGCACGATCCACAACTCGTCGCCGCGTCACGACGCGCCGTTCGTGGTCGTCAACTGCGCGGCGATTCCCGAGGCGCTGCTCGAGGACGAGCTGTTCGGTCACGTGCGCGGCGCCTTCACCGACGCGACGCGCGATCGCGAAGGCCTGCTCGCCGCCGCGCACTCCGGCACGCTGTTCCTCGACGAGATCGGCGAGCTCCCGCTGCCGCTCCAGGCCAAGATGCTGCGCGTCCTGCAGTCGCAGGAGTTCCGCCGCATCGGCGACGATCAGGATCGGCGCGTCGACGTTCGCATCATCACCGCGACCAACCGCGATCTCGATCAGCTCGTCGCGGCAGGCGGGTTTCGCCAGGATCTGTACTACCGCATCAACGTGTTTCCGATGCACATGCCGCCGCTGCGGGAGCGCCCCGAGGACATCGCGCTGCTCGTCCATCACTTCGTGCAGAAGTACCGCGCGCGGCTCGGCAAGCAGGTCGACGGCGTGTCGCCGGCGGCGCTCGCACGGTTCATCGCGTACGACTTTCCCGGCAACGTGCGCGAGCTCGAAAACAAGGTCCACCAGGCGATGGTCGTCGCGTCCGGACCGCTCGTCGAGGAACGCGACGTCGCGCTGCCCGCGCTCGGTGCGACGGCGGCGCCGCGCGTCGACGTCGCGCGCCCGTTCCGTGACCTCAAGCACGAGGCGATCGACGCGTTCGAGCGCGCCTACTTGACGGAGTTGCTGCGCGTGCACCGTGGCAACCTGGCACAGGCCGCGCGCGCCGCCGGGATGGATCGCAAGAACTTGTGGTCACTCGTCGAGCGCCACGGGCTCGACCGGGCTCGCTTCAAAAAACCGTGAGCTATACTCGGTCATGCATCCGCGTCTGCTCGATCCGCCCACCGTGCTGTCGACGTTCGTGCACCCGATGCGGCGCCTGACCGAAGTGCCGCGCGACGAGCTCGAGGTCTGGCCGTACGTCGACGAGCTCGACGACGATCCGACCGACGGCAACGACGTCGAGTGCGTCTACCGCAGCGCCGACGGCCACTGGGATCACGTGCTCATCCCGACCGCGGTCGATCCGACGTATCTCGTCGTCGTGATCGACGTCGCGACCAACGAGATCCTCGGCCATCACCTGCTGACGCTCAACGATCAGTACGGCGTGCCCGCGTAATTACCGCAGCTTGCCGGCGAGCGCGGCCAGCAGATCGTGATCCGCCGCGATCTTGCGCACGGCCTGCGCCGACACCGTGCCGGCATCGAGCAGCTTCGCGAGCGAGCGCTCGAGCGGGATCATGCCGGCCTCACGCCCCGATTGGATCGCGGTGGGGAGCGTGTGCAGGTCGCCCTTCCGGATGATGTTCGCGACCGCGGTCGTCACCGGTACGAGCTCGATCGCGGCGACGCGCCCGCCGCCGGTGCGCGGCAGCAGGAACTGCGTCACGATCGTGCGCAGGCACGCCGCGAGCTGGCCGCGGATCTGGCGCTGCTGCGCCTCGGGGAACGCGTCGATCACGCGATCGACCGCGCCGATCGCGTTCGGCGCGTGCAGCGTCGCGAACACGAGATGCCCGGTCTCGGCGGCGGTCAGCGCGGCGGCGAGCGTCTCGCGATCGCGCAGCTCGCCGAGCACGATCACGTCGGGCGCCTCGCGCAGCGCGGCGCGCAGCCCGTCGAAGAACGTCGGCACGTGCGCGCCGAGCTCGCGCTGGTGGATCAAACAGCGCCGCGGCTGGAAGCGGTACTCGATCGGATCCTCGATCGTGATGACGTGCGCCGCGCGCTTGCCGTCGAGCACGTCGATCAGCGATGCGCACGTCGTCGACTTGCCCGAGCCGGTCGGCCCGCACACCAGCACGAGGCCGTCGCGGTGGTCGACGACCTGTGCGAGCTCGGCCGGCAGACCGAGCTCCGCCAGCGCCGGCACGCGCTCCTTGATGATGCGCGCCGCGATCGCGAACCCGGCGAGGTGATCGAACGCGTTGACACGCACGCGCGCGCTGCCGAGGTCGAGCGACAGATCGATCCCTCCGCCATGCGCCGCGGTCCCGGCGACACACGCCGCGAGCTCGGCGTCGTCGACGTGTGCCTCCATCGTCTCGAGCTTGCCGGCGATGCGCGCCCGCGGCGGCTGCCCGGTCGACACGAACACGTCGGACGCGCCGCGCTCCACCGCCTGCGCGACGATCGGCGACAGCACCCGCGCGATCCGGCTCCGCCGTGCATCGTCCGCGACCATCGGCCTCGCCTCGTGCTCGTGCTCGTGCTCGTGCTCGTGCTCGATCTTCGGCTGCGGAGCCGCCGCAGCGACCGGCGCCGGCCCAGCGGTTGCCGCCGCCTTCGCCGGCGTGCCCTTGCGCGCCGTCACCTTCAACCCACTCGCCACGCGCTCGATCGTCGTCACGTACACCGTGCGCTCGATCGTGATCGGCACCATCAGCGGTCCGGCCGCGAGCTCCGCGTCCTTGCCCTCGACGTACGGCTTCACCAGCTCGTCGAGCATCGCGCTCTCGATCGCCGGCATCGCCATCGCCTCGAGCTGGCCGCGCCGGCGCAGGTTCGGAACCTTGCCGGTCTCGAGCACGATCGCTTCGGCGTCGCGCAAGGTCATCACGCGCAGGAGCGATTCGATCGCCGGCATGGCACCGAGCGTAGCAAGCCGCGAGCCCGCGGAACGCCGCGCAACGCCGCGATTCAGCGCGCCTACCGGCGCGTGCCGTTGCCAATCTGGCGCACGCGGCGCTGGATCTCCGCCGGAGATGGAACACGGACGCGTGGGTCCTGCTTCCACCACGCCACCCCCGGCACGTGCTCGACCGTGTGCCGCACGACATGCGCGACGTTGGCCTCGTCGCAGCCGGTCTGCGGCGCGAACCCCATGCGCTGGTCGGCGACGTCGAACGTCGTGATGTACCCCGACAGCAGCGAGTCGCCGAACAAGCTGAGCGTGAACTGGCCGCCCGTCAGCTCGGTGGCATCCGCGAACCCGTAGCACCACTCGTCGTCGCCGCTGTAGACGAGATACGAGTGCGTCGCCGCCACGTTCGCGTACGGCGACGTGCCGCCCTCCACGCCCGGGAACGAGACCGCGAGCGGCGGCAGCGTCGCGTCGAGCTCGGCGGCGGTCATCGACGTCGTCACGCACCCGGTGCCGCTCTGGAGGTGCTGACTGCTGAACGCGGCCTGAAAGCCGGCCGACGACTCGATCGCGTTGGTCAACGCGGTCAGCGGCGCGGTCGGGATGAACGCGATGCTCGTGCCGGTGTCGATGATCGTCGGGCCGAACGCGTCCACGGTCTGGTGCAGGCTCGCGCCGGCGACCGCCATGTCGGAGACGCCGACGAGGTACGCTGGAAATTCGTTCGACATGGCGACCACCGCCTGCGGCGCGGCCTGCTTCGACGGATCGTAGCCGCCCATCCACATCGTGCCGCCGTCGTTGCACAGCTGGAACGCGATCTCGCCGAGCATGCCGCCCGCGATCACGCTCGACAGGTACGACGTCGTGCCCGTGACGAGCGCGCCGTCGGGGCCGAGCCCGAGGATGCCTTGATAGCCGATGGTCCCGGTGCCGTCGAAGCTGCGGAAGAACCCGTTCGAGCTCGAGATCGCCGCGAACTTCACCGCGACCGCCGGCGCATCGCCGAGCGCCGGCGTGTCCTGATAGATCTCGCCGGACCAGCCGGTGCCGTCGGCATACTGCGACATCGCGGTCTGCTGCTGGTCGACCGCGCCGGAGCCCGGCGCGTAGAGCGGTGTCACGCCGCAGTTCGTGCACGCCGACGCCGCGACGCCGAGCGAGGTCGAGCCGGTGTCGACGATCACCGCTTGGTGCTGCCCGCCGAATGCGAGCGTGCCGGTGTACGTCAGCGCAGCGACGCTCGCGAGCGGGATCGCGACCGGCGAGCCGGCCGGCAGCTGCGGCTCGGCCGCGTTTTGCCCGTCGGGTGTCGCCGCATCGGGCCTCGGCGGCGCCGCGTCGGCCTGCCGCGCATCGGGCTGGTCGTGCTGGCTGGTGTTGCTGCACGCCCCCGCGAATGTCGCCACAGCGACGAGCACACCTGCGATGCGAGTCATCATGCCGCGGACGGTGGCACGCGGGAGCAGCGCGCCATAAGCCTCACCGCCTTAGATCGAGTGACACGCTGAGGCGTCGGGTCCGCGGCATTACCCGGCAGCGCTGCGCTGCTCTGTAACAACCGCGTTCACCACATCGCCGTGCGTGATCGCGCCGTGCGTGTACGTCGGCGCGAGACCGGGCGCGAGCACGTGCGGGACGAGCTCGCTCGACGCGAAGTGCTGGGGCAGCTCGGGGCGATCCGGCACCGCGTCGGCGAGCGTCTTCTCGAGCACCATCGACGTGTACTGATCGAGCGTGCCGTCGCGCGTGTTCGCGTTCAGGATCACCTCGACGCCGGCATCACGCGCGTGCCGTGCGACGCCGCGGATGTGACTCGTCCCCGGCGCGTAAGCGTCGACACAGATGCCGTTCTCGCTGATCGTCCACGCGCCGCGATCGGTGACGACGACGAGCGAGTGGTTGCCGTGCGTGTGACCGGGCGTGCGCACGAGCGCGAACCCGCCGCCGATCGCGTAATCGCCGTCGAGCGCCACGATGCGATCGGCCGGCACGCCGTCGAGACACTGCGGGATGTACCACTCGACCTGCAGCGGATGCAGGCCGCCCGCGAACACGTCGAGCTCGGTGCGCTGCGCGAGCAGCTTCGCGTTGGGCAGGAACGCGCGGCCGCCCGGCCCGGGCGCGAGCAAGCCGCGGGCGTCCTGGACGTGGAGATGATCGTACGTGACGTAGTCGATCGCCTCGGATGCGATGCCCCACGCCGCGAGCGCGCTCGCGATCGTCTGGTGCATCGTCGACAGCATGCGCCGCGCGGTGCGGCCGTATTTGGCCTCGAGCCGCGCGAAGTACGGCGCCGCCGCCGAGCGCTCGGGATCGGTCGGGTTGACGAGGATCGTGACGACGCGCCCGTTCGCGTCGACCTGCACGAGCTGCATGCGGTTGCGCATGAACAGATATGGCGCGGGCGAGCGCGCGACGCCGGCGAGCCCGTACTTGGTCGGATACGGAAACGTCGCGAGATCGGCGGTGCGGACGCAGCGCGCGGCGCCGCCGGCGAGGATGCGGTCGCGTAGCGCGCGCCCGGCACGGCGAACCGCGGCGAGCCGCGCACCCGCGCCGGTCACCGCCCACGCGGCGTCGAGCTCGGTCAGGCGGACGAGGTCGGTGGGGATGGTCATCGCGGCGAACGGTAGCATTCGATGCGGGCATTGGACTTCGGGCCTTGGACTTTGGCCAGAGGTCGGATCCGGCCAAAGCCCGGAGCCCAAAGCCCAAAGCCTCCATGATACCGTGCCCCACGGATGGCCGTCGACGACCTGCGCTCCGGCACCTGGGTCACCTACGTCGGCGGCCGCGCGACCAGTGCGCGGCTGCGGCGCTGTCGCATCGAGGTCACGAACGGTCCCGATGCCGGGCTCGTGCGCGACATCGAAGCGCAGGTCATCCGGATCGGCGCGCGGCGCGGCAACGATGTCCAGCTCAGCGACTCGAAGGTCTCGGGCCTGCACTGCGAGATCCGGCTCGACGACCGCGGCTATCGCCTGCGCGATCTCGACTCGACCAACGGCACGTACGTGTCGAGCCTGCGCATCAACGATATCTACATCACGCCCGGCGTGCAGATCGCGCTCGGTGGGACGCGCCTGAAGTTCGAACCGCTCGGCGATTCCGTCGAGATCGAGCTCGCCGACACCGATCGGTGCGGCTCGATGATCGGCCGCTCGGTCAAGATGCGCGAGCTGTTCGCGCGACTCGAGAAGCTCGCGAAGCTCGACACGACCGTGCTCGTCACCGGCGAGACCGGCGCGGGCAAGGAGCTGATCGCCGAAGCGCTCCACGACGGCTCGCCGCGCGCGCAAGGCCCGTTCGTCGTGCTCGACTGCGGCTCGATCCCGCCGAACCTGGTCGAGAGCGAGCTGTTCGGCCACGAGCGCGGCGCGTTCACCGGCGCGACCAATTCGTACGCGGGCGCGTTCGAGCGCGCGCACGGCGGCATCGTGTTCCTCGACGAGATCGGCGAGCTCCCGCTCGCGATGCAGCCCAAGCTCCTGCGCGTGCTCGAGCGCAAGGAAGTGCGGCGCGTGGGCGGCACCAAGACGATCGAGGTCGACGTGCGCATCGTCGCCGCGACCAACCGCGACCTCGGCGTCGAGGTCAACCGCGGCCGGTTCCGCGAAGACCTGTACTACCGGCTCGCGGTCGCGCGGGTCCATGTCCCGCCGCTGCGCGAGCGCCGCGACGACCTGCCGCTGCTCATCGAGCACATCCTCGCGACCACGCCGGGCGGCGAGACCGCACAGATCGCGCAGGAAACGATCGACCTGATGATGAAGCACGACTGGCCGGGCAACGTGCGCGAATTGCGCAACGTGATCGAGCGCGCGGTCTTGCTCGCCGAGTCGCCCGACAGCGAGGACGCGCTGCGCCGCGCGCCCGCCTCGCCGGCGCGATCGGAACCGTCGATCACGGTCACGCCGTCGCAGACCGCCACGTCGTCCGATGCGGCGATGACGGTACCTGTCGACGTCGGCATCCCGTTCAAGCTGGCCAAGCAGAACGTGATCAGCGAGTTCGAGAAGCGCTACATCTCGCGCTTGCTCGCGCAACACGACGGCAACATCTCGGCCGCCGCGCGCGCGGCCGGAATCGACCGCATGTCGATTCACAAGATGCTCCATCGGCTCGGTCTCGCCAATCCCGGACGCGAATAAGCGGTAGGCGAGCGCGCCCGCGACGTGCGCACGGGCGAGTTCGCACGCACGACGCGAGCGCACGCTCCCGTGCGCACGGTCCGCGCGAATTCGCTCTCCGACGGTGGCCTACGCCGTGTGCGGACACCGCATGTGGGCACGGAAGCCGCATAAAGCGGATTTCGATGCACGTTGTTGATGTCCATGCACTTCGCACCTCTGCGACGGAGCCTGTCGAGACCGACGCCGTCCACGTCGACTGGACGCTCGCGCTCGCTGGTGGCGAAGGTGTGCGCCTCGCCGAATACGTGCAACGCCGGTTCGGACGGCGTATCCCGAAGCAGTACTGCGCGCTCCTCGGCAACCGCTCGATGCTGCAACACACGCTCGACCGGATGAATCGCCTCACGCCGCAGTCGCGCACGCTCACCGTGATCGGTTCGAAGCACGCGGACCTGGCACTGCCGCAGCTCGAAGGCCGCTGCGATCACGTGTTCCGCCAGCCGTCGTCGCGCGACACCGGGCTCGCCCTGTACACGGCGCTCGCGATGATCAAGCGCTGGACGCCGAACGCGATCGTCGTCATCACGCCGACCGACCACTACGTCGCGCCGGCGGCCAAATATGTCGAGCAGTTGCGCGCGGTGCGCGGTGTCGCCGCGCGCATGCGCGACCGCGTGGTGCTGCTCGGCGCCAAGCCGAGCGAGCCAGATCCCGAGCTCGGCTACCTGATGCTCGGCGATCGGCTGGTCGAGGTGCCCGAGGTGCGCGACTTGACCGGCTTCGTCGAGAAGCCCTCGGTGAAGCTCGCGAGCGAGATGCTCGAGCAGGGCGCCTTGTGGAACACGATGGTCACGTGCGGCACCGTCGACGCGCTGTGGGAGCTGGGCCGCCAGGCCGAACCGCGCTTGCTCGACATCCTCGACGCGTTCGTGCCGCTCGTCGGCACGCCCGACGAGGAAGACGCGATCGAGTACATCTACCGCGCGTACCTGCCGGTCAGCTTTTCGCGCGACATCGTCGAGCGAGCCCCGGACCGGCTGTGCGCGATGGAGCTCGACGGCGTCGAGTGGAGCGACTGGGGCCGTCCCGAGCGCATCGAGACCGTGCTGGCGCTGCGGCGCTCGCGCGCACTCGTCCCCGGCAGAGCCCTTGCACCATAGCGGCGCGTGAACCGCAGGGTCTGGCCAGGGCGTCCGTATCCGCTGGGCGCGAGCTACGACGGCTCGGGCACCAACTTCGCGGTGTATTCGAGCGTCGCCGAGCGCGTCGAGCTGTGCCTGTTCGACGGCGGCGACGGCGGCAAGGAGGAGCGCATCCCGCTCGCTTCCGGCATCGGCCAGGTCTGGCACGCGTTCTTGCCCGAGGTCGGGCCGGGCACGCGCTACGGCTATCGCGTGCACGGGCCGTGGGATCCGAAGCGCGGACTGCGCTGCAACCCGGCGAAGCTGCTTTCGGATCCGTACGCGCGCGCGCTCACCCACGGCGTCACGTGGGGAACGGCGCTGCTCGCGCATGACGGCGATCCGTTCGACGGGCCGTCGCGCGAGGACTCGGCGTCGTCGACGTTCCGCTCGGTCGTCGCGCAGCCGTACTTCGACTGGGGCAACGACCGCCGGCTCGAGACGCCGTGGAACGAGACCGTGATCTACGAGTGCCACGTCAAGGGCATGACGATGAACCACCGCGACGTGCCCGCCGAGCTGCGCGGTACGTACGCGGGCCTCGGCCATCACACGGTCGTGTCGTATCTCGAACGCCTCGGCGTCACCGCGGTCGAGCTGCTGCCGGTGCACGCGTTCGTGCACGACGGATTCTTGCTCGAGCGCGGGCTGCGCAATTACTGGGGCTACAACTCGATCGGCTACTTCGCACCGCATCCCGAGTATGCGAGCGTGCGCACCGACGGCGGCGCGGTCGCCGAGTTCAAGCAGATGGTGAAGGCGCTGCACCGCGCCGGCATCGAGGTGATCCTCGACGTGGTCTACAACCACACCGCGGAGGGCAATCATCTTGGCCCGACGCTGTCGCTGCGCGGCCTCGACAACGAGGCCTATTACCGGCTCGTCGCCGATCAGCCCGGCTATTACATGGACTACACGGGCACGGGCAACACGCTGCAGATGCGCCACCCGGCGGTGTTGCAGCTCGTGATGGACTCGCTGCGCTACTGGGTCGAGGAGATGCACGTCGACGGCTTCCGGTTCGATCTCGCGGCGGCGCTCGCGCGCGGCCTGCACGAGGTCGATCGCCTCGGCGCGTTCTTCGACCTCATCCAGCAAGATCCGGTCGTCTCGCGCGTGAAGTTGATCGCGGAGCCGTGGGACGTCGGCGAGGGCGGCTATCAGGTCGGCAACTTCCCGCCGCTGTGGAGCGAGTGGAACGGCAAGTACCGCGACTGGATCCGCGACTACTGGCGCGGCGAGCCCGGCTCGCTGCCCGAGCTCGGCTCGCGGCTCACCGGTTCGAGCGACCTCTACCAGCAGGGCGGGCGGTTCCCGCACGCGAGCATCAACTTCGTCACCGCGCACGACGGCTTCACGCTGCGCGATCTGGTCTCGTTCAACGAGAAGCACAACGATGCCAACGGCGAGGGCAACCGCGACGGCGAGGGCCACAACCGGTCGTGGAATTGCGGCGCGGAGGGGGCGACCGATGACCCCGGCGTGCGCGAGCTGCGCGCGCGCCAGCAGCGCAACATGATCGCGACGATGTTCCTGTCGCAAGGCGTGCCGATGCTGCTCGGCGGCGACGAGCTCGGCCGCACGCAGCAAGGCAACAACAACGCGTACTGTCAGGACAACGAGCTGTCGTGGATCGACTGGAAGACCGCCGACGCCGGGCTCGTCACGTTCGTGCAGCAGGTCGCGCAGCTGCGCCGCGACCACCCGGTGTTTCGCCGGCGCGGCTGGTTCCAGGGCAAGCCGATCCGGCGCGCGCGCGGCAGCTCGGCGCTGCCCGACATCGCGTGGCTGTCGCCCGACGGCGCCGAGATGACCGACGAGGCGTGGGACTCGGAGGCGTCGCGCTCGCTCCAGGTGTTCCTGAACGGCACCGATTTCTTGCCCGACGAGCACGGCCAGCCGGTCATCGACGACACGTTCCTGCTGGTGTTCCACGCCGATCACGAGGACCGCGCGTTCGTGCTGCCCGAGGCGAAGTTCGCGGCGACGTGGCGGCGCGTGTTCGATACGGGCCGCGGCTTTGCGGGCGAGGGCGGCGGCGAGCGCTACGAAGCCGGCGCGCCGCTGCCGGTGCTCGCGCGGTCGCTGTGGCTGCTGCGGCGAGAGGCGCCGTGACGACGCCGCGCGCGACGTATCGGCTGCAGCTGCGGCCGGGCTTCGGCTTTCGCGAGGCCGCGGCCGCGGTGCCGTATCTCGCGGCGCTCGGGGTGAGTCATTTGTATCTGTCGCCGATCTTCGAGGCGGCAGAGGGCTCGCAGCACGGCTACGACTGCGTCGATCCCGAGCACGTGCGGTTCGCGCTCGGCGGCGAGGCGGGGCTGGCCGAGCTGGTCGCGGCGGTGCACGGAGCCGGCATGGCGATCCTGCTCGACATCGTGCCGAACCACCTCGCGACGTCGGGGCGCAAGAACCGGTGGTGGCTCGACGTGCTCGAGAACGGGCCGGCGTCGGCGTACGCGCATTTCTTCGATGTCGAGTGGGGGCAAGGCGGCGACGACCGGGTCGTGCTGCCGATCCTCGCCGAGCGCTACGGGCGCTCGCTCGCGAACGGCGCGCTCGCGGTCGTCCGCGATGGCCGCGGCTTCGCGATCCGCGCCGGCGATGCGAGGCTGCCGATCGCACCGCGCGCGCTCGGCCTGGTCGTGCGGCGCGCCGGCGAGACCGCGCATCACGCCGAGCTCGCGTTCGTCGGCGACGCGCTGGCCGCACTGCCGACGCCCGCGTATCGCGACGCCGAGGCGCGGCGCCGCCGCCATCGCGACAAGACCGTGCTGAACGCGCGGCTCGCGGCGCTGTCGGCGGATCCGGTGTGCGCGCGGGCGATCGACGACGCGCTCGCCGCCGCGAATGGCGATCCGGTCGAGCTCGACTCGATCCTCGAAGCGCAGGCGTATCGGCTCGCGCACTGGAGCGTCGCGGCCGCGCAGCTGTCGTATCGCCGATTCTTCGACATCGCGTCGCTGGTCGCGCTGCGCAACGAGGACCCCGAAGTATTCGAAGCGACGCACGCGCGCACGCTCGCGCTCGTCGACAGCGGCGCGGTCGACGGGCTGCGCGTCGATCACATCGACGGCCTGCGCGATCCGCCCGCATACCTCGTGCGGCTCCGCGAGCGCGCGCCGGCGACGTGGATCGTCGTCGAGAAGATCACGAGCGCGGGCGAGCGGCTGCCGGAGAGCTGGGCATGCGACGGCACGACCGGCTACGACTTCATGGAGCAGGTCGGGGGGTTGCTCGTCGATCCCGACGGCGAGCGCGCGCTGACCCGGCTGTTCGAGGACTTCACCGGCGAGGCGTGGGATCCGGCGGCCGGGAGCCGGCGGGCGCGCGCCCTGGTGATGGGCGACGCGCTCCACAGCGAGCTCGCGTGGCTGACCGAGCTCGCCGCGCGTGCGTGTGCGGTGACGCCGGCCTGCCGCGACTACACGCGCGCCGAGATCGAGGCCGCGCTGTCCGCGATCTTCGCGGGCTATCCGGTCTATCGCACGTACGGCACGGTGAGCCAGCGGCGCGAGATCGATCGCGAGCGTATCGCGGCGGCCGCGGCGGCGGCGCGAGACGCGCGGCCCGAGATCGACGGCGATCTGATCGCGTTCCTCGAGTCGGCCCTCGCGTTCGAGCTCGCGAGCGCCGAAGCGAACGAGCTCGCGGAGCGCGCGCAGCAGATGTCGGGCGCGATCATCGCGAAGGGCGACGAGGACACGCTGTCGTATCGCCAGGTGCGGCTCGCGTCGCGCTGCGAGGTCGGCAGCGAGCTGCGCGTGTTCGCGCGCGCGCCGGCGGCCGTTCATCACGCGCTTTCCGAGGGCCGTCCGCGGGCGCTGCTCGCGACGTCGACGCACGACAGCAAGCGCGGCGAGGACGTGCGTGCGCGCATCGCCGTGCTCTCGGAGCTGCCGGGCGAGTGGGCCGCAGCGGTGCGACGCTGGAGCGCGCGCGCCGACGCGTTCTGGCGCGTCGCCCCGGATCGCGCGCTGGAATTACTGTTGTGGCAGGAGCTCGTCGGCGCGTGGCCGCTGCCGCTCGATCGCGCGCGCGCGCACGCGCGCAAGGTCGCACGCGAGGCGCGGCGGCGCACGTCGTGGCGCCGGCCCGACGAGGAATTCGAAGCCGCGGTCGACGCGTGGCTCGAGGCGGTATTCGGCGACACCGATCTGATGGCCGACATCGCGAAGCTCGCCGTGACGATCGCGCCCGCGGGCGATCGCAACTCGCTCGCCCAGCTGCTCGTCAAGCTGTGCGCTCCGGGCGTTCCCGACTTCTATCAGGGCTGCGAGCTGCGCGACGACAGCCTCGTCGATCCCGATAACCGGCGCGCGGTCGACCTCGCGCCGTCGAGCTCGCGCCAGCACACGCTGCGCTGGGTCGCCGATGCGACACCCGCGGCTGTCGCAGCGACGGCGGATCTCGGCACGATCAAGCTGTGGGCGATTCGTCGCACGCTCGCACTGCGCGCGCGTCGCCCGGCGTGCTTCGACGGTGCGTATCGCGCGCTCGAGGCGAGCGGCCCTCACGCGCACCGCGTGTTCGCGTTCACGCGCGGCGCAGGCGACGACATGCTCGTCGCGGTCGCCACGCGGCTGTCGGTGCACGCCGACGAGCTGACTGCGACGACGCTGCCGCTGCCCGACGGTGGCTGGCGAGACCTGCTCTCGGATCGCGCGCTGCGCGGTGGCGCCTGCGCGGCCGGCGAGCTGCTGCGAATGTTTCCGATCGCACTGCTCGTGCACGTGTGACGACGGCGCTCGTCGGCGTGGCATCGATCGTGAACTACCTGGGGTCATGTCCACCCCGTCCAGCACACCCGAGACCGACCTCGAACAAGGTCTGCGTCCCCGGGCTCATACGCTGTCGTGGCTGGCGTCGCTCTCGGTCGCGGCCGGCGAGCTGCGCGCGGCCGAAGGTTATCTGCTCGAGTTGCTCGCCTGGTGCGCGTTCGCGGACCGCGAGGTCGTCGAAGTCGCAGGCGACCAGCTCGACTGATACGCTGCGCCGGTGACCGTTCCCCCGGCGATTCGCGACGCGTACGACCCGGAGCGCTTCCGAGCCGACGGCCACCGCGTGATCGATGCGATCGCCGACGCGCTGGCCCGCTGGCAGCGCCGCGAAGGCTCCGTGGTGCCGTGGCGCGAGCCCGACGATGCGCGCGCGGTGTGGGCGCGCAAGCCGCTCGGCGGCGGCGATCTGGTCGACGAGCTGCGCCGCATCATGGCCGCGTCGACGGCGCTCGCGCACCCGCATTGCTTCGCGCACCAGGTGCCGCCGCCGCTGCCCGGCGCGGCGCTCGCCGAGCTGGTGAGCGCGGTGCTGAACAACGGCATGGCGGTGTACGAGATGGGGCCGGCGTCGACGCCGATCGAGCTCGCGGTGATCGCGTGGATGTGCGGCAAGCTCGGCTTCGACGACGCCGCGAGCGGCGTGCTGACGTCGGGCGGCTCGCTCGGCAACCTGACCGCGCTGCTCGCGATGCGCCACGCGCGCGGTGCCGGCGCCGTGATCGTGTCGAGCGACGCGCACTATTCGATCGATCGCGCGGCGCGCATCATGGGCGTCGAGGCGATCGCGGCGCAGGTCGACGCGCAGCACCGACTGACGCCGGCGGCGGTCGAGCGCGCGCTGGCGGGGGCGGGCGGGCGGCGCGTGATGGGGCTCGTCGCGGCCGCCGGGTCGACCGCGACCGGCGCGATCGATCCGATCGCCGAGCTCGCCGAGTTCGCGGCCGCGCACGAGCTCTGGCTGCACGTCGACGCCGCGCACGGCGGCGGCTTCGCGGTCTCGCCCGCGCTGCGCGACAAGCTGCGCGGCATCGAGCGCGCCGACTCGATCGTGTGGGACGCGCACAAGCTGCTGATGATGCCGGCGCTCGTCACCGCGGTGCTGTTCCGGCGCGGCGCCGACGCGTACGGCGCGTTCGCGACCGAGGCGTCGTATCTGTTCGCGAAGGCCGCGCCCGACGAGCACTGGTGGGATCTCGGCACGCGCACGCTCGAGTGCACGAAGCGGATGATGGCGATCGAGCTGTGGACCGCGCTGCGCGTGCACGGCGAGGCGTGGTTCGCCGAGGTGGTCGAGCGCCAGGTCTCGCTCGCGACCAAGCTCGCGGCCAAGCTCGCGATGTCAGGAGACTTCGAGCTCGCGCTCGCGCCCGAGGGCAACATCGTGTGTTACCGGCATCGCGGCGGCGGCGACGATCACAATCGCGCGCTGCGCGAGCGCGTGGTCAAGGACGGCCGATTCTACGTGGTGGGCACGCAGCTGCCGGGCGGCTACTACCTGCGCTCGACGATCATGAACCCGCTGATCGAGGACGAAGATCTCGACGCGCTGCTGGAGCATCTGCGCGAGCTATGCCGCGGGTGACCGTCGACGGCATCGCGGTCGAGGTCGCGGAGGGCACGACGCTGTTCGAAGCCGGCGCGAAGCTGGCGGCCGGCATCGAGACCGCGTGCGTCGGCAAGGGCACGTGCGGCCTGTGCCGCGTGAAGATCGTCGGCGGCGCCGAGCACTTGAACCCGTTCACCGACGAGGAGCGCAAGCACCTCGGCAACGTCTACCACATCACGAAGGTGCGGCTGTCGTGCCGGTGCAAGGTCGCGGGCGACGTGGCGATCGAGATCGTGCGCAAGAAGAAGTAGCGGTCACGGCATGCGCGTCGAGCACATGTTGGTCTCGCTCGCATCGACGTCGCACGGCGCATCCCACTGCTTGTGCCCGGGCGGGTTGTTGAAGTGCAGCAGCTGATGCCCTACCGGCAGCCGCAGCTGCCCGGGCGCGCGACCGATCTTCGTGCTGCCGAGATAGACATCGCCCCAACCATTCGCCACGGAGATCTTCACGATGCCGTAGCGCACGGACGGCTTCAGCGTCAGCGAGACCTCGCGCGTTTCTCCGACGACGAGGTTCACCTTCAGCCTCTGCGTGTCGAACGCCGCGTGCGAGATCACGAGCGTCGCGCCGCTCGCCGGATCGAGATCGTCGCGCGTGAAAGGCGTCTCGCCCAGCACGCGCGTGCCGAGCTCGACCTGCGCGCCCGGCGGGTTGGTCACCACGTGCAGCACCGCGCGCTCCTTCTGCAAGCGCGGCGGGTAATGCATCGTGCCGGCCGTGACGGTGAGATCTTCGTCGAACGGACGATATCCAGGATGCTCGAGGTGGATGTGTAGCTTCGCATCGATGGGCGCGATCACCTTCGACGGGGTCGCGAGGATCGGCGTCGTCGATCCATCGGTGTAGACGACCTTGCCGGTCGCACCTTCGGGATCCGAGAAGATCTCGATCGTACCCTTGTCGGAGATCGCAGCATCCGCAACGAGGATCGGCGCGACGACCTGCTTGTCGCGCAGCACCGCCCAGCCGCCGATCGCACCGGCCGCGACGACCGCGCCGATGCCGACGAGCGCGATGCCGCGCCGCGAGCCGCCGGTGTACGTGTGCCCGCCGGTCTTCGGCGCGCCGGCGGTGCCGTCGGTTTTCGGAACCTGTCCGGTCGGCGGGCCGCCGACCTCGGTGCGGCGATCCGGATCGAAGTGCGCGTCGAGCAGCTTGTGCAGGCCGGAATCCGGGCCGGGCCGCTCCTCCGGCGGCAGCTCCTCGAGCCGCGACACGCCGTCCTCTCCGATCTTGCGGAACAAGCCCGTCGAGTGGTCGCCGCGCTCGCCAGCCCCGCCGGCCGAGGCGAGCGAACGCTGGCGCGCGTCCTCGCCGCGCTCGAGCGTCTGCGTGCTCGGCGGCTTGCCGTCGGTGACGGCGGTCCTGCGCGCGACCGACTTCTCGTCCTGCGCCTGGCCGAGCTGCTTGCGGATCACGTCGTCGAGGTGCATGCCCGGCCCGTCGGGGGGCGGTGGCGGCAGCACGCTCGCGATGGTCTCGGCGACGTCGAGCGCGGTCGCCATGATGCTCGATTCGTAGCTGAGCTCGATCAGCGATCGCAGCACGACCGCCGGGCGGTTTGGCCGATCGATCGGCTTGCGCGAAAGCGGCCCGGCGAGGATGTCGTCGAGGCGCGACGGCAGCCCGGCGCGCTTGTCGCTCGCGCGCGGGATGATCATCGTCTCGATGTTCGCGATGATGTCCTCGGCCTCTTCGCCGGGAAACAGTTTCTCACCCGTGAACAGCTCGAACAGCACGACCGCGGCGCTGAACAGATCACTGCGCGTGTCGAGCGTGTCGCCGCGCGTCTGCTCGGGCGACATGTAGCGCCACTTCCCCATCACCTTGCGCGTGCCGGGCCGCGCCGCCTTGTGCGGCTGCGCGGCGACCGCGATGCCGAAGTCGCCGATCTTCACCTCGCCGGCGCGCGACAGCAGGATGTTCGATGGCGACACGTCGCGATGCACGACGCCGTGCTGGTGCGCGAAGTCGAGCGCGCGCACGATCTCGATCGCGATGTGAAACGCGGCCGGCAGCGGCACGAGCCGCTTCTCGTCCTTGAGCTTGCGCAGCAGCGCCGCGAGGTCGAGCCCGTCGACATACTCCATCGCGATGAACAGCGACTCGCCGATGCGCCCGAAGTCGAACACCTGGACCACGTTCGCATGTGACAAACGCACGGCGACCTTCGCCTCGGCGATGAAGCGCGCCTCGAACTCGGCGTCGCGGGCCAGCTCGGGCAAGATCTTCTTGATCGCGAGCGTTTTCTCGAAGCCGTGGGCCCCGTAGGCCTTGGCCAGGAACACCTCCGCCATGCCGCCGACCGCGATGCGATCGAGCACGTCGTAGCGCTCGAGGGTCTTCTGCAGTGGCTCGTCCACGTACGCTCGGTGCCTTATAGTAGTGGAATGGCGCCCCGTTTTGCGGCCCGGTTGGCCGCCGTCTGCGCGATGTGCGCGGCGGCGGCCCCCGCGCGCGCGGACGAGCGACGCCATGTGGCCATCATCGATCTGAGCGCCGATCCGGATGCGCGGCTACTACGCCAACAACTCTACAACGCGCTCGTCGATCACTGGGCGCTGCGGCCGATGGACACCGAAGCGTTCAACGCGGCGCTACAAGGCGATTTCGTCGACGAGGACGCCGAGGACCTTGCACGGGCGCAGACCAAAAGCGGGGAGGTGACGGACGATCTCTCACGCCTCGACTTCCAGCCGGCAGCGAACGCCGCCGACGATGCGTTGCACGCGCTCACCACGGTGACGCCGGCCGCGGCCGCTTTGTCCTCGGCGGATTTCGCATTTCTCTCAGGCGTGGCCGAGCTCGAGCTACATCACGACAAGGAGGCAGCTGCGTACTTCGCGTTCGCGCACCGGCTGAACCCGTCTTACGCGGTCGATCCGGTGCGTTACCTGCCCGAGATCGTCGAGGCCTACCAGCGCGCGGCCGCCGCGCACTTGTCGCCGGTCAAGCTCGCCGTGATCGGTGCGGGCGACCTGTGGGTCGACGGAGTCGATCGTGGCGCGGCCGGCCCGGTCGACGTCGCGGCCGGCTGGCACCTCGTGCAGCTCACCGGGCAGGATCTCGTCACGATCGGCCAGCTCGTCGATGTCGAGAGCGCTCGCTCGCTCGAGATCGATGCCAAGCCGGCCTCCGACGAGCTGCGCGTGAAGCGCGCGCGCCGCGCGCTCGCGCAGCTGCCCGACGACGCGGTCGCCCGCGCCGGCGCGATGACGCAGCTCGCGGAGCTGCTAGGCGTGCACGACGCGGTGCTGATCTGGAAGGACCGCACCAAGCTGGTCGTGCAGACCTGGCGCGATCGCGAGCCCGGCTTCTCCGCGCTACGCGTGCGCGGCCGCGAGCCCGTGCGCGACCTGCTCGCGCCGCTCGCGCCCCCCGAACCGCCGCACGTCGCGCAACCGATTCAGATCCTACCGCCGGTGAGGCATGTCGAGGACGAGCCGCCCTGGTATCGGCGGCGCTGGGTGCAGGCGACGGTCGCGGGCGGCGTCGCGGTGACGGTGGCCGGCGCGCTCCTGTACGCCGCGCGCCACCAGATCGTGATGACCAACCCGATGCCGGGCGGATTTCCGCGATGAAGCTCGCGCTGGCCGCCATCGCGCTCGCGGCGTGCAGCGATCCGCCGCCGCTCACGATCGACTACACGCTCGCGAC
>DASXCY010000016.1:0-52588 GCA_036490935.1 Kofleriaceae bacterium | reverse complement strand
CGGTGTCGACGTCCGCGGTCTGATCGGTGATCTCGATGTCGACGTTGATCGCCTGCGCCGGGATGCGTCGCGTCTGCGTGACCACCGGCACGATCATCGCCTTGCACGGCCCGCGGTAGATTCGCAGGTTGCGGCCGCGGTTCGCGAGCAGGATCTCGCCTGCATCGACGCTGCGCAGGAACGTCGTGATGATGACCGAGGTGAGTAGGAGGACGGCCACGACGGCTGCCCCTGCGATGATGAGCGAGGTCTCGATAGGCACGATGGATTCCTTCTGGCACCGAACGGTGCCGTTACGACGACTCCCCTAGAACCGAAACGCTGAGGCGCTCGCGCGCGGGATCGATGTCTTCGACCTGCAGCCGGTCGCCGACGCGCACCGGTAGCTGGGCGTGCGCCTCGATCAGCCGCGCCGAGAACTGTACGAGGCGGCCGTCGCGCACGACCGACACGACGCCGCGGCCACCGCGAAACGCCGTGACCGCCGTCGCCTCGGACATCACGATCTCCGCGAGCGGCCCGGACGCCTGTAGCTCGAGCTCGAACAACATGCGCCAGATCGGCGTCACCGCGAACCGCTCGACCAGGCCGGCCGGCACGATCGCGAGGACCGCCGCGGCCCACCCCGCCAGGTGCGCGGCGACGAGCACGTTGCCGAACGCGCCGTACAGCGCGAGCAGACTGAACACCAGCCTCGGCGTGGGCAAGAACCGCGTCACCGGTGAACGCCCCGTGACGGCGAGCGCCTTGCCGGCGGTCAACAGCTTGCCGGCATGACCCGCGCGGAGCATGTGGATGCCGCGCACGCCGTGGCCGACGTGGCCGTGACGGCCGAGCGCCGGTAGCGCCATCACCCCCAGGCCGGCGATGCCGACCACCATGAGGACGAGGAACATCCGCCTGTAAGGTGCGTCCGCCGCGCGCGTACGTCAATCGCCAGCGGCTCGGGAGTCCGCGCAACGAATCGGCGTCGCAGTGCATCCAAGCAAGTTCCGCAAGGAGTTTGCCGATCAGATGCCTCGACGCGGCCTTGGCGAACCGGGTGTAATGTCGGCGGATGCGCTCGCGCGCGACGATGCTGGCCGTCGTGCTCGGCGGTGGCTGCGGCCACGTCGACTTCGATGGCGACCCGCCGTGCCCCGCGCTGTTCTGCGATGGGTTCGAAACCGGAACCACGTCGCGGTGGAGCGCGTCGGATGTCGAGACCGAGGTCGGCGCGACGCAGCACGTGACCGAAGCCGTCGTCCACTCGGGCCAGTTCGCGCTCGACGGGGTCGTCCCGCCGGGGACCGTGTTGGGAATGTTTTCCGCCGTCGAAGAGCGCGTGGGCGTGCGGTCGAGCGGCGTGCTCGCGGTGCGCCTGTGGGTCTATTCGCCCAGCCCGCTCGCCACCTTCAACGGTCCGCTGCTCGTCCACGACCTGGCGCAAACGCACCAGCTGCTCGTCTCCGGCAACACGGCCGGGCAATGGGACCTGGCCGAGCAAGGCGGCAACTTCGACTATCCGACGACGATCCCCACGGCTGCCGCCACGTGGACCTGCATCGAGCTCGACTACACGTTCGGGCCGCCGGCGACTTTCGAGCTCGACATCGACGACGCGGTCGCGGCGACCGGCTCGGCGCAAGACACACCGGCCGTCTACGATACGGTCGACATCGGCGTCGCGCGCTCGTCGCTGCCCGGCGTCGAGATCATCGTCGACGACGCGGTGATCTCGCTGCAGCCGCACATCGGCTGCTACTGACCGATCCGGCGCAGCTCGGCGAGCTCGCGCCACGGCAGCGCGTGCCAGTGGCCGGGGCGCGCGACGACGAGGAGCTCGGCGAGCGCGTCGTAGTAGAAGAACGTCGGGCGATCGTCCAGGCCGAACACGCGCGCGTCGAGGCAGGTGAGCTCGCGCGTCCGCGACCACCAGATCTTCAGCACCTCATCATCGGCGCCTTCGCTCTCGCCGATGATCAGCGCGTCGTCGGGGCCGCGCGCGACGGCGATGACATTGTCGAGCGGCAGCAGCTGCTCGCGCTTGCCGTCGCGATCGATGCGAACGAGGCGGCGGCCGAACGCGCCGGCGATCGAGCCGTCGGCGAGCGTGGTCGCGCCGCACAGATCCTCGGGTGGCGCGAGCTCGCCGCCGAGCGACACCGGCGGTGCCTCGCCGTCCCAGCGATAGGGAACGCCGTTCCAGATCACGAGCAGCGAGCCGTCGCCGAACGCGATCGCGTTGCACGGCGCGGGCGCGGCCTCGGGAACGTCGAGCGGCTCGAGCGGCACGCCGGGCCGCATGATCATCGGCCGTACGCGCTCGTCGCTGCCGGCGCGTGGCTGCGGAAACACGAGCACGCAGTCCTTGCCCGGTCGCGCGAGGCCGATCGGATACGGCGGATCGAGCGCGAGCGGCTCGCGACCCGGCAGCTCGTAGTACGCGAACTTGAGCGGGCGCTGGGTGCGATCGTTCGCCATGCGTACGAAGTCGGTGCCCCACGGCGTGAAGGCCGCGGCGTTGACCTGCATGTCGGCCGACGTGATCACCGCCGGCGGGAACGTCGCGATGTCGACCTCGTGCAGCACGAACGGCTCGCCGACGAGCATGCGCGTCCCCGCGATCGCGAGCGGGCGTGCGAGCGGGCTGGTCAGCGGATTGGGCTCGATCGCGAGGGCGGCCGCGCCGAGCCAATCATGGTGCGCCTGCAGGACGTCGATGTCATTGCCCTCCCAGTACGCGCAGCCGTGCTTCGCGGCGACGTGCAGCACGTCGACGAGCCGCGCCCACTTCGCGCGCAGCGGGTGTCGATCGAGCGCGTGCTCGAGATAGGCGAGCAGCTGCGGGACATCGCGCGCCGCGATCATCACCCCGACGCCGCGCGGCTCGTCGAACCGGCGCGGCACGTGCCCGGCCAGCTTGGGATACGCCGCGGTGATGTTCGGCAGCCAGGTCTCGACGGCGCCGAGCCACCGAGGCGGCAGCGGTGCGCCCATCTCCGCGGCGTCCCACAGCGACAACGCGACGTCGCGGCTGTTCACGTGTGGTGTCTCGGTCGAGACGTACAGCAGCGCGAGCTCGCCGAGCGCGCGCCCACCGATCTCGGGATCCGTCGCGATCAGCTGCTTGACCTCGGCGATCATCGACTCCGCGTCGTATTCGTCGTCGAACGCGCGGTCGCGATGCAGCCCGTGCAAGAACCTCGCGACGAACCGCGCCAGCGAGGTCTCGTCGACGATATGGAGGGTGCAAGCCCATCCCATGCTCGGGATGGTACGTTACGATGACTGCCATGACGCGGGGGCTCGCCACGTGTGTGGTGCTCGCAGCCGTCTTGTCGGCGTGCCGGGACCGGCCCGCGCCCGCGCCCGCGCCCGCGCCGCCGGCCCGCGCCGCCGATCCGCTCGACACGTTGCGCTGGGATCCGACGCCGCTGGACTGGACGCGCCCGATCGCGCAGGTCCAGCACGACATCTCGGGATTTGCCGGATCGCTCGCGTGCAAGGCGTGTCACGAGCAGATCTACGCGAGCTACGCGCGCCATTCGATGGCGCGCACCGGGATGCGCCCGATCGAATCCGTAGATCAAGCGTGGATCGCGCGGATCTTCGACGCCGGCACGGCGGTCGTGCACGCGCAGAGCGGGTTCAGCTACCGCCCGCTGCGCCACGGCGCGCACTACTTCGTCGCCGAGGCGTTGCTCGATGTCAGCGGCGCGCCGATCGCGACCTGGGAAGAGCCGGTGACGCACGTGTTCAGCGCGGGTAGCTACGGGCTCGCGTTCTACTCGCGTCGCGGCGACCGCCTGATCCACCTGCCGATCGACTACTACGCGAAGGCGGCGCGCTGGGATCTCGACCCGATGGCATTCGGGGGCAACCCGCGCATCGGCGTGACGCTCGATCCGTACTGCATCTCGTGCCACAGCGACGAGCCGGCGAAGCGGTTCGTCGATCCGTTGCCCGGCGGCATCGGCTGCGAGCGCTGTCACGGCCCGAGCAAGCGCCACATCGAGACGCTCGGCGTCAAGGACACGGTGAACCCCGCGCACCTTCCGGCGCGCAGACAGCTCGAGGTGTGCGCGCAATGTCATCAGTCGACATTCCCCGTGCTGCGTGAAGGTCGCGATCACTTCGGGTTTCGCCCCGGCGACGCTCTCGACGATCTCCGCGTGAACTTCTTCGCCGATCCCGCCGAGACCGATCGCGTGAAGCTGCTCGCGCATGCCGAGCGGCTCGTGCGCAGCGCGTGCTGGCGCGGGGCACGCGACAAGTTGACGTGCACGACGTGCCACGATCCGCACACGAGCTCGCTCGAGAAGACCGCGGCGTGGTGGGACGGCAAGTGCATGCAGTGCCACGACCGCAAAGCCTGCACCGACACGCCCGAGCA
Source organism: Kofleriaceae bacterium (assembly GCA_036490935.1). Classification (GTDB taxonomy): domain Bacteria; phylum Myxococcota_A; class Polyangia; order Haliangiales; family Haliangiaceae; genus JABFXX01. The sequence continues at coordinate 48,213 of DASXCY010000016.1, read as the reverse complement.
CCGCGCGGCGGTCGGCGATCATTGCGTCACCTGCCACATGCGCAGCGGCGCCACCGCGAACGTCCCGCTGGTGAGCGTCACCGATCACTGGATCCAGAAGCGACCGCCGCCGATCCGTCCCGGGCCGGTCGAGAGGCCGACGCGGCTCGTCGCGTGGTCGAGCGCGATCGGCGAGCCGGTCACCGACGACGGCATGGCCGCGATCACCGCGCTCGCCCACGCCGATGCCGGGTTCACCGACGAGACCGTGCGGCTCGCGGTCGCGGCTGCGAGCGAGCACCCGACCGCGGCGCTCGACGGCCTGATCGCGAACGTGTACCTATCGCGCAGGCGCGAGCGCGATGCCGGCGACGCGTATCGCGCGGCGCTGCGACTCGACCCGGATAATGCGGGCGCGTTGCTCGGCTATGCGCGCGTGATGCTCGATGCAAGAGCGCCGCCCGCGATTGCCGAGGCACGCCACGCGCTCGAGCGCGCGCTGAAGCTCGATGCGGATGACGTCGCCGCGCTCGAGACGCTGGGGATCCATCTGTATCGCAGCGGTGACCGCGCCGCCGCGATCGAGCTGTTTCGCCGCGCCGCCGCGACGGGCCGCGCGACCGGAGTCTCGTACGTCGGCCTCGCGATCGAGGAGCACGGTCACGCGGCGAAGGAGCTCGACTGGCTCGAGCTCGCGTGGCGCGCCGAGCCGCGCGATCGGTGGATCCTCGACGAGCTCGCCCGCGCTGCAGCCGGCGATCACGCGCGCAGCGACGAGCTCGCGCGCCGCCGGGCGGCAGTCGAGAAGCTCCCGGGCGGCCTGCGCTCGACGGCGGCGACCGCCTGGATCCCTCGCTGAACCACCGGTCGGGAATGGTGCGGACGAGTGTGTTCGCGGTGTGCGACTTCACAATGCTTACGCCGGCGCGCCGTGGAACTCCGCGAAGTCAGGTTCTCCTGCAGTTGCGATCGTGCTTGCGCGTACGTGTTTCGATTCGGCAGTGTCGAAGATGGGGATTCGATCGGGTAGCGGCTCGACCAACCAAGCGGGGGCAACATGAAATCTCTGGCAATCACCATCCCGTTCGTCGCGGCAATCGGCTGTGTGTCTGGCGCACCGAGCCGGCCCCCGATCGAAGACCTACATCAAGGTCTGAACATGATCGATGTGGGCGATCCGTCGTGGGGCGTCTCGGCGGCCTTCGTCCAGGACAACCACGTCGTCTATCTCGAGCAGCGCGTCGGCGCGCTCAAGCCGCAGGTGTACCGCGACGACGCGCCCACCGAGCCCGCCAACGAGATCGACATGCGCTTCGTCGACGAGACGGGCAAGACGTTCTTCGTCCAGCGCGGCGGCGACGAGTACGTCGATCCGACGTGGGGCGGAGATGTCCAGGCTTCGCTCACGTCGCCGGCGCCGGACGACCAGCGCGTGCGCGACTTCGAGATGGCGCGCACGCTCGCGGGCGCGTTCGCGCAGGCCGCGACGCCCGAGCTCGCCGCGTTCAGCTACCACGCGCAGGTCTATGCCGCGCGGCCCGCGCCGTCGCAGGACCCGGAGATGATCAACCGCGCTCAGGAGATCGAGGCGTCGCGCCCGACCGAGGAGGCGTACGTCGGCTTCAACGGCGGCGGCTCGTGGTGGCTGCAGGGCGACCTCTACGACAAGGGCACCAGCTGCATCTTCTGGTACTGCCCGGCGAAGCACAGTGGCGTCGCGATGTGGGCCTATCAGACGACCTGGCAGCTCGCGATCAACGCGTGCAACCACGGCACGTGCCCGGGCAACAGCGCCGTTCACTACGAGTGCAGCTCGACGAGCGGCCAATGGTACCAGAACGTGACGCTGTCGGGCGAGGCGAACGGCAACACGTCGATCGGCGGCGGCTGCCTCACGAGCTATAGCTGGGACAGCGGCGGCTACAACCACCTCTGCAACGACGACTCGGCGTACGAGCTGTGGCAGATCAAGAACGGCAACTCGGGCGGCGGCTCGTACGATACGCACGGCAACGGCTATACGTTCGAGTACAACGGCGCGGGTACCGGCGGCGATGGGTCGTGGGTCAACTACGCCTGCACGTGCGCGTACAACAATCACTGTGACAACGACTGGTCGCGCCCGATCTGCCCGTAAGATCGGAGCATGACCAAGAAGCTCGTCGTAGCCGCGAGCGTTGTCGTCGTCGCGGCCGCGATCGTCGTCGTGGTGGTTCACCCGTGGAATCGCTCGCCGCACCACCACCACGCGGACACGAGCAGCGTCCACGCCAGCGCCATCGATCAGACCGACACCAGCGTGTCGCTCATGGCGATGATGAACGCGAAGGACGGCGCGACGTCGTGCGAGACCGCGTTCCTCGCGATCGAGGCCGAGCAGGCGGCTGCGAAGCTGCGCGGCAGCAAGTCGATCTTTCAGTGGGTCGCGCCGAAGCCGGACTTCCTCGCGCAGTGCCAGGCGCTGCCGCCCGTCGCTCAGAGCTGCATGATGCCGCGCTACCGGCGCGACCACCGCGACGACTGCCTGCGCGCGGAGCCGTCCGCCGACGTGCTCAAGAAGCTGGTGGTCGGGGTGCCCGTCGCAGAACCTTCGTTCGCAAAGTAGCGAGCTGGCCGTCGTCGAGCGCGAGCAGCGGCGCGCTGGCGAAGATGAAGTAGAACAGCGGCGGCACCTCGAGCATCGCGATGATGCCGAGGAAGAACAGCTCGTAGGCGACGAGTGCCGCGATGCGGGTACGTCGCACGAGCAGGAGGATCGGCGTGCCGAGCTCGACGGCCAGCGTCAGCCACGTGAGCGCGGTCGACACGACCTTGCCGTGCAGCACCGGCAGGTCGGCGACCCAGTCGCGGACCATGAAGCCCTTCGGGTACGCGAGCAGGATGCCCATCTCGTTGGACCACGGCCAGCCGGCGAGCAGCTTCTCGACGCCGGAGAAGAACACCGCGAGCAGCACCTGGAACACGATCAGGCTGCCGAGCAAGCTCGACTCGCGCGGCGCCGGTGCGCGGTCGCGTCGCAGCAGCGCGTCGAGCGACAGCGCGGAGCTGCCGCCGCCGCAGATCATCCACAGCATCAACATCGCCCACGCCGGGATCAGCGCGAGCGTCTGCAGGTGAATGCTGTTGAAGCTCGCGAACGCGTAGCAGCCGGAGCCGGCGACGATCGCCGCGATCCGCGGGCGCAGGCCGACGGTGCCGGCGACGAGGCCGGCCAGCGTCAGCACGGCGAGCGCGCGCAACACGGCCGGCGAGAGCTGCCACAGGTGCGAGAACAGCCAGTGGTTCCACGCGTCGGTGCGGATCGCGCCGCGGCCGTAGCCGATGTCGAGCCAGACGAGCGACGGCGCGAAGTGCACGAGCAGGCCGCCGAAGAACGCGATGCGGACGATCGCGATCGGCGTCGCGTCGCGCGTGCCTTCGAACGGACGGAACCAGTTAGCGAGACGGTCTGGCATTGCAGGTCACGGTCGAGGTGATCGCGGGGTGCTCGCGGTCGATGTCGACTTGATAGCCTTCGGCGTAGATGGTGATCTCGTCGTCGCGCGTGCGCAGCGCGCGGTTGCAGAGGTCGCGCAGGTAGACCGGCGTGAACATCGCATCGAGCGCGACGCGGGCGCGCGCATAGCCGGGCGCGGGGCGCGGCTCGAGGTCGGCGAGGTCGTGACGCTCGCCGTCGGCGCGCGCGTAGGTGAACACCGGGACGCGGCGCGGGTTCGCGTTGAACATGACGTAGCCGTACTGGAGGTGCGGCAGGCCGAGGTCGATCTGGCCGCCGAGCCAGCGCTCCGCGATCGTGTGATCGAGCGCGCCGGCGACGCCGAGCGCGATCCACACCGCGACGAACGCGCGGCGCAGCTGGCGGCTCATCGGGGACCTATCGCGTCGAGCGCGCGCAGAAATTCCGGGTCGGCCGCAGGATCGCGGCGCACCGCCTGCGCCATGCGCGGCGCGGTGCGCGCGACGTATTCGCGATCGGCGCGCACGGCGGCCGCGAGGTTCGCGAGCGCGGCGTCGCGCTGGCCGCGCTGGGCCTGCATGAACGCGAGGTTCAGATAGTCGGGCGCGTAGTGGGCGTCGTCACGCAGGTGCGCCGCGATCGAAGCCTGCAGCGTGGCGATCGCACCGTCGAGGTCGCCGGCCTGGACCTGCGCTTGCGCGATGCGGCGGCGCGCGCGGCTGTCCCATGGATCGAGGTCGGCGGCGTGCTGCCACGCGGCGATCGCGTCCCGGCCGCGGAGCACGTTGCCGAGCTCGAACCAGGCGCGGGCGTCGTTCGGGTTGGCTTCGGTCGCTCGCTGGAAGGCGGCGCGCGCGGAGTCTGGATCGTGCGCGGCGAGCCCGCGATAGAAGTCGAGCTCGCCCGGATACGCCAGCTCGGTCTCCCACGTCGGGATGTTGAGCACGACGACGAGCGCGGCCGCGCCGGCGAGCGCGAGCCGGCGCACGCGGACCGGCCAGCCGAGCCAGCGCTGCACGCCGGCCGCGGCGAACAGCGCGAACAGCGGCAGCGCCGGGGCGCGGTGGCGCGACGTCACGAAGAAGATGACGGTGGTCGCCGCGATCGTCGCGAGCAGCCCGAGTGGCGCGGCGAGTCGGCGGCGTTCGCGCCACACGGCGGCGATGCCGAGCAGCGCGATCGGGACGAGTAGCGCGTCGGGAAAGCCGAATCGCGGCCACACGAGTCCCGCGAGCAGCCACGACGAGTCGCGCGCCTCGTCGATGTCGGTGTCGCGCGGGATCTCGGCGCCGTTCACGAACAGGTACAGCTTGCGCGCGGTCAGCGCCACCGCCGAGCCGGGATGATCGACGACGAACGCGAGCGCCTGGTGCTCGAAGTACGTCGAGCTCGCGCCCGGCTGATCGATGCCGTGGCGCGCCGGCTCGGTCGTCAGCTCCTCCCAGTGCCGCCCGGGACGCAGCGCGAACGTGTCGCGGTAGTCGGCGTTGTTGCCGATGTAGAGGTTGAGGCCGGCGTTGGTCGAGACCGCCACGACCTCGCCGCCGTGCTGGAAGTTGCGCGCGGTGACCGGCACGATCGGCAGCAGCACGCCGGCGACGAGCGCGGCGATCGCGAGCGGCCGGCGCAGCAGCACCGCGGCGACCGCGACAAACGGCAGGATCGTCGGAGCGAACAGCGCCGACACGCCGATCGCGAGCCCGGCGACGAGCGCGTCGATCGCGCGGCGGCGCTCGAGCGCGCGCAGCAGCAGCAGCAGCGCGAGCAGGTCGAAGAACACGATCCACGTCGCGGGCAGCAGCTCGTCGCACTCGAACACGAGCACGCCGTGCAGCGCCAGGATCCCGGCCGCGGCGAGCCCGACGCGCGCGTCGAACATCCGGCGCCCGATCGCGAACAGCAGCAGGCAGCTCGCGACCGACACCAATACCTGGACGATGCGCGGCGCGAGCAGGCCTTGCCCCGCGACCTCGAACGTCGCGGCGAGCGCGTACACGATGCCCGGCGGTTGCCAGTACGGACGATCCTCGCCGTGACCCGCGATCAGCGCGCGCGCCGAGTCGACGTAGCGGCCCTCGTCGAGCACCGGATGCTCGAACAGCACGTCGCTCCGCTGCGACAGCACGTAGCCGAGGCGCAACGCGAGCGCGCAGACGAGGATCGCGCCGAGGATCAGGCGGATCCGCCTGCTGTCCATCGCCTCGATTCTATCGCGTATACTGGCGCGACGAAGCGACCCCAGTCCCTCGCGTTTGCCGGCGCCGTGGTCGTCTCGCTCGCGGGATTTGCTTACCTGCAAGTGCTGCGCGCCGGCGAGCCGCTCGGCCTCGATCAGTGCCTGTTCGCGTGCTTCGGGCGCTGGCTGCGCGACGGCTGGCTGCCGTATCGCGACATCTTCGACAGCAAGCCGCCGCTGCACCTCTATACGTGGGTGCTCGCCTGGGCCGGCGGCTCCGCGGCGTCGGCGTGGTGGTTCGAGGCGGGCTGGCTGCTCGCCACGCTCGCGCTCGCGTTTGCGGTCGTGCGGCGCTGGTGGGGACGGTGGGCCGGGCTCGCCGCGGCCGCGCTGCTGTTCGTCGGGCTGTGGTCGCCCGGGTTCGGCGGCTACTGGTCGCGGCTGCAAGCCGAAGAGCTGCTCGTGTTGCCGGAGCTCGCCGCGGCCTGGTTCGCGATCACGGCGCTGACCCGGCCGCGAGCGGCGATCGCGTGCGGCGTGCTCACCGGCATGGTCGGGCTCTACAAGGTGCCGGCGCTCGCGATCGGCTGCGCGTGGCTGGCGCTGTGGCTCGCGAGCGTGCCGCGCCGCGATGCCGCGACTCGCGCGGGCTGGTTCGCGGCGGGCGTGGTCGCGCCGTGGCTCGTCGCGAGCGGCTGGTTCGCGGCGCACGGCGCGCTCGGCGTGTTCCTCGACAGCGTGTTCGTCTATCAGCGCCACTGGATCGCGATGATCGATCCACCGTGGGGAGACGTCGCGCGCCAGTTCGTCGCGATCGCGGGCCGCGAGCTCGCGCCGCTGTGGGTCGCCGCCGCCTGCGGGGTCGCCTTCGCGTGGCGGCGCGATCGGCCGCGCGCGATCTGCCTGGTGGTCTGGATCGCGGCGTCGGCGCTCGCGATCGTGCTGCAACGCCAGCTCGCGGGCTATCACTTCCTGCTGCTCGTGCCGGGGCTCGCGCTCGCAGCGGGCTACGGCGTGATCGCGCTCGTCGAGCTGCGGCGGCCGAGCGCGGGCCTGGTGCTCGTCGCGATCGCCGCGCTGCTCTGCGTCTCGGCGCGCGACTGGGCGCACGCGTACGGCCGCGCGGACCTCCACGACTACGACCGCGGGCAGTTCTCGCCGGCCGACGAGGCGGCCGTCGCGCACTACATCGCGGCGCACACGCAGCCCGGCGACGGCATCCTGGTGTGGGCGCTCGCGCCCGGGATCTACGCGCTCTCCGATCGCCATCCGACGACGCGTTACCCGTTTCACCGCCTCCTCCTCACCGACTCGCCGCTCGCGCTCGCCGTGCCCGGCCGCGACGCGCGCCGCGCGGAGCTGCTCGCGCGCCTGCGCGCCGATCCGCCGGCGTACATCGTGCTCGGCAACCACGACACCAACCCGTTCGAGCCGCAAGACTCCGTGACCAGCCTGTTCGCATTTCGCGCGCTGAACGAGCTCGTGCAACGCGACTACCGCGAGGAGATGCGCACCGGGCACTTCGTCGTCCTCGGGCGAGCCCGTTAGCGCGCGTATACTCCGCGCCATGGCCATCACGCTCTATCACCATCCGTTCTCGCGCGCCGCCGGCGTCATCTGGGGGCTCGAGGAGGTCGGCGAGCCGTACGAGCTCGTGTTCGTCGACATCATGAAGGGCGCGCAGAAGACCGGAGACGTCGTCGCCAGGAATCCGATGGGCAAGATTCCGGTGCTCGTCGACGGTGATGCCGTGGTCACCGAGAGCGGCGCGATCGGGCTCTACCTCGCCGATCGCTACGCGGTCGGGCGACTCGCGCCGAAGCTCGACGATCCGCGCCGCGGCGCCTACCTGCGCTGGACGGTGTTCGCGCAGGCGGTCGTCGAGCCCGGTGCGATGGCCAAGCTGAACGGCTGGCAGTTCAAACCGAGCCAGGCCGGGTGGGGCGAGTTCGACGCGATGGTCGCCACGATCGATGCGGCGATCGGCACCGGCCCGTTTGTCCTCGGCGAGATGTTCTCGATGGCCGACGTCGTGTTCGGAGGCACGCTCCGCTACATGACGAAGTTCGGCATGCTGAAGGCGTCGCCGCAGGTGGCGGCCTACGTCGCGCGGCTCGACGGCCGGCCCGCGGCGCAGCGCGCCGACGCGCGCAACGCGGAGATCACGAAGTCGCACGGCCTTGGCTGATTCCGTCGGCGCCGGAATTGCTTCCGCTGCGGGTATGCCCCCCGCGTCTTCAAGCCATCACGGCTGCGCCCGACGCTTACAAGGCACTTCTCGCGCTCGAGCATTACTGGAAGACATCTGGCACCGCGACTCTGGCATGCTGCGCCGGTGTCGACGCCGGAGGTAGTCCTCGAGATCGCGGGTCTCGTGAAACGCTACGGCGAGCGCACGGCCGTCGCGTCGATCGACCTCGCCGTGCGGCGCGGCGAGATCTTCGGCTTGCTCGGGCCCAACGGCGCCGGCAAGACGACCACGATCTCGATCGCGTGCGGCGTGATTCCGGCGACGAGCGGGACGGTCAAGGTCGCGGGTCACGACATCGCGAGCGAGCCGGCGGCCGCGAAGCGCGCGATCGGGCTCGTGCCGCAGGATCTGGCGCTGTACGAGGATCTGTCCGCGCGCCAGAACCTCCAGTTCTTCGGCTCGCTGTACGGCCTGGTCGGCGGCGAGCTCGACAAGCGGATCGCGCACGCGCTCGAGATCGCACAGCTCGTCGATCGCGCCGACGAGCAGGCGAAGACCTTCTCGGGCGGCATGAAGCGGCGCCTGAACCTGGTCGCCGGCATGCTGCACGAACCGACGCTGCTCGTGCTCGACGAGCCGACGGTCGGCGTCGATCCGCAGAGCCGCATCCACATCTTCGATGCGATCCGCGCGCTGCGCGACCGCGGCATGACCATCATCTACACGAGCCACTACATGGAAGAGGTCGAGGAGCTGTGCGATCGCGTCGCGATCGTCGACGCGGGCAAGGTGGTCGCGCAAGGCACGCTCGCCGAGCTCGCGCGCGATCACGCGGCGCCCGCCGGCGGCCTCGAGATCGAGCTCGCCGGCGATCCGGCAGCCCTCGCAGCGGCGCTTGCCGCGATCGAGGCGACCGGCGCGCGCATCACCCGCAAGGGCGAACGACGCGCCAACCTCGAGACCGTGTTCCTCGCGCTGACCGGCCGCGGATTGCGAGACGCCTAGATGATGAAGGCGGCGATCCGCAAGGAGCTGCAGCTGCTCCGCCGCGATCCGCGCGTCATCGTGCGGCTCATGGTGCTACCGGTCGCGTTCATCGCGCTGTTCGGCATGGTGTTCAAGCAGGCCGGCCGCGCGGACAAGGGCCATCCGATCGCCGTCTGGGCCGATCCGGCGAACCCGCGCGCGAAGGCCGCGATCGCCGCGCTCGACGGCTCGCAGCTCTATCACACGGTCCCCAAGGCCGCGCCCGCCGACGTCCAGCGCGCGGTCGCCGATGCGAGCTTCGACGTCGGCCTCGTCTTCCCGGCGGGCTTCGATCCCAAGGGCGGCGGCGCGAAGGCGCAGCTCGTGATCGATACCAGCCGCTCGCTCGTCGAGCGCGGCCCGGTGCAAGGTGCCGTCACCGGGATCGTGACGCGCGCGCTGCTCGGCGAGCCGGTCCAGGTCGTCGAGGTCGTCGCGCCGCCGAGCCTCGGGGTGCCGGCCGAGCAGCCGAGCGCGTTCCAGCTGACCGTGCCCGGCAACGCGGTGCTGTTCGGCTTCTTCATCGCGCTCACGTGCGCGCTGTCGTTCGCCGAGGAGCGCCGCACGGGCACGTGGCGCCGGCTGCTCGCGACGCCGATCCCGCGCTGGAAGCTGCTCGTCGCCAAGCTGGTGCCGTATGTCGCGCTCGGCACGTTGCAGGTCGGCTTCTTGTTCGCGATCGGCGCGGTCGTGTTCGGCATGGAGATCGCGGGCAGCATCCCGGCGCTCGCCGTGCTCACGTTCGGCGTGGCGCTGTGTGCGACCGGGCTCGGCCTCGCGATCGCGGCGGTCAGCTCGACCGAGAAGCAGATCTCGTCGCTCGGTTCCGTCGTCATCCTGATCATGGGCCTCGTCGGCGGCTGCATGCTGCCGCGCGCGCTCATGCCGCATGTCCTGCAGCAGATCGGCCTCGGCGTCCCGCACGGCTGGGCGCTCGACGGCTACTACACGCTTCTCGTCCACAACGGCTCGGGCTTCGCGGACGTCGCCAAGCCGATCGCCGCGGTCTACGGGTTCGCGGCGCTGTTCATCGGCTTCGGCGTGCGCCGGTTCCGCTTCGACGGCTGAGTCATCGGTTCGCGACGGCCGCCGCCGCCTGCGTTGCCCCGCCGCCGACAAGCGGCAGGCCGCCTGTGGTGCCGGTCTGCATCGCCGACGGCAGCGCCGCTGACGTTCACGAGGAACGGCTGGGACACTGCGGGCAAATCGTACGTCGGCACCAAGGTCGCGTTCACGCGCGCGATGTAGCGCGCGGCGCTCGATCACCTCCGAGCACGTGATAACGTCCGGCCCCGATGCGGGTGGTACCAGTCGTGATACCTCGGCTCGTGACGTTGGTGGCATGTGTCGCGGTTCCATGCGCGACCGCGAGCGCCGACCCGATCTCGCTTCGGGCCGCGGTCGAGACGGCTCTCGCACATCACCCGAACCTCGAGCGCGGCGCCGCCGATCACGACGTCGCCGCAGCGCGGATCGGGCGGGCGAGATCCGCTTATCTGCCGCACATCAACTTGCAAGCCTCCGGTCGCGACGACTATCAGGACCCGTCGGATTTCACGTCCTCGGCCAACATGCTGGGGTTCGCGAACCAGTTCATCTACAGCGGGCAGGTCGCCGTCAGTCAGCTGATCACCGACTCGGGGCTCACCAAGGCCCAGCTCGAGGGCGCGCGCGCCAACGAACAGCAGGCGCACGCGCAGCTCGTGGTGTCCGAGCTCGACGTCGAGCTCGGCGTCGTTCAGGCATACCTCGGCGTCCTGCAGAACAAGGAGCTCATCGACGTCAGCACCGGCGCGATCGCGCTCGTCGACGAACAGCTGAAGCGGGCGACCGCGCTGTACAAGGCGACGATGCGGCCCGAGATCGACGTGCTGTCGGCGCAGACCCAGCTCGCGCAGGCGCAGCTGACGCTGGAGCGCGATCGGAACTCGGTGGCGGCGGCGCTGGTCGTGCTGCAGAACGCGATGGGTACCAACGAACCGCGCGTGGTCGACGTGCTTCCCGTCGACATCAACCCGCTCGCCGAAGAGGGCAAGGTGGCGGACGAGCTGACCGCGACGTCGCTCGGCCAGCGCCCCGAGCTGGCCGCGCTCCGCGACAGCATCAATGCGGCGGATGCCGCCGCGCACGTCGCTCAGACGCGGACCTTGCCGACGGTCTCGGTCCAGGCCGGCGCGTATACCAGCGGCGGTGTGCAGCCGCCGCTACTCGGGCTCGCCCAATGGACGCCGGCGCTCGGCGCGTTCGGACTGCTGGCAGTCAACTGGGACCTCTACCTCGGCCGTGACAACTACTACGAGCTCGCGGGCGCGCACGCGCAGGCACGGTCGGCGCGAGCCGAGCTCGAGCTCGAGAAGCAGGCGATCACCTCGTCGGTCAGCCAGGCCGCGCTGGCGGTCCAGATCGCGCGCGAGGCGCTCACGGTCGCGACCTCGACGAAGACGCTGGCAGAGCGCCAGCTGCAGCTCGCGAAGGCGCGCTACGACAGCGGCGTCGGCAACTTTGTCGAGCTCAACGATGCGCGCAGCGGGCTGGTCAATGTCGAGCGCCAGGAGGTCATGGCGCGTTACTCGCTCGCAGCGAGTCGGGTCGCACTGGCACGCGAGCTGGGGCGAGGGCCTGCGGGGCTCGCGACGAAACAATGAGCGATCCACAACGTCCGGGCCCGGCGGGGCTCCAGCCGCAGGAATGGGGCCGCACGGTCCGCGGCTTCCACGTGGGCGCGATGCCGTCCTCCGAGCCGCAGGCCGGGATGTCGCTCGTCGACAGCACGATGTTGCTCGCCGCCGACGCCGACCATGACGAGATCGATAAAACCGACGTCGCCGCACCGATCGCGATCTTGCGGGTGCTCGTGCCCGGGACGACACCGCAGGATGTCGTGCTCTCGGCCGGCGATCTCACGATCGGTCGCGGTCCCGATCAGCAGCTCCAGCTCGTGCACGCATCGGTGTCCCGGCGCCACATGTGCCTGCACGTCATGCCCGGGCATATCGTCGCGGTCGACCTCGGCAGCTCGCGCGGCACGTTCGTCGACGGCGTGCGCATCTCGAAACCGACGCCGGTCGCGATCGGCAGCACGATCGCCGTCGGCGAGCAGCGTCTCGAGGTGCACCCGATCGCGCGTACGGCGCTGGCCGGCGCGCCGACGGGCGTGGGGGCAGGCGCCACGCAAGTCGCGCGGTCGCCGACCATGGCCGGTGGGCCGGGCACGCTGAATCCGGGGCCGGGCACGCCGAATCTGGGACCGACGCCTCACGATCTCGAGCAGGTCGTACAGACGTCGGTGCTCGTCGACGTCGACGAATCGGATCGCCTCTCGCTGGTGGCGGGGATGCACGTCATCGATCTGGCCCCCGGTCAGGTCCTGCTCGCACCCGATCAGGAGCTCGCGTACCTGAACGTCGTGCTCACCGGTCAGGTCGTGCTGTACGGCCGCAGTCACTCGACCGGCAACGTGAGCGTCGGCGAGGCGGTCGATCTGCTCGGCGTGCTGCGCGGCGCGCGCGCCAGCTCCGAGGTCCGCGCCGGCGACGAGCCGGTCCGCCTCGCGCGCATCGAGGCGAAGGCGTTGCGCGCGGCGGTGGCTCGCGACCCCAAGCTGGCGCGCTACATCGAGCATCCGCTGCTGTGGCCGGGCGCGGCGCGCTTCCGCCAGCACATGCGCGACTTCGGCATCCCGCGCGACTGCGCGATCGATCTCGTCGCGGCGCTGACCTCGCGCTCGTGTCCGGCGGGCACCCAGCTGGCCGCGGAAGGCGCCCGAGTCGACCAGCTGCGCATCATCAGCCGAGGTACCGTCGCGGGAATCAAGACCGTCGAAGGGCTCGCGACACCCGTCACCCAGCTCGGCGACGGCAGCCTGTTCGGCGCCGCGGAGCTGGCCGGCGACAAGGGCTACGCGTTGTCCTACGCGGCGGTGACCGAGGTGGAGATCCTCGAGATCGATCGCCAGGTCGTGGTCGGCGTGCTCCACCGTGCACCCCAGCTCGCGACCATGCTCGACGCGTTCGCGGTGTTCGGCCAGCGCGCGCCGGAGCCGGCGCCCGTCGACGACGGACCGGCCGAGCCCGAAGACGACGATCGCGACGCGCCGCCGGTCAAGACGTACAGCAAGAAGGGCGGGATCAAGCCGCTGCGCCGGCCGCGGCCGCGCTGCGTCCGCCAGCACGACGAGATGGACTGCGGCGCGGCGTGCCTCGCGATGGTGAGCCTCGCGTACGGGCGCAAGATCAGCCTGGCGACGTACCGGTCGCGAGTCCACGTCACGCGCGAAGGCGCGTCGATGTGGTCGCTCGTCCGTGCGGCCCGCCAGACCGGCTTCGAAGTGACCGGCGTGCATTGCAGCCCGCGCGCGATGGCAGAGCTGCAGCTGCCCGCGATCATGCTCGCGAAGTATCACTTCATGGTCGTCTACGCGGTCGGTAAGACCCACGTCCTCATCGGCGATCCGGCGATCGGGCTGCGGAAAATGCCGTTGGCCGAGTTCAAGAGCGAGTTCAGCGGCATGCTCCTGCTGCTGCGCCCGACGAAGAAGTTCTTCGAGCAACCGCACTCGCGGCCGGGCTGGCGAAAATACCTCGCGCTCGCACCGGGCCACATCTGGCCGGCGTTCGAGATCGTGCTCGCATCGCTGCTGCAATTCCTGTTCGGCCTCGGCTCGCCGCTGCTCACACAGGTCGCCTTCGATCGTGTGCTCGTGACCCGAGACACGGGCTTGTTGACGATCCTCGTCATCGCGATGGCGACGGTGTCGTTGCTGCAGATCGTGATGGGCTCGGTTACCGGGTACCTCACGGGGTACATCGCGAATCGCTTCGACACCGTGTTCTCCGCGCTGGTCTACCGGTTCGTGATGCGGCTGCCGATGAACTTCTTCATGGTCCGGCGCGTTGGAGACATCCTGACGCGGTTCACCGAGATCCAGAACATCCGCCAGTTCCTGACGGGGGACGCGCTGAACTCGCTCGTCCAGGTGGGATCGATCGCGATCTACATCGCGGTGCTGTTCCTGTTCGACACCACGATCGGCGCGCTCGCGCTCGTACTCACGCCGATCGTCGCGATCACGTCGGTCGCGTGCTCGCGCCGCCTGCGCAAGCTGATGCAGGAGGCGTTTCCGCCGCAGGCGAAGGCGCAGGGCTTGATCGTCGAGCAGATGCGCTCGCTCGAGACCGTCAAGGCGCTCGGCGCCGAGGTCGCCGGACGCTGGCGCTGGGAAGAGGCATTTCGCGAGGGGCTGCGGTCGCGGTTGCGCGTCGACAAGCTGCGCGTGCTGATCAATGTGGCCTCGGAGGGCACCGAGCAGCTCGCGCTCGTCGCGATCCTGTACCTGTCGGCCCGGATGGCGATCGCGGGTGAGCTGTCGATCGGCAAGGTCATCGCGACCGGCATGCTCGCGTCGCAGGTGTTCGCGCCCGTGCAGGCGCTGGCGGCGCAATGGACCAAGCTGCAGACCGTCGCCGTCGGCTTCGGCCGGATCGACGACGTCATCACGACCAAGGCCGAGCCCAGCGCGAGCTCCGACCCGGCCGCGCCCGGCGCGCGCCGCAGGCTGCAAGGCGACATCGAGCTGCGCAACGTGTGGTTCCAGTACGGCAGCGACCTGTCGCCGTGGGTGATCAAGGACGTCAACCTGACGATCAAGCGCGGCGAGACGGTCGCGCTCGTCGGGCGCAGCGGCTCCGGCAAGACGACGCTGGTGCAGATGCTGAATCTGCTGTACCGGCCGACGCGCGGGACGATCCTGATCGACGGCAAGGACGTCAGCACGCTGCCGCTCGGCCAGCTCCGCGATTCGATCGGCATGGTGATGCAGGACAGCCACCTGTTCGCGGGCTCGGTGTTCGACAACATCGCGTTCGGCCAGGAGGACGCGAGCCTCGAGCTCGTGATGGCGGCCGCGCGCGTCGCGAACGCGCAAGGCTTCATCTCGACGATGAAGGACGGCTACTTCTCCAAGCTCAAGGAGGGCGGCAGCGGGCTCTCGGGCGGCCAGCGCCAGCGCCTCAACCTCGCGCGCGCCCTGTTCCGGCGGCCCACGATCCTCGCGCTCGACGAAGCGACCAGCGCACTCGACTCCGAGAGCGAGCGCGCGATCGTCGAGGCCATGAAGGTGTACTGCCGCGGTCGCACGTCGATCCTGATCGCGCATCGCCTGTCGACCGTGCTCCACGCCGACCGGATCGTGCTGCTCGACAAGGGCAGGATCGTCGAGGTCGGAAGTCATCGCGAGCTGATCGCTCGCGGCGGCGCATACGTCCAACTGTTCGGCGCGCAACTCGCGCTCTAGGCATCCGAGAAAGGCAAGCGATCGTGAGCAACGAACCAGAACCCGGCCGCGATGCCCTCGTCTACGATCCGAGCCGCGTGTCGTGGGCGGTCGCGGAGGTCGTCTCGATGCCTCCGTCGTCGCTCGCGCGCGGTGCGGTGTACCTGATCGTGCTGCTGATCGCGGGCGCCGTCGTGTTCGCGAACTTCACGTCGCTCAACATCACCGTCGAGGGCATGGGTGCGCTGCGGCCGTCGAACAAGATCGTCCCGGTCAAGACCGAGGTCGCCGGCCGGATCGCCGTGCTTTCGGTCAAGGACGGGCAGGAGGTCAAGAAGGACCAGGTGCTGGTCGAGCTCGAGGATCAGATCGCTGCCGACGATCTGACGAAGACGCGAGCGTTGATCAAGCGGCTCGACGCGCTGTCCAAGATCTCGCCGAATGACAGCTCCGCCACGACGATGACCGAGGCGGAGGCCGCCGCGGACGAGCTCATGAAGTTGAACATCTCCGGCCTCGTTCGCGAGCGTTCGTCGCTCGCCCAGGCTGCCAACAGCCTGCACGAAGCCGTGCGGGCCGTGCGGGACCTGCCGGTGCTGTCCGCCGCGGACGACGCCGAGCGCGAACAGGCGCTGAGCAAGATCTCGAAGATCAAGAAGCAAGGCATGGCCACCGAGCTGTCCAACGAGATCAACGATCTCGAGCAGACGGTCACGCGAGCGACGGTCGCGATCCGCAGCCGCCGCGAACAGGCGGTCGCGAAGGTGTCGGAAGCGACCAGCGCGCTCAGCATCCAGGTGCGCTCGTTCGAGCAAGCCTTCGACCTCGACATCCGCAGCCAGCACGTGCTGGCGCCGACGGATGGCGTCGTGCAGAAGGTCGCGGTGAGCGGCACGCGCGAGCTCGTCACGGCCGGCCAGGAATTGCTCGAGATCATCCCGGACGGCGGAAGTCTGATCGCCGAGGTTCAGATCGCGAACCGCGACATCTCGAAGCTCAAGGTCGGCATGCCGGTCGATCTGCGGCTCGACGCGCTGCCGTATCAGGACTACGGCGCGCTGCCCGGGCACATCATCGACATTCCGCCCGACGCGACGACGAGCCAGCAGAGTGGGATCTCGAGCTACTTCATCAAGATCGGGCTCGACCGTACGAGTCTCGATGCCGGCCATGGCCCACGCGCCGTGCTGCTCGGGATGACGCTGCACGCCGAGATCAAGATCGAGCGCAAGACCTTGCTCGATCTGGCCATCAAGGAGGTGTTGCAGATCAAGGACGAGTTGTAATGGCCGAGCTGTACATCCACAACGCGCTCCACATGCTCCGCGAGGACACGCTCCTCGCCGCGATGCCGGAGGAGGCGGTGAACCTGGTCAAGGAAGCCGCGGCCGTGCGCGCCGTGCGCCGCGGCGCCGCCGTGGTGCTCCAGGGCCAGCCCGCCGACAAGCTGATCATCCCGGTCGACGGTCCGCTGCGGCTCGTGACTCGCAGCGCCGACGGCCAGACGATCGGCCAGCTGCGCGTGAAGCGCGCGCTCAATCTCAACGCGGTCCTCACGCACGGGACGTGGGCATACTCGGCGTTCGCGGACGTCGATCTCAACGTCGTCGAGGTCCCGGCCGCGACGTTCCGCGCCGCGATCGCGAAGGACCCGGCGTACCAGCACTATCTGCAACGCATGACCAGCCTCCGGCCGGTGCGCGACGCGGCCGGCATGCTGCGCCACGCCGGGCTGCACCCGCGCGTCGTGCAACGTCTGTTCACGCCGCTCGAGCTGCGCGTGGTCGCGCCGGGCGAGGTCATCGCGCTCGCCGGCAAGATGCCGTGGGTGCTGGTCGAGAAAGGTTCGCTGTCGATCCTGCGAGACGATGGCGGCGAGCTGTTCGAGATGACGACGCTCGAGACGGGCGAGTTCTACGGCGGCAGCGCGGCGCTCGGCCGAACCGCGCCGTTTCCGCTGCGCGGCCGCGACAAGTCCGTCGTGTTCACGCTCGATCCCGACCGCCTGGCCGCGCTCTGCGCCGATGACCCCGAGCTCGCGCGGGTGATGCGCCTCGAGCATCCCGACGTCCAGATGCGCGTGCGGCGCGCTTTCGTCGACTCCGGCCTGGGGTTCACGCAAGTGATGGCCGCCGCGACCGACGACGCCAGCACGGCCGGCCAGACCGACGTCGGCGCGCCGAGCTCGAGCGCGATGCGAGCCGCGGCCGCCCCGATCGGCCGGAGCTGGATTCCGCGCGGTGGACGCGCCCGGCGTCTCGAGGGCTTCCGATGCACGCTCGACGAGGACAGCGGCGCCGCCGCGCTCGCGTCGCTGCTCAAGTACTACGAGCGTCCGGTGTCGCTCTCGAGCGTGCGGCACGGGCTCGAGCACCGCTCGCCGCCGACGTTGCTCGACCTCGCGCAGATCGCCGAGCGCCAGGGGATGATGACCCACTCGGCCAAGCTCGCCACGCCCGCCGAGCTGCGCCGGCTGAGCGCGCCGTTCCTGCTGCTCGTGGGTCACGAGTGGGTGGTCGTGCACCAGGTCGAACGCCGCGCGATCCGCGTGTTCTCTCCGCTCGGCGGCCTGCGCGTGATCGCGTTGCGCCAGCTCCGCACGGTTTGGTCGGGAGCCACGCTGATGTTCCAGGACGTGCGCCCGTTCCTGCACGACCTGATGCCCGAGGCCGAGACCTCGGACAAGACCGACAACAAGGAGCCGGCGCCGAAGCAAACCACGCAGGGCAAGCGGAGTGCGTACTTCAAGCTGTTTCGCGACGTCCGCGGCGCGCTGCTCGCGGCGATCATCGTCGCGTCCGGCGTGCTCGCGCTCTCGGTGCTCGCGCCGCTCCTCAACGGGCTCGTCGTCGATCAGGTGCTCGTCTACGGCGATGTCGGCTTGCTCGGCGTCGTCGCGGTCGGCCTCATCCTGATCCACCTGTCGACGTTCGCGCTGTCGGGGTTTCGCGACCTCGCGCTCGCGTACCTCGGCGGCCTCATCGAGCACCGGCTGTCATCGCTCGCGTTGCGTCACACGCTCGGCATCGCACCCGACGCGCACGGCGACGACCGCGTCGGCGTCACGCTCGCGCGCCTCGGCGAGCTCAAGGCGATCCGCAGCTCGCTCTCGACGGACATCGTCCAGATCCTGCTGCAGGTCGCCAAGGGCACGGTCTATCTGCTGCTCGTGCTCGTCTACAGCTGGAAGCTCGGGCTGGTCCTGTTGGCCGCGTTCCCGACCAGCTACCTGGTCATCCGCATCGGCGGCAAGCGCTACCGCGCGCGCTACGTCGAGCTGTTCGACGAGAACGCGAAGATGCAGAGCCAGACGACCGAGCAGGTCGAGCAGGTCGCGACGATCAAGGCGCTCGGCGGCGATCTCGCAGCGCAAAAGCGCTGGGAGAAGACCCTGGTCGGTAAGGTCGGGGTCGAGCGCCGGCTCGTCAACATCCAGGTAGTGATGCAGGCGTGCCTCGGATCCGTCGAGGAGACGGTGAAGATCGCCGGCATGTATCTGGGTGTGAGCCTCGTGCTCAAGCTCGAGATGAGCCCGGGCACGCTGCTCGCCGTGAGCCAGTACGCGGTCGGGGCGCTCGTGCCGCTGATGGGGTTGTCGGGCAAGCTCGAGGAGCTCGCGCAGCTGGGCGTGTCGCTGCGCAAGCTCGACGACCTGTTCAAGAGCCCGCTCGAGGACGACGAGTCCGCCGCGGTCCGCTCGGACGTCGCGTTCTCGGGCGCGATCTCGGCGCGCGATCTCGCGTTCGCGTACGGCGACGGCCCGCCCGTCATCCGCGGCATGTCGTTCGACATCAAGCCCGGCCAGACGATCGCGATCGTGGGCCGCAGCGGCTCGGGCAAGACCACGCTGGCCAAGGTTCTCCACGGCGCGTTGCGGCAGAGCTCCGGAGAGCTGATCTTCGACGAGCAGGACAGCCGCAGCGTGTCGCTGCCGATGATCCGCCGTAACGTCGGCATCATCCTCCAGGACAGCCAGCTGTTCGCCGGCACGATTCACGAGAACATCGCCTACGGCGACGACCGGCCGGAGGAGACGCGGATTCGCGAGTGCGCGCGGCTCGCCGCGGCGCACGAATTCATTTCGGCCTTCCCCAACGGCTATCAGACCTACCTCGCCGAGGGCGGTCTCGGATTATCGGGCGGCCAGCGCCAGCGCATCTGCATCGCGCGCGCGCTGTACCGTTCGCCGCGCATCCTGGTCATGGACGAGGCGACCAGCGCCCTCGATGCCGAAAGCGAGCGCGCGATCCTCGCCAACATGCGCGACATCCTGCACGGCCGAACCGGAATCGTGATCGCGCACCGACTCAACACGGTGAAGCACGCGGATCGCATCCTGGTGATCGATGAAGGCCAGATCGTCGAAGACGGCACGCATGACGAGCTGGTCGCGAAACGCGGCCTCTACCACTCGCTGTTCGATCGGCAGTTCAACCAGAGCTAACTCCGGAGTGAGCCGTGGTTCCCGGATGGGAATATTTTCCCGATTGGGGCTTTCAGCGTTGCGAGATAACTATTTAGAATGATATGGTGATTCTGCCCGAAGTAGATGGCTCTTTGGTTGCACACGAGAGCCGCCACACAACCGTAAAGATAGGGGACAACGATGGACATTCGTAAGCCAGCCGCGCAGTGGACCGACACCGACATCGAAGCGATGTACACCAAGCTTCTCGCCACCGCGAAAGAGAAGCGGACCTCCAAGGCGCCGACCAAGTGGAATCCATCCGAGTTCCAGACCGTGTCGGGTTACGCGGTGCGCGTTGCGGAGAACAGCTCGCTCGACGAGTTCAAGCAGTTCATTCACACGGGCGAGCCGGTTCACCCGGTCAAGATGACTCCGGCCGAGATGGAGCTGCTCCAGGGCGGTTCGCGTGCGACCGACTGGATCATTGCCGTGGGCTCGGTCGCGACCGCCGCCGGCGCTGCCTGCTGCGCATAACGCAACAACTCAACTCAGGTCAAGGAGAGCTCGATGATCGATATCCACCGTCCCGCGGCGCAATGGAGCCGCGCGGAGATCGAGGACATGTACAAGACGCTCCTCGCGTCCGGTGACGACAAGCGCACCGCCAAGCTTCCGGTGAAGTGGAACCCGTCGGAGTTTCAGACGGCTTCCGCTTATGCGGTGCGCGTCGCGCAGAACAGCACGCTGGACGAGTTCGTCACGTTCATCCACACGGGTGAACCGGCGCATCCCGTGAAGATGACGCCCGCGGAGATGGAGCTGGTGCAGGGTGGTTCGCGTGCGACAGACTGGATCATCGCGGCGGGCGCGGTTGCGGTCGCTGCCGGCTCGGCCTGCTGCGCGTAGGAACGCAGTGGTCAACGTCATCTTCCCCTCGCAGTTCGCGAAGGTCTTGAACGGCCAGCTCCGGCAGGTCGGTTCGGGATCGAACCTACGCGAGGTGTTGAGCAGCATCTGCGAGGCGAAGTCCGATCTCCGGAAGATCTTGTTTCTTCCGACGGAGGAAGTTTCTCCGTTCATCGGGTTCGCCTTGCAGGGGGAAGATAAGATTTACACGCACCAGATGATCGCCTCGATCGGCTTGAAGCCGGGCGACTCCATCGAGGTCATCCTGTCGATGGCTGGCGGCTAGCGTGGGTGGAGACCACAGCGATTCGTCGCTGTCCACCGCCGAACAGTCCCGCTACCTGCGCCACCTGCTGCTGGACGAGATCGGGCTGGACGGTCAGCTCAAGCTCAAGCAGGCGAGCGTGCTGTGCATCGGCGCCGGCGGGCTCGGCAGCCCAGCGTTGCTGTACCTGGCCGCCGCCGGCGTCGGCCGGATCGGAATCGTCGATGCCGACGTCGTCGACGAGAGCAATCTGCAGCGCCAGGTGCTGTTCGACACCGCCGACGTCGGCAAGCCTAAGGCCGAGCTCGCGGCGCGCAAGCTCGCCGAGCTCAATCCGCATATCCGGATCGAGCCGTTTGTCATGCGGCTCGACGAGACCAACGCCGACCGGCTGCTGGCCGAGTACGGCGCGATCATGGACGGGACCGATAACTTCTCGACCCGTTACCTGGTCAACGACGTCGCGGTGAAGCAGGGCAAGCCGAGCTTCTTCGGCTGCATCTTCAAGTTCACCGGGCAGGTCTCGGTGTTCACCGCCGGGACCGGCTGCTACCGGTGCGTGTTCCCGGCGCCGCCGAGCCCGGAGCTCGCACCGGACTGCGCGCGTGCCGGAGTGCTCGGCGTGCTTCCCGGCATGGTCGGCACGTATCAGGCGCTCGAGTTCTTGAAGTGGACGCTCGGCATCGGCGAGCCGCTCGCCGGCAAGCTGCTGATGATCGACACGCTGTACAATCGGTTTCGCACGCTCGGCTACGCGAAAAATCCGCAGTGCCCGACCTGCAAAGATCCGGCGGCCGTGCGGCTCCAGGCCTACGACTTTGCCTGCGCCGCGCCGATGGCGGCGAAAGTCGACGAGATCTCGGTGCAGCAGCTGCAGGACAAGCTGAAGGGCGAGCGCGACTTCGTGCTGCTCGACGTGCGCGATCCGGTCGAGTACCAGATCGGGAATCTCGGTGGACAGCTGATCCCGCTCGACGTGCTCGAACAGCGCGCGTCGCAACTGCCGCCCGATCACGACCGCACGATCGTCGTGCACTGCCGATCAGGCGGACGCAGCGCGAAGGCGTGCGCGATCCTGCAACGCCTGGGGTACACTCACGTCCTCAACGTGCGGGGTGGCGTCATCGCGTGGCAACGCGAGATCGATCCCAGCCTGAGAGTTTGAGCAGGAAGCCATGTTGCTCGATTTGGGTGGGACAGTGCGAGCACTGTCCGCGAAGGACACGCTCGCGAAGCTCAAGCCGATGCTGCCGGTGTTCGGCATCACCCGGGTCGCGGCGCACGAGAACCTGGGCAACAGCAAGATCCCGGTCTCGGTGTGCTTTCGCCCGAACAGTCGCCTCCTGTCGACGAGCCAAGGCAAAGGCGTCACGCGCGAGCTCGCCGATGTCTCCGCGATCATGGAGTCGATCGAGAATTTCCACGCAGAGCGCCTACCGCCTGCAGACGTGACCGCGAGCGCCGCCGAGCTCGCGCACTCGGGGACGTTGTTCGTCGATCCGGCGTTTCTCGGGCAGCTGCCACGCCAGTCGCTGTACGATCCGCACGAGCCGATCGGCTGGCTCTCCGCGAAACGGCTCCGCGACGGCAAGCCGATCCTGGTGCCGCGCGCGTTTCTCAACCTTCACGCCGCCGAGCGGCGCACCGAGATCGCGACGCTCGCGCTGCTCGTCACGTCGAACGGGCTCGCGTCGGGCAACACGCGCGAAGAAGCGCTCATCCACGGCCTCTACGAGTTGATCGAGCGCCACAGCATCTTCGAGTACCGCAACGTGCTGCCGCGCGAGCAGCTCGTCGGACGCGCGGTCGATCTCGAAAGCTTTCGCGGCGCGCCGCACATCGCGGAGCTGATGGATCGGATCGAGGAGGCCGAGCTCAACATCTGGGTGCGCGCGATCCACGGGCCGCTCGGAGTCCCCGCGTTCGGCGCGATCGTCGGCGAGAAGCTCGGGCTGCGCTCCAAGAGCAAAGAGTTCGTCGGCTACGGCGCGCATTACGTCCCCGAGGTCGCGCTGTCGCGCGCGATGACCGAGGCGGTGCAGAGCCGCATCACGTACATCTCGGGCTCTCGCGATGACGTCTATCCGTGGCAGTACTCGGCGCTCGAGGTTCCCGACGAATACAACGACAGCGACCTCGCCGATCCACGGCGCACGCGGTGCGATGACGTACCGCGTCCGCCGCGCTTCACATCGTTCGCGGAGGTGCTGCGCTGGACGGTGGACCTCCTGGAACGTCACGGATTCATGGACACGTGCTACTTCGACCACCAGCGGCCGGAGTTCGGAAACATTCCCGTCGTCTCGGTCGTGTCACCGCGCGTGACGATGGACATCAACGTGTTCCACCACCTCGAGCGTAGATGAGCTGAACGTGTTCCTCGATCTCGGTGGCACCGTACGGACGCGCTCGGCCGAACACACCCTCGCTTGGGTCGAGCCGCTGCTACCCAAGTTCGGGATCACGCGGCTGGCTGCGCTCGAGGGGCTCGGCAACCTCAAGATTCCGGTCACGATCTGCTTCCGCCCGAATGGACGCGGGCAGTCGACCAGCCAGGGCAAGGGGATCAATCGCGTGCTCGCGGACGTGTCCGCGATCATGGAAGCAGTCGAGCTGTTTCACGCCGAGCGGCTGCCCCAGGCGAGCATGGTCGCGAGCGTCGCCGAGCTGCGCCGATCCGGCCGGCCGTTCGTCGATCCAGTGCGGCTGAGCAAGCACCCGCACGAGTCGCTGTATTCGGAGCACGAGCCGCTCGGCTGGCTCGAGCTGCGGCGCGCGACGGACGGCGGCGCGATCCTCGCGCCGCGGTTCTACCTCGATCTCGATCGCGCGGCGCAGCCGACCGAGATCTCGAGCATCGCGTTCGACGCGACGTCGAACGGGCTGGCCTCCGGCAACACGCTCGAAGAGGCGATCGTGCACGGCCTGTACGAGCTGATCGAGCGCCACTGCTTCACCGAGTACATCGAGCTCGACCTGGCGCAGCGCCGCGCTCGCAGCTTGCAGCTGGATACGATCGGCGAGTCGCCGCACGTGCGCGAGCTGAGGTCGGCGCTCGCGGCCTCGGGGTTGGGCCTCGCGGTGCGATCGGTCCACGGACCGCTCGGCATCCCGGCGTTTCGTGCGCGGATCCAGCCGCTCGATCGCGACGATCGCACGCCCGGCACGAGCGGGTTCGGCGCGCACTTCGTCGCCGACGTCGCGCTCGCGCGCGCGATCACCGAGGCGGCGCAGGGTCGGATCACGAAGATCGCCGGCTCGCGCGACGACTTCTATCCGCACACGTATCGCTATATCGACGAAGCGATCCTGTCGGATCGGCCCGGCGCGCCGCCGCCCGAGTCGCCGGGCCTGGCGTGGAACGAGATCCCGCGACCTCCGCCGTTCTCGTCGTTCGCGCAGGCCCTCGCGTGGACGCTCGAGCGGCTCGCGAGCCTCGGCTTCCGCGATACGTGCTATTTCGATCAACGTCGGCCGGAGCTGGGCAACATCCCGATCGTCTCTGTCGTGTCGCCAATGCTGAGATTCGACCGGAGCACGTTCTACCGAGGAGAGCAGGAGTGAGCTCGAAGACCAAGACGCTCGTATTCGCAGGTCCTACGTTATCCGGACTGTCGCCATGGCGACAGATGCACGCAGACCAGTACGTGTTTCACGGCCCGGTCAAGTGCGGCAACGTGCTCGAGGCGTTCCGCGAAGGCTATCGGCGGATCGTGATCGTCGACGGGCTGTTCGAGCGCGTCCCGGCCGTCTGGCACAAGGAGATCATGCTCGTCATCGACCGCGGTGCCACGGTCATCGGCTGCTCGAGCATGGGGGCGCTGCGCGCGATCGAGCTCGAGCCGTTCGGGATGCTCGGGTTCGGCAAGGTCGTGGCCGACTTCAAGTCCGGCCGCATCGCCGACGACGACGAGGTCACGGTCGCGCACCTCGGACCGGCGCAGGACTATCACTCGCTGACCGACGCGATGGTCAACATCCGTTACACCGTCGCCGATGCGGTCGCGCGAGGCGTGCTCGAGGCGCGCGAGGCCGACCAGATCATCAGCCATGCGAAGGCGGCGTTCTACAAGAAGCGAAACCTTGGGCTGTTCGCGCGCGAAGTGCTGTCCGGCGAGCGGCTCGCCCGGTTCGAATCCCATCTGGCCGACCACGGCGTGATCGATCAGAAGCGCGCGGACGCGCTCGCGCTGCTCGAGAACCTCGAGCCGTGGCTCGCCAGCCAGCCGGCGCCCGCCAATCGCAGCGGCGAGCCGATCAGCTACACCGTGCTGGTGCAGAACCTCCTGTATCTGCTCGCCGTGAACCCGCCGTCGCTCGAGAGGGGCGCCCTCGGCGAGGACTCGCGATACCTCAAGCTGGGCCGGCTGCTCGTCGGCAAGCAGTATCACCTGCTGTCGATGCTGGCCGGCGCCATCATGCATTACTCCAAGACCATCGGCGACCGGGAGATCCCGCCGCTGGTGACGCCGCCGTGGCTCGACGCGAAGTGGCTCGCCGGCGACGACCGAGTCACGCGACTGATCGCGTGCGCGCTCGCGGATAGCCCGGAGTACGCGACCGCCGGCGAGGTGCCGATGCAGGTGCGCTATCTCGCGTTCTCGCACGAGTTCCCGCTCGAGTACTTGAGCCTCGAGCTGCCCGAGGACAACACGCTGACGACGAACGCGGTCCCCACGTATTCGCGCCTGCTGTATCTCATCGGCTTGTTTCTCGACGGCAGGCTTCGCCACGACCCGCTCGCGCAGCGGCTCGTGCCGACCGAGAAGGCGACCGAGCTGCGCATGGCGCACTACACGCTGCGCGGTTACCGCAGCGAGGACGAGCAGCGCGACTGGCTGAGCGGCTGGCGCCTGACGAGCCTGCGCGACGCGGCGATCCACCTCGAGATGCACGCGATGCTGCTCAGCGAGGTCAACACGGGCGTCTCGTTCTGGTTCTTCGAAGAAGGCATCTACTGGTACGAGCTCGCGATCCGCATGAGCGGGCTTTGGCCGCAGCTGCGCTCTCTGGCGCGGCCGGAGGCGCGCACCGCGTTCAGCCAGGAGCTCGCCGCGGATCTCGAGGTGATGCAGCCGACCAAGCGGCTGAGCGAGATCCTCATGGCCGGTCTGCCGCCCGACCTGCTCAGCGCGGAATCGATCGAGCGCTACATCGCCGCGGAGGTCGATGCGTAATGGCGATCCTGCAGTCCGGTTTCATGAAGAGCGGGAACTTCTGGCTGTGGAACGTCATCGAAGCGGCGTTGCAACAGGCCAAGGTGCCGCGCAAGAGCTTCCTGCGCGAGCAGCCGATCTATCGCGTGTCGAAGACCTGGGATCTCGCGTTCGAAGGCGAGGGGACGATCGACTTCGTCAACATCACGCGCGAGCGCCAGGCCTTCGTCATCCCGCCGGTGTTCATGTGGCCGATCGACGATTTCGACGATTACGTCAGCCGGTGCACGCACGTGTGGACGCACAGCGACCTCATGGAGGGGCGCGAGCGCTACTTCGGCGCGTTCGACAAGATCGTCTACGTGATTCGCGATCCGCGCGATATCTCGCTGTCGGTGAAGCGATTCGATGCCAACGCGTTCCGGCGCAGGTTCTACGGCACGTCTCCCGATCAGCCGATCGAGGCAGCGCTCGGCTGGGACCGGAACGTCGAGGGTCACCTCGCGTCGAAGAAGCGGTTCCGTATTCACGTCTTGTTCTACGAGCGCCTGCTGCACGCTTGGGACGCCGAGCTCGACGCGCTGCTCGACTATCTCGAGCTCGAGCTGAGCGCGAGCCAGAAGCGCGCGGTGGCGAAGCGGACGCGGTTCGGCGAGATGAAGAAGCGCAGCGCGCTGCACGTCGCCAAGGGCGAGGCGTACGGATGGGCGCGCGATCTCGACGATCGCTCGCGCGGATCGTTCACGAGCTTGCACCGGCCACTCCTCGAGCTGCTCGGCTATCCGCTCGACGAGACCGCGGCGACGGCGCAGGTGCTGCCGGCCGTGCCGTCCCAGCAGAGGTTGACGCAGTTCTTCAAGCGCGGGCAGCGCTGAGCTCATGCTGCTCGATCTCGGCGGCACGGTCAGGGCGCGGTCCGCGGCGGAGACGCTGGCGCGACTCAAGCCGATGTTGCCGCGGTTCGGCATCACGCGTGTGATGGCCCAGGAGGGGCTGGGCGAGATCAAGATCCCGGTCTCGATCAGCTGCCGGCCCAATAGCCGGTTCGTGTCGACGAGCCAGGGCAAGGGCATCTCGCGCGAGCTCGCCGACGTTTCCGCGATCATGGAATCGATCGAAGGCTTCCACGCCGAGCGCGTACCGCCCGCTGCGCTCACCGCGACGACCGCGGAGCTCGAGCGCGCGGGCCGGCGCTTCTTGCCGCCGACCGCGCTCGTCACCATCCCGCAGGTCCTGCCGCACTCCGCGAGCGACGCGATCGATTGGCTCGAGGCCAAGCGCCTCGGCGACGGCGCGCCGGTCCTCGTCCCGCGCCGGTTCCTGAGCATGGATCAGACGGTGGTGTGGACGGAGGTGGCGACGTGGAACATGTTCGTCAGCACGAACGGGCTCGCGTCGGGCAACACGCGCGAGGAAGCGATCGTGCATGGGCTGTACGAGCTGATCGAGCGCGACAGCATGTACGAGTATCGCTACGAGCGCACGCCGGCCGAGCAGGTCCAACGCAGGGTCGACCTCGCGACGCTGCCGCGCATCCCGCACATCGTCGAGCTGCTCGGCCGCCTCGACGAGGCGGACATCGAGCTCACGGTCAGCGCGATCCACGGTCACCTGGGGGTCCCCGCGTTCGCGGCGATGGTGCGGCCGCGCGCGCTCGTCGATCACGCGATCTCGTCGGGGTGCGGCGCGCACTACGTGCCGGAGGTCGCGCTGTCGCGCGCCATCACCGAGGCTGTGCAAAGCCGCATCACCTTCATCTCCGGATCGCGCGACGACCTGATGCCGTGGCACTACTGGGACGCCGGGCCGGCGCCCGCGGCGGTGAACGACCCGTCCTCGTCGGGGCTGTCGTTCGCGGACGTCCCGCGGCCGCCGCGGTTCGCCACGTTCCCCGACGTGCTGCGCTGGACCGTCGACGTGCTCGCGGTCCACGGGCTCGTCGACAGCTGCTACTTCGATCATCAGCGGCCGGAGCTCGGCGACATCCCGGTGGTCTCGGTGGTCTGTCCCGGCCTGCGGATCGACTTTCAGGTGGCCCACCAAGCAAGGAATGACCGATGAACATCTGCCGCACGCCGGGCGCCATTGCTGTCGATGCCACGTACTTTCGCTCGTGGTCCCAGCTCGCAGCCGAGCTCGGGCTCGCACGCGAGGAGCTGGCGACCAAGTGCATGTTCTCCGATCTGCGTCTCGGCGCATGGAAGGGCCACTGGATCGGCCGCGAGCTGTACGCGCAGCTCGGCCTTGAATTTCCCGCGCAGCGCCAGCCGCGCATCGGCTTGCACCCGCGGCAGGTCGACGAATCGCGCTACATCGGGGAGCTCACCGACAACGAAGGCCGAGGCGATTTCAACACGCTGCTCGCGTACGAGCTCGCGTCGCGGAGCCTCGACGAGATCCGGCGCCGCGGCGTGAAGTGGGTCGTCGTCGTCGCGCCTGCCGCGCCCGAGCGGTTCGGCGACGAGAACGTGCAGCTCATCAACTACCTCGCGCAAGGCTGCAAGGACGCGGGCTGCGGCGTCGTGCTGGTGTTCGCCGGCGACATCGACGCCGCGGGCGAGTGCGCGCGCTGGGAGCCGCGCTGGCTGAGCGGCGCGCCGGCCGCGGCAGTACCGGCCGGCGCGACCACGGCCGCGGGAACCGCGCTGAGCGCGATCCCCGGGATCATCGCGCAGCGCTTCGTCGCCGAAACCTCGGTACGACCGAGCGAAGCGGTCGCGTTGCCCGAGGGCCGCCTCGTCGTCTCGCCGCTCGAGCGCCTGCATGCAGGCCAGCCGGCGCGCGAGCTGCTCCGCGGGTTTCTCGAGGGCGAGGGCTCGCTCGAGTATCAGTGGCTCGCCGCCTACGCATTCGCCGACGAGCACGCCGATGACGACGAGGTCGACATCCTGTTCGCGAGCGCGAGCCACCGTTCCGCCGAGGGCGGCGATCACGTCGTGCTGAAGCTGCTCGAGCGCGCGAAGCGCAAGACGGCCGACGTGCAGCGCCAGGGTTGGGCCGAGGCGCAGCGGCTGTCCGCGGTGCTTCGCCTTCGCCGCTGGAAGGACGCGCTCGAGGGGCCGCTGCACGTGGCCGACGAGCTGCATGACAGCGTCAAGATCCTGCTGCTGCACAACAAGGCGTGGGGGCTGGTCATGACCAACCGCGCGGCCGAAGCCGAGCCGTACTTCCAGGCCACGCGCGACCTGATGGCGCCGCGCCGCGGCTCGAAGTTTTATCTGTACCTGCTCAACGTCTCGGCGCTGAACAAGCTCCGGCTCGGCGACTTCGACGCGGCGCTCGCATTCGAGAAGGTGATCGAGCGCGGGCTCGCAGCGGAGACGCCGACCGACTGGCACGCGATCTACATCAACACGATCAACCAGGCGAGGCTCTACAAGAAGGCGAAAGACCTCGAGCGTTCGGAGTCGTACTATCAGCGCGCGTTCGCGATCACCGACGGGGTGCGCAGCGAGAGCGACCTGCTCTACACGTGCCTGTGCCTGGCGCAGCTCGAGGAGCGCAAGGGCCGGCTCGAGGTCGCGCTGACGCACTGGCTGCGCACGGCGATCCACTGGCTGTCCAATCCGGTTCCGGAATCGCTCGCGCCGCGCGTCGTCGAGGCGATCGTGCGCGGGCCGCGCGGCGAGTTCGTCGAGGAGGTCTCGCAACAGCTGCGCAGCTATCTCGAAGCGGCATGGCGCGCGGCCGGCCGGGACCCCGAGCGGGTGCGCGAGCCCGAACAGCGCGTCGCGCGCGACCCGTCGTTCGCGCGGGTCGAGGCCGCGACCCCATCCGAGCTGCGCCGCGCGCTCGGTGCCGACGGCTGGGCGGTGTTCCTCGGCCACGACTCGGCGCCGCCGCGGTTCGTCGGCGCCGAGTACGGCCGGCTCGCGCGGTGCGTGTGGCGAGTCATGCGCGCGCTCTCGGGCGCCGCCGATCTGCCGGACAGCTGCGCGATCTGGACCGACGCGCAGCTCGGCAGCGACCTGCCATGCACGCGCGACGAGGCGATCGATTCGGCGGCTCGCCATCACGTGCGTACGGTCATGTTCGGGACCGAACGGATCGAGCTCGGCGACGCGCAGCTCGCCGAGCGCTACCGCGGTGCACGCGTCGCGCTCGCACCGTCGGTGGCCGGGGTGCGTCGCGCGGGCAAGCCGGTGGTGACGTTCAAGCGCTACCTGCCGCCGCTCGCGCTCGGCGAGCGCGAAGCCGAGCTCGTGCAGCGGCTCGCACCGACCAGCACCGTCGATTCGCTCGGCGCCGATCTCGAGCTCGTGCGCGCGCTCGAGGCCAAGCACGTGCTGCGCGTGCGGACGCGGATGGTCGACGGCGACGTGCGCGCCGAGCCGGGAACGCTCGCGACGCTCGTGCCGCACTCGCCGTATTTCGGCGGCATCCCGGCGCTGCCGCCGCGCGACGCGGCGCTCCATGTCTCGCGCTTCGCGTACATCCGGTATGAACGCGAGCTCGTCGTGTGCTCGCCGCGCGGGTACGCGCACCTCGTGCTGCACGACGCGGAGGCGCTGCGCGTCTATCACGCGCTGTGCCGCGGCTGTTCGGTCGCGGGGCTCGTCGGCGAATTCGCCGCCCGCGTGCCGGCCGCCGAGGTCGAGAGGTTCGTGCGGCTGCTCGTCGCATGCGCGGTGATTTCGACAGTACCCGACGATGCGAACGAGGTGCTCCGCCAGTGGTCGTTCCACGACCTCGTGCTCCAGGCCGAGAGCCGGTCCGGCCGCAACATGCAGCCGATCGGCGGCACGCACCGCTTCGTCGGCGAGCTCGCACCACCGCCCGCGCTCAAGGAGCCGCCGCATGGGCGTGCGAGCATCGAGCTGGCCGTGCCTGCGCCGGGCGATCGCTACGACGCCGCGACGCTCGCGCAGGTCCTCGACCGCCGCGCGTCGCTGCGCACGCAGGGCCCGCAGCCGATCACGGCGCGCGAGCTCGGCGAGTTCCTGCACCGCACCGCGCGCGTCATCTCGACGCAAGCGACGCCGTGGCCGCGCGAGTACCCGTTCGGCGGCGAGTACACCAAGCGGCCGTATCCGAACGGCGGCTCGCGCTACGAGCTCGAGCTGTACATCACGGTGAATGCGTGCGCGGGGCTCGATCGCGGCTTCTACTACTACGATCCGGCGAACCATCGGCTCGAAACCATCTGCGGCCCGACGCTCGACATGGAGCAGCTGCTCGTCGACGCGGCGCGCGCATCGGGCGGTTTCGAGACGCAGGTGCTCGTCACGATCGCGTCGCGGTTCCAGCGCAATAGCTGGAAGTACGAAGGCCTCGCGCTCGCGCTGCAGCTCAAGAACGTCGGCGTGCTGTACGCGCACATGTATCTCGTCGCCACCGCGATGGGGCTCGCCCCGTGCGCGCTCGGCGCCGGCGATTCCGATCTGTTCTGCCGGCTGGCGGGCACCGAGTACCTCGTCGAGAGCTCGGTCGGCGAGCTCCTGCTGGGGAGCCAGCCGACCGCGTCATGACGATCCGGTTCGCGCGCGTGGCTCCGGACGGCGAGTCGTGCGAGACGGACGTGCGCTATCCCGGCGACGCGATCGCCGTGCGAGTCGACGACCTCGTACCGCACGCGACCTACACGGTACGGCTCGCGCGCTGGTTTCGCGACGCGCCGTTTGCCTCGGTCGCCGAGGTCACGGCCGACGGCGACGGCGCGATCGACACGCGGGCGGATCCGGACCGGCTGTTCTGGTCGATGCGGCGCGAGCCTGGCGAGACCGCGCGCGATCGGTTCGACGGCTTCGTGCTCGCGGTCGAACGCGACGGCACCGTGCTCGCGACGCGAGCGCTCGCCGCGCGGTCGCTTCACCCGAACGTTCGCGCGCACGAGCTCGATCGGCGGGACGGGCTCGTCGGCACGCTGTTCGTGCCGGATGCGGGCGGGCCACGTCCCGGGATCCTCGTGCTCGGCGGCTCGGGAGGAGGTCTCGATGCGGCCGGCGACTACGCCGCGGCCCTCGCGAATCGCGGGTTCGTCGCGCTGGCGCTCGCGTACTTCGCGGCTCCGGGCTTGCCACCAACGCTCGCCGGCATCCCGATCGAATACTTCGCGCGCGCCGTGCGCGCGCTGGGCGACCATCCCGCGGTCGCGCGAGACCACGTCGCGGTGGTCGGTCGCTCTCGCGGCGGCGAGCTCGCGCTCCTGCTCGGTTCGATCTTCCCCGACCTCGCGGCGGTCGTCTCCCATGTCGGGAGCGCGCATCGCTGGTGCGGCACCGACGGGCCTGCGTCGGCCGCGTGGACGCGCGGCGGGATCGCGCTGCCTCATCTCAGCCCGTCCGGTCCCCCGGACGTCGAACGCACGGCCGACGGCGAGCTGGTGTTTGCGATGACGCCGGCGTTTGTCGCGGCGCTCGACGCCGCCGATCCGGTGCTCGCCGATGCGGCGATGTCCGAGATCGAAGCGACGCGGGGGCCGATCCTGCTGTCGAGCGGCGCCGACGATCAGGTGTGGCCGTCGGCGCGGCTGGCCGAAGCTGCGTTCGCACGGCTCGCCGGCCGCAACCGAGGCGACGAATGGATCGCGTACGACGCTGCCGGACACGGCGCGACCCTGCTGCCCGGCGATCCGACGACCGACCCGACGTTCCCGCATCCGCTGATCGGCGTTTGCTTGAAGTACGGCGGAACCGCGGAGGGCAACGCGAAGGCGCAGCGCGCCGCCTGGAACCACGTCGTGCGGTTCCTGCGACGCGCGCTCGAGACGTAACGGGACTCAGCGCTGGCCGGGCAACTTGGGCCGAGCGAGATCGGGAACCTGTGCGTCCGACGGGCCAGGCTGAGCGCCGCCCTTCAAGAATTCCATTTCGGACTTCTTCAACGGACGGATGAACAGCTCGTCTTCGTCTGGACCCTGGCGCTTAGGTGCACTCATCGTGCTTCTCCATCAGGTAAGCGACACAACGCAAACAGGATTGTAGCCGGTGCGAGGCCGCGCGTCTCCGTCACCGTGAGCCGGCCGCCGCGGACGTACTCCATCTGGCGCGGCGTGAGGCTGACGATCTCGGGGAGCCGCCCGGTGCGCAAGAACCGCGACAACTCGGCGTCGTCGCTGTCGTTTGCCACGGTGGTCGCGAGCTGGAGCAGCACGACAGCGTCGTCGAGCGCGAGGCCGAGGCTCGACGGGAGCCCCTTGAGAATCTCACCGGCCGCACGGCGGATCGCCTCGACCGACGTGAGGCCCGTGACCGCCTTGCGGATCGCTTTGAGATCATCAGGAGACAAGCTGAAAGGCCCCTACGATGCAAGCAGCCAGCCGGGCGGCGGGCAGACGTATCCAATCGTGATCGTTAGACTAGCACGAATGGCTGACAGCGTTAGGAGTAGAAAAAAGTCCCGTGGGAAAAAACTCCCGCGATGGCGTATAAGATCCCGTGTTCGAAGGCGGTGAGCGACCCGGGCTACGGGTTCGGATTCAATGCCTGGTGACGCTCGGCGATCGAACCATCGAGGGGTTCTCGCGGAACCTGAGCGAGACGGCGATTTATTTGTTGTTGCCGGCCGAGGTCGATCCGCACGAGCTCGCCGTCGGGCGCGCGATCCGGCTGCGCATCGAGCTGCCCGACGGCAGCCTCGCCGAGTGCCCGGCGGAGATCGCATGGACGGACGTCAACGATCGCGATGTCGACGGGTCGCGTGCGATCGGTGTCGGGGCTACCCTCGAGCTGTCCGACGCGCGTTACGGCGATCAGCTCCGCGAGTTCATCTACAAGTTCCGCTATGTCGTGCTGGTGGCGGGCGGATCCGACGCCGAGCGGGGGCGCATCACCACGTGTCTCTCGCAGGAGTACGACGTCGTGGCCGCGAGCGGAGCCGTCGACGTGCTCGCGTGCCTCGAGCACCGCGAGGTGACGGTGCTGATCCTCGCTCCGACCGCCGACGGCATCTCGCCCGGCGACCTCCTCGATCGCCTTAGCGCACGCTACCCGCGCTCGCACGCGACGCGCATCGTGTTGTCTCGCACCTCGACGGTCGAGGAGATGCGAACGTTGATCAATCGCGGTCGGATCTTCCACAGCCTCGACGTAGACGTTGCGTCCGACGCGCTCGTCGAGGCCGTGCGCGCTGCAGTCGATCGCTACGCGCTCGCCGCCGAGAACGAGCGCGCCGCGGGCGAGCTCGAGCGCACGAAGCGCTGGCTCGAGCGCGAGAACGCGTTCCTGCGGCAACGCCTCACCGGCGTGAGCGGGTTCGACAAGATCATCGGCAACAGTCAGCAGCTGCGCGACGCGCTCGGCCATCTCCAGCAGATCTGCCGCACCGATGCGTCGGTCCACATCCAGGGCGAGACCGGGACCGGCAAGGAGCTCGTCGCGCGAGCGCTGCACGTCGGCGGGCCGCGCGCCGATCACCCGTACGTGGTGCAGAACTGCGCGGGCATGACCGACACGCTGCTGCAGTCGACGCTGTTCGGCCATCGCAAGGGCGCGTTCACCGGCGCCGATCGCGATCACCGCGGGCTGTTCCTCGAAGCCGACGGCGGCACGCTGTTCCTCGACGAGGTCGGCGAGCTATCGCCGGCGACGCAGGGCATGTTGCTGCGCGCGCTGCAGGGCGAGGTGACACCGGTCGGCGCGAATCGGCCGCTGCGTGTCGACACGCGCATCATTTCGGCGACAAACCGTAACCTGCGCGAGGAGGTCAACGCCGGGCGGTTCCGCGAGGACTTGTTCTATCGGCTCGTCGTGGTCACCGTCCGGCTGCCGCCGCTGCGCGACCGCGAAGGCGACGTCGCGCTGCTCGCTCGTCACTTTCTCGACATGCATTGCGAGCATCACGCCAAGGATGTCCCCGGCTTCCGGACCGAAGCGATCGCCGCGCTCGAGGCCTATCCGTGGCCGGGCAACGTGCGCGAGCTCGACAACGAGATCGAGCGCGTCGTGATCCTGGCCGACGCCGGCGAGAAGATCGGCGTCGCGATGCTGTCGCCGCATATCGTCGCGCAGCAGCGGAACGGGCGCGCGGCCGAGCAGGTGCGTTCCGCGCGGCCGAGGCTCGACATCGACACCGCGGATTACGACGCCGCGGTTCGCCAGTTCGAGCGAACGCTCGTCGCGCACGCGATCAGCGCGGAGGGCGGATCGATCACGAGGGCGGCGAAGCGGATCGGAATCGAGCGGACGCGGCTGGGCAAGATCAGAAAGCGTCTCGGAATCTGAGCGTGCCGCGCGTGGTAAACATCCAGGAGGAGTTCACCGTGCCAAGATCTCGAAGATTGAGCGGAGTGTTCCTCGTCCTGTTCGGCGCCGTGATGCTCGGGGTCAAGATGAACAGCGACAGCGGCCAGGCCCTCGCCGGGCGTGACGTGCTCATGCTGATCGGAATCGGCATGTGCTTCGGCGCGGGCCTGATCATCACGCTGGATCGCTGGCGCAAATGAAGGTCGCACCCGGGACCGTGATCGCCGGCCGCTTCGAGCTGCGTTCGCATGCGGCCGACGGCGGGATGGGCGCCGTGTTCCTGGCACGCGACCACGTCACGAAGCGCGACGTCGCACTCAAGGTGCTGGCGCGCGATGGAGCCGACGACGTGATCCGGTTCGAGCGCGAGGCCAGCCTGCTCGCGACCGTTCGCCACCCCAACGTGGTCAAGTACATCGCCCACGGCGAGAGCGCAGGCGTGTACTTCATCGCGCAGGAGTGGGTCGAGGGCTTCACGCTCGCCATGCAACTGCGCGCGTCGGGCGTGACCGCGCGCGAGGCCGTGGCGCTCGCGACCGGCGTGGCCGACGCGCTCGGCGCCGCACACGCGGTCGGCGTCGTGCACCGCGACGTCAAGCCGTCGAACATCATCCTCGACGCCAACGATCTCGCGCAGCCGCGCCTCGTCGATTTCGGCGTCGCGCGCATGACCGAAGCAGCCGGTGTGTTGACGCGCACCGGCGTCTTGATCGGCACGCCCGCGTACATGTCGCCGGAGCAGTGCCGCGGTCAGACGTTCATCGACGCCGCGGCCGACGTGTGGGCGCTCGGCTGCGTGCTGTTCGAGGCGCTGACCGGCCGCAATCCGTTTTTCGGCGCGAGCGCGACGGCGATCCGCGCGAAGGTGCTGCTCGGCACGCCGCCGCCGCTCGAGCAGCTGTGCGCCGAGGTGAACGACGACCTGATCGCGTTGCTCGGCGTGCTCCTCGCGAAACACCCCGGCGAACGCCCGGCGAACGGTACCGCGGCGGCCGCGCAGCTTCGTGCGCTGAAGCCGGTGCACGACGGACCGCGCCGCAAGACCGGCCACGCCGCGGGGCCGCAGGGCCAACTCGCGGTCGCGACCACCGCGCGGACCCCGATGGCCGACGCGCAGAACGTCAACGCGTACGTCTTCGTGACTCCGCACGGCACGGACCCG
The DNA here is from genome assembly GCA_036490935.1 of Kofleriaceae bacterium. Lineage (GTDB taxonomy): Bacteria > Myxococcota_A > Polyangia > Haliangiales > Haliangiaceae > JABFXX01. The sequence goes on along the minus strand of DASXCY010000016.1, from coordinate 12,034 downwards.
GTTCCCGACGAGGGCAAGAAGCTCGCGGCGATTGCCGGCAACCTGGGCTTGCACGTCGACGTGCTCGAGGACGGGACCGCGCTGTTGACGTCGCACGCGCCGGGCAAGGCAGGCGCGCTCGCCGCCGCACGCGCCGCGATGCAGATCCGCGACGAAGTCTGGGAGGACGCCGCCGTGACCGTGTTCGGCCGCGCCTACCAAGACGACGTCACCGACGCGATCGATCGCGGCGCCGCGCTGCTCGAGCAATCGAACATGGAATCGGTGTTCGGCGATGTGGTCGACGATGTCAGCTCGGTGATCCGCATCGACGACGTGATCGCCGAGCTCATCGCCGACGAGGTCCAGATCGATCGCGGGGCAAACGGCGCGACGATCATCGGACTGGTCCCGCCACGCACGCGCTGATACGGCAGCGGGTATGATCGCCGCCATGCGAGCACTCGTCCTGCTTTTCGCCGCGGCCTGCGCGTCAGCCCCGCCGCCGGCGTCGCCTGCATCGCCGCCACCGGCTGCCGCGGTCTGTCCGCCCGCGCCGCCGCCGGTTGCACCCATCGCGAACGCGCCGAAGCTCGACGGGGCGCGCGTCCAGGCGATGAGTCACGCGTTCTACGACGCGGTCGATCGCAACGACGTCGCCGCGGTGCGCCCACAACTGAGCGATGCGTTCGCATCGTTCGAAGAAGAGCAGTTTCACGGCAAGGACGCGTTTGTCGGGGACCTCGAGCAGAGCCTCGCCAACCACGAGCCGACGCTGACGCGCGTCTGGAAGGGCGACGGCCACGTCGTGCTCGCCGGCGACACCGCCGTGTTCGTCGGCGAGTCGATGTTGCACGGCCCGATGCGCGACTTCGACGGCTGGAGCACGCTGGTCTGGGTCGGCGAAGCAGGGCACTGGCGCGTCGTGGAGATGCAGTGGCAGCCCGGTGGGGCCGACACGGCACGCGAGCAGTGGAACGCGATCTTTCGCGGCGACGTCCCGATCCCGTTCAAGAAGACCGTGAACCAGCTGCTCGCCGATTCGGTCGCGAAGCGCAAGCCGGGCACCGCGCTCGACATCGGGATGGGGCAGGGCCGCAACGCGATCTGGCTGGCCAAGCACGGCTGGCAGGTGACCGGCCTCGACGTGTCGAGCGTGGCCGTCAAGCAGGCGACCGAGACGGCGAAGAAGGAGAAGGTCAAGCTCGAGGCCGTGCAGGGCGACTTCGATACGTGGGACTTCGGCAACGACAAATGGGATCTGGTCGCGATGATCTACGCCGGCAGTGACCCCAAGCGCGTCGAACGCGCGCAGCGCTCGCTGAAGAAAGGCGGGCTATTCGTGCTCGAGTTCTTCAGCAGCGACTCCGATGCGAACACGAAGATGGGGATCGGAGGCTGGAAGCCGGGCCAGCTCGCGGCGATGTTTCACGACGGGTTCAAGATCGTGCGCGACGACGTCGTCGAGGACGTCGCGGACTGGGGGCAGCGGAAGGATAAGCTCGTGCGGTTCGTCGCGGAGAAGCTGTAGCTCGCGCCGTCACGAGCCAGGCGGCCGCCGGTGCGATCACCGCGCCGCCCTTCGCGAACGCTGCGAACGCCGCGGCGAGCCGGGCGGGCAGCTCGTGACGCGCCTCGCGCTCGAGGGTGGCCAGCGAGGCCGCGATGAACGGACGCGCGAGCACGCGCGCGACGGCGTCGGCCGGTGTCGCGCCGAGCCGCTCGGTCATCGCGTGCAGCACGCAGCGGACGTCGTGGAAGCCCGCGGCGTCGAGGACGAGCCCGAGCCGTTCGCGCTGGTGAAACGCGAATGGGCCGCGGTCGTCGAGCGGAGGCGGACGCCAGCGCGGCACCAGCTCGCGCGCGAGGCCGAACACGACGTCGGCCCATGCGTTGTGCGTGATCGGGCCGAAGCACGCGAACGCGATCCGGCCGGTCGACGCGAGGGCGCCGTGAAACCGGCCGAACGCGGCCACCGGATCGGTGAAGAACGTCATGCCGAACTGCGAGAACACGAGGTCGAGCCCGCGCGCCGCGAAGCGATGGCGGGCGGCATCGGCGGCGACGAATCGCACGCCGTGGACGCGCTCGCGCGCGGCGGCGATCAGCGACGCCGAAATGTCGATGCCGAGCACGGAGCCGCGCGGTCCGACCCGCTCGTACAGCGCGCGGGCCGAGCCGCCGGCGCCGCAGCCGATGTCGGCGACGTGCTCGCCCGCCGCCGGCTGGGCGAGCTCGAGCAGCCGCTCGGCGGAGCTGTCCGTGCCATCCACGGTGAGACTATAATCCAGCGATGGTCATGACTCGTGCGGCGCGTCCCGTCGACAAGGTCGTCCAGTTCCGCCACGCCGAGACGATCTCGCGGTTCTGCGACACCTTCTACATCGCCAAGCCCGAAGCGGCGAAGATCTTCGCCGACCTCATGCGCTGGATGTGGATGATGGGCACGCAGCCGCGCGCTGCCAAGATCCCGCCCGTGCCGGTGATCGACGAGATGTGGCACACCTTCCTCGTGTTCACGAAGGACTACACCGCGTTCTCGCAGAAGTACTTCGGACAGTTCGTCCATCACGTGCCGATTCCGAGCACGACGAAGCGGCGCGATCAGAAGCGCGCGGCGCACGACCCGGCGGCAGCGAAGGAGAAGGTCCGCAACCAGCTGCTGCGGCGCATCTCGACCGTCTGGGACATCCTGGGCGAGGGAGTCGCGCTGCGCTGGTACGTGACGTACGCGCAGCGGTACGACGAGACGTTCCTGTTACATCGCCGGTCGAAGCACCGTCACGCGCCGGAGATCCCGGCGAGCCTCGTCGAGCGGGCGGCGCAGTTCGAACGCGACTAGTGCGTCTTGGGGTGCGGGCAGCAGCCGCCGCCCCAGCAACACACCGCCGCTTCGTCGAGGACACCGCCCCGAACTTGCTGTTCGAGGTGAGCATCCGCCAGCTGACGAATGACCTGAGTCTTCACCGAGAGCTTGGCGTTCACCGGCTTCTTGGTCTTTTTCATTCGCGAGCCTCCTCACACATGATCTCGCATGACAAAGGCGCCGTCCGCAACGGTGCAGCGTGCGCACATGTAAGGATTTATCGTGTGCCGCATCGAGTCGTGGCTTGGGCGATCAAGCGCGTGCCTTCGAGCGTGTAGGGCACTTCGCATCGCACGTCGGCCGCGACTGCCGCGGGATCGCGGGTTTCGTCGTCGATCGGCCACGCGATCAATTCGCCGTGATCGTTGCCGACGACCAGGGTGCGGCGATCTGCCGCGAACGCGACCGACGTGGCCCACGCGCCACTCTTTTGTTCTCCGAACTTCGCCAGCACGCTTCCGTCGGTGCTCGCGTACACCGTCGCGGTGCCCTCGTCGTTCGCGGTCGCGATCCGGCGATCGCTCGGATCGAACGCGATGGCTTCGATCGACGAGACGGCGTGGGTCGCCCACACCAGCCGGCCGGTGGTGTCGAACACGGTTGCCACCGTATCGCTCGACGTCGCCATCCGCGTGCCGTCGTGCGAGAACGCGACGCCGCTGACGCCGTTGTCGCGCGTCTGGATGACGCGAAAGCTGTGGTCGGCCGCGACGAGCCGCGCACCGTCGTTCGACGCGACGAGCATCGCACCCGAGGCAGGCTCGATCGCCAGATCGACGATGCGACCGGTGTGGAGATCGAGCGTGGCCTCCGCGCGGCCCGTCGCGCTCCACCACGCGAGCCGCCCGCTATCCGTGGCGGTGACGAGCTCGCCGCTCGGCAAGAACCGCGCGCAGCTGACCGCGGCATCGTGCGGGCCGAGCACGATCGGATGCGCGCGGTCGGCGAGGCGGATCACGTGCGCCTCGTTGCCGGCGGGGACGACGACCGCGTCGCCGGTCGCGTCGATGTCGCCGCACGCGCGGGCGAAGTCGGCCGCGAACTTCGCGACCGGCGGCGAGTGGGTGTCGAGCGCGAGCAGCGGCGTGCGTGCGTGCAGATCGTAGAGCCACAGGCTGCCGTCGTGCCCGACGATCAGCGCGCGCCGGCTGTCGGCACTGAGCCGCAGCGTGATCGCGCCCTGATGACCGATGTCGATCGGCGTCGCGTCGGCTGCCGTGTCGAACACGCGTGCCGTGCCATCGTACGACCCCGTGATCATGCGCCGCCCGGATCGATCGAAGTGGATCGACGAGATCACGTCGGTGTGGCCGTACAGCACCCGGCGCGGTGCACCCGTTTGCGGATCCCACAGGCGCACCGTGCGATCGGCGGAACCCGTCGCGACGGTCTTGCCGTCGTCGGTCCACGCGACCGCGAGCACGTATCCGGCGTGGCCGTCGAGCGAGATCGAGCCGAGACTGGCGACGTCCCAGAGGCGCGCCGCGTGCTCGTCGCCCAGCGCCGACACGAGCTTCGAGCCGTCGGGCGAGAACGCGGCGAACATCATCGTCTCGCCCGTGTGATCGCTGAACGCGACCGGCTTGTCGGGATCGGCGACCTGCCATAGCCGCAGCTTGCGCGCCGCGACGTCGATCGTCGCGAGCTCCTTACCCGCGCCACCGAACCACGAATAATGCGCGCCCGGCACGACGCGCGGCGGCGCGGACAGATCGATCGGACCGACCGCGGCGCCGTCCGCGACGTCGGCCATGTACGACGATCCCGAGAGCCGCAGCACGAGCTCGTCTCCCGGCGGCAGCGCGCGCTGGCCGCGCGGGCTTCCATCGGCGGCGTTCCACGTGCGCACCATGCCGGCCTCGAGGGTGACGATCGTCGAGCCGTCGCTCGTCGCCTCGGCGGGCGATCCCGCCGGCACCGGCAGCGCGAACCGCTTCGTGCCGGTGGCGAGATCCCACACCGTCGGAACTTCGTCGGGCGGCGACCACGTGAGCAGGCCGGTTCCGGCGAAGCTCGGGTACTCGGCGAACGTCTTGCCGCCCGCTGACAACTCGCGCAGCAGCGTGCCGGACGCCGCGTCCCAGATCCGCGTCTTGCCGTCGAGGCCGGTCGTGACGAGCCGCATCCCGTCGGGAGACAGCGCCGCCCACTTCACGATCGCGCCGTGATCGACGGTCAACAGCTGACCCGCGAGCGCACGTTTGCCGACGCCGAGCATGAACGCCAGGTTCGGATCGCGCGCACCGCGCGTGTACGCCTCCGACAGGTACACCATCGCCTCCTGCGGATGATCGGCGATCAACTGCGCGCGGCCTTGCTCGACGAGCATCGCGAGGTTCGCGCGGCGCTCCGCGTCGGCGTTGCGTTCGGCCGCGGCGTTCGCGCGTTGCAGCACGACGAGGCCGATCACGAGCCCGGCGATGATCGTCGCCACGATGCCGCGCCGGATCCGCTGTGCGCGCGTTTCCTCGGCGATGCTCGCCTCTGCGAACGCATGCTCGAGATCGGTGAGCACGATGCCCTGCCGCGAGCGCCACAGCTTGAGCTCGAGCAGCGCCTCGCCCCGCCACAGCAGGCCCTTCGGCCGCCCGCGCTCGCCCCACTGGCGCGCGGCCGAGCGCACCTGGTCGCGCAGCCGCGCGTTCGCGGCGTCCTCGCGCTGCCAATCGACGAGGCGCGGCCACGCGGTCAGCAGCGCCTCGTGCACGACTTCGATGCGCTCGGTCTTGGCATCGCCTTCATAGCCGGTGACGAGCCGGCGTTCGACGAGCGTCTCGATCACGCGCTCGGCGGCCGCGCCGCGGCCGAGCAGCTGGATCGCTTCGTCGCGCAGCAGCATCGCGCGCGTGCCTTCGCTCGTGACGAGATGCCGGAACAACTCCCGCACGAGCGCGTGATCCGCCTCCGGCAACGAGGTCAGCGTCTCCTCGGCGTGACGCGCGAGCGCGCCGGTGACTCCGCCGATCGCGGAGTACGCACGGCGCGGCAGCTGGCGGAACTTGCGATCGCGGAGCTCCCACAGCTTGCTCGCGGCGAACGACAGCAGCGCGAGTGCGCCGGGATGGTCGCGCACCGCACCGACCATCTCGTCGGGCATCGCCTCGGTCTCGAACGCGTAGCCGACGTGGCGCAGCGGCTCGACGAGCGTGCGGCGCAGCGCGGCCGAGTCGGGCAGCATGACCAACTCCAGCCCGGCTTGCAGGCGCGCGCCGAGCCCCGGTAGCTCGGCGGCGCGCACGAGAAAGTCATCGCGTAAGGTCAGGACCACGTGCACCGGCGCGCGGCCGTCGAGCGCCGCCAGCGCACGCGCGAACAGCTCGCGCGTCGCAGCGTCGCGGCACTGCGTGAACATCTCCTCGAGCTGATCGATCACGACGACGAGCCGCGCGCCCTGGCGGTGCGCCGCGGCGTCGAGCACGTGCGCGAGCTCGCTCGGGTCGGTGCGCAGCCGCTCGGCGAGGCCGACCGCCGCGAGCCCCGCGCTGCCGAGGCGCGATTCGAGGGCGGCGAGCGGCGAGGCGCCCGGGCGTAGCGAGACGACCTGCCACGTCTCGGGCAGCGCGGGGAGAACTCCGGCATGAACGAACGAGCTCTTGCCGACGCCCGAGGGCCCGACGACGGCGATCAGCGGCTCGACGCGCAGCCGGTTGACGACGGCCTCGACCTCGCGCTCGCGGCCGAAGAACATCGCGGCATCGGCCGGGCCGAACGACGCGAGGCCGCGATACGGCGCCGCTTCCGCGTGCTCGGTGCCGACTTCGGCGATCGGCGCGAGGTGCTGGGCCACGAACTTCGCGAGCTGCTCGTCGTAATGCTCGAACTCGCGCGGCCACGCGACGGCGCGCGCGCCGCGCCGGGCCGGGCCGTCGATCACGAACAGCTCGTCATCCGCGCCGGGTGACGGCGGAGCCACGCGCACGAACGGCGACAGCTCGAGCACCGGCGTGTTGTCGCGATCGACGAGCCACACCGAGCCGGGCGTCGCATCGGCGGGCACCGGGCACGTGTCGCGCGGTTGCCGTCGCGGCCCGGTCCACGATTCGCCGCCGCGTGTGCTCGCCGCGGCCCAGCCGTAATCCTCGACGAACGCGCAGCTCCGCAGCACCTTGCCGAGCTCGGCGAGCAGCGCGCGTACGTGCTCGACGTCGGCGCCTTCGCGCGAGCTGCGCAACGCGAGCAGCTCGCGAAACATCCGGCGTGGCTCGCTGCCTGCCCACATCACCTCGACCAGCTCGGGCACCGGATGTGCCTGCGCGCGCTCGGCGAACGGCGCGACGAGCTGCTCGGCGAGCGCGAGCCATTCCTCGTGATCGAGGCCGCGGCCGACGAGCATCTGGACGAGCCCGCGCGTCTTGCTGTCGAGCTTGCGCTCGCCGACGCGCACGTGAGCGGCGAGCGCCACGACGCCGATCGCGCGCACGAGCACTGCCACGACGCGCCACGCTGCTTCGGTCGCGGCGGCCGGCCCGCGCGCTGCGGCCAGCTCGAGCAAGGCCTCGGCGAGCGGTTGCGGTCCCGCCTGCACGAACGCGTCGCGCACGACCTCGTCGAGATCGATCGCCTGCGCGTGTGCCGAATCGCGGGAGGCCTCGCGCATGGCGGATGCGAGCTCGAGCACGGTCGCGTAGCGATCCGCGGCGCGCTTTGCGAGCGCGCGCTGGAACACGTGGTCGAGCGCGACCGGCAAGCTCGGCCCGACGGGCGGCACGGCGGTGCGAGCGTGCGCGCGCGCGATCTCGAGCACGGTCTTGCCGTCGAATGGACGCCGCCCGGCGAGCAGCTCGTACGCGGTGATCGCGAGCGCGTACAGATCGGTCTGCGCGGTCGCGCGTGCGGCGTCGACCCACTGCTCGGGTGCCATGTAGCTCGGGCTGCCGACGAGATGGCCTCGGATCGTGACCGAGCGGCCGCTGTCGTCGAGCGGTGCGTCCACGATCGCGTGCGCGGGCTTCGTGGACTCGGCCGGCGCGTCGCGTTCGAGGGTGGCGCCGCGCGCGATGCCGAAGTCGAGCAACTTCGGCAGCAGCCTGCCCGCGCGCCGCACGACCATCACGTTCGCCGGCTTGATGTCGCGATGCACGATGCCTTGCTCGTGCGCCGAGTACACGACCTCGCACAGGCGGTCGAAGAACGGCAGGAAGCGCGCGAGCGGCATCGCGCCTTGATCGGCGAGGTAGCGATCGAGCGGCGTGCCGCGCACCAGCTCCATCGCGATCCACAGCAATCCATCGCTCTCCGCGCCGAACGCGTAGACGTGCGCCGCGTACGGGTGATCGAGCTGAGACGCGAGCCGCGCCTCGCGCAAGAAGCGCACCTTCGACTCGTCGGAGACGGCCTCGGCTGCGATCGTCTTGACGACCGCGTCGCGGCGCAGCGTGACTTGCTCGGCGCGATAGGCGGCTCCCATGCCGCCGTGGCCGATCTGCTCGAGCAATCGAAAATCGCCGAGCTGCCGGCCGACGAGCTGTGCCCTGGCGACCATCGCGCTCGTTCGACAGTTTACACCGATGGTAGGTCTCCGACACCGCGCGCCGCCGGAGACGCTTCGCGTCGCGGCGCGCGCGTTGCAACTCCGGGCGCGATGCGAACAACGCTGGCGTGCCGGGTCTTCCTGCTAGCTGCCATCGCAGCGCCCGACCTTGCCCGCGCCGACGAGCTGCCGCCACCGCCGGCCCCGCAAGGCGCGGCTCCGCCGAAGACCGGTTTGCCGCCGGAGCTCGCGCTCGGCGCCTCGCAGCTCGTGTTGCCGGATCTACAGGACATCATCGACGACGGCGGCGATCGCCCCGATGCGGCCGCCGTCGCGTATGGCCAGCTCGTCGCCGGAACGACCGGCGTCGGGCTCGGCGGTGGCGCCGCGGCGGCGGTCGCCGGCGTGAGCTGCGATCTGCTGAGCGGATCGGTGCAGGGCGTGCTGCACGCTGGCAGCGATGACGCGGCGCCGGTCGCGGGCGTCGCGCGCTACGAGCTATGTCTCGATGCGGGCATCTTCCTGCGGATCCGCGGCGACCGCGCGGCCGGGCTCGCGCCGGCGATCGACGCGCGCCGTTCGCTGTGGCGGCGACCCTACGCCGAGCAGTACCAGAACATCGAGATGGGGCTCGGCCCACTGTGGGATCACGGACCGAATCGCTACTCGATCTTCCACATGGCATTCGGCCACGGCAAGACCGAGCAGATCGATCGCGACGTCGCGCGCCGCACGGTCGCGATCGATTTCGACTTCGTGCTGGTCGGCTATCGCCACGCGCGCACCGGCTCGGACGTGCAGATCGATGCGCTCGCGATCACGAACGACGCGCTCAAGGCCGGAGACAGCGACCTCGGCGCGGTGACGACCGGCATCTACCCGGTGCGCGCGAGCATCGAGACCGGCGCCTGGTTCGGCGGCGCGCACGTCGGCTGGCAGTGGGCAGGCGGGCAGGCGACGCAGACCGGCACCACGCAGGTCGACGGCGAGACGACGAGCTCGTACAGCGAGACCGTCGACTCGAGCGGCTTGCCCGCGTTCGGCACGCCGGCCGGCGCCGGCTGGCTCGGCATGCGACGAGGCCGCGTGATCGCCAGCACGACCGTCTCGCACGAGCTGTACCCGACCTTCGACGGCAACCTCGCCCTCGAGTCGCGCGCGACCGGCTCGCTCGCGGTCGCACTCGGCGTGCATCGCACGACGACCGTCTCGCTGTCGCCGTTCCTCGCGCGCACGCAGACGTGGGTTCGAGACGCGGGAGACGGCTTCGACACCTCCGCGGGCGCGACGCTGCAGCTCGACCACCCGCTGCCGCACTCGCTCAGCCTCGACGCGGTCGCCGAGGCCGGCAGCTCACCGTACGCGCGCCTCGACGGCAGCCGGGCGCCGAACGACGCGCTCGGCGGCCAGGTGATGGTCGCGCTCGGTGCGAAGCACGGCCTGGCGGAGCCGCACCACAAGTTCTAGCGAGTCACGACTTGTCGACGTAGACGACCTGGCCGTTCGGCCGCAGCACGTAGAGCTTGCCGCGCGAGACCACGGCATCGACCACGTCTTCCTTCGACACCTGCGTCCAGCCGGCGTTTCGCCACAGCCAGATCGCGCCGTCCTTCTTGACCGCGAACAGATCCTCGCCGCTCGCGTAGATGCGGTGCGTGCCGGTCGACTGATCGATCTGCGCCCACTGGCTGCCGTCGAAGCGCCAGATGTCGCCGGCGCCCTTGAGCGCGTAGAGCAGGCCGTGGCCGGCCGAGATCTGGCGCGTCCCGGTGGCCGTGTCGATCTGCTTCCAGCCGCCGGCGTACTCCCAGACGTTGCCGTTGTGCTTCAGCACGTAGAGGTTGCCGCGGCGATCGCCGACGAGTGCCTTGGAGTCGCCGCCGTTGTCGATCTGCGTCCAGTTGCCGTTGCTGAACTGCCAGATCGTGCTGTCGTCCTTGAGCACGTACAGCTGGTTCGCGACCGCGAGCATCTGCTTCGTGCCCGTGGCGGTGTCGATCTGCTCCCACTTGCTGTCTTCGCCGGCGCGCCGCCATAGCTGGCCGCCGCTCTTCAGCGCGAAGACCGTGCCGTGATCGGTCGCGATCTGCTTGGTGCCGTCGGTTGCCGCGTCGTACACGCGAAACCCGCTCGCATCCTCGACGAGGATCTGGCCGTTCTTGCGCAGGAAGTAGATCTGGTCGCCATCGACCGCGAGCTGACGATAGTCGGAGTAGCTGGCGCGGTTGAGCTTGGTGGCGGGCATCGCGGGCTGAGCCAGCACGGTTCCGAGCGGCGCGAGCATGCCGACGACCAAGACGAGACTTGCTAGGTGGGTCTTCATGCCCCGGAGAAAACCACAAGCGCCGGCGGTCCGAGCGGTCATGACGCCAGTTTTGGCGTAGCCGCGACGCGGACGCCTGCGCCGCGCAGGGCCGCGTCTGCGCCGAAGTGATACACGAGCGGACCGTGATGGACGAACACGCCGCCGGGGCGCAGCACGCGCGCGACCTCGCCGGCCGCCTTGGTGTGCCCGCACTTCACGCACCGGAGCGGTCCGCGCATCACTGCTTTTCGGCAACGAAGCGGACCACCTTGTCCTTCTCCTTGCCGTAGTCGGGCAGGTCGAGGACCTCGTCATCGCGCACGATCTTGAAGCCCTTGAACTCGGCGGCCAGCGCGGCCTTGTCCCAGCCTCCCGCACCCATCTTCGCCGTATCCGAATCGGTCGCGAAGTACTCGGTGACGAACAGCCCGCCCTTCTTCAGCGCGACCTGCGCGCGCTTGACGAGCGGGTCGTCCGCGCCGGCATAGATCATCGCGACGAGATCCCACCTGTCCGTGCCGAGATCGTAGTCATCGGTGTCGGCTTCGACGGTCTCGATCTTCACGTTCGCGGCGGCGGCGCTGTCGCCCGTGATCTTCAGGCCGACATCCGAGATGTCGACGGCGGTCACCGTCCAACCCTGGGTCGCGAGATAGAGCGCATTGCGGCCCTGTCCCGACGCCAGATCGAGGGCGCGGCCGGGCGTGCGACCCTTGACGGCGTCGACGAGCAGCTGGTTCGGCTTGTGGTTGAAGCCCGCGCCGGTGCGGAACTGGTCGTTCCACACGTCGCGCTCGACATCGATCCCGCCCTTCTGCCACTGGTAGTGCGCGACCTTCCACGCGCCGTGGTCGCGAACCCAGACCACGGTCGACCAGCCGTCGCGGGTCAGCGGCTTGCCGCCGTCCTCGGCCGGTTGTTGCTCGAGCGACTCGCCGATGAACACTGCCGAATCCTCGCCGAGGTAGACGTGCTCCTCGACCCAGTGCCGCGTGCGCCGAGGCGCGTGCGCGAGGTCGCGCACGAGGCCCGCGAACGAGTCGCGGTCGGCCATGCGCGCTTCCTTGAACCACACGAATGCCGGCGCCATCGTGCCAAGCAGCGCCTTAGAATCGCCCCGATCGTACGCATCGACGAACGCTCGTGACTGCGTCTTGACCGTGGCCTCGTCGAGTTGCGGTCGCTTGGGGTAATCCGCGCTCGTCGGTCCGCACGCGACCAAGCCGAGTAGTACGAGCGGAAAGCGTCGCATCCGGCGAGGGTACCAGAGCTAGCGTTTCTCCGCCGCGAACCGGACGAGCTTGTCGGCGTCGAGCCCCCAGTCGGAGATCGCGTCGATCTCTTCGTCGCGCAGGATCGTGAAGCCGTCGCGAAAAATCTCGGCAAGGTGTCCGCGCTTCCAGCCGCCACTCTG
>DASXCY010000015.1:0-11443 GCA_036490935.1 Kofleriaceae bacterium | reverse complement strand
TGCCGTGCTCGGCGACATGGAGGCGCCGCGCGCGATGGATCGCCTCGTCTGCGGCGACGTCGGCTACGGCAAGACCGAGGTCGCGTTGCGCGCGATCTTCCGGTGCGTGCAAGGCGGCAAGCAGGCGTGCATCCTGGCGCCGACGACCGTGCTCGTCGAGCAGCACTTCCGCACGCTCGGCGAGCGGTTCCACGGCTTCGCGGTCGAGGTCGGCAAGCTGTCGCGGTTCCAGAACAAGCGCGAGCAGACGGAGACCGTCACCAAGCTCGCCGCCGGCCAGCTCGACGTCGTCGTCGGCACGCACCGCCTGCTGTCGGCCGACGTGCGCTGGAAGGATCTCGGCCTGCTCGTGATCGACGAGGAACAGCGGTTCGGCGTCGCGCACAAGGAGCGGATCAAGAAGTCGCGCACGCAGGTCGACGTGCTGACGCTGACCGCGACGCCGATCCCGCGCACGCTGCACCTCGCGCTCGCCGGGTTGCGCGACCTCTCGATCATCGCGACGCCGCCCGCCGATCGCCGCGCGGTGCGCACGTTCGTGTCGCGCGTCGACGACGCGACGATCAAGGAGGCGATCGAGCGCGAGATCGCGCGCGGCGGGCAAGTGTTCTGGATCACGCCCACCATCGGGACGATGGGCCAGCAGGAGCCCGATCACCGCATCCCGAACGAGGCGCGGCCCCAGCGCCGGACCAAACCGCGCGACGACGACCGCACGATCGACGACTGGGCCGAGTACCTCCACGGCCTCGTGCCGGCCGCGCGCATCGGCATCGGCCACGGCGCGCTGCCCGCCGAGAAGCTCGAAGAGGTGATGCTGCAGTTCGTGCGCGGCGACCTCGACGTGCTCGTCGCGACCACGATCGTCGAGAGCGGCCTCGACATCCCGCGCGCGAACACGATGTTCGTCGCGCGCGCCGACGCGTTCGGCCTCGCGCAGCTCTACCAGCTGCGCGGCCGCATCGGCCGCAGCAAGGATCGCGCGTACTGCTACCTGCTCGTGCCGCCGCCCGAGCACATCACCGACGAGGCGCGGCGCCGGCTCGAGGCGCTGCAGCGGTTCACCGAGCTCGGCGCGGGCTTCCAGATCGCGTCGCAGGATCTCGAGATCCGCGGCGGCGGCGAGCTGCTCGGCGCGAAGCAATCGGGCTCGATCGCCGCGGTCGGCTTCGATCAGTACGTCAAGATGCTCGAGGTCGCGGTCGCCGAATTGCGCGGCGAGCCGATTCACTCCGCGGTCGACCCGGAATTGTCGATCGAGATTCCCGGCTTCATCCCCGACGACTACGTCCCCGATCCCGGCCAGCGCCTCGAGCTGTACAAGCGGCTGTCCGCGGTGGTCGACGACGACGACCTCGCCGCCGTGATGGGCGAGATCGCCGACCGCTACGGCCCGCTGCCCGGCGACGTCATCCTGCTCGGCGAGCTGATGGCGCACAAGGCGATCGCCCGCAAGCTCGGCGCGCTCGCGCTCGAGATCTCGGCGGCGCGCGTCGCGATCGCGCTGCCGCCCGACAGCCGGCTCGACCCGACCGCCGCCGGCTGGCGCAAGCTCCCCGACGGCCGGTTCGCCGCGCCACCGCCCGCGAGGGAACGCCTGGTGGCGCTCGCCGCGCTGCCTGCGATCTAGACGCGGCACCGAGGGTCACGGCGTGGTCCCCGCGCCGTTTCCGTGACTTGTTGCAGCACGGCCGCCGTGCTACTGCGACGTGAATCATATGAGAACCGCGCTCACCGTGCTGCTCGGCATCGCGCTCGGTTACGGGCTCGCGCTCGGCTGCCAGAAGAAGGACGCGAGCACGCAGGCCGGGCCTCCGGGCAAGAGCACCCCGGGTGGCGGTGGTCCGAGCGCGCCGCCGCAGAGCGCGGCCGAGCTCGGCGCGGTGCTCGCGAAGATCGACGACGTCACGATCACGCTCGGCGAGTTCCAGGAGCGCATCAACCGGCAGTCGCCGTACATCCGCGCGCGCTACACGTCGCTCGAGCAAAAGAAGGAGTTCCTCGACTCGCTCATCAAGTTCGAGATCCTCGCGAAGGAAGCGTACCGGCGCGGCTTCGACAAGGATCCCGAGGTCGTGCGGACGATGAAGCAGGTGATGATCCAGAAGCTGATGCGCGAGGAGTTCGACACCAAGGTCACCGCCGACGTGGTCACCGACGCCGAGATGAAGACGTACTACGACGCGAACGTCGGCGATTACGTCAAGCCCGAGCAGGTGCGCGTGTCGGCGATCATCGTCAAGAACAAGGCGCAGGCCGATCGCGTGCTGCTCGAGGCCAAGGGCGAGGCCGGCAAGACCAACAAGGGCTTCCGCGATCTGGTCGCGAAGTACTCGACCGACGAGGAGACCAAGCTGCGCTCGGGCGACCTGCGCTACCTCGACGCCACCACCAAGGACGTGGCGGCGCCGGTCGTCAAGGCGGCGTTCACGCTCGTCAACACCGGTGACGTGTCGGGCGTGGTCGACGGCGGCGACGGCAAGTTCTACATCCTCAAGCAGACCGGCCGGCTGCGCGCCGTGACCAAGACGCTCGACGACATGAAGCCGCAGATCCGCAACAAGCTCTTCCGCGAGAAACGGCTCGCCGCGCAGAAGGACTTCGTCGACAAGCTGCGCGCCGCCGCGAAGATCGAGATCGACGAGGCGAACCTGGCGAAGGTGCGCATCGACACGTCGGCTTCCGGCGACGACGGCCGCGGCAAGGACGTCGCACCCCCGCCGGCCGCTCCGGCCGCACCGCCGCTCGAAGCTCCGCCCGCCGGAAGCGGGCAACCGACACCGTGACCCCGAGGTCCAACCGCCCGTGATGCTCCGTCTAGCCCTCGTCGCCCTGCTCGCCGCCTCCGCGGTGGCATCCGCCGATCCGCCGACCGGCGGCGGCAGCGACGCGCCGGTGTCGCCCAATGCGGGCAAGCACGTCGCGCTCGAGCGCGTCGTCGCCGTCGTCAACGACGCGATCATCCTCGACAGCGAGCTGCAGGCGCGGCTCGTGCCGCTGCGTGCGGAAGCGGCGCAGATCCAGGACCCGGCGGAGCGCAAGCGCCGCATCGCGAAGCTCGCGAGCCAGGTGCTCGACGAGATGGTCAGCGAGGAGCTGATCGTGCAGGCCGCGGGTCAGGCGAAGATCGAGGTCGATACCACCGAGGTGCAGGCCGCGCTCGACGAGATCAAGCAGAACAACAAGCTCGACGATGCCGGTCTCACCCAGGCCCTCGCCGCGCAGGGCTTCACGATCCCGTCGTACAAGGCCGACCTGAAGCGCCAGCTGCTCCGGCTGCGCGCGGTCAACCAGCTTGTCGCGCCCAAGGTCCAGGTCACCGAGGAAGACGTGCGCGCCCGTTACGACGAGCTGCAGCGGCGGTCGGCCGCGGTCAGCGCGGTGCGGCTCGCACACATCCTCATCAAGGTGCCCGAGCATGCGACCGAGCAGCAGCTCGCGACCGCGAAGGAACAGGCGGCGCAGGCGATGGATCGCGTCAAGGCCGGCGAGGTGTTCGGCGACGTCGCGAAGGCGGTCTCGCAGGATTCGAGCACGGCGCCGGCCGGCGGCGAGCTCGGCTGGTTCGAGCGCGGCAGCATCAACCCGGAGTGGGAGCCGATCGTGTTCGCGATGCAGAAGGGCGACGTGCGCGGCCCGGTGACCGGCTCGGACGGGCTGCACGTGTTCTTCGCCGAGGAGGTCAAGAGCTCCGCGCTCAAGCCGTACGCCGAGATGAAGGAGCAGCTGCAGCGCGAGCTGCACCGCCGCGAGCTCGAGAAGGCCACGCAGACGTGGATCGACGAGCTGCGCAAGAAGGCGTACATCGACATCAAGCTGCAGTAACGGGCAGGTGCGAAATCCCCGACTTGGATCCATCCTTTTGCGGTGGACGTCGATACAATGGTGATCGGGAGCAATCGCCTTGGCCGACAATCGACGTACCTCGACCCGCCATGCCGTCTCGATCGCCGCGAAGGTCGTGATCGACGGCGCGACGAAGCCCTGCACGGTCCTGAACCTGTCTCTGGGCGGCGCGTTGGTGGCGGTGGGTGGACGGCTCGCGATGGGGCAGCGGGTGCAGATCGTGTTTCCAGTTCCGACGATGGAAGAGGCGATCGAGATCGGCTCGACCGTGCGCTGGTCCGACGACAAGGCGACCGGGCTGCAGTTCGACGGGCTCCGGGCGCGTGACGTATGGGCGCTCAACAAGTACTTCGAACAGCTACCGCAGGTCTGACGCTCCTCGCGTGCGCGGTCGCGGCCGCCGGGCCACCCGCGCACCACGAGCGGGTGGCGACGATCGATCTCGGCCCACCTGACGATGGCGCCGCGCGGCGCACGCTCGGCAAGGCGCTCGTCGCCGCCGGGCTCGATCCGATCTTCGGCGACGGCCTCGAGGACGCGCTCGCCGGGATCGCCGGATCGCGTGACGACGGCGCGCTCGCGGTCGCGATGGCCGACGCGCAGCACGCGTTCGGCGAGCTGCAATGTCCCGAGGCGATCGCGAAGGCGGATCAGGCGATCGCGCTGCTCGCGACGCGCCAGGCCGCGGGCATTCCCGTGCCGGAGCTGCCGCGCGCGCTCGCATACGAGCTGCTGTGCGCGGACCGCGCCGGCGAGACCGATCGCGCGATGACCGCGGCGACCCGGCTGCGCGCGGTCGGCGGCTCGCCCGACGTGCCGGCGAGCGTGCTCGACAAGTATCCCGACATCGATTTCGTCGGCGGGCGCGAGACCGTGCCGCTCGAGGTGACGACCGCCGAGCCCGGCGCGACGCTGTACGTCGACTTCGCGCCGGCCGGCACGACACCCGCGCAGCTCGTGCTGCCGGCCGGCTCGCACGTGATCGCGGCGGCCGCCGGCACCAAGCGCGGCTACCTCGTCGGCACCGCGACGCGCAAGCAGAAGACGGTCGCGATCGAGCTCGCCGACATGGCGGGCAAGTGGAGCGCGCTCGCGACCCGCATCGCGGGCTGGCACGGCAAGCGGCCGCCGCCCGCCGAGCTCGCGGCCGTGCTCGAGACCGTCGGTGCGCGCGTCGCGCTCGTGCGCACGGGCGATCGCATCGAGGTGTGGGGCCACGCCGGCAAGGCCGAACCGCTCGTCCGGCTCGGCGGCGCCGACGGCACCGGCTCGCTCGCCGAGGCCGATCGCATCGCCGCGCTCGTCGCCGATCGCGTGCAGACCTGGGACGAGCACGCGCCCGATCCGGACCGGCCGCTGCTCCTCGAGTCGAACGCGGAGCGCGCCACCGCGGGGATGAACGAGCCGACGAAGTGGTGGGTATACGCCTCGATCGCCGGTGCCGTGCTCGCGGGTGCCGCCGTGATCTACCTGCACGACACGCAAGGCAGCTCGCAGCAGATCGTGTTGCATTACCCATGAGGACGCTCGTCGTGCTCGTGCTGTTCGCCGCGCTCGCGCTGCCGGCACGCGCGGCCACGCTGGTGTCGCTGCCGTCGCACGGCCGCGTCACCGTGCGCTACGAGCCCGGCCTCGAGGATGTCGCCGTGCAAATGCGCGACTCCGCCGAGCACGAGCTCGCGGCGATCGACGCCGACCTCGCGGGCTTGCCACAGCCGCCGGCGATCGAGATCCAGCTCGTGGGCGACGCGAGCGAGCTTCCCGCGGTCGCACCACCCGGGCGCGGCGCGCCGCCGTGGGCCGTCGGCGTCGCGTATCCGGATCTCGGCGTGGTGTCGATCGCGATGCGGCGTGGCTCGCAGCTCGCCGATCCGATCTCGACGATGCGCCACGAGCTCGCGCACGTCGCGCTCGGCGCGGCACTCGGCGACCGCGCGCCGCACTGGCTCCACGAAGGCTTCGCGTACCAGCACTCGGCGGAGTGGTCGTGGGACCGCACCGAGACGCTCGCCGGCATGGCGTGGTTCGGCGGCATCGTGCCGCTCGACGAGCTCGATCGCAGTTTTCCCGCCGAGGAGGCGCCGGCGAATCGCGCGTACGCCGAGAGCTATGACTTCGTCGGCTACCTCGCGCGGCGCGGCCGCTGGGAAGACACCGCGGGCAACGGCGACCGCTGGCCGTTTCGCAGGTTCCTCGCGGCGGTCGCGCGCGGCGACGGCCTCGATCGCGCCGCGATCAGCGCGTTCGGCAAACCGATCCACGCGCTGTTCGAGGAGTGGCGCGACAGCCTCGGCAACCGCTACATGTTCGCGCCGATCGGGCTGTTCGGGCTCGCGGTGTGGGTCGCATGCGCGCTGCTGCTCACCGTCGCGTTCGTGCGGCGGCGCCGCGGCAATCGCGTGCGTCTCGCGCAGTGGGAGCACGCCGAGCGCGCCGAGGATCAGATGATCGACGACAGCGCGGACCTCGCCGCCTCGACCGAGAGCTGACCCGCTGCGCGCGCCGTCGCGTCGTCGACCCAGTCGGGAAACGACGTCACGAGGTTGCGATGCTCGCCGGTCGGCATGTGCTCCTGCTGGATCGCGGCGAGGCGCCCGGGCGCGAGCACGCCCGCGCGCGCGAGCTTGACGAGCGCCGGCCACAATCGGCGATGCACGAGCGTCACCTTGCCGGCGATCAGCTTGAAGCAGCGCACGTCATCGGAATCGTCGAGCTGCGACAGCGCCGCGAAGATCGCGCGGCCCTTGCGGTGCGCCCACCAGCTGCCGACGATCGGCTCGCCGGCGACCGCCTCGGCCAGGCTCGGCACCGGGCCGCGCGCGGAGGCGAGGACGATGCCGTGCTTCTTGACGAAGGAGACCCAGGACCTCGGGCTTCGGGCTGTGGGCTTTGGCCGGAGCCGCTTCGCGGTTTGCTTGTTCCGGCCAGCGCCCGAAGCCCGATGCCCGATGCCCGACTTCTTGGTCACCGGGGGATCACGAACAGAAAGTCGCGCGGCGGCACGAACCGATAGCCGTCTTCGGTCACGCGGATGATCTCGGAGCCGTCCTCGCCGAGCAGGCGGCGAATGCGCATGATGTTCGTGAACAGCGCCGCGTCGTGGCGCAGCGGGTGGTACTCGACGTTCCACACGGCCTGCACGATCGACTCCTTCGAGAACACCTTGCCGGGCTGCGCCGCGAACAGGAACAGCAGGCGCTTGAGCAGCGAGCGGCGGCGCAGATCGGCGAGCTCCTGGCCGTGACGCCAGATCACCTCGCGCACGCCGTCGACCGCGAGCGCCCGGCCCGGCAGGCGCAGGATCTCGGGGTTCGCATCGGCGACGTCGCTTTGCATGCCGTCGGCGTCGATCACGCGGAACGGGCGCTGCGCGGTGAGGCCGAGGTCGGTGAGCAGGCGTGCCGCGCCTTCGATCGCGGCGGGCGCCATCGTCGCCGCGTTCGGCGCGCTCGGATCGGCGACCGCATCGTGGCCGGAGATCGCGTCGAGCGCGGCGTACGCGACCAGCCGCTCGACCGGCAGGCCGGCCGCGAGCGCGAGCTCGGCGGCATCGCGCGCGTAGGCCACGGCCGACGCCATGTCGTCGTCGTCACGCGCGAGCGCCGACAGCGCGAGCAATGCGAGCACGCGCGTGCGCACGAGCCCGGCGGCGGCCGCTTCGCGAGCGGCACGCGTGGCGGCCGCGCGCGCGCTGGCGCGATCGCCGCGCGCGAGCTCGAGGCGCGCGACGATGACGAGCGCCGACGCGAGCTCGATCGTGCGATGCGCGCGTTCGGCGAGCACGGCGGTGTCGCGCGCGGTCTCGAGCGCGAGCGCGACGTCGCCGGTTGCGAGCGCGACGTCGGCGGTCGCGAGCTTGCGATCGAGCTCGTCGCGCGTCTCTGCTCCGGCGAGCTGGGCGAGCTCGAGCGCACCGGTGCGCTGGCCGGAGAGAGCGCGCGCGGTGGCGAGCGCGACCGCGACTTGTGCGCCGGTCGCGGCATCGAGCGTCGGGCGGCCGTGCAAGTCCTCGAGGCGCGGCAACGCCGCGTCGAGGCGCAGCTCGTAGAGATCGATCGCGGCGACCACCGCACTGCCGCGCGCGGCGAGGTGACCGAGCTCGCGGCGTACGCTCGAGGCGAGCGCCGCGCTCGACAGCTCGGCGGCGAGCGCCGGCTGACCGCGCACGATCGCGAGCTCCGCGAGATCGAGCTCCGCACGCAGCGCGCCGAGCTCGTCGCCGCGCTCGCGGCGGGCGCGCACGAGCTCGTGGAGCAGCGCGGCCGCGCCCTGGCTGTCGCCGCGGCGCTTGGCGACGAGCGCGCGCGCGCTCGCGACCTCGTCGGCGACCGCGACCGCGTCGAGCTCGCGCGCGATCGCGTCGGCGGCATCGAGCGCGGTCTGAGCCTCGACCAGCCGGCCCTCGCGTGCGAGGCCGACCGCGCGGCGCGCATCGACGACCGCGGCGAGCTCGCTCGCTTCCAGGCACGCCGGCACGCTCTTGCACGCGCCGTGAGCACGCGCGAGCGCCGACCGCATCGCCGCGACGCGGCCCGCGTACTCGTCGGCGCGCGCCGCCGCGAGGTGGACGCGCGCACGCGCGAGCGGATCGGCCGCGGAGATATCACCTAGCGACCCGAGGTGCGAGAGCGCGGAGTCCGGCTTGCCGGCGAGCAGCTCGAGCTCGGCGAGCACCGCGGCGGCCCGGGCGCGCTCGCTCGGATCGGTCGACGAGATGACCGAGTGCAGCGCGCGGCGCGCGGCCGCGACATCGCCCGACGCGAGCACGAGCTCGGCGTGCACGAGCGGCGACGCCGAGCCTGGCGCCGCGGTCGCGCGCTCGAACGCCTCGGTGAACCGGCCGGCGCGCACCGCGATCTCGACGCGCAGCGCGGCGAGCGCGCGAGCCCGCTCGGGATCGATCGGCAGCTGCACGACGCCGACCTGGCCAGTCTCGCGCGCGTCGCCGGTCGAGCGGCGCGGGCGCGGCCGATCGCCGAGCGCATCGAGCAGCGCCTCGAACTCGCCGGCGCCGCCGGCACGCGCCGCGAGCTCGCGGTCTGCAAGCAGCACGTCGGCGGCGCGATCGCGGTCGCCCGCGGCGATCCAGTGCCAGACGACCTCGCGCACGCGCGTGATCTGGTCCATCGCGCCGAACGCGCCGTCGTCGCCGGCTTGCCACGCGAGGCGTGGGCCGGCCGCAAGCGCCGCGGTGCTCGCGACGAGCTCGGCCGCGGCGGCCGACAGCCGCTGCTTCGAGTCCGGCGGCAGCAGCGCGAGCACGTCGACGCGCACGACCTCGTGCAACACGACGCGGCCGTCGCCGACGGCGTCGACGAGCTGGCGCGCGAGCAGCCCCGTCAGCGCGGCTTCATTGGCCGCGCCAGGCACGCTCATGATCGGTCCCGGCGCGAGCGCGGCGACCGCCGCCGGCGCGACCGGCTGGCGCAAGATCGCGAGCGCGTCGATCGCGGCGCGCGACGGCGCGTCGAGTGCCGCGATGTCCCACGCCGCGGGCCCGAACCGGGCGCGCGCGTACTCGCGGCGCAGCGCGAGCGGAACGCCGCGCGTGCGGCCGAACGCGCTGTCGAACGCGCCGTCGACCGGCCCGAACTGCTCCTCGAGGCTCGCCCACAGCTGCGCCGCCGCTTCGGCATCGAGGCCGCGCAGCTCGAGCTCGCCGATCGCCGCGCCGACGCCGGCCGCGAGCGGATCGCGCCCGACCACGAGCACGCGGCCGAGCGCCGTCTGGCCGAGCACGAGCGGCGAGAGCAGGCTCGACGCCTCGTCGATGCGCAGGTGCTGGATGTCGTCGATCACCAGCACGCGCGCGGTCTGCGTCAGCATCTGCGCGAGCGTCCCGGGCACGCAGCGCAGCGCCCGTTCGGCGCGCGAGCGCAGCGCCGACGCGCGATCGCCCGGGTAGCACTCGACGATCGTGCACGGCGCGCCGAGCATCGTCGCGAGCTCGCTGACCAGCCGCGACTTGCCCGAGCCGAGCGCGCCGTGCACCGAGACCAACGGCACGATCGCGAGCTGTTCCTTGAGCTCCGCCAGCTCGTGCTGCCTGCCGACAAACGGCACCGGGCCGATGGGAGTCATGGGGCTGGTGATCTTGGAGGTCCGGCGTCGCTGCATGGGAATCGCGAGCGACGTGTCAGCAAGCGGTGAGCCAGTATCGGTCAGAGATCGGTCGCGACAGAAGTGCTGACCATGCCCGAATCGCGCACGTGCATTGTAGGCCCGCTTGCAAGCTTCACATTTATTGATGTGAACACCCTGCGGCGTCAGGTCCCAGATCGGGTACCGCGGGCGTCAGTCAGTGCCAGCGAGCGCTTCGAGCTGGCTAACGACGCGAGCCCATTCCGCGGGCTCGTTCAGGCCCTGGCGGAGCAGGCGCTCGATCGCCGGATAGGCGGCGACCGCGTCGTCGACGGCGCGATCACGGCCTGCCTGATATGCGCCGAGCGTCACGAGGTCGCGGTGCTCCTCGTAGATGGCGAGCCGGGCGCGCACTCGAGCCGCGGCCGCGAGGTGCGCGGGCGTCGCGACGCGCGGCATGAGGCGCGACACGCTCGCGACCACGTCGATCGGCGGGAAGTGGCCGCGCTGGGCGAGCCGGCGATCGAGCGCGACGTGGCCGTCGACCAGGCCGCGCACCTCGTCGGCGATCGGCTCGTCGAGGTCGTTGCCGGCGACCAGCACGGTGTAGACGCCGGTGATCGAGCCGTGCTCGCCGGCGCCGGCGCGCTCGAGCAGGCGCGGCAGCAGCGCGAACACGCTCGGCGGATAGCCGTGGCGCGCGGGCGGCTCGCCGGCCGACAGCCCGACCTCGCGTTGCGCGCGCGCGACGCGCGTCAGCGAATCGACGAGCAGCAGCACGTTCGCGCGGCGGCGGTCGCGAAACCACTCGGCGATCGCGGTCGCGACGTGGACCGCCCGCAGGCGGACGAGCGGCGGCGCATCGGAGGTCGCGCACACGACGACGGTGCGCGCGCGGGCCGGCGCGAGCTCGCGCAGCCAGTCGTCGACCTCGCGGCCGCGCTCGCCGCACAGGCCGAGCACGATGACGTCGGCCGCGGCGCCTCGCGCGATCTGCCCGAGCAGCGTCGACTTGCCGACGCCGGCCGCCGCGAACAAGCCGACGCGCTGGCCGCGCGCGAGCGTGAGCATGGTATCGAGCGCGCGCACGCCGGTCGGCAGCGCTGCCGGCTCGCCGCGATGCAGCGGCGGCGGCGCGGCGCGATCGACGGCCCACGGTTCGCCGGTCAGCTCGGGCCCGCCGTCGCGCGGCACGCCGAGCCCGTCGACGACGCGGCCGAGCAGGTCGTCGCCGCAGCGGATCGCCAGCGGCTCGCCGGTGCGCCACACCCGGCTCGCCGGCGCGATGCCCGCGAGCTCGCCGAGCGGCAGCAGCACCGCCTGCTCGCCTCGAAAGCCGACGACCTCGGCCGCGAGCAGCGCTGCCGAGCGGCGATCGCGCGCCCCGGCTTCGCCGGGGCGCGCAGCATCGCGCAGCGCTGCCGAGCGGCGATCGAAAGCCCCGGCTTCGCCGGGGCGCGCAGCATCGCGCGGCGCTGCGGAGCGGCGATCGAAAGCCCCGGCTTCGCCGGGGCGC
>DASXCY010000014.1:0-48193 GCA_036490935.1 Kofleriaceae bacterium | reverse complement strand
CAGCGTCTTGGCCTCTTCGACCGTGATCACGCCTTCCTTGCCGACCTTCTTCATCGCCTCGGCGATCATGCCGCCGATCTCGACGTCACCGTTCGCGCTGATCGTGCCGACCTGCGCGATGTCGTCCTTGCCCTTGGTCG
Source organism: Kofleriaceae bacterium (assembly GCA_036490935.1). GTDB lineage: Bacteria > Myxococcota_A > Polyangia > Haliangiales > Haliangiaceae > JABFXX01. The sequence continues at coordinate 48,053 of DASXCY010000014.1, read as the reverse complement.
GCGTCGAGATCTTCTTCAGCTCCTCGATGATCGCGCTGACCGCGGTGTCGATGCCGCGCTTGAGCTCCATCGGGTTGTGGCCGGCGGCGACCAGCTTCGCGCCCTCGCGGTAGATGCTCTGCGCGAGCACGGTCGCGGTGGTCGTGCCGTCGCCGGCGTTATCGGAGGTCTTCGAAGCGACCTCCTTGACCATCTGCGCGCCCATGTTCTCGAACTTGTTCTCGAGCTCGATCTCCTTGGCGACGGTGACGCCGTCCTTGGTGACCGTCGGCGCGCCCCACGACTTCTCGATCACGACGTTGCGACCGCGCGGGCCGAGCGTGACTTTGACGGCGTTGGCGAGCGTGTCGACGCCCGTTTGCACGCGGGCACGAGCCTTCTCGTCGAAAATGATGTCCTTGGCAGCCATGTGATTCTCCTTAAGCCTTGATGCTCGCGTCTTCGATCACGCCGAGAACTTCGTCCTCGCGCACGATGATGTGTTCCACGCCGTCGACCTTGATCTCGGTCCCGGCGTACTTGCCGAACAGGATGCGGTCGCCCGCCTTGACGTCGAGCTTGACGAGCGTGCCGTCCTCGAGGCGCTTGCCCGTGCCGACGGCGATGACCTTGCCCTCGAGCGGGCGCTCCTTGGCCGAGTCCGGAATGATGATGCCGCCGCGGGTCTTCTCGACCTCTTCGACGCGACGGATCAGGATGCGATCTCCCAGCGGACGAACGTTCATGACTTGCTCCTCGATGACTTGCAGAATTTTGTTAGCACTCATCCAGGGCGACTGCTAACGGCGCTCTTCGTAAGGCGTGCGGCGGGCGTGCGCAAGGGCCTACGACTGCGAATTTCCAGGTGAGTCGTCCGCCGTTTCTGAAAGTGTGGTTCACACACGAACACGGCGCTGCTCCCGGCCGTCCGGAGCAATCTCAAGGCCCAGAAATCCGTCGAGATCTTGCAGTCCTGCGCCGGCGGCCGAAGATTGGATCATGGACGTCACGTTGGCTGCTTCGCTGGACGAGTTCTTCCACGAGGTGGTGTCGGACGCGCTCGCGACGGTCGAGCTCGACGCCTCCGGCCCGGCGAGCTGGTACCTGGTGGGCCTGCTGGGCGAGATGACCCGGGCGCGAATCACGGACGAGCCGCTCGGAGTCAAGCTCGCCCAGACCGGCGAGGAGCCGGGCGAGCGCGTGCGCACGCTCAAGCAGGTGGGTGACACGTCGCTGTATGTCGCCGGGTTCTTCGCGGAGTCGCTGTCGCGCTCGCTGGTGGACGTCGACTACTACGTCGGCCTCGGCCAGAGCGCGTACGGGCAGCTCGCGCGCAGCCTCGGTGCGGCGCGCAACCTGACCGAGGTCTACGCCGAGCTCGCCGACAAGTTCCCGCGCTTTGTCGACGTGCTCACCGAGGTGCGCAAGCGGACCGATTTCGCCGGCGCCGATATCGGCAAGCTGTACGAGATCTGGCTGCGCACGCGCGACGAGTGGGTCGAGAAGAAGCTGCGCGCGCTCGGCGTGCTGGTCGAGCCCGACAACGACAACATCCGGGTCATCCAGTAATGCGCACGCTGGCCCGCGTCCAGCGCGGCCTCGAGACCTTGTATCGCGTCGACACCGGCGTCGTGGTCGACGACTTCATGATCGACGAGGCCTCGCGCGACGCGCTGGTCCGGTCGCGGCGGCCGCGCGAGCAGTTGCTCGCGATCGAGGATCGCGGCGAGATGGCGCTCGCGCTCTACATCGATCCGGCCGCGATCGCGAAGCTCGACGCGGGCACGCACGACTTCGGCGAGCTGCTGCTCGCGATCGAGGGCGTGAGCCACTTCATCTACGCGATCGTGTGCGCGCGCGCCGATCGCACGCTGACCCAGCTCGAGCTCGAGCTGCAGGCCGAGGTCGACAAGTACGTCACGTGCCTGCTGACCGGCGATCCGGAGCACGGGCGGTCGCGCGAGCTGCGCGGGCGGCTGTATGGCGACTGCGCGTACGAGCCCGATCTCGACGGCGACGAGCGCGATCGCTACCGCGCCGCGAACGACAACGCGCACCGCTACGCGGCGTGGCTGGAGTCGGAGTTCGTCGCGCCGCGGCGGATTCCGGAGATGCTCGGCGAGCTACGCCGGTTCTATCGCGCCGGTCTCGCCGCGAAGCTCGCGCACTGCGCGCGCGCCGTGTGACGGCGTGAACGCTACCAGCCGCGATCGGAACGCTCGATCGCAAACCACTGCTCGATGACCGCGCGCGTGGTCTCGGCCATGGGGCCGCCGGCGTGCACCTTCAAGGTGACGAGCGGCGCCTCATCGGTGAAGGCGCCCGCGTAGCCTTCCTGCACGAGCACGTCGTACGCGCCATCCGCCGAGACACCGACGAACACCGGCTCGACGCCGCGAGCCAGCGGATCGGTCGGCGACGTTCCGTGACAGCCGGCTTCGCTGCCGCAGCTCTGCGACAGGACCGGATACGCGCTGCGCTCGAAGTATTGCCTCGCGGTCTGCGACCGATCCGCGGCACATCCCACCAACACCATCGCGAGCACGGCCCATTTCCCCATGCTCCACGCTATCACGCTAGTGCGTGGCTTCGTGCGGCTGGACCCTCGGGCTCCAGTTCAGCGACACCCAGCGCCACGTGTCGGCCTCGCGCACGGCGATGATTCCGACCGTCATGATCTTGACGCGTGCCAGCGTGCCGGTCGGTAGCGTGACCGTGACCTCGGCCCAAGCCACCTTGCCGTTCGCCAGCGGTGTGAATTCGGCCGACTTCGGCGTGAGCGCGAGCTTGTCCCAGCTGCGGGCGAGCCGCGTCATCGCCGCGCGATCCGACGCGACGTCGCCCTCCGCGGTGCCGGTGGCGCGGAACGCCCGCGCGCTCTGGTGCTCGGCGAGGTGGCCGGGGAACCATGCCGCGAGCTCCACGGCCGGCGGGTCGTCGAGCTTGTCGGCGTACGGAGCGTAGTCGTCCGCGGACAGCAGCGTTGCGTCGTCGGTGACGAGCGAGAACTTCTCGGCGGCGACCTTCCAGCCGTGGTCGTCGACGACGATACCGGTCACGCGGACCGGCCACTTGCCCTTGATGCGGACCGTATTGCCGGTCGCGAGCGTGCCGGAGAACACGAGGTCGGCGGCGAAGAACGCGACGTGCGCCGAGTCGTCGATGACGATCGTCGGCGTGAACGGCGCGAGCTCGAGGTCGACCATGATCCAGTCGCCGAACAGCATGACGTCGTCGTTGCAGTACGAGGAACCGCACCGGCCGTCCCACCATACCCGGCGGTTCTCGTCGACCGCCGGCTCGAACACGAGGTCCTTGGTCGCGGTCGCGTCGAGCTTGGAGTGGCTCGTGTAGGCCGCCGCGAGGTTCGCACGCACGACCTTCTCGACCTCGGCCTCGGCGTTGGCTGCCGGTGCCGCGGGCGGCGCCGGCGCGACGAAGCGTGCGTGCGGCACGTGCGCCGGCATCGCCGGCGGCGGCGATTCGTAGTGGGCGTGCTCGCGCCACGCGATGATGATCACGACCGCGGTCGCGCACGCGCTGACGGCGGCGCCGCGGCGGTTCATGCGAGCACGCGGTTGTCGATGAGGCGGGTCGTGCCGACGAAGGCGGCGAGCGCGAGCACGCAGGGGCGCTCGCAGCGGGTGACGTCGGTGAGCTCGGTGGCGTCGCGCAGCTCGGCGTAGTCGATGCGGACGCGCGGTGTCTCGGCCTCGAGCAACGCACGCGCGGCGGCGACGAGGGTGGCGGCGTCGCGTTCGCCGGCGCGGAAGGCGGATTCGGCGGCGGCCAGGCCGCGCGACAGCGACAGCGCGGCTGCCCGATCCTCGGGCGACAGGTACGCGTTGCGCGACGACCTCGCGAGGCCGTCCGGTTCGCGGACGATTGGAACACCGACGATCTCGATGGCGAAGTCGAGGTCGCGCACCATGCGGCGGATGAGCGCGAGCTGCTGGTAGTCCTTCTCGCCGAACACCGCGAGGTGCGGCTGGGTGATGTGGAACAGCTTCGCGACGATCGTCGCGACCCCGGCGAAGTGGCCGGGCCGGCGCGCGCCGCACAGCGGCTTCTGCAGCTCGCGCACCTCGACGAACGTCTGCGCGCCGGCCGGATACATCGCCGCGGGCTCGGGGCAGAACGCCAGATCGATGCCGCAGGCGCGCGCCTTCGCGAGGTCGCCGGCCTCGTCGCGTGGATACCTCGCGAGGTCCTCGTTCGGGCCGAACTGGGTCGGGTTGACGAAGATCGTGAGGATCACGAGGTCGGCGCGCGACCGCGCGGCGCGCAGCAACGCGAGGTGACCCTCGTGCAGCGCGCCCATCGTCGGCACCACCGCGATGCGCCGGCCATCGCGGCGGAGGTCCTCGGCGTGCGCGCGCAGCGCAACGGGGTCGCGAAAGATCTCGAACGGCGGGCGCGCGTAGGTCACGCGCATACTCTAGCAGCGCCTCGCACCGGCCAAGGGCCGGACGGCTACGCCGGCACGAACGCTGCCTGGTCCGCCGGTGGACGGTGACGCCGTGTGACCCGGCGCCCCGGCCCGCACCGCACGCACATTCGGGCTAGCAGCGCGTCATCGCCTGGAAGCAATCGGGCATCTGGTTCATGAGCTGGAACAGCGCGGTCGCGTCGTCGGCCTTGGCCGTGCAGCTCATCTTGTCGATCGCGTCGAGGCAGCGCTTGCCCTGGTCGCACGTCGGCGCGGGCGCCGGCGCTTGCTGCTGCAGCGTCGTCATGCCTTCGCAGTACGTGGTGATGAAGTCGTTCGCGGTGCCGCACGCCTGCAGGCGCGTGCACAGGTGCGTCGCCATCGCGAACATGAAGCTGCCGCCCGAGGGCACGGCGAGCGGACCGATCTTGCTCAGATCGTTCGGATCGAGCAGCTGCGTGTCGTCATCCGAGTCGGAGCCGGGTTGCGGGGTCGGACGCACCGGCACCGGGGCCGCGTGATGCGCCGAGCGCGGCGGCACCGACGGCCCGGCCCACGGATCGCTCGGCTCGGTCGGCATGCGGTCGGCCGACGCCGCCGGCAGGCCGGGTGAGGGTTTCGCGGCGGCGGCCGGTGGATCGGACGGCCACACCAGCAGCGCGACCGCGCCGAGCATCACGACGACCGCGAGCACGATCACCGCGATCGGCCAGTACCGCCAGATCGACGCGCGCGGCGCGACGTCGCCGGTCGGCGGGCGCGGCCGCGGCGGGACCACGGCGACGCGCGCGTGGCCGTTCGAGTACGCGCGCAGCTCGGTCAGATCCTGCTTGCAATGCTTGCAGCGGCCCGCGATCGGATGGATGAGGCCGCCGCACAGCGGGCACGGCACGCGCGCATCCGCGGTGCGGGGAAGGCGCGGCTCGACCATCTCGCTCCATGCTGGCATCGGACCCGGCGTCTCGCAACTGGCGTTGCCAAATCGCGCGCCAGGCCCCACATTGCCGGCGATGGCACGACCCGTTCCGCCGCGTGTGGCCGAGCACGAGCTGCGCATTCGCGGGCTCGATCCGCGCCACGACGGCGTGCGCGTCGCGCAGCTATCCGACATTCACGTCGGTAACCTCACGCCGGCCTCGCACGTGCGCGCCGCGATCGAGTCGGCGAATGCCGCGCGCGCCGATCTGATCGTGATGACCGGCGACTATGTATGCTGGCGCCGCCACGAGGTCGAGCAGGCGGGCGAGCAGCTCGCCGGGCTGCGCGCGCCGCGCGTGCTCGCCGTGCTCGGCAACCACGATTACTTCGTGCACGGCTCCGGCGTCGCGAGCGCGCTCGAGCGCGCAGGCTACGAGGTGCTGCGTAATCGCACGACCGTCGCCGACGTGCGCGGCGCGCCGCTGGCGGTGGTCGGCATCGACGATCCGGTCACGCGCCACGACGATCTCGACGCCGCGTTTGCGGGCGCGCCTGCGGGTGCGACGAAGCTCGTGCTATGTCACGCGCCGGATCGCGCGCCCGCGCTGGCCGCGCGCGGCGCCGATGTCGTGCTGTCGGGCCACACGCACGGCGGTCAGATCTACATCCGCGGCATCACCGATCGGATCATGCGGCGCGCCGGGCTGAAGTATCGGCGAGGCGCCTACGCGATGGACGAGCGCTGTACGCTCTACGTCACGCCCGGCGTCGGCTTCTCGGGCGTCACGCGGCGCGCGGGTGAAGGCACCGACGCCGAGGTCGCCGTGCTGACGCTGCGCGCGGCGTGAAGCGTCACGAGCGGCGCGCCATCGCGCTCTTCATCATGTCGGTGAAGCCACCCTGGCCTTCGGCGAGCATCGAGTCGAGCTCGCGGCCGACGCCGGCGATCTTCTTGCGCGTCGGAAACGCGAGCACGCTGCAGATCGTGAACACGAGCGCGAGCGACAGCCGGATGCTGGCCATGCCGAGCCAGCCGCCGGCGCCGAACGCGAGCACGCCGAGCCGAAACGCCGTGCCGAGCGGCTCGGGGATGTCGGAGAACAGCCGGCGAGGCGCGAGAGGCGCGCTCGCCGCCCGAGTCAGCGCGGTCGCGCGCGCGGTGACCGGCCGGCTGCGCGCGAGCAAGCCGACGACATCGCGCGGGCGCTGCGGGCGCTCGTCGGGATCCGGATCGGTCATCGCGGTGAGCACGGCGCGAAACGCCGGATCGAGCGCCGGCAGGTGGCGATCGAGATCCATGCGCAGGCCCTTGCGCGGCACGTCCTCGGGCTCGATGCCGCCGGCGAGGGCGACGATCGTCGCCCCGAGCGCGTACAGGTCGGTGGCCGGTGTCGCCTGGCCGTGCAGCTGCTCGGGCGCGATGTAACCGAACGTGCCGACGACGGTCGAGCCGCCTCGCTCGCGCGCGGCATCGAGCACGCCGCCGAAATCGACGAGCGCGCACGCGCCGTTCGGCGCGCGCATGATGTTCGACGGCTTGATGTCGCGGTGGACGACCGGCGGCGCGCGCGTCGCGAGGTAGTCGAGGATCTCGAGGCAGCGCACGAGCACGTCGCGCAGCTCGACCTGGGAGAGCCGGCGGCGCGCGGCGAGGTCGCGCAGGTTTTCGCCGGGCACGCGTTGCATGACGAGGTTGAACGTGCCGGGCGGCTCCTCGACGGTCGCGAGGTGGCGCGGCACGCCGGCATGACGCAGCTGCGACAGCACCTTGGCCTCGCGCTCGAACAGCTCGAACGACTTCCACGTGCCGCGCGGGACGATGCGCTTGACGACGACCTCGCGTTCCTCGGCGCCTCGCGCGCGCTCGTCGAGGGCCACGAAGATCTCGCCCTGCGAGCCTTTGCCGAGGCGCGGTCCGAGCCGGTACCGCCCGCCGATCAGCGGGCCGTCGAAGCCGGAGCCACCCATGACCGGCTTGATAGCATCACTCGTAGGGCGCGAACATCGCCTTCGACGTGCGGTGCGCGTTGAGCTGCGCGAGCTCGCCGGCGGTGAACGCATCGGCGCTGGTCTGCGGGAAATGCGCGCGCACGAACCCGACGAGGTACGCGCGCGCGGCGACGCCGGCCTGCACGAGCGCGTCGTCGCCGGTCTCGGCGATCTCGTCCCACATCTGAAACAGCACGCGCTTGCGCTGCGCGGCGTCGGCCGTGGCCGTCGCGGCCCACATCGCGTCGAGGTTTTGCTTCATGTACAGGTCGGCGTGCGCGAGCACCTCCTTGCGATACGCCGCGCCGATCCGCACGCGCTCGTCGCGCGTCTTGTCGAGCCACTGCAACTTCGCGGCGGCGTACGGATCGATGCCGTAGTGCCGCATGATCGCGTCGTCGAACGCCATCTTGCCGGCGATGAACGGCAGGGGCTTGACCCAGTGAGCGGTGATGTCGGGCGCGTCCTCGATCTTCACCGTGCCGTCGTTCGCGACGCGCATGGTCGCGACGCCGTCCTTGGGATGGTCGATGTCGCCGCCGACCACGCCGACGAACGTGCCGTTGCCGGATGGGTGGAGCTCGCCGGTCGGCTCGGGCTCGGGCTCGAGCGGTTTCGAGCTGTCGAGGAAGCGGCCGATGAAGTCGCCGGAGAGGCCGTTCGAGACCTCGGGGCCGCGCATCGACATCAGGCCCTTGCCCGCGCCGGTGCCCTTGCCCGTGGCCGGTTCCTCCGAGGTCCGACCCGAGTGCGAAGCCGAGATCTGCGAAGTGCCGCGGGATGTCGCATGCGACAGGGCCGTTGCATCGAGGACACGGATCGGGTCGGGGGTGTGGTCGTCGAGCAACGCGATGGCGAGGATCGGATCGGGATCGGGAACCGCGACGGGCGCGGGAACGGAATCGGCAACGGGATCGGGCTCGGCGTGGAGCGATGGCCCTGGTTGCGAGGGGTTGGCCAGGGTGACCCATGCGAACGCGGCGGCGTGCAAGGCTGCGGAAACCCCCACCGCCAGCGGCAGCGCGCGCATGGCGTTACGACCTCACAGGCGGTTCGAGGGTTTGCTGATGACGCGACACCACCGGCTCGGTCGTTGACACATGCAAGCACCATGACCTTGTTCTCGCGCCTGTTCCCCTCCCGACGCCCGCGCGAGCTGCGTGCGGCCCAGGACGGCGATCCCGCGGCGATCGCGCGGTTCTACGACGCGCACGTCGACGGGCTCTACGCGTTCGTGTTTTATCGCGTCGGCCGCGACGCGCCGCTCGCCGAGGACGTCGTGCAGGAGACGTTCGCGCTCGCGCTCGCCCGGCACGCCGAGTACGACCCGGCGCGCGGCTCGGCCGGCAGCTGGCTCGCGGTGCTGTCGCGCAACGTGATCCGCGATCACCTGCGCGCGCATCGCCGCGGCGACGAGCTCGCGGCGACGTGGGAGCGCATCGACGCGACGCTCGCGCAGACGTTCGCGGCGATGGCCGAGCGGCCGCTGCCGGGCGAGGTGCTCGAGCGCGCCGAGACGCGCGACCTCGTCCACATGGCGATCGCGAACTTGCCCGGATCCTATCGCACCGCGCTCACGCGCAAGTATGTCGACGGCGAGAGCCTCGACACGCTCGCGCAGGAGCTCGGCATCACCGTCGAAGCCGCGAAATCGTTGCTCGCGCGCGCACGCCGCGCGTTTCGCGACACGTTCGCCGCGCTGTCGGCTCACTTCTCGGAGGCAGTATGAACCACGACGAATCGCGAGACGTGCTCGAGGAGAACGTCTCGAGCTTGCTCGAAACAGGCGGCGAAGCGCCGCGCATCGCCGATGGCGCGCGCGCGCGGATCCGCGAGGCCTTGGTCGCAAAGCTCGGGGTCGCCGCCGCGCCGCCGCCGCGGACGCGGATGCGCGTGCCGGTGTTCGCGGTGCTCGGCGGACTCGCTGCGACCGCGGTGGTCGCGCTGATCGCGCTGCGGATCTTCGGCGGCGGCGCGGGCGGCGCGACGGGCGGCGAGGGCTCGCCCGCGCTCGCCGACGGCTCGACGTTCCTCACCGCACCGGGCGGCAAGGTGACCGTGCTCGGCCTGCGCCACGTGCGCGTCGAAGGCGCGGCGCTACTCGACGTCACGCCCGGCCACGGCCCGTTCACGGTCGAGACCGCGCGCGGCCGCATCGAGGTGCTCGGCACGAAGTTTTACGTCGACGGCGAGGCCGAGCGCACGGTCGCGGCCGTCGTGCGCGGCAGCGTGAAGCTCGCGAGCGACGGCGGCGAGGTGCTGCTGCACGCCGGCGAACAAGGCATCGCCGAAGCCGGGCGCGCGCCGGTACGCGGCCCCGCGCCGCGGCTGTCGTACCTCGCGTCGTGGGCGGAGCAGGCGCGGCGCGAAGCGGATCGCAGCCTCGAGCCGCTGCATCACGGCACGCTGTTCGCGCGCGATGCGGGCGTGCGCTCGCATCCGCCGTGGGGGCAGGAGTATCCGCTGCCGATCGCGAAGCTCGGCGTCGATATCGTGGTCGAGGATCGCGTCGCGCGCGTCGCGCTCGATCAGACGTTTCACAACGACGCGGCGCAGGATCTCGAAGGCGTGTATCGCTTCGCGATCCCGCCGGATGCCGCGCTGCAGCGGCTCGCGATGTACAACGACGGCCAGCTCGAGGAGGCCGCGGTCGTCGAGCGCATGCAGGCGCGGCGGATCTACGAATCACTCGTGTATCGCCGGATCGATCCGGCGCTGCTCGAGTGGGCCGGCAACGGGCGGCTCGCGCTGCGCGTGTATCCGATTCGCGCGCGCCAGGACAAGCGGCTCGCGCTCGCGTACACGCAAAGCCTGCCCGAGCTGTACGACGACTGGACGCTGACGGTGCCGCTGCCCGAGGTCGATCAGCCGGTCGGCGAATTCGCCGTCGCGATGCGCATCAAGGGCTGCGCGAGCTGCGAGATCTCGTCGACGAGCCACCAGATCGTCGTGACGCGCGACGGCGACGACGCGATCGTGAGCTACCGCCGCAGCGCAGACAAGCTGGGTGATTCGTTCGTCGTTCACGTGCGCGATCCGCGCCGCGACACGCGCGTCGCGACGCACACCGACGGCGCCGACCGCTTCGTGCTCGTGCGCGCGAAGTCCGACGTCGGCGGCGCGCCGCAGGCGTACCGGCCGCGCACGTGGGTGGTGCTCGACGACGTGTCGGCCTCCCGCAGCACGCTCGAGCTGCGCGCGCAGCAGGATTTTATCGCTTCGCTCGCGCGCGAGCTCGACGAGGACGACAAGCTCGCGGTGATCGCGTTCGATGTCGAGGCTCGCACCAAGCTCGCGCCGACGCGCGTTGCGGACATCGATCGGCGCGCGTTGCGCGACGCGCTGACCGGCGAGGGCGGGGTCGGTGCGACCGACTTCTCGGTCGCGCTCGCGGCCGCGACCAAGACGCTCGCGGGCGTCCCGCCCGACGACGCGATGATCGTTTACCTCGGTGACGGCGTGATCACGGCCGGGCCGCGCGAGCTCGACGCGCTGCGCGCGCAGCTCGCCGGCAAGGCGCACTTCGTCGGCGTCGGGCTGGGCGACGGGCCCGACACGCAAACGCTCGGCGCGCTCGCGGCCGCGACCGGCGGCTACACGACCACGATCGATCTCGCCGACGACGTGGCGTGGCGCGCGTTCGATCTGGTCGCGGCGCTGCACACGTCGCGCGTGACCGGCGTCGAGGCCAAGCTCGTCGATGCGGCGGGCCAGGTCGTGCCGGCGACCGCGTACTTGCGATCGCCCCAGCTCGCCGACGGCGAGGAGGTCGAGCTGGTCGCGAAGCTGTCGGCGCCCGCGACACCCGCCGCGCTCCTGCTCACCGGCACGCGCGCCGGTGCGCCGTGGCAGCAGACGATCGCGCTGCCGCCGGCGCACGAAGGCGGCTATCTGCCGAGGCTGTGGGCCGAGCGTCACATCGCGGCGCGGCTGCTGGCGAAGCACGACCCGATCGCGCCCGAGCTGCGCGAGGCGCGCGACGAGGCGATTCGCAAGGAGGTGGTCGCGCTCGGCAAGCGCTATTTCTTGCTGTCGCGGCACACGTCGCTGCTCGTGCTCGAGAACGACGCGATGTACGCGCAATTCGGCGTGCAAAAAGGCGCCGGCGAAACGTGGGCGCCGTACGCGCTGCCGGCGCGCATCCCGGTCGCGCCCGTCGTCGCGTCGAGCCCGCAGCCGGCCGGCGACGCCGGCGACGCCGAGCTCGTGCGCCAACCACTCGCGCTGTTCTACGAGCAGCCGAACAACCTGCGGACGTACGGGCCGATGACGCTCGAAGACGGCATCCTCGCGACCGACGAATCGGGGGGATTCACCTGGGCGCACGGCGCCGGCACCGGCACCGGGCTCGGCCGCGGCGGCATGGGTGGCGACGGCGGCGGTGCGGTCGGGCTCGGCATGATCGGGACGCGCGCGGATCTGAGCCTCGAAGCTCAGGTGCAGACCAAGGCGGTCGCTCGCGAGGACCAGCCTTTCGACGACGGCAAGCTCGCGAAGGCCGAGGCCATGGTGACCGCACAGCGCTCGTCGAGTCACTTCAGCTACGGCGGCCTGCGCGGGCGGCGTACGGGTGCCGATGACTGGTCCGAGCGGGAGAAGTCGCTCGACGGCGGCGCGGCGCTGTCGCTGCAGCGGCTCGCGAGCGCGTACGACGGCACCTTCGACGATGTCACCGCGTTCGTGCCGGCGTTGGTGCGGGACGCGTTCGACACCTGGCGCGAACGGCTGGGCAGCGCCGGAGCGCATTCGATCGCTCCCGCGGCGCGCGACCTGCTCGAGCGGGCGCGGCGCGCGCTGCCGGCGGGCGTGTATCGCTGGGGCACGCGCGAGCTCGCCGTCGACGGCGCGCATCGCCTCGGCTGGCGGCGGACGACCGAGGATGGCCTCGCCGAGACCGCGTCGTTCGACGGCACGACCTGGACGCGCCGCTACGCGGAGCTCGGGCTCGACGCGACGCGCGCGGTCGGCGACGCCGACGTCGCGCTCGCGCTCGCCTACCTGCCGATCTGGATCGCCGAGCCGGCGCATTACGCGCGCTGGTTCGACGTCAGCGTGCACGGCCGCGAGGTCGTGCTGACCGCGACCGAAGCCGGTAAACCGCGTACCGCCTTCGTGCTCGTATTCGACGAGCGCGCGCGGCTCGTCGCGGTGCGCGATGGCAGCGGCTCGACGCTGCTCGCGGTCACGTGGGATGCGACGGGGCCGACCGCGGCGCGCGCGCGCGGCGAAGCGCTCGCGGTCGGTTACACCGCGGATGCGATCGCCGACGCGCCGGCATGGGCGCACGGCTCGTCGCGGCCGGGCGTCGTCGTCGAGCTGCCGCTGCGCGTGCCGGCGTCCTGGCACGCGGCGCTCGCCGGCGAGAGCGCCGGCACCCCGGCCTGGCAGCACGCCGAGCGCCAGCTGCTCGCGAGCCTCGCCGCGACGAACGATCGCGCGGCCCTGTGGACCGCGTTCGGCGAGCTGCGCGCGCACGCTGACCTCGAGCTCGGCGACGTGGCGCTCGCGAGCGGCGGCATCGCCGGCCAGCGCGCCGACGCGATCGGCAAGGCGCTCGGCACGCTCGCGCACGAGCCGCTCGGCAGCTATCTCGCAGCGGCGTATGCGTATCGCGCAGGCGAGCGCCCGGCCGCGGCGGCGCACGACGGCTTCATCGGCGCGCTGTGGTCGCTGCGTGCGGCGGAGGCCGATACCGCGGCGCAACGCGGCAAGGCCGCGGCCGACGAGCTCGCGGCGATCGACCCACGCGCGCCGAGGCTGCGGTTCGTCGGCGCCGAGGCGCTCTCCAACGACTGGGAGCTGCCGGTCGCCGACATCGCACGCGTGGCCGACGGCGCCGCGCTCGGCGACTACGCGAACCTCGCCCACGCGCTGGCCGCGCAGGCGCTCGCGAATCGCGGCGACTACGAGGATGCGGCGGCGCAGGCCGCGGCCCTCGCGGCCGAGCCGGATCTGCACGCGCGGCCCGCGCGCCTCGATCAGGAGCAGTACTGGTTTCAGGCCTCGCGGCGCGGTACGGCGGGTTGGCACCTCGCGTGGTCGGCGGCGCGCGACGGCGCGCTCGCCGGTGACAGCCTCGCGCACGTGATGGCGCTCCTGCCGCTGGCGCCGCAGCATCCGGCGGATTTGCCGGCGCTGCTGGCGCGCGCGGCCGAGCTCGCCGGCGACGACATCGACGCCAAGCTCGCGGTGGCGCGCGCGGCGATCGGCGCCGGGCAGGGCGAGTGGGCGCGGCAGCTGATCGCGCCGCTCGTCACGACCGCGCCGTCGCACGAGGTGTACCAGGAGCTCGCGCAGATCGAGCTCGCCGACGGCCAGGTCGCGGCGGCGCTCGGCTCGCTCGAGTCGGCCGAGGATGCCGGCGCCGACGAGCAGGTCGACATCTCGATGGTGCGCGGCGAGCTCGGGCAGATCATCGCGGTCGCGCAGCAGCTCGCGCTGCAATCGAGCGGGGCCGCGCGGTCTCGCGCGGTCGAGCGCGCGCTGCACTGGGGTGACCGCTGGCGCGCGATCGATCCGGGCAACACCGAGATCGATCGTGCGCTCGGCGAGCTCGAGCTCGCGGTCGGCGATCGGGCCGCGGCGTGGCGCCAGATGTCGTCGATGATCGAGCGCGATCCGTGGTCGGGCGCCGGGTACATGGAGGTCGCGGCCGCGTTCGAGGCGCAGGGCCGCGTCGGCGACGCGCTGCCGTTCTGGCACCAGGCCGTGATCATCGATCAGACCAACCCGACGCCGCGGCTCGCCGAGGCGCGGGCGCTGATCGCGCTCGGCCGCACCAAGGATGGCGACGCCGAGCTCGCGGACATCACGTCGCGGCACTGGCACGACATGTGGAGCGGCGTCGTGTATCAGGCGCAGGACCTGCTCGCGCGAGGCAAGCGGCGCTAACATCGCGCGGTGGCATCGGCAACCGACGGCGAGCTCGAGCTCTCGTTCTACGAGCAGTTCCTGTGGAGCCGCTCGCTCGAGCCGTATCCGGTGCAGGAGCAGGCGATCGGCGCGATCTTCGGCGGCAAGAGCGTGCTCGTCACGGTGCCGACCGGCACCGGCAAGACGCTGATGGCGAAGGCCGCGCTGCACCGCGCGCTCGGCCGCAACGAGCGCGCGATCTACACGACGCCGCTGCGCGCGTTGACCGAGGAGAAATATCGCGAGCTGTGCGCGGATTTCGGCGAGGGCTACGTCGGGTTCGCGACCGGCGACTACAAGGTCAATCGCGAGGCGCCGATCCAGGTCGAGGTCGCCGAGATCTTGTGGAACCGCATCGTCGCCGACAAGCACGTCGCGCCCGCGGACGTCGTCGTGATGGACGAAGGCCACTACTTCAACGATCCCGAGCGCGGCTACGTGTGGGAGCAGTCGATCATCGGGCTCGATCCGCGCGTGCAGCTCGTCGTGCTGTCGGCGACGGTCGGTCACCCCGAGAAGTTCTGCCACTGGGTCGAGCTCACGCGGCGCGTGCCGATGACGCTCGTCGATTCGCGCGAGCGCAAGGTGCCGCTCGTGCACGAGTTCCGCGAGGAGACGCTGATCGACACCATCAAGGAGCTCGCGCACGGCGGCGAGGTGCCCGCGATCGTGTTCGTGTTCGGGCGCGAGCAGTGCTTCGAGGTCGCGCGGCTCTTGAAGTCGTGCCGGCGGTTCACCAGCGACGAGGACCGCGCCGAGGTCGAGAAGCGCTGCGACGAGGCGCTGCTGCCGAGCGGCTGCGCGAAGGAATTGCGGCCGCTGCTCACGCACGGCATCGGCGTGCATCACGCGGGGATCCTGCCGAGGTACAAGCAGCTCGTCGAACAGCTCGCGCTCGCGCGGCTCGTCAAGTTCGTGGTGTCGACCGAGACGATCGCGGCGGGCATCAACCTGCCGGCGCGCACGGTCGTGTTTCCGTCGCTGCGCAAGTTCATCAAGCAAGAGGCGCGGCTCCTGACGTCGGCCGAGTATCACCAGATGGCCGGGCGCGCGGGCCGGCCGCAGTTCGACGACAAGGGGCTCGCGATCACGCTCGCGCCC
The DNA here is from genome assembly GCA_036490935.1 of Kofleriaceae bacterium. Classification (GTDB taxonomy): domain Bacteria; phylum Myxococcota_A; class Polyangia; order Haliangiales; family Haliangiaceae; genus JABFXX01. The sequence continues at coordinate 32,725 of DASXCY010000014.1, read as the reverse complement.
GAGCAAGTGGTGAGCGACCTGAAGAAGGAGCTCAAGCACGGCAAGCCCGATCCGGCGCAGGTCAGGCGCAGCGTATACGGCCGCGCGCGCATGGATGCACACAAGAAAGCCGACGTGATCTGGACGCCCGAGCTGCACGGCGAGCTCGTGAAGGGCGAGCCGGCCGAGCTGCGCAGCAAGACGAAGATCACGGCCGAGCAGGTGCTCGCGATCGGCCTGCCCGATCTCACGACGGCGCCGCTGCCGGGCGACGCGGTCGCGGCGCGCAGGGCCGAAGCCGAGGCGTCGCTGCCGCCGTCGCTGCGGCTCGACATCGCGACCGTCGTCGAGAACCTGCTGCTCGGCGATCGCGAGCGGCGCGACTTGCAGCAGACGCTCGCGCAGCTGGTCGCGAACATGCGCGCGGTCGGTGTGCTCGACGAGCATGGCGCGCAGGTATCCGGTCAGATGATCCGCGAGCTGCAGGGCATGGATGGGTTGTTCATCTACTTCGTGCTGTTCCAGCACCAGCTCGAGTACGTCGAGTTGCGCGAGCTCGTCGAGTACCTCGTCGATCACGACGTCATCCAGCGGCTGCTCGATCGTGAAGGCGAGGGCGAGAAGAAGGAGTGGATGCGCGCGAAGCTGCGCGAGCTGCGGATCGACAATCCGCACATCACCTGGGACGACGTCGAGGCGCTGTGGGAGAAGGAGCACCCGCGCGTGCTCACGAAGGTCGAGCTGATCCACCAGGAGTTCGCGGCCAAGGTGCCGCATCCCGAGCTGCACGGCGGCAAGAAGCCCAAGAACGTGTGGGCGCAGCTCGAGGACTCCGGCATGGGGTTTCTCGAGCTCGTCGACAAGCGCGGCCTCGAGCACGAGGAAGGCAACTTGTTCACGTACCTCATCCGCGTGATGAATTGCGCGCGCAAGATCGGCGAGGTGAGCGGCCTGTCCGAGCTGACCGACATGGCCGAGCGGATCCAGAAGCTACTCGCGCGGATCGACGAGCGGATGGTTCGATGAAGCTGTGCTGGCTGGTCGCGCTCGCGGCATGCGGCAAGCACGGCGCGCTCGCCGCGCAGCGCGACGGCGGGGCGGCGGCGCGGCTCGATGCGGCGGCTGCGGCGGTCGCGCCCTTCGATGCGGCGCCGGCGCCCGAGAAGCCGGTGCCGGCGAAGCTCGTCGTCGGCCCGGAGCTCGCGTGCGCGGTGCTGAGCGACAAGACGCTGAAGTGCTGGCCGGGGCCGGTGAAGGTGCTCGCGCTGCATGGCGTGCTCGACGTCGCGATCGGCGACGCGCACGCATGCGCGCTGCTCGACGACGGCTCGGTCACGTGCTGGGGCGCCATCGCATACGGCGCGACGCCGCTCGCCGGGCCGACGGCAGTGCCCGGCGTCAACGACGCGAAGCGCGTGTTCGCGCTCGGCGGCGCGAGCTGCGCGGGTGAGGCGTCGGGCGCGCTGACGTGCTGGGGCGACGTCGACGCGGCCGGCCACGTCACGGCGACAGGTGCGCGGCGAGCGCCGACCGCGGTGCGCGGACTCGCGCATGTCGCGGCGCTGACGCCGCATGCCGCGCTGCTCGAAGGCGGCGACGTGGTGATGGCCGACGGCAAGCACGCCGGCACGACGAACGTCGTCGAGCTCGCGGCCGACAGCGCGTTCACGTGCGGCCGCCTCGACGACAACTCGGTCGAATGCTTCGGCGCCGATCAGCCATGTGCGACCGACCCCACGAGGCCTGCCAAGCCCGTCGCCAGACCGAAGCACGGCAAGCCGGCGAAGCCCGCGAAGCCGGCGAAGCCCGCGAAGCCGCCTGCGGTTCGCATCGAGAAGCTCGCGGGGCTCACGCCGGCGTTGCACCTCGCGTTCGATGCGGGGCTGTGCGCGGTGACGCCGGTCGAGCACCTGCTGTGCCGCGATCCGGCGGCCGCATGTGCGGCGCTGCGGCCGCCGCCGATCGCGAACATCGTCGAGACCGCCGGGCACTGCGCGCGGCTCGGCGACGGCACCGTGCAGTGCTGGACCGGCAGCACGGTGACGACCGTACGCGGCGTCGCCCACGCGACGCAGCTCGCGGCGTCGGGCGAGCACGCGTGCGCGCTGCTCGCCGACCATTCGATCACCTGCTGGGGCGACGGGCGTGCGCCGCGCTCGATCAGTTACTGACCCGAACTACCTTGGCGGTAGGTCGTCGCTACTGCGCGACGCGTCGCGCAGCCGGTAGCCGACACCGGCTTCGGTCGCGAGCCATTTCGGACGCGCGGCGTCGCGCTCGATCTTGCGGCGCAGCGCGGCCATGTGGACGCGGAGGTAGTGCGTCTCGTGCGTGCTGCCCGGGCCCCAGACCTCGAGAAGCAGCTGGCGATGTGTGAGGACCTTGCCGGCGTGCGCCGCGAGCAGCGCGAGGAGGCGGAACTCGATCGGCGTGAGGTGTACGAGCGCGCCGTCGACGGCGACCTCGTGGCGCGCGCGATCGATGCGGATCGGCCCGATCGCGATGATCGGCTCGTCGGACGGCTGCGTGCGAGCGTGGCGCAACGCGACGCGAATGCGCGCGAGCAGCTCGCTCGTGCCGAACGGCTTCGTCAGGTAATCGTCGGCGCCGGCATCGAGCGCGGTGACCTTGTCGTCCTCGCGATCGCGCGCCGACAGCACGATCACCGGCGTCGTCGACCACTCGCGGAGGCGGCGCAGCAGCTCGAGCCCGTCGCCGTCGGGCAGACCGAGGTCGAGCACGATCGCGACCGGCATCGCGCGGGTCGCCGCTTCTTCCGCCTCGCGCAGGGTGCCCGCCTCGGCGACGCGAAAGCCGTGGGTCGCGAGCGCGGTGCGCAGGAAACGGCGCATCGGCGCCTCGTTCTCGACGACGAGCACGGTTTCGCCGGTCTCGGTCGTCATGCCGGAATCGCTTCCTGCGGCGCGAGGCCGCCGGGCAGCCACACGCGAAACACCGCGCCGCCGCCGTCGCGTGCGGCGGCCTCGATGCGCCCGCCGTGCGCGACCGCGATGCCGCGACAGACCGCGAGGCCGAGGCCGGCACCGGCCGCGCGCGTGTCGGGGCCACGGAAGAATTTCTCGAACACCTGCTCGGCCGGGCCGGGTGGCAAGCCGGGCCCGCGATCGGCGACCTCGATCGCGACGCCGTCGCTCGCACGCCGCGCGGCGATCTCGATCGGCGTCGCAGCGGGTGTATGCTTCGTCGCATTCTCGACGAGGTTCAACAGCATCTGCTCGGTGAGCACCGGATCGACATGGACGCCGACGTCGCGCTCGAGCGAGATCTTGACGTCGCGGCCGGCGAGTTGTGCGTCGAGGCGGTCGAGCGTCGCGCCGACGAGCTCCTCCACCGGAACCCACTCGCGGCGCGGCTGGCCGCCGCTCTCGACGCGCGTGATCGTCATCGTGTTGGTGAGGATCGCCCCGAGCCGGCGCGCCTCCTCGACGATCGTGTCGAGCGCCTCGAGCTGCTCGGCGGGCAGCTGCGGCGCGCCGTCGCGCACGCTGGTCGCCATGCCGGTGATGATCGCGAGCGGCGTGCGCAGATCGTGCGAGACGGTCGCGAGCAGCGCGCTGCGCAACTCCTCGGCGCGCGCACGCAGCTCGGCCTCGCGCGCGTGGCGCAGCCGCTGCACGAGGGTGCCGATCGCGATCCCGACCGCGAACATCACGGCGAACGTCATCAGGTGGTGCAGGTCGGCGATCGCGAACGTGAACCGGGGCGGTACGAAAAAGAAGTCGTACGCCGCGACCGACAGCGCGGCCGCGAGCAACCCCGGCCCGCGGCCACCGATCGCCGCGATCATGATCGCGAGCAAGAACAGCATCACGTCATCGGCCAGCGCGAGGTCCGCGACGCCGCCGATCGCGATCGCACCCGCGACCGCCGCCAGCGCTAGCAAGTACGCTCGCACGGGGAAGACTTACCGCCAAGCCGCCGCAGACGCCAAGACAGAACGCCCGGCGTCTGCGGCGCCTTGGCGATAACTCTGCCTGTTCAATGGAACATCCGGATCGGCATCACGATCATCGGCAAGCCCGCGAATTGCAGCCGGCGCTCGACGGCCGCCGCGGTCTCGTTGTGGAGGATGCGCTGGTACCAGCTCTCCTGCTGGAAGATCAGCTTGCCCGCGAAGAAGATCGAACGCGGGAAGCGCAGCGCGACCTCGCGGCACAGATGATCGAGCTCGCTCACCGCTTCCGTGCCGATCGCGAAGTCGCGATCCGCCGCCCACCCGAGGTGCAGGCGCGCGAGCTCGACATACTTGTCGAGGTCGTGCTGGATCTTCGAGCTCATCGCATCGATCTCGTCCTTGCCCTTGAATACGCCTGCATCGATCACGCCCGCCGCCACGAACACGACCTGCTCGAACTGGCCGGGAAACACGCGCGGGATCTGGAGCAGCGTGTGGATCCCGAGCCCGCCGAATCCACCCGCGAGCACGACCGCCGTCTGCTTCGTCGGATCCAGCTCCTTCGGAGCGCGACCATCGATCTGAGTCGGCGGCGCCGCTGCCACCACGCCCGGCGCCGGCGCGTCGACCGCGAGCTGCCTGGACAGCTCGATGACCTTCGTGCCGATGGCGCGATAGTGCCGGCGGATCAGGTAACACAGCCCGACGAGGCTCGCGGTGATCACCGTCGTCACCCACCCCCCTTCGGTGAACTTCTCGATCACCGTGATGACGAGGATCATCGCGCACACCGCCGCCGCCAGGCCGTGCACGAACACCGCGCGCTGCCACCTGCCTTGCTTGGTGTGTACCGCGTGTCGGATCATCGCCACGTTCGACAGCGTGAACGTGATGAACACGTTGATGCTGTACATGACGACGAGCGCGTCGACCGAATCGTTCGTGTACACGAGCACGATCGCGGCTGCCGCCGCCATCAGGTACACGCCGTTGCGCATCGTCAGCTGCTCCGACAGCGCGGCCATGCGATGCGGCATCCACTGGTCGAGTGCCATGCTCGACATCACGCGCGGCCCGTCGACGAATCCCGCCTGCGCGGCGACGAACAGCAGGGCGCCCTCCGACACCAGCGTGATCGCGATGAACCCGGCGGCGATCGCGCCCGTGCCCGCGAACTTCTGCGCCAGCACCGCGTTCATCGTGACCTTGTCGCTCGGCGTCGGGAGCACGCCCGGCACGAGCAAGTACGCGAGCAAGATCCCGCTCGCGGTGATCGCGAGCGACGTTGCCATCAGGATCATCGTGCGCTTCGCGGTGCGCACGCGTGGCTCGCGCATGATCGCGATGCCGTTCGACACCGCCTCGATCCCGGTGAACGTGCCGCCGCCGAGCGAGAACGCGCGCATGAACACGAGCGCGACGCCGAGGATGCCGACCGTGCCGAGGTGCGTGTGCGCCTCGCCGACGACGCGATGCGCGACCTCGCCGGCGTTGCCGATGTTCTTGCCGATCGCGCCGAAGATGAGGAGCGCGTGGGTGACGAGGAACGCGAGGAAGATCGGCGTCAGGATCGTCACCGACTCCTTCACGCCGCGCAGGTTCATCACGAGCAGCACCGCGAGCACCGCGAGCACGATCACGAGCTTGTGGCTCTGCAGGCTGTCGGGCACGAAGTCGAGGCTGAGCACCGCGTCCACGCCCGACGCGAGCGACACCGCGATCGTCAGCACGTAGTCGACGAGCAGCGCGCAGCCCGACATCGCGCCGATGTACGGACCGAGGTGCTTGCTCGCGACGATGTAGCCGCCGCCGCCGTGCGGGAACTCCTCGATGATGCGGCGATAGCTCCACGAGATCACGAACACCGTCGCCGCGATCGCGATCGCGATGAACACGGCGAGGTACGCATGATCGGCGACGAACGTGCACTGCTTCGCGAGCTCGGCCGTCGCGGTCTTGTCGCACGCGCCCGGCGTGCCCTCCTGCCAGTGGCCAAGCGCCTTGAACGCCTCGGCGGGGCCGTACGACGACGACGACAGCCCGTCGGCGCCGAGCCCCACCCACGCGAGGAACGCGACGAGGCTCATGTGGTGGAACACCTGCGGATCGCGCAGGTTCTTGGCTCGGCCGAGTAGCCGGCGCGCGAGATCTCGCACGGCTCCTGCCTACCTCCGCGCGCGTCAAGAAACCGTAAAGATGCTGGGACGCGCTATGCGACCGAGACCAGACCGCTTGCCGACTTCACGTCGCGCGCTTTCGGCAGCTCGAACCAGAACATCGCACCGCCGCCGGACTCGGAGTGCACGCCGACCGCGCCGCCGTGCGCGTGCACGAGCCGATCGACGGTCGCCAGGCCGAGGCCGATGCCCGCACCGCCGCGCGTGATCTGGTAGTACGGCTCGAAGATGCGCTGCTGCTGGGCGGCGGGGATGCCGGGCCCGGTGTCGCGCACCTCGAAGTGCCAGCGCTCGCCGGCGTCGACCACGCGCACGGCGACGCGCCGCACCGGCGCGTCGCCGAGATACTTGAGTGCGTTGCTGACGAGGTTGGTCACGATGCTCGTCAGCACGCCGGGACTGCACGCGGCGGCACCGGCGGGCACGCGCGCGAGCGCGAGGGTCGCGTTGCACTGCTGCGCTTGCGGTGCGAGGCCGTCGATCGCGTCGGCGAGCGCCGGTGCGAGGTCGGTCCGGTCGCCGGCGTCGGGCCGACCACCGGCGCGCGCGAACGCGAGCAGGCCGTCGACGAGCGCGTGCACGCGATGCACGGAGGCGACGCCGCGCTCGAGCGCACGCGTCGCGACGCGATCGGCCTCGCAGGTCTGGCGCACGAGCTCGAGCGAGAGCATCGCGGTCGCCAGCGGGCTCAGCACGTCGTGCGCCACCCGGCCCGCGAACTGGCCGAGCGCCTCGTTCTGCGCCGACAGCACCGCGGTTCGCTCGTCGTGCTCGCGCAGCTCGACCTGGCGCGCGAGCGCGGCGCGCCGTAGCTGGCGGAACGCGAGCACGCCGGCAAACAGCGCGAGCGCGAGGCAGAAGCCGTCGAGCACCATGATGATGCCCTTCTGCTGGCCGCGCACGCGCTCGATCTGGAAGCCGAGCTGCTGGCCCCTGGTCGCGTCGTACTCGACGACGCGCTGCAGCGCCTGATCGACGAGCGCGAAGTCGCCGCGCAGCTGGTGGAGCAGGGCCGGCGTCGGCGCCGTCGCGTACGCCGCGCGATCGCGGTCGAGCACGGCGAGGTTCTCGCTGACGTGCTCGTAGAGCATGCGCTCGTCGTGGAAGAACGGCACCGCCGCGTACGAGACCAGCGCTTGTTCGAGGTCCTGTCGCGGCTCGGCGAGATCCGCCGGCGGTGCGCCGCGCTCGGTGAGCCGCTCGAGCCGGTGCAGGTGGCCGCGCGCGGCAGACAGCTTCTCCACGCTCGGCATCGCGTTCGCGATGATGTCGTGCGCGCGGCTCGCGATCGCGTTCTCGACGTACTGGCTCGCGGCCGTCGCAAGCAAGAACGCGAGCACGACGCTCGCCATCACGCCGACCATCCATCGGGCCGCCGAGACCGACGGTGATTTGACCATCAAGCAGTTCGTGCCTCCCGGATCGTCCGGATGCAAGTGGACGATTCGCCACAGCCAAACGGCTTGCGCTGGGCGGCTAAAGCTCGATCTGGAGGCCGAGCTCGACGACGCGGTTCGGCGGCAGATTGAAGAACACGGTCGGCGGGCGCGAGTTGCGCGCGAGGAACGAGAACAGCATCTTGCGCCAGCGTGCCATCGGCGTCCTGCCGCTGGTGAGCAGAGTCTGGCGGCCGAGGTAGTACGTCGTCTCCATCGGGCGCGCGTTGATTCCCTGTTTCTCGCACCGCGCGAGAATTTTCGGGACATCGGGCTGCTGCATGAAGCCGACGCGCGCGATCACGCGATAAAATCCGTGTGCGAGCTCGCGCACCGAGATCGCCGAGCTTTCCTTCACGGCCGGCACGGTCTCGGTCACGATCGACAGCAGCACGACCTGCTGGTGGAGCACCTTGTTGTGCTTCACGTGGTGCAGCAGCACGTTCGGCATGCCGCCCTGACTCGACGACATGAACACCGCGGTGCCGGGCACGCGCGGGAGCCCGGTGTTCGGGATGTCTGCGAGGAACGCCTCGTCGGGGATCGTGCCGGTCTCCATCGTCTTGGACAGCTCGTTGCGCCCGCGCCACCACGTCGTCATCACCGCGAACACGCCGACGCCGACCGCGAGCGGGAACCAGCCGCCGGCCACGATCTTCTCGAGGTTCGCCGAGAAGAACGACAGATCGATCGCGACGAACGGGATGAACAGCGCGAGCGCCGCCGGCCACGAGTAGTTCCAGTTGCGGCGGCACACCAGGAGGTAGAGGTACGACGTGATCGCCATCGTGCCGGTGACCGCGATGCCGTACGCCGCGGCCAGGCTCGAGCTCGACTTGAACGCGAGCACCAGCGCGACGCACGCGACCATCAGCAGGTAGTTCACCTCGGGGATGTAGATCTGGCCCTCCGCCTTGGACGACGTGTGCACGACCGTCACGCGCGGCACGTAGCCGAGCTGCACCGCCTGGTTCGTGAGCGAGAACGCGCCCGAGATCAGCGCCTGCGACGCGATGATCGCCGCGGCGGTCGCGAGCACGATCATCGGCACGAGGAACGGCGTGCCCGAGACGAGATCGTAGAACGGGTTGTCGACCGAATCGCCGCGCTCGAGATACAGCGCGCCCTGGCCCATGTAGTTCAGGATGAGGCCGGGGAACACGATCGCGGTCCACGCCCAGCGGATCGGCGAGCGCCCGAAGTGGCCCATGTCGGCGTAGAGCGCCTCGGCGCCGGTGATGCACAGCACGACCGAGCCGAGCAGGACGAACCCGACCTTGCCGTGCGTCGCGAGGAACACGACCGCGTGGTGCGGGCTCGCCGCCGCGAGGATATCGGGACGCGCGAGGATGTGCGGCAGGCCGGCCGCGCCGATCGCGACGAACCACAGCAACATCACCCAGCCGAACACGACGCCGATGCGATGCGTGCCGTAGCGCTGGACCCAGAACAGGCCGATCAGGATGCCGGCCGAGGCCGGCACGACGAACGCGTGCAGCGACGGGCTCTGCGCCTTCAAGCCTTCGATCGCGCCGAGCACCGACACCGCCGGCGTGATGACGCCGTCGCCGTACAGCAGGCCGGCGCCGAACAGCGCGAGCAGGATCGGGATCGCGAGCTTCGTGCGATCGCGCGTGCGGCCGGAGACGAGCGCGGCGAGCGCGAGGATGCCGCCTTCGCCCTTGTTGTCGGCGCGCATGATGAACACGAGGTACTTGACGACGACGACGAGCGTGAGCGACCACAGAAACAGCGACACGATGCCGAGCACGTTCGCCGGATCGACGGCGGAGACGGTGACGTGCTCCTTGGAGTGCGTCAGACATTCGCGCATCGCGTAGAGCGGCGACGTGCCGATATCGCCGTAGACCACGCCGAGCGCGCCGAGCGAGAGCCACGCGAGCTCCTTCTTGCTCTCCGGCGTGTGCGCCTTCATCGTCCCGTGCGACGCGGTCGGATCGAGGCGGGCCGTCCCAGCAGGTGCGGATTCGCCCATCGGTCGCGGCCAGGGTATCAGGTTTGTACGCGCCAGCGCCGAGCGAGCGCGACCTCGGCCCGATACGCATCGATCATCCTGGCCGTCGTCGTTGCGTTCCAGTCGAGGATCTGGGCGAGCCGCGCCGCCGCGCGCTCGCACACGCCGAGTCCTTGATCGCGTGACACCAGCAGCAGCGGCACGCGGCGCGCGAGCACGTCCTCGAGCGTGCGCGCGAGATCGCGCTTCGCCGCGAAGTCGATCTCGGCCCACACGTACGGCAGCTCGGCATCGATGCGCTCGCCGAGCGTGCGGTCGCCGGCGATCGCCGCGCCGAGCTCGCGTGCGCGCGCGCCGTACACGCCGCACAGGTGCGTCGCGGTGTCGACGTCGAGCCCGTTGTCGCGCATGAGCGCGCGGCCGATCTCGGCGACGCCTTCGAGGCTCGGCGGCTCGACACCGACGGCGCCGGGCAGCGGCCGCGTCTTCGTGGTCGCGCGCGTGACCGCCATGCCGTCGTCGACGCCGAGCTCGTGCATGAGCTCGAGCGTTTTGTGCACCGTCTCGCGCGCCATGCGGCGATACGTCGTGAGCTTGCCGCCCGCGATGATGACGAGCGCGTCCTTGCGCGTGAACACCTCGTGCTCGCGCGAGATCTTGGATTCGTCGACGTCGGGCGGCGCCGCGATCAGCGGGCGCAGCCCGGCCCACGTCGCGATCACGTCGTCGGGCGTGAGGTTCGCGCCGGGGAAGTAGCCGTTGCCGCTCTCGCACAGGTACTTCACGTCGGAGGCATCGGCGGCGACCTCGTCGGCCGAGCCGGTGAAGTCGGTGTCGGTCGTGCCGAGCACGCTGCGCCCGCGCCACGGGATCGCGAACATCACGCGGCCGTCGACGGGCGAGATCAGCGTGATCGCGCGCGCGAGCGGCAGGCGATCGCGCGGCAGTACGACGTGCACGCCCTTGGTGCGGCGCAGCAGCGGCCGCTCGAGCGGGATCTCGAGCCGGCGCGCCATCTCGTCCGTCCACGCGCCGGCGGCGAGGATCGCGGCGCGGCACTCGACGGTCCACGTGCGATCGTGCAGCCGATCGCGCACGCGAACGCCGGCGATCCGGCCGTCGCTGCCGCGCTCGAACGCGACGACCTCGGTGTACGTGTGCATGTCGGCGCCGAGCGCTTGCGCGTCGAGCGCGTTCTCGAGCACGAGCCGCGCGTCGTCGGTCGCGCAGTCGTAATACTCGAGCGCGCCGCGCAGGCCGTCGGGACGCAGCTGCGGCTCGAGAGCGAGCGCCGCCTTCGTGCCGCGAAATGTCTTGTGCAGGCGCGGCGCGCGGAACAGCGCGAGCGAGTCGTAGATCCACAGGCCCACGTTCATGATCTCGAGGCCGGGGCGCACGCCTTCGTAGATCGGGATCAAGAACGGCAGCGGGCGCACGAGGTGCGGCGCGACGCGCGTCTGCACGCGGCGCTCGGACACCGACTCGAACACCAGGCCGAGCTCGCCGTGCTCGAGGTAGCGCAGCCCGCCGTGCACGAGCTTGCTCGACTTCGACGACGTTCCCGACGCGTAGTCGCCCTTCTCGAACAGCGCGACCTTCATGCCGCGCAGCGCCGCGTCGCGCGCGATGCCAGCGCCGGTGATCCCCCCGCCGATCACGACCACGTCGTACACGACGCGATTGTCTATCATTTCGGCGCGGGCGGCGGCAGCGCCGGGCCGACGACGGCGATCGGCCAGCTCTGCACGCTGGTTGCCGGGATCCCGGCCGGCTCGAACGTGATGTCACGCGCGGCGAGCACGAGCTCGCGCAGCTGCTCCGGCGGCGCTTGCTTCGCCATGAACAGTGCGACGCGCGGAGTCGGTGACGGATCGAGCGCGTGGATCGCCGCCGACACCTTGTCGAGCGCGACGGTCGGGCCGGGGTATGGCTCGCCGCCGAAGTCGACGGTGACGCCGTTCGCGCCGAGCCGCGCGCGCGGCAGCTTGCCGACGTGCGCACCGTCGCCGAGCATCGTGACGTGGATCGGCGGCGCGGGCGACGTCTGCGCCGCGACCTCGGGCAGCTCGAGACCCGCACCGGTGAGCGACACCGCGGGTAGCGGCAGATCGATCTTCGCGAGCGCGGCCGCCGCATCGCCGCCATGCGCAGCCGCGGCGCGCGCGATGCGATCGAGCGCGAAGTAGGGCGCCGACATGTAGCGGGTGTCGGGCGCGGCGCTGACCTGATCCTTGCAGATCTCGCCGAGGTAGCGCCACGGCGCGCGCGAATTGCGGCCACGCGCGTCGTCGATCGTGCCGGTGAAGCGCTGCTTCGCCGCGTTGTTGCAGTACGCGTGGCACGCGTCGAGGCGACTCGTGATGTCCTGCCGCTTCGGCCCGCCGGCCTCGGTGAGCGTCCCCCAATCGAGCAGCGGCTTCCAGTCGCCGCACACCGGGCACGCGTCGAGCAAGGCCTGCGCGCGCTGCGCGTCGGGCAACGTCGGGTTCGCGCGGAGCGCGGCGGTGCAGCGGTCCCAGTCGATCGCGACTTCGGCTTGCGTGCCCGGTTTGGGCTCGTCGTGATGCTTGTGACAACCGAGCACGAGCGCGAGCACGAGCGCGATCACGAGATCACGCATCAGGTGCGATCGACCTCGAGGTTGTACTTCTTGACGAGCCGATGGATGTAGTTGCGATCGATCCCGGCCTCGGCCGCGGCGCGCGAGATGTTGCCGTGGTGGCGCGCGAGCAACGCCGAAAGGTAATCGCGCTCGAACGCCTCGACGAGCTGCGCCTTGGCCTCCTTGAACGGCATGTCGAGCATCGCCGGATCGGAGCCGCGCTTGTCGGGCACGGTCGTCTCGCCCACGCCGCCGGTGCGCGGCCCGCCCGTATCGCCGAGGTCCGCGAATGCCGCGTCGCCGAGCGAGAGCGCGCGCTCGACCACGTTGCGCAGCTCGCGCACGTTGCCGGGCCAGTCGTGATGCTGCAGCTGATCGAGCAGCGCCGGCGACAGCGCGAAGCTGCCGCGCCCCATCTTCTCGGCGAACCACGACGCGAGTGCCGGGATGTCGGCCTTGCGCTCGCGCAGCGGCGGCACGTGCGTCGCGACGACCGCGAGCCGGTAGTAGAGATCCTCGCGGAACTGGCCGGCGCGGACCATCGCGCGCAGGTCGCGGTGCGTCGCCGCGATCACGCGGATGTCGACGTCGACCGATTGCGTCTCGCCGACGCGCCGCACCTGCCGCCGATCGAGCACGCGCAGCAACTGCGGCTGGAGGTCGAGCGCGAGCTCGCCGATCTCGTCGAGGAACAGCGTGCCCTTGTTCGCCGCCTCGATCAGTCCCTGCTTGTCGGCGCCGGCGCCGGTGAAGCTGCCCTTCGCGTGGCCGAACAGCTCGCTCGCGATCAGCTCGTGCGGGATCGAGCCGCAATCGACGACGATGAACGGACCCTTCGAGCGCCGGCTCGTGCGATGCACGGCCTCGGCGATCGCTTCCTTGCCGGTGCCGGTCTCGCCTTGCAAGAGGACCGTGGCCTCGGTCGGCGCGGCCTTGCCGAGCAGCGCGAACAGCCGCTTCATCGGTTGCGTCGTGCCGAGCACGTCGCCGAAGCGATCGTTCTGCCAGTCGCCGAGATCGACACTGGTGTCGACCGGCTCGACGTCGATCTCGGTGTGCTTGCCGAGCCGCAGGCGCGCCGCTCCGGTCAACACGACGGAGCCGACGCGCGCGCCGCCATGCTTGGTGCCGTTCGTGGTGTCGAGATCGCGCACCTCGATGCCGTCGCGGCGCACGCGCACCTCGAGGTGATGGCGCGACACCGTCGCATCGGTGAGCACGAGATCGTTGTCGGCGTGCGTGCCGACCATCGTCGTGCCTTCGTCGAGCATGTGGTCCTTGCCCTGATCGGGGCCGGAGACGACCCGCATCCGGAAGCTGCGCTCGACGAGCAGCCCACTGGCATCGTCGGTCAGAAGCTGGGTGTGGACCGTATTCACTTCAAATGGTTGTAACCCGGCGGCGAGCCAACCACCAAACGACCAGCGGTAACAGGACCCAGGGCGGCTCGCCGTGCCCGGTTTCGCAGCAGCCGCCGCCGGGGCCCATCATCGGGTTGCCGCTGCCGTGCATGCCGGCGTCGCCGAGCAGCGGCGGCGCGTCGGGGTAATCGATGCGCGCGTCGGGCATCGCCGCGTCGGGCGGCGGGCAGCCGCCCGCGGGGCAGGGCTGCATCGCGATCGAGTCGTAGGTCGGGTTCGGGCCGGGACCGACGACGACGCAGCGCTCGGTCGTGTAAAAGCCGGACTTTTGCGCGGTCGCGCAGGTGTAGCGCGGCGTGACCAGCGTGAAGTCGAACACGCCGTTCGTGTTGGTCTGCTGCGAGTCGCCGGTGTCCATCGTCACGGTCGCGTTGTCGATCGCGTCGCACGGATTCACGGTGCCTTTGCACACGAGCCCGATGAGGCCGCCGTTCTTGACCGGGGCGAACTGCACGGCGAGGTGGTTTGCGACGGCGCGCTCGACGCCGTCGGACGGGCTCGACACCATGCTGCCGTCGACCACGAGCGTCGACGAGGCGCCGCTGTCGAGCGCGATCGCGCTGTCGACCGCGTACGTCGCGACGAGGAACGACGCGAGCTCGGCGTCGGTGAGGCCCGCCGACGAGCTCTGCCAGCCATCGACGACCGCGAGGTAGAGCGAGTTGCCGTCGGCCGACAGCGCGAGCGCCGAGCGCGGGGCGCGCACGCACGCGATCGTGATCGGATCGTCGCAATCGAACGACGACGGCGGCGCGCCGCTGCGAACCAGGAGCGGCCGGCCCGAGACCACGCCGAGCGTGCCGGTCGGCAGCGAGTCCGGCGTGACGACCAGGCCGGTCGGGACGATCTCGGCGAGCGTGTACTCGCCGCTCGTCGGCGTCGCGGTGCGCCGGAAGTCGAACACCGCGGACGTGCCGTCGTCGCTCGTGTTCGGCCAGGCAGTCGCCTGGCCCATCGCGAGCGCGAGCGGCTGCATGTCGGAGACGGTGAACGAGTCGCCGTTGATCGCGACGGCGGCGGCCTCGGCCGCCGAATACGCGCTGGTCGCGAGGCCGCGCTGGTCGGGCGTGGTCGCGACGAGCTGGAGCTCCGCGGCGGTCAGATCGATCCGCATCACGCGCACGACCGCCGGGATCGACGAATCCTTCCACGTCTCGCGGTGGATGCCCGTATGCGGATCGCCGCTGGACGTCATCGTGAAGCCGGCGGCGGCCACGCGCGGCAGCGCGAGCGCGAGCACGAGCGCGACGGCGAGCTTCACGCTTCGAGCATACAGCTCGGATCTGGGGTTTGGGCGCCGGACTTTGGCCCGGAGGCCGTCTCCCCTCGGGCCAAAGCCCAAGGCCCAACGCCCAAAGCCCTATTCCACCGCGACGGTCTTGCCCGCGACGACCTTCACCGTGACCGCATGCGTGCCCGAGTCGTCGCCGACGGTGATCGTCCGCGTGCCGGCCTCGAAGGCGGCGCGCGCGACCGATGCCCCGTTGCCGGCGCGCAGCGTCTTGCCGGAGGCCGCTTGCACGTAGCCGAAGTCGAATCTCATGGTCGCCGCAGCCTTGCCGATCGTGACCGAGTGCGTCGCGTGCGCGCCGAGCGGCCCGGTCACCTCCGCGAAGTAGTTGCCGGGCGCGACCGTGCACGTCGCCGGCAGCGCGAGGTCCCTGCAGTGCGGCGCGCCGGTCACCGTGACCTTGCCGTCGACGTTCGATTCGATCGCGAGGTCGACGCCATCGACGAGCTTGGCCGAGCGCTCGAGATCCTCCGAGCCGCGCGCGGCGCGCACCGATGCGAGCACGGCCGGCACCTTGTGCGGCATGGTCAGCACGAACCGCTGTGGCTTGTCGGCCTCGACGAGCACCTCGGCCGGCGTCGTCACGCCCGCGAGCAGCTGGCCGTTCTGCACGACCTGCGCGCCGGGCGGATCCGACGTGATGCGCACGCGCGCGAGGTCGTCGGCGACGGCGAGCGGCTCGACGAGCCGCAGCTCCTTGCCCGGCCCGGGTACCGACAGCGCGATCGTCGCGTCGCGGTAGCCCGGCTTCGCGAAGCGCACCTGCGTCGTCGAGCTCGGCGCGAGCGTCGTGATCACGAGCGGCGTGGTGCCGGCCGGCTTGCCGTCGAGCTCGACGGTCGCGCCGGTCGGCTGCGATTCGAGATCGACGCGCGCGGCGAGCGGCTGGAGCGCGATCGCGACCTGGTTATCGCCCTCGTGCGGCTCGATCACCTGCTCCTTTGCCTCGTAGCCGGGCAGCCTCGCGACGACCGGATACGCGCGGCCGGGTTCGAGGTCCGGCACGCTCAGCGTGCCGCTCTCGGTGGTGCCCTTGGTCTTGCCTTCGATCTCGATCGCCGCGCCGCGCGGCGTCGTCGAGAACGTGACGCGCGCGGGCGTCGCGTGCGGACGGAACAGGCGCGGCCACGCCGCGATCCCGATCAACGCGAGCACCGCGATGATCGCGAACGCCAGGATCGTCGTCAGGCCGCGCGGCGGCGCGTCGACCGGCGGCACGGTCTGCCGGCGCTCGACCGGATGCGACGCGCCGGCGGGCAGCTTGCGCGACGGCCCCGACGCGAGCCGGCCCGCCGCGTCGATCTTCTCGGTGAAGAACCCGAACTGCTGCAATTGTAGCTTCGGCGAGTCGAGATCGAACACGCACACCGCCTCGGTCGCGATGCCGGGCAGCACGTTGAACAGCACGACGGTCGCCGAGTTGACCATCAGGTACAGACCGAGACCGGCGCCGCCCGCCTTGCGATCGATCTGATCGGTCTGGTGCAGGCACTTCGCGAGGTACGCGAGCACGGTGCCGCGCTCGAGCGTGCCGAACGCGTCGCGCACCGACAGCGCGAAGTGCCGGTCGTCGCACGCGTACTGCACGACGACGCGCTGCTCGACGCGCAGCGAGATCCGCGTCTTCGTCGGGATCTCGGCGAAGATCGGCTTGCCCTCGTCGTCGACCGGTGCGTCGTACAGCGCGTTCATCAGCATCTCGTCGCAGCATTGCTCGATCGACTCGCGGTACTTGCGGCGCACGCCCATCGTCTCGGCGAACTCCGAGATCTGCGCGATGCACAGCGACTTGTCCTGGTAGTCGCCGACGAGCTGGCTGTGGACGAGGGTGCCCCACGGCACGAGCTTCTCGAGGCCGAAAATGTCGCCGGCGAGCACGCGCGTCGCCATCGCCGACAGGTGGCTCGCGTCGAACTCCTCCGCGACGATCATGCCGGCGAGCCGCTCCGACGCTTGCATCACGTCGACGACCGCGGCGAGGTTCGTGCGCGGCAGCACCGCGATCACGCGCGTGTCGCCGACGAGCCGCGCGAGCAGCTCCGGCGCGGCGCCGACGAGCTCGCCGTCGAGATGCACGACGACGAGCGCGGCCTGCACGTCACCTTTGCCGAGCTCGTCGAGCGAACGGTGCGTATCGATCGCGCCGCCCGCGGCCTTGAGCGCCGCGGCGATCCGCTTGCCGATCGCCTTGTCGGCCGAGATCGCGATGACGCGGCGGGCGAGCATCAGAACAGAACTTGCCCCTGAACGCCGACGATGTAGCTCATCCCGTGCACCGAATGATAGCGATGACCGACGAGGTCGATGCCGTCGACGTGCAGCGGGTTGACCTCGTTCGTGCCGGGATCGATCAGGCTGTTGGTGTTCTTGTCGACGCCGGCGTCCGCGAACGTGATGACGTGCTCCGACAACCACGTGACATCGCCGGTGACCGCGAACCGCACGTGCGGGCCAAGCTGGGCGCGGACCGCGGCGCGCGCGCCGGTCTCGAGGTAGTTCTCGACGTTCGAGATGCCGGGATACGCCATCGCCTGCGTGCCCGCGGTGAGCGGATCGGAGTCGAGCACGAGCGGACCGCCGAGCGACGGGTTGCCCGCGCCGGCGAGCAGCTCCCAGAGCTCGCTGTAGTCGCGGCCCTCGAAGTGGCCGATGAGGCGCGCGCCGAGATCGAGGCTGATGCGGTTGTGGTCGGGCGTGTCGACCGCGTACGCCTCGAAGCCGAAGTGCGCGCCGGCGACCTGGCCCTTGCCGGTGTTCGTCGCGCCGAAGCCCGGATCTTTGTAGAGCGACGCCGACGTGTACGCGAGCGGCACTTGCCAGAACAGATCCATCCACGGCTCCGCCCAGCCGAGCCGGCGATCGAAGCTCGTCCACACGCGCAGCTCGTGAGCGCCTTCGCCGACCGCGGTGTTCGCGGTCGGGCGCGTCGGATCGAAGCGCATGACGCGGCCGATCGCGATGCGCGCTTCGGCGCCGAGCTTCCACGTCGGCTTGGTGTCGTCGCGCATCTGGTTCATGAGCGCGACGCCGAAGCCGGCATCGACCTGATCGAGCCCGTGGCGATCGACACCGCGAAACGCGACCCCGCCGCCGGGCGGCGTCGACGCGTCGTTCGCGTCGTAACCCCCCGCCGGGATGAAGCCGCTCTGGATCGTCGAGCTATCCGCGGCCGTCACGCCGCTGTCGAGCGAGAGCTCGCGCGACTGCGTGATGACGATCGGCAGCGCGCCGTAGATCCACACGTCGTGGATGATGCCGATGTCGACGCGCGGCGTGACCGTGTGGCGGTTCTGCTTGAACGCGAGGTCGCGGTGCAGCGGGATCGGGCCGTCCGCCGGGACGCCGGCGCCGACCTGCTCGCGCTCGAGCTGCGCGCGATCGGCCTCGTACTCGTAGTCGATGGTGGCGACGAAGTTCGTCGGCACGTTCGCCGCAGGCGGATCCGCGGACGGCACGATCGAATCCGGGTTCGCTCGCGCCGCCGCCGGCAACGCGAGGACGAGCGAGATCACGGCTCCCGAACGCACGCGATCGCAGCGTATCACTAGCCCGAGTTATTCAACACGCCGTCGGCTGCGAGCTTCGCGGCACGGGCACTCCGCTTCCTGGCGTGCGCCTCGATCTGCCTCGTGCCGCTCGCGACGCCGTGTTGAACAACTCGGGGGCTACGCCTCCTTATCGCGCAGCCCGAATTCCTTCATCTTCATCTGCAGGCTCTTGCGGCTGATCTTGAGCAGGCGCGCCGCTTGCGTGACGTTGCCGCCGGTCTCGTCGAGGGCTTTGACGATCAGATCGCGCTCGACCTGCGCGGTTTTCGCGCGCACCGCATCCTTGAGCGAGCCCGAGATCTCGCCGCCCTCGTCGTCGTCCTCCTCGGGGATGGGCGCGAGCGGCTGCGAGTCGTTGGGGGTGATCGTGCGGGGCGCCTCCGGCACGGGGACCGGGACGGGGCCGGCGGATGTGAGCTGGAGGTCGGCGCGCTCGATGCGGTCGTTCTTGGAGAATAGAATCGTGCGCTCGAGCACGTTCTCGAGCTCGCGAATATTGCCAGGCCAGTTATGCCCTTCGAGCGCGGCGAGCGCGTCGTCGGCGATGCCGGTGATGCTCTTCTTGAGCCGCTCGTTGAACTTCTTGATCACGTGCGCCACGAGCAGCGGGATGTCCCCGGTGCGCTTGCGCAGCGGCGGGATGTGCAGCGGCACGACGTTGAGCCGGTAGTACAGGTCTTCGCGGAAGTTGCCGCGCTGGGTCTCGGCCTCGAGGTCGCGGTTCGTCGCGGTGACCAGGCGGACGTCGACCTTGATCGTCTTCAGACCGCCGACGCGCTCGAACTCGCTCTCCTGGATCGCGCGGAGCAGCTTCACCTGCATCTCGACCGGGATCTCGCCGATCTCGTCGAGGAACAGCGTGCCGCCGTCGGCGAGCTCGAAGCGGCCCGGCTTGCTCGACGTCGCGCCGGTGAACGCGCCCTTCTCGTAGCCGAACAGCTCCGACTCCATCAGCGTCTTGGGGATCGCCGCGCAGTTGATCTTGATGAACGGCTCGTTCTTGCGACCCGACTGCTCGTGCAACGCCTTTGCAACGAGCTCCTTGCCGGTCCCGCTCTCGCCCGTGATGAGCACGGTCGACGGCGTATCGGCGACCTTCTCGATCACGCCGAAGATCGCGTGCATCTCCTGCGACTGGCCGACCAGCCCGAACCGGCCGGTGTCGGTGTACAGCGTCTGGCGCGGCGCGAGCTTGTTCGCGGTTGCCTGGCCGATCGCCTTGTCGACGATCAAGCGGATCGCTTCCTGCTCGAACGGCTTCTCGATGTAATCGAACGCGCCGGCCTTGATCGCCTCGACCGCCTGGCCGACCGAGCCGTACGCCGTGATCATGATGACCGGCACGTGCGGGTGGTTCTTCGACGCGGTGCGCAGCACTTCCATGCCGTCGGCGCCGGGCATGCGCAGGTCGGTGATCACGACGTCGACCTCGGCGAGCCGCTCGATCGCCTCGAGCCCGCTTGCCGCCTGCACGACATCGTGGCCCTCGCGGCGCAGCATGGCCGCCAGCACGCGACGCAGGTTCTGCTCGTCGTCGGCTACGAGGATCTTCGCGGGCTGCACGTGGATGACCGGGCGCTACTCTACTTCACTTCGCCGCGGGAACCGGCGTGGCCGATTCGGCGAGCGGAGTTTCGGACTCGGGTTCGGGCTCCGCGGTCGCCGCGGCGAGCTCGCTGCGGTCGAGCCGGCCGGTCTCGGTGATGTCGACGATCTTGCCGGCCGGCACCGGCTCGGCGGCGGGCAGGAACACCGAGAACGTCGAGCCCTGGCCGATCGTCGAGCGTACTTCGATCGTGCCGCCGTGCTGGTGGATGATGCGATGCGAGATCGCGAGGCCGAGGCCGGTGCCCTTCTGCTTCGTCGTGTAGAACGGGATGAACAGCTTCTTCAGGCGGTCGCGCGGGATGCCGATGCCGGTGTCGCGAAAGCGAACCTCGCAGAACTGGCCGTAGCCGAGGCGCGACCGGCGGCGGCGCGTCGTGAGAATTTCCAGCGTGCCCCCGTCGGGCATCGCCTGCAGCGCGTTCTGGCCGAGATTGAGAAACACCTGCAGGAGCGACTCGGCGTCGCCCGCGACCGGCGGCAGCTGCTCGTCGATGCGCACGCGCAGCTCGATCGCCTTCAGATCCTGCTTGAGCAGCTGCTCGGTGCGGCGAACGACCGAGTTGAGATCGACCTTGTCCTCGCTCTCGCGGCCCGGCCGCTCGGCCCGTGCGTAGTCGAGGAAGCGCGTCACGACGTTGTTCAGCCGGTTCGCCTCCTCGACGATGATGTGCAGCATCTCCGCCGTTTCGGACGCGTTGCCGGCTGCGATCGGCCGGATCGAGCCATCCGAGGTGATCAGCAGCTGCGCCGCACCCTTGATGGCGCCGAGCGGATTGCGGATCTCGTGCGCGAGGCCGGCGGCCATCTCGCCGAGCGCGGCGAGGCGATCGCGCTCCTTCACGCGCTCGTACGCCTGCGACGATTCGATCACGCGCGCGGCGGCGATCGCGAGCTGGCGCAGCACGTCGAAATCGTCGGCGTCGAACGCGCTGTCGGTGCGCTCCTCGCGCAGCGTGATGAGGCCCAGCAGCCACGGCCCCTGCTCGGTCTCGGCCGAACCGAGCAGCGGGAACACGAGCGCCGCGCCGAGCTCGGCCGTGCGGTCGCGCAGCGCGACGATCGTGGCGCGCTTCGCATCGGACTCCTGCCCCGGCGGCAGCTCCTCGAGCTCGCGCACGAGCTGGTCGACGTCGAGGTAGCCGGCGCGTACGCGATCGAGCAGCACGCGCTCGGCGTTGGCATCGAGCCGCTCGGGCGCGGGCTTGCCGAGGTGACCCAAGCGATCGAAGCCAGCCCCGTCGGCGTCGAGCAGATAGACCGCGGCGTCGGTGACGCGCCGCGATTCCTCGAGCGCGGTCATGATCCGCTGCACCATGTCCTGGACGTCGACGACGCCGGGCAGCTCGCGGCGCACGGCCTCGAGCTTGCCGCGCAGCTCGCTGCGCTGGCGGAGCAGCCAGCGGTTGATCCCGTTCTCGAGCCAGCTGCGCACCGGCTCGAACAGGATGAGGATCACGAACGCGGCGACGAGCGCGTTCAGGATGTAGAGCCCCTGCTGGCCGCCGCCGATCCAGTACAGCAGCAGGCCGTACACGGCTGACAGCAGCACGACGAGCGTGCCGAGCACCGCCATCTTGCCGACGAGCTCGTTCAGGTCGAGCAGGCGATAGCGGAACAGCGTCTGCGACAGGAAGTACAGGTAGAGGATCCCGAGCACGTTGCCGATCGCGGGCCACGGCACCCCGTAGCGCGGCAGCACGTCGGTGAGCGTCAGCGTCGTCGTGATGAAGCCGCCGAGCGTGAGGTAGCCGACGCGCGTGCGCTCGACGCGCTTGGTGGTCGAGCGATACGCGCGGTACATGTCCCAGACGCACCGGTAGAGGCCGCCGAACACGTACATTCCGAACGGCACGAGGAAGTAGTTGCTCTCGTGGATCGACTTGCCGATCGCGGAGAACACGAGCGCGGCGTACGCGAGCAGCGTCCACGCGAGCGTGACGCGCGGGCCGCGCTTGGGGCCGCCGATCGACGGCTGCGCGAGGAAGATGCGGAAGAACCGGATCGCGGTTGGCGGGATCGTCGCGGCGGCCCACAGCGACAGCCAGCGCAGCACCGGGTAGCGGGTCGCGGCGTCGAGGAACGAGCACAGGTGCCAGGCGCCGACCGTGAACGTGAACGCCGCGAACGCGGTGTACATGCGGTCCGAGCGCGAGCGCAGCAGGACCGACGCGCCGATCGCGAGGATCAGCAGCGCGGCGAGCAGCGCGGAGACCGCCTGGACGTCCACCGCGACAGTCTAGCCGACTGGTCCAGGGAGTACGATCCGCGGAGGTTACGGCGCGTGGGCCACGAGATACGCCTGCACGGTCTGGCCCCAGCTGCTCGGGACGAGGTTCGAGTCGCTCTGGTTGACCGCCAGCAAATCGGGGTCGCACTCGCGATAGGACTCGAAGTCCCACGCGAGGTCCGGGATCTGCTTGGTCTCGACGTCGTCGTAGAACGCGCTCGCGTTGGCCAGCATGCCGTACTCGCCACGCGGCGACCAACGCGATCAGCAGCCTCGGGGGCCGCATGCGAGATGTATCCGAAATTCCGAGCCCGAAGTCCGAAGTCCGAAGTCCGAAGCCCGTATCTTCCCCCCGTGCCGGACTTCTCGAGATTGCCCGCGGTTCACGCGCTCGCCGATCAAGCGGCCGTGCTCGGCGGCGCGCCGCGCTGGGCCGTGGTCGAAGCGGCGCGGCGCACGATCGCGGCGGCGCGCGAGGCGATCATCGCCGGGCGCGACGGCGAGGCGACCGCGGCGAACGTCGCGCGGCTCGCTGCCGAGCTGGCGCGGCCGCCGCTCGTGCGCGTGATCAACGCGACCGGCGTCGTGCTGCACACGAACCTCGGGCGCGCGCCGCTCGCCGATGCCGCGCGCGCCGCGATCGACGACGTCGCCGCCGGCTACGCGAACGTCGAGTACGACCTCGCGCGCGGCGAGCGCGGCTCGCGCCACGATCACCTGCGCGCCCTGCTGTGCGAGCTGACCGGCGCCGAGGACGCGGTCGTCGTCAACAACAACGCCGCCGCGACGGTGCTCGGGCTCGCCGCGCTCGCGCGCGATCGCGAGATCGTCGTGTCGCGCGGCGAGCTGATCGAGATCGGCGGCTCGTTCCGGCTGCCCGAGATCCTCGCGCTGTCGGGCGGCAAGCTGGTCGAGATCGGCACGACGAACAAGACGCACCGCGCCGATTACGAGCGCGCGATCGGTCCGGCGACCGGACTGCTCCTGAAAGTGCATCGCTCGAACTTCGCGATCGTCGGCTTCACCGCCGAGGTCGCGCCCGACGAGGTCGTCGCGATCGGCCGCGCGCGCGGGATCGCGACGATGATCGACCTGGGCTCGGGCATGTTCGTCGATCGCGCGACGCAGCGCCGCTGGGGCCTGCCCGACGAGCCGACCGTGGCCGAGGCGGTCGCGGCCGGCGCGGAGCTCGTCACGTTCTCCGGTGACAAGCTGCTCGGCGGCCCGCAAGCCGGTATCGCGGTCGGCACGCACGCCGCGATCGAGACCGCCCGCAAGCACCCGCTGATGCGCGCGCTCCGCCCCGACAAGCTCACCCTCGCAGGGCTCGCCGCCACGCTCGCGCTGTACCGCGACGGCCGCGCCGAAGCCGTGCCGGCGGTCGCGATGATCGCGCGCACCTCCGCGCAGCTGCGCGCGCTCGCCGACCAGTTGCGCGCGCTCGCCGGCGAGGTGCGGGGGCTCGAGCTCGCCGTCGAACCGTGCACCTCCGCGATCGGCGGCGGCGCGATGCCGACCGCCGAGCTGCCGTCGTTCGCGCTGACCGTTCGCGGTGTTCCACCCGACGAGCTCGATCGCCGGCTGCGCGCCGCGCGCGTGCCCGTGATCGGCCGCATCGCCGACGGGCGCCTCTGGCTCGACGTCCGCACCGTCGCCGAGCGCGAGCTGGCCGATGTCGCCGCCGCCCTGCGCGGGACGTGATACACCCCGTCGGTGGCACCACGGGTCGTAGCCATCGGCGGCGGCAAAGGCGGCATCGGTAAGAGCCTGGTGGCCGCGAACGTCGGCATCTTCCTGGCCACGCTCGGCAAGCGCGTCGTGCTCGTCGACGGCGCGTTCGGCGCCGCGAACCTGCATCTGTTCGCCGGCGTGCCGCGGCCGTCGCGCTCGCTGTACGAGGCGATGGCGCCCGAAGGCGCGGTGCCGCTCGCCGACCTCGCCGTGCCGACGCACGTGCCGGGCGTGCGGCTCGTCGGCGGCGTCTACGACCCGCCGTGGATCGGCGATCCCGAGCCGGCCGCGGCGCACGCGCTCGCCGAACAGATCCGCGCGCTGCCCGCCGACTGGGTCGTCGTCGATCTCGGACCGGGGCTCGGCGCGGCCACGCTGGAGCTGTTCCTCGAGGCCGATATCAGCTTGCTCGTCGCGGTGCCCGATCCGACCTCGATCGAGCTCCTGCATCGCTTCCTGCGCGCCGCGTTCCTCGCGCACCTGCGCCGCGCCGGGCTCGCGCATCTGGCCGCCGCGCCCGGCCGCGAGCCGCTCGAGCACGAGGGCGGCATGCCGAGCGCACTCGACATCTATCTCGCCGCGGTGTCGGCGGGCGCTTCCGACGTCGAGCGGCTGCGCGAGGCGATCCTCGGGTTCGCGCCGCACCTCGTCGTCAATTCGGCGCGCAGCAAGAGCGACATGGAGCTCGGCCGCGCGGTCGCATCGGCCGCGCGCCGCCGGCTCGGGACGCCCGTGCGCTACCTCGGCCACCTCGAGTACGACGAGGCCGTGTGGGCGTCGACGCGCCGCCGCCGCCCGCTGCTGATCGAGCACCCCGAGACGCGCATCGCGAAGTGCTTCGAGCGCATCGCACGCGCGCTGCTCGCGGTGCGCGGCTCGGCCAGCGCGGCGCCCAAGACGGAGGGCACCGGATTCACTCCGGCGCCCGGGATCGACCTCGACGTGCTGCCGTCGGATTCGCACTACGAGCTGCTCGAGGTGCCGCCGACGGCGAGCTTCGAGGACATCCGGCGCGCGAACCGCCGCGTGCGCGACATCTACGGCGTCGAGTCGATCGCGGTGTCGGGGCTGTACGATCCGGCGAGCCTCGAGGCGGTGCACCGCCGGCTCGACCTCGCGTACACGACGCTGATGGACGCCGCGAAGCGCAAGGAATACGACCTCGAGCTGTTCCCCGACGGCGTGCCGATGCCGGTCGCATCGCAGACGCGTGATGCGAGTGCCGCGAGCGCGCCGGCGACGCGCGGAGCGGCCAAGGCCGACGATCCGGCGACGCTGGCGGTGCGGCCGCCGATGCCGCACATCGACGCGCGCACCGAATTTTCCGGACCCCTGCTGCGCCAGATTCGCGAGGCGGTCGGCGTCGAGCTGCGCGAGATCGCCGAGCGCTCGAAGATCGGCATGGCTTACCTGCAGGCGCTCGAGAGCGAGGCGTTCGCGAAGCTGCCGGCGCCGGTCTACGTGCGCGGGTTTCTCGCGGAGTACGCGCGCGCGCTCGGGCTCGACGGCGAGCGCGTCAAGCAGACGTATCTCGAGCGCTATCGTGCCTCGCGCCCGCAGCTCGAGCCCGACGAGTCGGAACCGGCCAAGCCGTGAAGTGGCTGATCGGCCTCGCCGCGCTGGTCGCATGCAAGAGCGCCACGCCGGTGCGCGACGATTGTCAGATCGTGCTCGGCGATCCGGCGCACGCGACCGCCGAGATCTCGAAGCGGTATGCGGGCAATCCGGTGAAGATCGCCGAGGTGATCGAACGCTGCGTCGCGCCGACCGGCGACGACTGCGAGCGCATCGCGGCGATCGTCAAGGCGATCCCGACGATGATGGCGAACCCTCCGGCGCACAGCTCGGGCAGCGATTACCTCGCGGTCTGTCGCGGTCTGACGCCCGCGATCCGGCACTGCCTGCTGCCGAGCTACCTGCTCGCGCACCACAAGGAGTGCGCCGAAACGCCGATCGATCACCTCGACATCACCCCGCACGTACACCCGGCAGTCGGCGAGCCCGGCACCATCTCGCTGTACGTGACGCGCACCGGCGTTTGGCTCGGTACCGGGACCGACCGCGCCGGCCGCTGCTTCGCGACACGCAAAGCGGGCGCGCTCGATCTCGAATGGCTGGAGCACCAGTTGCACCGTTACGATGGCCGCGACCGGCCCGACATCGAGGTGGCGGCCGAGGAAGGCGCCTCCTACCAGGACGTGATCGCCGTGATGGATACGGCGACCAAGCGCGGCTTGACGAATGTCTTGCTGGTCGAGCCCGGCGAGCTCTCGATCCCGCTCTCGATCCCGCTCGCGAACGCGGCCGAAGCCGGTGCGCCGAGCGACTGCGCCGGCGAGAGCGTCGTGCGCGTGGATGCCGGCTCGAACGCGGCGCCCGCGCTGCCGCCTGCGACGGGCAATGCGCTCGCCACGGCGCCGGTCGTGATCGCTTCGAAGACCGGGATCACGCTGCGCGCCGGCGACCACGACACGCCGATCGGTTCGATGCCCGAGCTGGCGAGCGCGCTGCCGGTCAGCCCGTCGCGCGGGATGATCATCTTGCAGGCCGACCGCGACACGCCGGCCGGGGTCATCACCGGTATCGTGAAGACCGTCAAGGCGCGGGGCTACCTCGACGTGATGTTTGCCGTAAAGCGGTAATGACCAAGTAGCTCGCTTGATCCGCGTGTGACCTCGGCCGTACGATCACCGGATGGCGACGCTCATCGACAATCCCAAGCGCGCGCGGCAGCTGGCCCGCGCGATCGCCTCGGACCTGACCCTCTATCACGAGCCGAAGATCCTCGAGGGCATCGCCAACGACAACCTGTTCGACGTGATGTCCGACGAGATCAAAGAGGGACGCGAGCTGTTCAAGAGCCGCGTCACCGAGGACATCTTCGGCCAGCACATCTACGAGCGCGCGATCGTCGACGTGCTCGTGAAGTCGAAGGGGCACGTCAAGTCGAAGATCTGGTGAGTGACGGCGAGGACGACGAGCTGTACGAGCTCGTCGCCGCCGAGGCGGGGCGGTTGGATGCGGTGATCGCGGCGGCGATCGCGGACCTGTCGCGCACGCACGCGCAGCGGTTGATCGAGGGCGGCATGGTCGAGCTGCGCGGCGCGGTCGCGACGAAGCCGAACACGCGGGTCGAGACCGGTGACGCGATCGCGGTGCGCGTGCCGCCGCCCGAGCCGATCGAGGTCGTGGCGGAGGACATCCCGCTGGCCGTGCTGTTCGAGGATGCCGAGCTGATCGTGATCGACAAGCCGGCGGGGCTCGTCGTGCATCCCGCGGTCGGCCACGCGAACGGCACCCTGGTCAACGCGCTGCTGTATCACTGCAAGGATCTGTCGGGAATCGGCGGCGTCGCGCGGCCGGGCATCGTGCATCGGCTCGACAAGGACACGAGCGGCGTGATGGTCGCGACCAAGACCGACCGCGCACACGCCGCGCTCGCGGATGCGTTCGCGCGCAAAGCCGCGGGCGCGATCGAGCGCGTGTACGTCGCGATCACCGCGGCGACGCCGCCGGCGGCGCGCGGCACGCTGCGCACGCTGTACGGCCGGCATCCGGTCGACCGCAAGCGATTCTCGTCGAAGGTCGCCGGGGGCAAGTCGGCCGTGACGCACTATGAAGTGGTCGAGCGGCTCGGCGAGGGCGCGGCGCTCGTGCGGTTCGTGCTCGAGACCGGCCGCACGCACCAGATCCGCGTGCACGCCGCCGATCACGGCTTCGCGCTGCTCGGCGACGCGGTCTATGGCCGGCGTTCGCCGCACATCGCCCGCCAGGCGCTGCACGCGCAGCTGCTCGCGTTCGCTCACCCGGTCACCGGCGAACCCTTGCGGTTCGAGACGCAGCCGCCGGCCGACTTCGCGGCCGCGCTCGCGTCACTCCGAATCTAGGCCGTACTGGCGCAGCTTCTTCCACAGCGTCGTGCGGTTGATGCCGAGGAGCTGGGCGGCTTTCGTCTTCTGGTTCTCGCACAGCTCGAGGACGCGGAGGATATGAGCGCGTTCGAGCTCGTCGAGCGTGGGTACGTGATCGCCGGTGAACGTCGCGAGCTGCGCGCCGCTCGCGGCGGCCGCGCGCGGGCCGGCGACGTCGGCGACGTCGAGTAGCTCGCCCGCCGCGAGGATCACCGCGCGTTCGATCGTGTTCTCGAGCTCGCGTACGTTGCCGGGCCACGGCTGCGTCGCGAGGTGCGCGAGCGCGGCGTCGGTGAGCGACACGCGGCCACGCTCGGCGCGGAGCGCCGCTTGCTCCGCGAAGTGCTTCGCGAGCGGCGCGATATCGCCGGGCCGCGCGCGCAGCGGCGGCACCTCGATCGTGATCACCGCGAGCCGGTAGAACAGGTCCTGCCGGAACGCACCCGACTCGACGCGTTCGGCGAGCGCGCGGTTCGTCGCCGCGATCACGCGCGCGTCGGCGCGGATCGCCTGCGTGCCGCCGACGGGCTTGACCTCGCCGTCCTGCAGCGCGCGCAGCAACTTCGGCTGCAGCTCGATCGGCAGCTCGCCGATCTCGTCGAGGAACAGCGTGCCGCCGTCGGCCGCGATGAACAGGCCGCGCTTGCTCGTATCGGCGCCGGTGAACGCGCCGCGCACGTGGCCGAACAGCTCGCTGTCGAGCAGCGTGCCGACCAGCGCGCCGCAGTTGACCGGGACGAGCTCGCCGCCGGCGCGCCGCCCCGCGAAGTGAAGCGCGCGCGCGACGAGCTCCTTGCCGGTGCCGCTCTCGCCGG
This sequence comes from Kofleriaceae bacterium, assembly GCA_036490935.1. Lineage (GTDB taxonomy): Bacteria > Myxococcota_A > Polyangia > Haliangiales > Haliangiaceae > JABFXX01. The sequence continues at coordinate 4,088 of DASXCY010000014.1, read as the reverse complement.
TGACGAGCACGGTCGCGTCGGACTGCGCGGCCTTGTCGATCAGCGCGCGCATCTCGCGCATCGGCGGCGAGTCGCCGATCATCGAGCCGTACGCGAGCCGCTTCGTCAGATCGCCGTGCTGCTTCTTCAGCTGATCCTCGGCGAGCGCGCGCTGCACGACGAGGCGCAGCTCGTCGGGCGAGAACGGCTTGCCGATGTAGTCGCGCGCGCCGAGCTTCATGCCGCGCACCGCGGTGTCGATCGACGGATACGCGGTGATGAGCAGCACCGCGGGCGGCGGATCGGTCGCGAGCAGCTTGGGCAGCAGCGACACGCCGTCTTGATCGGGCAAGTTGATGTCGCACAGCACGAGCTCGAACTTGCGCCGCGCGATCGCCGCGACCGCACCGGCCGCACAGTCGACGGCTTCGACCTCGTGCCCGGCGCGGCCGAGCACGTCGGAGCACAGGGCGCGAATGCCGCGCTCGTCGTCGACGACGAGGATCGAGCTCACCGCGCGAGCATAGCGTAGAACCAGTCAGAGCACGGCGGCGGGCAGTCGCCCGGCGCGAGCTCACGCGGCGTTGGGCAGCGTCACGCGAAACTCCGCGCCGCGTCCGCCCGGACCGTCGGCGACCTCGATCGAGCCGCCCGCGGTCGTGACCAGGTGCTTGCACACGGCGAGGCCGAGGCCGGTGCCGGCGCCCGGCGCCTTGGTCGTGAAGAACGGATCGAACACGCGCGCGCGGTCGGCGGCGGGGATGCCGGGCCCGTCGTCGCGCACCACGATGCGCGTCGCGACGTTGCCGGGCGCGGGTGCGACCGCGATCGCGATCTTCGTCGCGCCGGCTTGCGCCGCGTTTTGCACGAGGTTGACGAGCACCTGCTGCAGCGCGTGCGCTTCGATCGCCAGCGGCGCGCGCGCTTCCACGTCGGTCGCGAGCTCGGCCTTCGCCTTGCGCAGCTGCGGCGCGACGAGCGCGGCGACGTGGCGCACGACCGCGGCCGGCTCCGCCGTGCCCGCGCTCGCGGTCAGCGCGGGCTCGCTCGCCCGCGGCGCGCGCGCGTACTCGAGCAGCCCGCCGATGATCTTCTTCATGCGCTCGGCTTCGTCGGCGATGAGCGCGAGCGCCGCGCGATCGGGATGGCCTTCGGGCTTGTCCTCCTGGAGCAGCTTGGCGTAGCCGAGCACGGTCGTGAGCGGATTGTTGATCTCGTGCGCGACCTGCGCCGACATCACGCCGACCGACGCGAGCCGATCGCCGCGCGCGAGCGCCGCCTGCAGCTCGGCGCGCTCGGCGATACGCTTGGCCATCTCGTCGACGGAGTGCGCGAGCGTGCCGATCTCTCCGGGACCGCGGATCGGCGGGCCTTCGCTGGTCTGGCCGGCCGCGATCGCGTCGGCGCGGCGCGCGAGATCGGCGAGCGGGCGCGTCAGCCGCGTCGCGAAGAACGCGCCGAGCGCGAGCACGAGCGCGAGCGCCGCGCAGCCGACGATCGCGGTGTCGCGCGTCGTGCGGCGCGCGAGCGCGTACGCCTGAGCTTCCGGCTGCTCGTGCACGATCGCCCAGCGCACGCCGCGCAGCGACTGGTAGCTCGACAGATTGCGATACGCGCTGACGATGCCGTGCTCGGTCAGCGTGCCCTCGACCGACGATTCGAGCGCGCGATCGACCGCCGGATCGCGGTCGGCGAGCGAGCGAGGCTCGAGCGGTGCGGCGTCGCTCGTCGCGACCGGCACGCCGGTGCCGTCGACCACCAGCACGCGCGCGCCGGGGCCGAGCCGCGCCGCCGCGATCGCGTCGCGGACGAAGCCGAGATCGAGCGCCGCGATCACGACACCCATCAGCTCGCCGGTGCGGCCGCGCGCCTGCACGACGAGGCGCACCGTGGGGCGGCCGTTCTCGAACACCGCATCGCCGATGTAGCCGCCGAAGCTGTGCGAGCCGATGTCGATGCCCGTGGGCACCGCGTCGCCGTAGAGCAGCTTGCCGTCGGGATCGACGATCGACAGCGACTTCACGATCGGCACGTCGCGGCGCAGGCGGCGCAACAGCAGCTGCGTCTCGCGCGTGTCGCCGGGCGCGTCGGCCCACGACGCGGCGGCGAGCTCGACGGTGCGGCGGGCGTCCTGCAGCGTGTCGTCGAGCGCCGCACCGAGCGCGCGAATATGGGCGAGTGCGCCGCGCTGCACTTCGTCTTCGACGTCGTGGCGCGCGCGCAGGATCGCGAGCACGCCGACGATCGCGGTCGGCACGAGCGTCGCGAGCGCGAGCACGACGAGCACGCGCCATCTGAGCGACGACCGAGAGATGGCGGCCGTGCGAGTGCGAAGCACGCGCCACCTTAGCCCGAGGAAGTGCCGCGGAGCGGCCGATTTCACCGCTTCTCCAGCCGGTGCCAGCCGCGCGCGACGCCGGCCGCGGCTTCCTCTGCGGTCGCGTCGCCGGCGACGACCGCGGCGAGCGCGGGATTCAGATCGTCGAACAGGAGCGGCGTGACGGGCGAGCGCGGCAGCGGCTCGGCCGACGCGAGCGCGTCGTACTCGGCGCGGACGAGCGGCGCCGCCGAGTCGAACGCCGCGCGGCGCGTCGGCACCGTCGCGAACGCGTCGGCGAACACGAGCTCCACCGTGACCGACGTCAGCTCGCCGGCGAGGCGCCAGCCGGCTTCGGGGCGCGCGGCACACGTCGGCACGACCAGCAGCTGACCGCCGCGCGGCGCATGGGCGAGCGCCGACACCGCGACGCGCTCGCGATCGCGCAGCGCGCCGAGCTGCCACGGTCCGGTGACCCAGTACGCGACCTCGCCGTCATTCCAGCGGCGCAGCTCCTCGGGCGCCTCGCTGCCCGCCGCGGGCGGCGCGGGCACGAGCCCGCCGAACAGCGCCGCGAAGCTCGCGAGCGCGCGCACCGCGCCCTGGCTCGCGATCGCGTCGCCGGGGGCAAGCTCGACGCCCTCCGCGCGCAGCCACGGCACGAGCCAGTAGCCGTCGACGCGCACCGCGAGCGGATGCGCGAGCTCGCCGCGTGCCTTCGCAGCAGCAACCAGATCGGCGATCGACGGCGACGCCGGCGCGGGCATGCCGGCATCGCGCGCGACGACGAGGCCATCGACGGTCTCGGGCACGGCCCACCACGTGCCGCCGACCTGCGCGAGCGCGGCGGCCTCGGGCGTCCAGTCGAGTGCGACCAGCTCGCGCGGCGGTGGTGCGAGCACGTGCGCCGCCACCAGCTCGGGCAGCCACGTCGCGTCGATGCGGATCGCGTCGGGGCAGTGCTTGCCCGCGCGCAACATCTCCGCGATGACTTGTTGCCCGCGCGCGAACGGCACGAGCTTCGACTCGACCGCGAGCCTGCGCTCGGCCATCGTCGCGTTGAACAGCTCGGTCTCCTTCGCGTCGAACGTGTGCAGGAAGCGGATCGGCGGCGGCGCGGCGGGCTCGCCCGCGCAGGCGGCGATGAGGAGCGTAGCGGCGAGCCAGCGCACGTGCGCACTGTATCCGGGCATTGGGCATTGGGCATTGGGCTTTGGCCAGCGGATCTCCGGACTCTGGCCAAAGCCCAAAGCCCAAAGCCCAATGCCCGGCCTCCCACGTGATATTTCTGCCACGTGCACTCCATGACCGGCTTCGGACGCGGCGTCGCCGAGCACGCGACCGTCGACGTGCGTGCGGTCAATCATCGGTTTCTCGATCTCAAGCTGCGCGGCGAGCCCGTCGCGCCCGGGACCGAGGAGGCGATCGGCGCGCGCGTGCGCGGTGCGATCGAGCGCGGCTCGATCGTCGTGTCGATCCGGCTCGTCCGCGAAGGGGCCGGCGGGCCGCGCATCGATGAAGCGGCCGCGCGCGCGGCCCACGCGGCGCTCGCGCAGCTCGCCCGCGAGCTCGGCACCGCACCGCCGGAGCTGGCGCTCGTGCTCGCGCAGCCCGGCGTGGTCGCCGCGCCCGAAGCGAACCGCGATGGCGACGGCCCCGCGATCCTCGCCGCGCTCGACGCCGCGCTCGCCGAGCTCGGTCGCATGCGCGCGGCCGAAGGCGTCACGCTCGCGCGCGAGCTGACCGCGCGCCTCGCCGAGCTCGCCGGCCGCCGCGATGCGATCGCGCGCCT
>DASXCY010000013.1:0-53470 GCA_036490935.1 Kofleriaceae bacterium | reverse complement strand
ATCGTGAGGTCCGCGGGCAGACCACCGATCTGACGGTCGGTGAAGATTGTCTCGACCAGGCGCGTGAACTGCGTCGTGAGCGCGCCGTGAAAGTCGGCGCCGCGGTCGCGCAGGGCCGCGACGAGATCGCCGTAGCACGGCACCAGCGTCGCTGCGGTCTTCTCGCAGGACAGCTCGAGCGCGCCGAGGTCGATGCCGCCGGGTATCGCGAGGTCGAGCGCGCCGTACACGCGGCCGATCGTGCGCTGACCTTCGTCGATGATCGCGATCCGCGCATCGGCGGCGAGCCGGAGGTTGCCGCCGGCTGGCGTGACCACGGGGGCGAGCGCGAGCGTGGGCGCCGAGATCCGGACCGAGAGGAAGTCGGTGACCGTGGAGTCCGCGTTGAACGCGCGGTCGAGGCCGGCCTCGGCGAGCCGGCGGTCGAGCCAGCCGGTGCGCCACAGCTCGTAGAGCATCGCGTCGAGTGCGTTCAGGTCGAGATCGAGCGCGAGCCGAGTGCCGGCTGCGGGCGGCTGCGCGAGTGCCGGCGTGAAGCGCGGCGGCAAGATCTCGGGTGCGCCGGCGACACGGCCGAGCGAAACCGCGAACGGCAATATCCCATACGCGCCGTCGACGATCTCGATCGGCGCGTCGCACGTGACGAACGCGAGCGTCTGACCGTCGCCGAGGTCGAACGGCGGCGGCAGCGCGAACGTGGTGACGAGCGCATCGTCGAGCTCGAGCCGCGCGAGCCGGCTCGCCAGCTTGTCGGCACCGAGCTTGTCGGCCAGCCATTGTTCGGCGCGGTTGTCGAACTGGACGTCGGCGTGCGCGCCGACTCGAAAGTGCAGCTCGGCACCCGCGCGCTCGGGCACGAGCGCGACCGCGAGCGTGACGCGCGCGCGCTCGAATACCGCGACCGCATTCGCGCGGACGTAGCCGTGCGGCGCTCCGGCATCGCCGACGAGCGCGCGCAGGTCGTCGCGTGCCCAGTGCAGCGTGAAGCCGTCGAGCCGCTGGTACGCGCCGATCGGAAACGCCGACTGGCCGCGCAGCTGCGCGTCGATCGTGCCGGCGACCGCGTGCGACAGCTCGTCGAGGAGCGCCTGGCCGACGACGAGCCGGCCGCCGCACGGCGGAGCCGCCGGATCCTGCTGCGGCCCGACGAGCGCGCTCGCGCCGACCGCGCGCGCGAAGCCGCCGCGATACATCGTCGTCCACGTGCGATGCGCGAGGCCTTCGCCGGTCGTCGCGACGACGGCGCGCGGATCGCTCGCGCGGCCGTCGATCGAGCGCGGCGCGCGCAGCTCGACGACGAGCTCCGTGCCGTGGCTGTGCGCGGCGACCGCGACGAACGCGATCGCGTGCGCGACGACGAGCGCGATGCCGATCAGCACCTTCACAACACGACCAGGACGGTCACGAGCTCCCACGCGACGACCCACAGCGTGCTCGCGACGACGCTCGCCGTCATGCCGCGCGTCACCGCGTCGGCCTCCGGCTTCGCAGCGCCGCCCTTCGCGACCACATCGCTCGCGATCCCCCACGCGTACATCCACACGAGGAACACCGCCCGCACCGCATAGCGCACGCGCTCGGGGCGCGGATCGATCACGTCCGCGGTGAGCAGCTGCCACGCGTCGTGCATCCCGTAGCTGCGACACACGACCATGCCGCCGGCGATCATGCCGAGCGCGAACACCGCCGCGATCGCGAGATACGCGACCGCGAGCGCGAGCCACGCCGGCGCCCACAAGTACGAACGCCGATCGACGCCGAGCGCGTCGAGCGCGAGCGTCTGCTTCGTGAGGCCCATCGCGCCGAGCCACGCGTTGGTCGCGCTTCCCGACGCGGCCACGAACAGCAGCGCCGACAGTGCCGGCGCGAGCGCGACGACGTAGCTGCCGCCGATCTGGCGCACGAGCGCGTCGGGCCGCACGCCCGCGCCGCCGACCTTGCTGATCACGAGCAGCACGGTGTAGCCGACCAGCGTCGACACGATCGCGTAGAACACCAGCGGGCGGATCAGCGCCTGCACGAACACGCGGCGCGCGATCACCGCGAAGTCGTGCGGCCGGCGCACGAGCTGCACCGGGGCGCGGGCCGCCGCGATCGCCGCCACGCGAAACGGCGCGACGAGCGGATCCAGCGCACGCGCCGCACGCGCGGCGAGCGAACGCGTGCGGGGGTGCCCCACAGGGGCCGGCCGATCGCCGTGCTCCGCGAGGTGATCGACGAGCGCGGCTTCGAGCTCGACGATCCACTTGCCGCGCTCCTCGGGCGTCACGCCGCCGCGCTCGAGCGCGCCCGGCCAGCGATCGGCGAACAGCGGCTCGAGCCGGCGATGCACCGCCGACAGCAGGAACAGCCGATCCGCGACGCCCGCCGCCAGCGCGACGTCGTGCGTGACGACGATCGCCGAGATCCCGAGCGCGGCGACCTGCTCGCGGACGAGGCGCGCGAGCACGCGCACGCGATGCGGATCGAGCCCGACCGACGGCTCGTCGAGGAACAGCAGCTTGCGCTTGCTCGCGAGCACGCGCGCGACCGCGACGCGCTGCGCTTGCCCGCCCGATAACTGCGTGACCGGCGTGCCGGGCGCGGCGAGCTCGTCGGGCAACCCGAGCCGGCGCAGCCAGTCGGCCGCGCTGCCGCCGTCGGCCGCGCCGCGCGGTGCGTGCCGGATCGCCAGCTCGACGTTGCCTGCGACGTCGAGATGATCGAACAGCGCGCCGCGTTGCGGAACCAGGCCGAGCTCGTCGCGGTCGAGGTCGAGCCGCGTCGCGACGACGTCGAAGCCCGCCGCCTCGAGCTCGTCGCGCTCGAACAGCACGCGCGCGAACGTCGACTTGCCGGCGCCCGAGCCGCCGAGCAGCACGACGACCTCGCCGGCGCCGATGTCGAGATCGAGCTCGTCGATCAGCACGCGTCCGTCGGGCAGCGCGACGCGCAGACCGCGTACGCCGAGCGCGCTCGAAGCCGACGCCATGCGCGAAACGGTACCGCTGACACCCGCGCCCGGGGCCGGTTGCATCCGTAAATCGCGGAACCGGCACGCGGGTTCGTTGTCGGAATCCATGTCGCGAACCGAACGCCGCCACCGCGAGGTGGCCGCGCAACCGCGTCGCGCCGGAGGCTTGCCCGATGAACGTACATGTCAGTGACACGAACGAAGCCAATGCCGTCGAGGTCGCCGCGCTGCTCGGCGATTCGGTGGTCGGTGTGAAGCATTGCCTCGATCCGAACAGCGGCCGGATCTCGCGCGCGACGTGGACGCTGGTCGCGACCGGCGCGGTCGCGCTGCTCGCCTCGGCGATCGCGTTCGTCGTCTCGGTCTCGACCGCGGCGGCCAACCAGCGTGCGCTCGCGACCTGGACGCACATCCAGCATCGGCCGGCATCTGCGTTCCGTCCCGAGCTGCTGTCGTTCGCGTGGGACTGGCTCGCGTTCGGCGGGCTCGCGCTCGGCATCGCGGCGATCGCCTACGCACTCGTCCGCGTGCGCGACGAGCGACGCAGCCCGTACTACCGCATCGGCACCGCGCCCGGGGTCGAGCAACCATGCGAAGGCGCGCCGTCGTCGAGCTTTCCGCTCGTCGCGCCGGCGGGCAATTCGTTCGTGTTCCAGTTCGCGCCCGGCATGCGCGCCGAGCTGCTCGACGAGTACGCACCCAAGCCCCTCGCGCTCGAAGAGCTCGCGCGCAGCGGCCGCGCCGTGCCGTCGCTCACGTTCCCCGGCGCCTACGCGCTGCCGATTCCGGCGCGCGGCCGGATCCGCGCGCACGCCGGCCAGACCACGTTCCTCGTGACGGCGATGCCGAGGCCGCGCCGCCAGGCCGTACCGGGATTCAGCCTGCTCGAGGGCCGCGCGGCGAAATACCTTGCCGGCTCGCTCGCCGCGCACCTCGCGATCTGGGCGCTGCTGCAGATGGTTCCCGTCGAGGGCGGCACGGGCCAGGTCGATCTGTTCTCGCTCGAGGACACGACGCTGCGCTCGGCCACGACGCAGCAGGATGACATGGTGAAGCCGCCCGACCCCAAGGACGGTGCGGACGGCAACGACGGTGGCGCGCCCGCGACCGCCGCGATGAAGATGGAAGAAGGCGCGGCCGGCTCGAAGACGAGCACGACGCCGCAGACCCACCTGCAGGCGATCCATCACCTCGACGCGGATCGCCAGTACTCGCGCACGCAAGCGGTCGAAGACGCGCGCAACGCCGGCTTCCTCGGCGACGCGTCGTTGATCGGCGGCGTCGCGGCGATCGCGTCGGAGACCGACTTCTCGAACGGCTTCGAGACGCAGGACGTGATGGGCCCGATGTACGGCCCCGATGGCCCGGTCGGCAGCGGCGGGTTCGGCACCGGTCGCAACGGTTGGGGACCCGGCGGCGGTGGCTGGGGCACGGTCGGCGCGGGCGGCTACGGCGTGATCTGCGGCGACGACACGAGTCATTGCGGTCGCGGTGTCAGCGGTTACGGTCTCGGGACCGGCGTCGGCCCCGGCACCGGCCACCGCCACCCGAAGGTGCCCGAGGTCTCCATCTCGCAGGGCACGTCGGTCGGCGATCTCGACAAGGCGATCATCCGCCGCTACATCAAGCGCAACGTCGACAAGATCGCGTACTGCTACGAGCGCGAGCTGCTCGCCAAGCCCGACCTCAGCGGCACGATCTCGGTGCAGTTCTTCATCCAGCCCGACGGCACCGTGCGCGAAGCGAACGCGAGCGGCTTCGACGCCGAGGTCGGCAACTGCGTCGCGGGCGTCGTCAAGGCGATCGCGTTCCCGCGGCCGAACGGCGGTGGCGGCGTGCAGGTGAACTACCCGTTCGTGTTCCACAAGGCCGATCGCTGAGGCCGGCGGTGGCCGCCGCCGAACCGAATGCCGTCGAGATCGCGGCGATGCTCGGCGACTCGGTCGTCGGCATGAAGCATTGCCTCGACCCGCACGGCGGCAAGGTCTCGCGGAAGACGTGGGCGGCGGTTGCGGCGGGTGCGGTGGCGCTCGTCGCGGTGGGCGTCGCGTTCGCGGTTTCGGTGGCGACAGCGGCGGCGAACGAGCGCGCGCTCGCGGCGTGGCAGCATCCGCGCGCCGCGTTCCGCGCCGAGCAGCTATCGCCGGCGTGGGACTGGCTCGCGGTCGGCGGGCTCGCGCTCGGCATCGCGGCGCTCGGCTGGGCGCTGCTGCGCGTGCGCGACGAGCGGCGCAGCCCGTATTACCGGATCGGCACGGCGCCGGGCGTCGAGCAGCCGTGCGAGGGCGCACCGGCTGCGAGCTTCGCGCTCGTCGCGCCCGCAGGCGATGGCTTCGTGTTCCAGTTCGCGCACGGCGTCGACGTGCAGCTGCTCGAGCAACACGCGCGCGAGTCGGTGGCGCTCGCCGGCTCCGGCACGCTGCCGATCGCGCCGGGCACGCGGATCCGCGCGCGCGTCGGGCAAACCACGTTCCTCGTGTCGTCGACGCCGCGTCCGCGCTGCGAGGCGCGAGCCCGCATCGAGCTGCCGGCGATGAAGTACCTCGCCGGCTCGCTCGCGGGGCACGTGGTGATGTGGGCGCTGCTCTGCCGGCTCCCTGTCGACGCCGACGGCGCCGACGTCGAGCTGACGACGCAGGAGGCCCTGACGCTGCGCACGAGCGAGATCGATCGCGACGCGGCGGCGCCGCCGACCGAGCCGAGCGGCGGCACCGGCGGCGGACACGAGTCGGGTCCGGCCGCCGCCGGCATGAAGCTGGCGGAAGGCGCCGCGGGCTCGCGCGCGAGCACGTCTGCGCCGGCGCACTTGGAGATGATGCATCGCGCGGATGTCGATCTGCAGTACTCGCGCACCGAGGTCGTCGAGGTCGCGCGCCACGCCGGGATCCTCGGCGCGAGCTCGCCGGTCTACACCGGCCTCGCCGCGCTGGCCGCGGATCAAGACCTCGCGAATGGCTTCGAGACGAAGGACGTGATGGGCCCGATGTACGGCCCCGACGGCCCGGTCGGTAGCGGCGGCTTCGGAACCGGCCAGCTCGGCCTCGATCACGGCGGCGACGGCTGGGCGACGATCGGCTCGGGCGAATACGGCGTGATCTGCGGCAGCGCGACGCGCGAGTGCGGCGGCGGCGGCCCGGGCGGCACGAGCATCGGCGGCTTGCCCCGCCGACACGTCGCGGCGTATCCGATCATCCACGATTCGTTCCCGCGCGACGGGAACGTGATCGGCGAGTACGACAGGACGATCATCCGCCGTTACATCCACCGCAACATGGCGAAGCTCTCGTACTGCTACGAGCACGAGCTGCTCGCGCGATCCGACCTCGCCGGCGACATCGTCGTCGACTTCTTCATCCAGCCGAACGGCACGGTGAGCGCTGCCACCGCGACCGGCTTCGACGCCACGGTCGCGAGCTGCGTCGCCGGCGTCGTGAACTCGATCGAATTCCCTGCGCCGCGCGGCGAGGGCATCGAGGTCCACTACCCGTTCGCGTTCCAGAGAACCGGCACTCGGGCGCACGCAACCTTGGAAGCCGCCGGTCGATAGAAGAACAATGGAACGGCGAGAGGAACAAGGAACACGGAACTGCGAACGGTCGGCGCAAAGGTGACGACATAGCCGCGCGGATGCTCGACGCGGTCCGGCTCGTCCGGCGTCTCCTGCCCGCGCTTCAGGGCGACGCAGCTGCGAAGCATCTCAGCAAACAACTCTGGCGCGCAGCGACTGGTGGTGGCGCGAACTATGAAGAGGCGCGGAGCGCCGAGAGTCGCGCGGACTCTTTACATAAACTGCGCGTTGCCACCAAGGAGCTTCGCGAAGCTCACTACTGGTTGCGCGTGGCGCAGCGTTCCAGCTGGGTTCGCGCGGGTTGGCTCGACGGCTTGGTGGACGAATTCAACCAGCTGATCGCGATCCTCGTAGCGTCTGCACGCACCGCAAAAGCCGCCGATGAATAGCGGGTCTCCATTCCTTGTTCCTTGTTCCTTGTTCGGCTCGCAGTTCTCGGTTCTCTTTACAGCTTCTTTGCTGCCTCGTCCGCCGCCGCCGCCCAGGGGCCGCCCGGGAACAGCTTCGAATACTGCTGGTAGGCGCGCTTCGCGTTCGCGCGATCGCCGGAGAGCTCGAGCGCGCGGGCGAGGTTGAACGACGCGGCGCGCTTGGACGTTTGCGAGCCGATCGCCTTGTCGAACGCCGCCTTCGCGCCCGCGAAGTCGCGCGACTCGGCGAGCACGATGCCGCGAATCAGCTCGATGTCGCCGGCCGCGACGCCGCCCTTGGCGTCCGCCTTCGCGAGCGTGTCCTTCGCGTTGTCGAGCTGATTCGCCGCCAGATACGCCGTCGCGAGGTTGAGCCGCGCCTTCGCATAGCCCTCGTCGACGCCGATCGCCTCCTTGAACTGCGAGATCGATTCGCGCAGCTGCCACGGCAGCCGCACCGCACCGCCCGGCGCGCCGCGCGACACGCCCTCGGACTCGTCGCGCGCGAGCCCCTTGTACTTCACCGCCGAGTCGCGCTCGAGCGAGAACCGCGTCTGCCACCGGCCGAGCGGTGACGAATCCGCCATCGCGAGCACGCCGAGCTTCGCGTACGCGATGCCGAGGTCGTTCATCGCTTCCTTCAGCGACGGCAGCATCGTGCGATAGCGCTTGAAGTCCTCGACCGCCGCCTCGTACGACTTGATCGCGGCGGTCATGTCGGTGCTCTCGAGCTTGCCGCCCTTGTCCATCGCGGCGACGCCGAGCTTGAACGACACGAACGCGTAGCGGACGTCGTTCGTCCAGTAATCGGTCAGGTACTCGACGCGCTCCTGGAACGTCGGGTGATCGAGATGCGGCGGAATCTCCTGCTCCTGGCCCATCACCTCCATGAACTCGATGCCGCCGCGCGGGTGATAGCCGGCGAGGAATGCCATCACCATGCCCTGGCGGTCGGCGTCCATCTCCTGCAGCCGCGTCATGCTGGTCAGCACGCTCGGATCGAGCGGGTGCGTCGTGTCCTTGAACGCCTCCTGGAACACCGCGCTGTTCACGGTGTGGCGGCGGATCACGTGCGAGAGCTCGTGGCCGAGGATGTGACCGAGGATGTCGTTGTTGGCGTCGATCGCGCGCTTGGGGAACTTCTTCTTCAGCATGTCGATCAGGCCGCGCGTCACGTAGACGCGGCCGTCGGCGAGCGCCATCGCGTTCACCATCTCGGTCTTGACGATCGCGACCTTGAACGTGATGTGCACGTTGCTCGCGTCGGCGAGCCTGTGCACGATGTCCTCGACGACCGCCTTCTCGGGCGCGCCTTCGTCGACGCCGCCGAGCTGCTGCTCGAGGAGCGGGATCACGGCCTGGTAGCGATCGCTCGAGAAGATGTCGCCGCTGCTCTTGCCCGCCATCATGCCCTGCAGCACGTACGGGTTCTTGGGATCGACCTTCGACAGCTCGGACAGCGCGCGATCGCCGATCGGGCCGTACGGATCGGCGTCGATCGCGGCGGTGAGGTGCGTGACCGCGGAGTCGGTCTTGCCGTCGAGCTTGTCGAGGATGCCGAGCTCGACGTGCGCGGCCGCGAGGTTCTTGTCGAGTGCGAGCGCCTTGCCGAGCGCGGTGCGCGCGTCCTCGTTCTTGTCACTCGCGCGATCGAGCTTCGCCTGCTCGACCCACGCCAGCGGCATGCCGGGCGCGCCCTGGAACTCGGCGATCGCCTTCTTCGGATCGTATTGCTCCGACGCCTTCACCGACGAGTACACGAGGCCGAGGTAGTAGTGGCACTCCTCGTTCTTCGGCTGCGAGCGCGTGCATTCCTGAAACCCGGCGCGCGCCTTGCTCATCTTGTCGTTGATGTCGGCGATGTAACCGTCGCCGTCGAACGCGGCCGAGTACGAGGCCTTCGCGTCGAAGATCGTGAGCTCCATCGGATCGCCCGACAGCTCGACGACCGCGCGCTCGGCGAGCTTGCGCATGTAGCTATCGGGCTGCGTGAGTTGCTTCAGCTTCTTCGCGGCGTCGAGCGCCTCGGGCTTCGCGCTGTCGTCGCCGCCGTGCACCCGATCCTCGGCGTGCATGAACGCGAGCTGGTACGCGTGCTCGTTCGCCGGATCGATCGCGATCACGCGGTCGAGCGAGGCCTTCATGCCCTTCTCGTCCTTCGCTTGCGCCTGCAGCTCGGCGAGCGACAGCCACGCGTCGGGGCTCTTCGGCGTCTTCTTCGTCAGCTTGACGACGACCTCGACCGCGAGCTTGGCCTTGCCGCCGCGCATGTAGATCGAGGCGAGCGCGAGCGTCGCGTGCTCGTTGCTCGGATCGATCCCGAGGATCGCCTTGTACTCCTTCGCGGCGCCGTCGAGGTCGTTGGCCTTCATCACGTAGTACTCGGCCATCCACTCGTGCTTCTCGATCTCGACCTGTTTCTTGTTCGGCTTCGCGGGCCCGTACGGCGGATCGTGCTTCGGCGGGCCGGCCATCGCAGGTACGGCTAGCCCGGCGGCGAGAGCGAATACGGAAATGCGGCGGAGCTGCATGGTCAATCCTTCAGCGGAGTGTTGTCACCGGCGGGCAAGAAGCTCGCCCAGTAGTACGGGTGCTTGAACTTTTCGGTGCGGCCGAGCTCGAGCTGGATGTCGCGCAGTGCGCTCGAGCGGTTCTCGCCCTTCGCGAGCCGCTGGTAGTAGCCGACCATCATCTCCTTGGTCGCCTCGTCGTCGACCTGCCACAGCGACATCACGAGGCTCTCGGCGCCCGCGACGACGAGCGCGCGGCGCAGGCCGTACACGCCGTCGCCGTTCGTCACCTTGCCGACGCCGGTCTCGCACGCCGACAGCACGACGAGCTTCGTGCCTTCCAGATCCAGGCCCGACGCTTCGAGCGCGGTCAGGATGCCGTCCTCGCTGCCCGATTGCAGCTTGTTCGCGCCGGCGAGCGCGAGGCCCGAGCGCAGCAGCGGGTTCTCCGACGCGTCGGTCATCGGCGGGCCAGCCGCGAGACCCGCGGCCATCGCCGGCGGCGCTCCGGTCTTGTCGTCGGCGGGCGGCGGCGGCGCGTCGGGCAGGAAGAAGCCGTGCGTCGCGAGGTGCAGGATGCGCGGGCCGTGCACGGCCTTGACCGCGGATTCGGTCGCGTCGGCGCCGAGGAATTCCTTGAGGCCGCGCATCGTCTTCGCGACCGCTTCCGCTTCCTTGCCGGTGCCGGGCAGCGGCGGCCACACGAGCGACGCCAGATCGGCCGAGCGCCGGCCGCGCGACTGCGCACCGTCGCCGCTCTTCGCCGCGGCGCCGCCGCCGTTGTCGAACGTCGGGTTCGCGAAGATCACGCCGCCGCCTTGCGCCTTGGTGCGCACGGACAGGCGAAGCAGGTCGCGGCCCGACGTCAGGTACGTGAACGTGTACCTCTTGATCAGGAAGTCGCCTTTGGGATCGACGAGAGCCGAGAACGGCACGACGTTGAGCGTGCCGTCGGGCGCGATCAGGATGTCGGTCGCCTTGCCGAGCGCGGGCTCCAGCTTCGCGACGGTGAGGTCGTACAGCGCGCGGCCCAGCTCGGTGGCGCGATCGTCGTCGGGATTCGAGACCGCCTTGCGGAACTTCGCGACCGCGTCGTCGATCGCGTCGGCCTCCGCGAGGTCGACGAACACCGGATCGCCGGTCGAAGCGAGCACGTACGCGCCGTAGCGCCGCTTCTCGGGCGCGCCGGGCGTGTAGATCGTCTGCTTCAGATCGCCGGCGCGGTAGTTGACGAGCTCGACGAGTCGCGCGCCCTTCGGCACGAGCTTCTGGATCGCCGCCAGATCGATCGCGAGCGTCGTCACGCGATAGGCGGCGCTCTTCCGGCCGACCGCGAGCTCGAGCTTCGCGACCTGATCCTCGAGCGCGGCGACCTGCTTGGCGTACTCCGCCGGATCGCCGACCGCCGCCGGCCCCGCGACGGTGAGCTTCGCGAGCTGCGCGCGCGCGCTCGCCAGATCGTCGAGTAGCTGCTTGTCCTCGGGCGACAGCTTCGCGCGGATCGTCGCGACCGATGCGGCGGCGGCATCGAGCGCGCGACCCTTGCGGCGCAGCAACGTCGTCAGCGCGAGCCGCGTCGCCACCGCGCTCTTCGGCGCGAGCTGCGCGTTGAAGTTGACGACGAGGTCGAGCATGTAGTTGTGCTGCTGGAAGTACGTCGCGTGATCGGTGTCGGTGCCGATCCGCAGCACGAGCTGCAGCTGCTTCTCCTCGGACTCGAGGCTGTCGGTGAACAGCCGCTCCGCGTTCGCGACGTCCCCGGCCGACGTGTACACCATCGCCAGCTGCGTCTCGACCGAGCTGTAGATCGGGCTCTTGCGGCCGTACTGCTTCTCCACCCACGCGAGGTAATCGTTCAGCAGCTTCTCGGCACCTTTGTAATCGCCCATCTGCCGCAGCACGGTCGCGATCGACATGTCGTAGGCGTTCGCGCTCAGGGGCGACAGCTTCGCGATCGCGGTCCGCGATTTCTCGAGCAGCGCGAGCGCGTCCTTCGGCTTGCCTTCGGTGCGCAACACCTCGGCGAGCGAGGCCGACCAGCTCGAGTAGCCGGCGCGCGTCGGGTTCTTTTCGTCGATGGCGATCGCGTGCTCGAACCGCTGCTCGGCGCCGGGCAGGTCGCCCATCTGCTGCGCCGCGAACCCGCCCATGCCGAGATCGAGCGGGAGCTGGTAGTCGTCGGGTTTGTCCTTCTCGAGCCGCGCCGCTTCCTGGTCGTACATCTCGAGCGCGTGCTTCATCATCGGTTTGGCGAGGTCGTCGCGGCCGCCCCAGTGATACGTCGACGCGACCCCCCAGATCGTGGCGCCGATCGTGTACGGGGTCGCGCTCGCCGCGTGCTCCGCGAGCGAGATCGCGCGGTCGAACATCGCCGTCGCTTTCGGGCGCTGGTTCGTCGCCCAGTACAGGTTGCCGAGCATCTGCACCTCGGACTGCAGCATCGAATCGTTCGGCGCGATCGCCTCCTCGATCTTCAGCGCCTGCTCGTACGCACGCATGGCCGCCGTGTACTCGTTGTGCGCGTACAGCACGCCGCCGTACTGGACGAGCTGGATCGCGTAGTTCTTGCTGGTCTCGCCGTCGAGCTTCTTCGAGATCGCGAGCATCCGCGCGTGCAGCGGATCGACCTCTTCCCATCGGTTCGCGCCCATGTACACGCCGGCGAGCGACTGCAGTGCGTACAGCACCTCGCGCGACTCCGGGCCGTGCTCGCGCTCGTCGGTCGCGAGCAGCTCCTTGTAAATCTTGATGGCTTCGCTGTAGTTGCCGGCGGTCTGGAGCAAGCCGGCGAGCTGCTGCTTGCGGAAGCCGACTTGTCGATCATCCTTGCCGGAGATCTTGATCTGGAGGTCGACCAGCTTGCGGGCGAGCTTGATCGCGGCGACGTACTGTTGTTTCACTTGCAGCTGCGCGAGGTCACCTTGCAGCTTCATCAGCTCGGCCTGCTCGGGAGGCGGACCGGGTGGCAGCTTCGACTTGTGGGGTGGTCCCGCGAGCGCGGCCGTGCACCACGCCACGACGAGCAGCACGACCCACGGCCCCGAACGCATGGTGTACGGTGATAACACATGAAGCTCTTCGCGCTCGTCATCTCGGCGCTGGCGGCCTGCGGCGGTAGTCAGAAGCCTGCGCAGGTCGGTCCCACTCCGGATCCGATCCCGCAAACGGCCGGGCCGAGCTGCAAGGACGTCACCGCGCACCTCGCGACGCTCGCCGACCGCGATCCGGCGAAGGATGCCAGTGCGAATGATGCGTTGCGCGCGCGCTGCACCGGCGATCACTGGACCGACGAGGCGCGCAGCTGCTTCGCGACCGCGACGTCCGACGAGGAAGTCGACGGCTGCAAGACCAAGCTCAGCGACGCACAGCGCGGCGCGTTCCCGGCGATCGCGCCCAAGCAGGGCGCGGATCCGTGGGCCGACAAGCCCAAAGCTGCGGCCGGAGGCGGGGGCGCCGCGCCCGCGGAAGACAGCGAAGGCGCTCGGCACACGCGCGGCCCGCAAAAGAAGGGCAAGACCGGCGGCGATCCGTGTGAAGGCGGCGAGTAGCACGCGCTACTAGGATCGAGCCGCGGGGCGGCGCGCGGTCGCGCGAATTCGACAGGCCGACGGCGGGCAGCCGACAACCCTGCGAAACAGCGTGCTGAAGTGCTGCGGCGACGCGCAGCCGATGTCGTA
This sequence comes from Kofleriaceae bacterium, assembly GCA_036490935.1. GTDB lineage: Bacteria > Myxococcota_A > Polyangia > Haliangiales > Haliangiaceae > JABFXX01. The sequence continues at coordinate 40,352 of DASXCY010000013.1, read as the reverse complement.
CGCGATCTCGGTCAGCGGCGAGTCGGATTCGACGAGCAGGCGCTGCGCGATGCGCACGCGCGCGGCGTCGAGCTCGCGGCGAAGCGAGGTGCGCGAAGCGGCGAGATCGCGCTGCAGGCTGCGCGGCGAGCGCGACGCGGCGCGGGCGGCGTGCGCGAGCGACGCCTCGGTCGCGTGCGCTTCGAGCCAGCGCCGCAGCTCGACGAGCCACGGCGGCGTGCCGCTTGCCGCGGCGATCGCGGCATCGAGCTCGGGGGCGACCGAGCTCGCGCGCAGCCAGCGTGCGGCCGCGTCGAGCTCGTCGAACACGCGCACGGGATACGGCGCGCCGGCGACCTGGTAGAAGCCGGCGACGGTCGCGCCGAGCACGCCGGGCGGCCGCACGAGCGCGAGCCGCGTGACGCGGCCGCGAAACCGATCGAAGTGGTCGCGCAGGTAGCGCGCGAGCACCGCGAACGCGCGCGGATCCGCGGTGTCGAGGCGGCTGACGTCGACGAGCGATGCGTGTGGCGCGACGCGCGGCGCGAGCTCGAGCGCGAGCAGCGGCACGAGCCGAAGCACCTCGGCGCGCGTCGGTGCGCCCCACAACGCGAACCCCCACAGCGAGTCGCGCGCGCAAAACGCGAGCGCGTGCGGCAGCGCGGCATACGTGCCGCGTGGGGCGGCGGCGTACGCTCGTTCGCTCACGACCGGTCTCACTTGCAGGTGAGATCGATCGTGACCGGCTCGATCTGACAGATGTCGCCGTCGGATGCTCGAACCACGCTGGCGCTGTCGAGCTGGAGCGTCCCGCGGTCATCGATTGCCCCCAGGACGATCCCCGACGCACGCATGGGACGACGGTATCACGTCGCCGATCGACCGACCTGGCGATCGATCGCGGGGTGCACGCAGGAAACTGCTACCATCGGCGCATGCGGTGGTGGCTGCTATCGGTCGTGGTCGGAGCGGGATGTGTCGAGCCGGCTCCGACGCACACGGCGGCGGAAGCGGCACGCGATGACTTTTACGGCGACGCGTACCCCGCGCTCGAGGAGGCGACCTGCACCGCGTGTCACGCGGGGCCGTCGCACGCGGCGCTCGACTTCCTCGGCGGCCCGGATCCGTACGAGACGATCACGACGTCGCAGATGTTCAGCAGCTACTCCAACGCCACGGGCTCGCTGCTCGTGATCGGCGGGCACGAAGGACCCGCGCTCACGGCGAACGAATTCGAGCGCATCCAGGCTTGGCTCGATCTCGAGGCCGATGCGGAGCGTTGGGGGCCGACGCTTGGCGCGAAGATGTAAGCGGTTGGCGCGGCGCTGGGAGCAGCCGCGCGCCGTACGCGGTACGCCCGGGCCATGGCAGCTTTTGACTTCTTCATCGCGCTCGACGGTCACGGGCTGAACGGGTTCGAAGGCTTCGCCGGGATCGCGCGGCTCCGCTGCGATCCGGCGGCGGATCGCTGGGAGCCCGAGGTGAAGTTCTTCGACGGCATCGCCGGCGGCCACGCGACGCAGCTCTCGCCGGGCGGCACGGTCGGCTTTCTCGGCAACCTGTCGCAGCAGCTCGTGTTCTTCGATCCGCGCACGCTCGCGGAGATCGCGCGGTTCTCGACCCTGCGGTTTCGCGCGCCGGAGCTGTTCTACGAGAGCCAGACGCACGTCGTGTGGCTCGACGACGATCACTTCGTCACGGCGATCGGCAGCGAGCTCTGGCGGTTCGCGCTGCGCGACCTCGAGCATCCCGAGCCGATCGGCGCGCACGGGGTGACGCTGCCGCACGCGATCAAACGCTCGCCGTCCGGCCGCTATCTGATGTACGGCGCGATGGACGTCGCCGGTGCGTTCGCGAACCAGCTCGGTATTTTCGACCTGCAAACAGGCAGCGCGCGTGTCGTCCGGCTGCCGGCGACCGCGTGGCACCTCGGCATGCACCCGACGCGCGATGTCTGCTACGTGCCGACCCAGCGCTGCATTCCGCAGGACGGCGACTTCACGGAGTACGCGATCGCGCACTTCAAGAATTACCTGTTCGAGGTCGATGCAGAGCGCGCGCGCGTCGTGCGTCACCTCGCGATCCCGAAGGACATGCCGGGCGCGCTGACGAGCGACGTCATCGTCACCGCGGACGAGGTCATCTACAACTGCTGCGCGTCGGGCGTGCTCGCGCGCGTGCGGCTCGACGACTTCGCACACGTGACGTGGGTGAACGAGCGGCCGCGGCCGCGCGAGCAGCTGCGCAACTGGCGCGCCGGCGTCGGGAACCTCGTCGAGGTGTTGTCGCGCGTGAACTTCCCCGACGCGACGCACTGGTTCCTGAAGGCGGTGCGGATCGCCGGCGGCAGCGCGCTCGACGGCAGCTACGGCCTGGGCCTCGCGCCCGATCGGCAGTTCTTGCTGTCGGCGCATCGCGGGTTGAACGAGGTGATCGTGTATCGCTATCCCGCGCTGGAAGTGCACGCGCGTGTACCGTTCCCGCCGATGCGCGCGTTCTACAAGCACCTCGGCCGGTTCGCGGACACGCGGCTCGGCTTTCATCACGCGACGATCGCGAGCGCCGCGTCGTGACCCGATTCACGCCGGTCGAGGACGCGTCGACGTTCCGCCGCATGGCCGCCGCGATGTGGCAGCGCCCGCGCGATCCGTCGATCTACGGCAGCATGGATCTCGACGCGACAGCCGCGCTCGCGTTCCTCTCGGCGTTGCCGGAGCAGCCGCGCGTGACGATCACGCACCTGGTCGCGCGCGCGGTCGCGCTCGCCCTGCGCGCGCACTCGGAGCTCAACGGCAAGGTGCGGTTCTGGGGCCGCCTCGAGCAGCGCGCGACGGTCGACGTGTTCGTCACCGTCGCGACCGACGGCGCGCGCGATCTGTCCGGTGCGCGCATCGAACGCGCCGACGAGAAATCGCTCGCCGAGCTCGCGCGCGAGATCGCGGAGCGCGCGGGCAAGATCCGCGGCGGCAACGATCCGAGCTATCGCAAGGGCAAGGCGATGCTCGGCCGCATGCCGTGGTGGCTCGCGCGGCCCGCGATGTGGCTGTCCGACGTGCTCGTCAACGAGCTGCACGTCGATCTCGCGGCGCGGGGCATGCCGCGCGATCCGTTCGGCTCGGCGATCGTCACGAGCGTCGGCATGTTCGGCATCGATTCGGCCTTCGCACCATTCGTGCCGCTCGCGCGCTGCCCGATGTTGATCCTCGTGCCCGAAATCCGGCCGCGGCCGTGGGCGGTTGGCGATCGCGTCGAGGTCCGCCCGGTGCTCCGCCTGTGCGCGACGTTCGATCATCGCCTCATCGACGGCGCGGCCGCCGGCCGCTTCGCCGCGGACCTCTGCCGGCTGTTCGCCGACCCGGCGCGCCTGGGTGGCGTCTCGGCGCCTCGACGGTAACTCCGATCTTCAGCGCCGGTATTCGATCGCGAGCACCCACTTGCGCCATTTCGGCTCGAACGTGTCGAGCTTCTCGCCGAGCACGGCTTCGAGCGCGGACTGGCCGCTCGGGTCGGTCTTGTCGTCGTGGAACTTCGTGTAGAAGTCGTGGAGCTTGCCGTGCTCCTGCAGGTAGTAGACGAGGTAGCGCGCCTGCGCGTACGAGTCCCAGCCGGCCGTGTAGAAGCCGTCGTTCGTGGTGTGCAGGAGCTTGGTCAGATCGGGCAGTGTCTTCGCGCGGATCTCTTTCTGCAGCTCCGGCAGGCGCCAGTTGACGAGCCCGATGATGTGGCCGTGGCGTTCGCTCGGATATTCGAACAGCGACGCGAGCCCTTCGTTGAACCACGACGGTACGTCCGGGAAGTTCGCCTCCATGTACGGATGGACGAGCTCGTGAGACAGCGTCCCGAGGCCGGACACGTTCATGATCAGCGCCTGCTTGTCCGGCGAGTAGTAGCCGTACGGCGTGTCGGGCGTGTCGTCGAAGAAGCGCTTCGCGCCGGCGCGGAATGAACGTTCATTCTGAAACAGCCAGACCTCGAGCAGCTTGTCCGGCCGCTTCGCAAAAAAGTCCTGCTCGAGCATCCTCACCTTGTCGCGCAGGAAGCCGGTCGCGATGTGCTTGACCTGCGCCGGCGGGCCATCGCCGACCACCACGAACGGCGCCTCGACCAGCACCGTGTAGCCTTTGCCCGCGAGCTTGGTGCGCAGGTCGGCCGCGCGCTCGGCGAGCTCGGACGGGGTCGGTTCGGCCGCCGCAGGCCGTCCCGACGCGATGCAGCACATCACGGCCAGTCCGGGCAGTAACCTCATCCTGGCGATCAACGTACGATCGCAGGAAACGGTTTGAACGACGTGCAGCCAAGGGTAGACCGACGCGCGGTGTCGCGGCTCGTATGGATCGAGCTCGTCGCCCTGCTCGCGGCCGCGTTCGTGCCGTTGCCGGTGCCGCGCGTCGTGCCCGTATTTGCGGTCGCGAGCGCGGCGCGGTGGGCGCGCGGCAAGTCGTGGGCGCAGCTGTTCGGCGCGCCGCCGGGCCATGCTGGCGCCGGGTTCGCGATCGGCACCGTCGCGCTCGTGCTCGCGCTCGTCGCGGGCACGCCGCTCGTCGAGGCGATCACCGCGCAGGCCGTGCAGTGGTCGGAGTTTCCGATCGTGCGCGGCGCGATTCCGCAGCTGTTCGCGCTCGCGCTGGTCGTCGCGGCGGGCAGCGCGGCGCTGGAGCTCGCGCTGCGCGGCTGGGTGGTCGAGCGCGTGCTCGAGCTCGGCCGTCCCGGCCCGACCACCGCCGTGCTCGCGGTGGCGGCAGGTGGCCTCGCCGAGGCGTGCGTGACCGACGGCGGCGTCGCGGTGCGCGCCGGAGCGGCGCTGTTCGGCGTCGGGCTCGGCATCATCTATGTCGGCGCCGGCCGGCGCCTGACCGCGCCGCTGTGCGCGCGCCTCGGCTTCGCGCTCGGTGCACTGCTGCTCCAGGGCGCCCGCCTGATAGGGTGAGCCATGGCGGCGATCATCCGCGACGCCGTGCGCGGCGACGCGCGGGCGCTCGTCGCGTTCGTGCAGGAGCTGGCGCGCGAGCCCGACTTCAACGCGCCGGTCGCGCCGGACGAGCTCGCGACCAGCGTCGCCGACGAGCGCGATGCGATCGAGGCGGCCGCCGCGGATCCCCGCGCGCGCTGGCTCGTCGCCGAGGCCGGCGGCGCGATCGTCGGTCAGCTGTCGATCAAGCCGGCATCGCCGCGACGTGCACTCGCTCACGTCGGCGTGCTCGGCATGTCGGTGCGGCTCGCGCATCGCCGGCGCGGCATCGGCCGCGCGCTACTCGCCGAGGCGATCGCGTGGGCGCCGGCCGCCGGCATCACGCGGCTCGAGCTGTACGTCTACGCGCGCAACACCGCCGCGATCGCGCTGTACGAGCGCGCCGGGTTCCTGCACGAGGGCCGCCGCCGCGGCTACGTCCGCGAGGGCGACGCCTACCTCGACGATCTCGTGATGGCGCGCCTGGTGTGACCGGCTATCATCGGCTGCGTGCGCATCGCGGTGGCGGCCGGAGTCCTCGTGATCGCGGGCCTCGCGCGCGCCGACTCCCTCGCCGACGTGCGGCATGCGACCGCGACGTGCGATCCCACGCGCGCCCACTGCATCGGGCTCGCGCTGCACGTCGCCGCCGGCGACGACGGCCTGATCGTCACGCCCGACTGGATCGCCGCGCAGGTCGCCGCCGCGAACCGCCACTTCGCGCGCCTCGACGTCGGCTTCCAGCTCGCGAGTGTCGAGCTGCTACCCGCCTCGGCGGCGCACGTCGAGACGCGGCGCGACCGCGACGACCTCGCCGACGGCCGGCTCGGTGGCGCGGTGATCCACGTGTTCTTCGTCGGCAAGCTCGACGATGTCGACGTCGAAGGCGCGACCGCGGGCGGCGTGACGTGGCACCAGCGCAAGGACGATCGCAAGTACGTCATCGTTTCGGCGCGCGCGTACGACCGCACGCTCGCCCACGAGCTCGGGCATTTCTTCGGGCTGCCCCACTCGTCGTATGCGATCAGCATCATGAACAAGTCCGCGCGCACCGATCCGCCGATGGACCAGCGCACGTTCGCCGACGAAGAGATCGAAGCGATGCGCCCGGTGCTGCGCCGCCTGCTGCGCGACAAGATCATCGCCGACGTGACGCCGGGCTCGTGACGCGACGCGTGCTAGCTGATGCGCCCGTTCTTGCCGAGCTGACTCGCCTCCTGCGTCTTCGCCTCGACATGCGTCTTGACGTCGCGCAGCTCGCGCTTCGCTTCGGCCTTCGCCTTCTCCGCGGCAGCCATCACGCCGTGCCAGAGCTGGCCGATGCTCTCCTGGATGCTGGTGAGCGACCACTCGCCGCCGCGCTTGCGGTGCAGGTACAGCAGTCCGCCGATCGTTCCGAGTCCGATTAGGTTGCGAATCTTCATGCCCGTAACGTTCGCAAACCGCGTGCCGGCGCCTCAGAGCTCGCGATTCATCACGCGACGGAGGGTCGTCTCGTCGATGTTCGCACCGGAGAGCACGATCGCGACGGTCTTACCGGCCAGCCGATCGCGTAGCGCGACGAGCCCGGCGAGCCCGGCCGCACCCGCGCCCTCGGCCAGATTGTGCGTCGTGCGCAGCAGCACGCGGATCGCCTCGGCGATCGCCGCATCCGGCACCGCGACGAAGTCCGCGAGCCCTTCGCACAGCGCATCCCACGTGAGGTCGTACGTCGCGCGCGTCGCGAGCCCGTCGGCGATCGTGTCGGCGCGGTCGAGGGCGAGCCTCCGCTTCGCGTGCCACGAGTCGTGGATCGCCGAGGCGCCCGCCGCTTGCACGCCGAACACGTGGACGTGGGGGCGCAGCGTGCGCGCCGCGACCATCGCGCCGACCGCCTGCGAGCCGCCGCCGACCGCGACGACGATCGCGTCGAGCTCCGCCGCCTGCTCGCACAGCTCGAGGCCCAGGGTGCCGGCACCCGCGATCACGTGGCGATCGTTGGTCGAGTGCGCCATCACGATCCCGCGCTCGAGCACGAGCCGGCGCGCGACCTCGACTGCGTCGTCGTAATCCCGGCCCGCCTCGACGAGCTCGGCGCCGAGCCCGCGCATCGCGGCGTTCTTCTCGGGGTTGTTGCCGTGGGGCACGCAGATCACGACGGGCACGCCGAGCTGCGCGCCGGCCCACGCGAGCCCGGCGCCGTGATTGCCGCGCGTCGCCGCGACGACGCCGCGCGTGCGCTGCGCCGGATCGAGCGCGGTCATGAACGCCAGCGCGTTGCGCGCCTTGAACGCGTTCGTCGGCAGATGATTCTCGTGCTTGACGAGCACGCGGATGCCGGCGCCGACCGCCTCGTCGAGCTCGGCGTAATGGCGCAGCGGCGTCGGCGCGAGGTGCGCGGCGATGCGCGCGCGTGCCGCGAGGATATCGTCGTACGTGATCGGCCAGGTCACCGCTCGAGTCTACGCGCGGCAGGCACGGCGCGCGAGTCGCGCGAGCGCCACGCTGACCGCGACCGCGACCGCGATCGCGATCGCGACGTGCCACGCCTCGACGCGATCGCCGCGCAGCGCCGCCACCGCATCGTCGGCGATCGAGCCGAGGTACACGTACAGCGCCGTGATCGGCAGGATGCCGAGCGCGGTGCCGGCGACGTATTGCCGCCAGCTCACGCGCGTCACCGACAGCACGTAGTTGACCGCGGCGAACGGAAACATCGGCGACAGCCGCACGAGCACGACGACGAGCACGCCGCGCGCGCGCACCGCCGCGTCGATGCGCGCGACGCGCGGGTCGCCGCGAAACCGATGCGCGAGCGGCGCGCGCAGGAGGCCGCGCCCGAGCGCGAACGCGATCATCGCCGACGAGAACGTCACCGCGTACGCGATCGCGAACCCGACCGGGAAGCCGTACGAGAACCCGGCGGGCACGGCGAACGCGAGCTGCGGCACGAACGCCACCGCCGCGAGCGTCGAGACCAGCGCGTATGCGGCGATGCCGGCCGCGCCCGCGTCGTGCGCGCACGTCGAGGCGCCGACCAGCAGCTTCGCGACGCAGCCCAGCCGCGTGATCGCGAGCGCGATCGCCGCGATCGCGACCATCGCGCACACCACCGACAGCCAACGCCTCATCTATGGACATCGAGCACATCTCGGGCCAACGCGGGCCGTGCGAGAACGCCCGGCCCGGGGCACAATCGGGGCGTGGAAGTGTTCTTCCTCATGATGGGGTTGTGGCTCGTCATCGCGGTCGCGCTCGGCATGCGGCGACCGCGCGGGCTCGGCGGTGCGGCGTTGCGCGCTCGCCTCGACGCCGTCTACGGCGAGCCGCACGAGCTCGCGCGCGTCGAGCCCACGGCATTTCCCGAGGCCGATCTCGACTTCTACGATCGCGCGCGCAAGGAGCTGGTCGGCAAGGGCTACACGTTCCTCGCCGACGTCGAGGACCTCACGCTGTCGCGCATCTATCCGCACAACCGCACGTTCCTGCGCCTGTTCGTCGACGCGGGCCGAATGATCCGCGCGAGCGCGTATCACCTGCATCCACGCGGCGTCGTGGTGTCGCTGCTGCAGCTCGTGCAGCTGTTCCCGCGCCATCTGCGCGTGATCGAGCTGGTGACCGAGGTGCAGGGCAAGTTTCTCGTCACCAGCAACACGCACGGTGTCGATCGACTCGAGCCGCCGCCCGAGGCGAAGGTCGAGCGCATGCCGCTCGCGACGTCGGTGCTCGACGTCGTCGCGCGCCACGAGAGTCGCGTCACCGAATTCGTGCGGCAGCACCCCGAGCGCGCGCCGGTCCACTTCGAGACGCTCGACGACCTCGTCGCCTCGATCGCCCGCGCGCACGTCGCGATGGCGCGCCACCGCCAGAAGGTCGGCGGGCTGTCGCGCGACGAGCTCGAGCGCCTGAAAGGCCGCCCGCTCAGCGCGACCGAAGAGGCGTTCCTGCGCGAGGTGCAGGGCAAAGCCTCGCCGGAGGGGGCTGAATAACGTGCTCCGCGGAGCTTCTACTTACAGACCGGCGCCGTGAACGTGCCGTTCAGCGGCACCGAGGCCTGGTTGACGTCGACGCCGCCGGCGCTGACCGTGCCGGTGATGTGATCGGGCGCGAAGTCGGTGATCTCGACGATGCCCTGGATGTTGTTAACGTTGTCGGCGCCCATGTTCGCGGCGAAGCCGTTCGTCGTGTCGGGCGGCGCGATCGTGACGATGCTGATATCCGACGACTGCTGCAGCGTCGCTTCCTTCTGCGCGCCGCCGGCGGGCTGGTTCGTGAAGATCGCGACGCTCGCGGTCACGTTCTTGCCCTTGTCGGTGCAGTCCGATCCCGGGCCGCCGGTGTAGAAGTCGATCGTCCAGCCGAGGACCTTGGTGCCGCTCGCGTCGTCGTCCGAGAACGACGAGGCCGCGGACGATTTGATCTGCGGCACGAGCGTCGACAGCGTGCCGGCACCGGTTCCGGGACCGCTGGATCCACAGGCGGTTACCACCACCAACGAGAGGGCTAGGCGCATGGCCGGACCCTATCAGACCCCTGTGCGAACGTCGACGGCAGGATGCGGCTGCTCCACACCTCCGACTGGCACCTCGGGCACACGCTCAAGGACGTCACGCGCGAGCACGAGCACGCCGCGTTCCTCGCGTGGCTGCTCGATACGTGCGCGCGCGAAGCGCCCGACGTGCTCGTCATCACGGGCGACGTGTTCGACAGCGCGACGCCGCCCGCGACCGCCGAGCGCATGTGGTTCGAGTTCCTCGCGGCGGCGCGGCGCGCGCGGCCGGCGATGGACATCGTCGCGATCGCGGGCAATCACGATTCGCCGGCCCGGCTCGGTGCGGCCTCGGCGGTGCTGCGCGAGCTCGGCGTGCACGTCGTCGGCGGGCTGCCGCGCGGCGCGGACGGCGCGCTCGAGCTCGATCGGATCTTGATCCCGGTGGCGGGCGGCGCGGGCCTGGTCGCGGCGGTGCCGTTCCTGCGCGCGATCGACGTGCCGGCCGATTGTGACGATCCGCTCGCCGCGGTGTACGGCGAGGTCATCGCGGCGGCGCGCGCGCGGCGAGCGCCGGGCCAGGCGGTCGTCGTGCTCGGACATCTATATGTCGCGGGCGCGGAGCCGAGCGTGCTCAGCGAGCGGCGGGTCTCGATCGGCGGGCAGGAGGCGGCACCGCTGCGGCTCTTCCCCGACGATATCGACTACGTCGCGCTCGGCCACTTGCACCGCGCGCAGCGGGTCGGGCGCGCGACGATTCGCTACGCCGGTGCGCCGATCGCGCTGGCACTCGACGAGGGCCGGTATCGCCACTCGATCGCGATCTTCGAGCGCGGCGAGGTGCGGCTCGTCGACGTGCCGCGGCTCGTCGAGATCGTGCAGCTCGAGGGGAGCCTCGAAGAGGTCCGCGCCGCGATCGCCGAGCTGCCGGAGCGCGGCGTGGCGCCGCGGCCGTACCTCGAGATCACCGTGCGGCTCGACCGGCCGGAGCCACGGCTGCGCGCGCTCGTCGAGACCGCGCTCGACGGCAAGCATCCGCGCCTCGTGCAGCTGCACGCGCAGCTCACCGGCGACGGCGCGGCGCTCGGCGATCGCGTGACCGCGCGCCGGCTCGCCGAGCTCGATCCGCGCGAGGTCTTCGAGCGGCTGTGGGCCCGCGGCCACGCCGAGCCGCCGACCGTCGATGTCCTCACGGCCTTCGATCGCCTCCGCGCAGACGTGGAAGCTGCGTCGTGAGCTTCCGGTCCGAAGTCCGAACTCCGAACTCCGAGGTCCTCCCGTGAGGATCCTCGCGATCCGCGGCTGCAACCTCGCCAGCCTCGCCGGCGAGTTCGAGATCGATCTCGCGGCCGCGCCGCTGGGCGATGCCGGCGTGTTCGCGATCGTCGGGCCGACCGGGGCGGGCAAGAGCACGCTGCTCGATGCGGTGTGCGTCGCGTTGTTCGATCGGACGCCGCGGCTCGCGAATCGCAGCACGGTCGTCGTCGGGCGCGGCGACGACGATCCGCAGGCGCTCGGCGCACAGGACGTGCGCGCGCTGTTGCGGCGCGGCGCCACGGCGGGCTGGGCCGAGGTCGACTTCGAGAGCGGCGACGCGCGGCGGTATCGCGCGCGCTGGAGCGTGCGGCGCGCACGCGGCGCGGCGGACGGCCGGCTGCAAGACTCGCAGCACACGTTGACCGCGCTGGACGGTGGCGAGCGGCTCGGCGGCACGCGCAGCGAGACGCTCAAGGAGATCCAGCGCCGGCTCGGGCTCTCGTTCGATCAGTTCCGCCGCTCGGCGCTGCTCGCGCAGGGCGAGTTCGCGGCGTTCTTGCGCGCGGAGGGCCGCGATCGCAGCGAGCTGCTCGAGCGCATGACCGGCACCGAGATCTACTCGAAGCTGTCGATCGCGGCGCATCAGCGCGCGGTGCTCGCCGAGCAACGGCTGCGCGAGCAGGGCGCGACCGCGGCGGCGATCGCGGTGCTCGCCGACGACGCGCGCGCGGCGAACGAGGCCGACCTCGAGGCCGCCGGCGAGGCGAAGCTCGCGGCGCGCGCGCGTCACGCGGCGTCCGAGGCGGCGGCGCGCTGGGTCGTCGAGGCCGAGCGGCGCGCGCGCGAGCTCGCGGCGGCTGAAGCGCAGCACCGCGCGGCCGACGCCGCGAACGCCGGAGCCTCGGCCGCGCGCGACGAGCTCGCGCTGCGGCGGCGCGCCGAGACGTTGCGCGGCGCGTGGGACGAGGTCGCGCGGCTCGACCGGCAAGGCGCGATCGCGCGCGGCGAGTCCGAGCGCGCGCATGCCGAGGCGGCACGGCTCGCGGGTGCGCGAGCAGGCCAGCAGCGCGCGCACGCCGAGGAGCTGGCGGCGGTCGATCGCGCGCTCGCCGATCTCGCGGCCGCGCGCGCGGTGGCCGAAGCCGAGCGCCGCGGTGCGGTCGACGTGCATCGGGCCGCGACCGCGCGCGTCGTCGAGGCCAAGCGAGAGGCCGCGACGTACCACGGCAAGCGCGGCACCTCGCTCGAGGCGGCGAGCAAGGCCGAGAAGCTCGCGCGCCGCGCGCACGCCGACGCCGAGCGCCTCGGCGTGATCGCCGCGCAAGCCGACGAGGCCGCGCGTGTCCGCGGCGATCTCGGGCACCAGCTCGACGAGCTCGCCGAGGCAGCGCGCGGCGATGCGGCGATCCGCGCGAGCGTCGAGGCCGCGCGGGCCGAATCCACCGTCCGCCACGGTGAGCGCGCGCGGGTCGTCGGCGAGCTGCGGCGCGCGGCCGGTCACGCGCACGCGCGCAGCGAGCTGGTCGCGGGCGACCCGTGCCCGCTGTGCGGCGCGATCGAGCATCCGTGGTCGGCGCGCGACGGGTTCGATCAGCTCGTCGTCGAGGCGGAGGACCGGCTCGCCGAGGCCGTCGGCGAGCTCGAGGAGGCGCGCGGCGAGCTCGCCGCGATCGCCGCACGCGACAACCAGCGCGCGAAGGATCGCAAACGGATCGCGGCGTGCGTCGCGACGGCCGACGGCGCGGTCGCGGCCGCGCGTGCGACGTGGCGCGAGCAGCTCGCGTCGCTCGGCGAGCTCGGGTTCGTCGACGATCCGGCGAGCACGGCGGCGCGCGAGCTCGCGCGCGAGCGCACCGGCGCGGCGTGGGCGAAGGTCGAGGCCGCCGCCGCCGCGCGCAGCCAGGCCGAGGCCGCGGCGACCGCGTCGGCGGACGCCCAGGCGCGCGTCGAGCAGCGCCAGGCCGAAGCGGAGCAGGGAGCGGCCGCGGTGGGCGGACGAGACGCGCGCCTCGTCGAGCTGGCCGCCGAGCTCGAGCGCGCGCACGCGGCGCGGGCGGCGAAGCTCGAGCGCCGCGCCGAGGCCGAGCTCGCGGCCGAGCGGGCGATCGCCGAGCACGAGGCGCGCGGCCTCGACGCGGCGGCCCGTGCCGAGGCGTTCGCGCGCGAGCTCGCGGCTGCACGCGGCGCGCTCGATGTCGCGCGAGCGGAGGCCCGCCTGGCCACCGCCGAGCTTCACCGCCTGCTCGCCGACGATCCGGCGCGCACCGACGCGCTCGCCGACCAGCTCGCCGAGCTCGAGCGCGCCGCCGATCGCGCGCGCACGCTGGTCGCCGAACGGCGCCGGCTCGCCGACGATCACGCCGGCGCTCGCCCGCCCGCGCTCGATGATGCGGCGCGCGCCTCGGAGCTGGCCGCCGCGGTCGCCGCGGCCGATCAGCGGGCGGCCGCGCTCGCCGCCGCACTCGCCGCCGACGATGACGCGCGCGTTCGCCGCACGGCCGCGCTCGCGGTGCTCGCCGAGGCCGAGCATGCCGCGGAGGTCGATCGCGTGCTCGGCGCGGTGATCGGCTCGCACGACGGCAAGCTGTTCCGCAGCTTCGCGCAGAGCCTCACCCTCGACGGGTTGCTCGCGGTCGCGAACTCGCACCTCGACGAGCTAGCGCCGCGTTACCAGCTCGAGCGCGTTCCGAAGCACGATCTCGAGCTGCAGGTCATCGATCGCGATCTCGGCGGCGAGGTGCGCTCGGTGCAAAGTCTGTCGGGCGGCGAGAGCTTCCTGGTCTCGCTCGCGCTCGCGCTCGGCCTGTCGTCGATGTCCGCGCACGACGTGCGCGTGCGAACGCTGCTGATCGACGAGGGGTTTGGCACGCTCGATCCCGCCACGCTCGACAGCGCGCTCGCCGTGCTCGACGCGTTGCAGGCGACCGGCCGCCAGGTCGGCGTGATCTCGCACGTCCCGCAGCTGGTCGAGCGCGTCGGCGCGCACGTGCGCGTCGCACCGCGCGGCGGCGGCAAGAGTGAGGTCAGCGTCCACTCGGCGTAGCGGGTAGGCCGGAGTTACCGCCCAGGCGCCGCAGACGCCAGGCCGGAACGCCAAGCAGAAAGCTAGGGTAAGAACCCGGTCTCTACTGCGCTTCCTTGGCGTCTGCGGCGGCTTGGCGGTACTCCTTGTCGCCATGCCGAAGATGACGATCGCCGAGATCGAAGCGCTGATGGACGAGCACTTTCCGAGCTGGCGCGTGTTTTCGACGATCACCGCGCTCGGCGACCGCGATCTGACGCTGCGCATGCCGTTTCGCCAGGATCTCGTCCGCGCCGGCGGGACGATCTCGGGCCCGGCGCTGATGGCGCTCGCCGATACCGCGGCGTACTTCGTCACGCTCGCGCATGCCGGGCCGGTCGCATCGGCGGCGACCGCGAACCTCGACATCCACTTCCTCGTCCGGCCGCAGCCCGACGACATCACCGCGGTCGCGACCATGCTGCGGCTCGGCCGCCGGCTCGCGGTCTCGAAGGTCGATCTGCTCTCGCGCGGCGAGCTCGTCGCGCACGCGACCGTCACCTACGCGCTGCCCGCACACTAGAGGCGATGCGGCCAGCGTTCGGCCAGCGCGGCCAGCGGCGCACCGACGAGGCGCTGCCCGGTCCACTCGGCCATCGGCTGCGCGCCGAGCGCGGCATAGAAGCGCAGCGCGGGCTCGTTCCAGTCGAGCACGCTCCACTCGAACCGGCCGTAGTCGCGTTGCATCGCGATGCGCGCGCAGGCCGACATCAGCGCGCCTCCGACGCCGCGGCCGCGCGCCGCCGGCCGCACGAACAGATCTTCGAGGTAGAGCCCGGGCCGGGCGAGAAACGTCGAGTAGCTCGGGAAGAACAGCGCGAACCCGACGGCCGCGCCGTCGAGCTCCGCGAGCAACACCTCGGCCGCCGGGCGCATGCCGAACAGCGTCGCGCGCAGCTGCGCCTCGTCGGCGACCACCTCGTGCGCGAGGCGCTCGTAGTCGGCGAGCTCGCGGATGAACGCGAGGATCGTGGCCGCATCGTCGGCGCGCGCGAACCGGATCGTCGGGTCGGTCATGCGCGTCGGGTATACGCCAGCCGCGCGACGACCGCCGCGAAATCCGCCGGTGGCTCGGCCGCGAGGCTCACGCGCTCGCCCGTGATCGGATGCTCGAAGCCAAGCGTCGCGGCGTGCAGCATCAGCCGCGGGGACTCGATTACCGGGCCGCGGTAGTCGCGGATATACACGGGCTCGCCGACGAGCGGGTGGCCGCCCTCGGCGAAGTGGATGCGGATCTGGTGCGTGCGGCCGGTCTCGAGCTTGACCTCGCACAGCGTCGCGCCGCGCAGCGGCTCGCGGACCGTGACGTGGGTGATCGCGCGCTTGCCGCGGCCATCGGTCGTCGAGCCGCGCAGCCCGTCGCCGCGATCGGGCACGAGCTGCGACTCGATCCGCCCGGCACGGACCTCGCCGTGCGCGACGCACACGTACACGCGCTCGAGCTCGTGCGCGCGCAGCTGCGCGGCGAGCCCGATCTCCGCGCGCTTGGACTTCGCGAACGCGAGCAGCCCGCTGGTCGCGCGGTCGATGCGATGCACGACGTGCAGCGCCACGCTGGTCGCCGGCTTGCCCATGCGCCGCCACGCGCCGCGGATCAAATCCATGGCGGTCCCGGTCTCGCGCTCGTCAAACGGCACGCTCGAGATCCCCGCGGGCTTATCGATCACGACGACGTGCGGATCGTCGTACACGAGCACGCCTTCGCGCGCCGGGTCGTGCGGGCGCGGCGCGGCCATGCGCAGCTCGACGCGCTGGCCCTCGGCGAGCCGCGCGTCGAGCTCGGTGACGCGTTCGCCATCGACGAACACCTTGCCGCTCGCGACGTGGCGCTTCGCGACCGTCCACGGCACTTCGGCCCGCGCCTTGACGAATGCCGACACCGTGACGCCGGCGCGGTCGACGATCCACTCGCTCACTGCTGCGTCGTGCGGCGGCGCGTATTCGGATGACTCGCCGGCTGCTCGCCGAGATTGTCGACGACGTCATCGATCACTTCTTCACCGAACTCGAGCTGCTCGGCGGCGTGGCGCGTGACCTCGGCGAGCACGCCCGTCGTGATCGGATCCTCGACCGTCCGCGTGCGCGGCAGCGCGAGATCAGCGGCCGCGTCATCGGCCGGCTTCTGCTCCTGCTTGTCGCGCATCTGCGCGACGAGCTTGGACGAGTCGAATCGCCTCGTCGCCCGCGTCGATCGCTGACGCCCACCGTCGGCCATGCCACAGCGTAAGCGAAGTGCGGCCAGGCTGCGATCGAAAACGTCGCGGTATCGCGCGTGCATCCACACGCGTACGAGGAGGTTTCTCATGCGTTTCTTGAAGACCCAGTTACTGGCGACATGCCTTGCATTCGGATGCGGATCAGCAATGGGCGGCCCTGCCCAGTCGAGGCAGCCGCAGCCGCCACCGGATACGTACCAAGGTCCGCCCGGCCAGTACGATGATCAGAACCAGGCGCAGCAGGATCAGACGCCGGCCCAGACGCAGAGCCAGAACCAGAACCAGAACGACGAAGATGCCGTCGTCGAGGAATTCGAGTGGGCGTCGGGTGGCTCGCACCTCGGCGTGGTCGTCGAAGGCATGACGAAAGATCTCCGCGGGTACTTCGGTGCGCCGGCGGATCGCGGTGTGCTCGTCGCGCACGTCGAGCAAGGCTCGGCAGCCCAGCAGGCCGGCGTGCGCGTCGGTGACATCCTGCTGCGCGTGGGCAATCACCGCATCACGAGCGCCGACGACGTGATCTCGGCGATCTCCGCGTCGCAGAGCACGAACCAGAACAACGCGGGAAACTGGGTCAAGCTCGACGTGCTCCGCCGCGGCCAGCGCGTCCACTTGCAGGCCATGCTCGAGAGCGAGAACCAGAACCAGAACCAGCCGAGCACGCCGCAGAACTCGATGCTGTAGCCGCGACCCACGTGCTAGGAACTCGTGCATGGACCGCACGCTGTTCCACGAAGAGCACGACACGTTTCGCAAGGCGTTCCGCGCATTCGGCGAGCGCGAGATCGTTCCGCACCAGGCGCGCTGGCGCGAGCAAGGCCAGGTCGATCGCGAGACCTGGCGCAAAGCGGGCGCGCAGGGCTTTCTGTGCCCGTGGCTGGGCGAACAGCACGGCGGCGCCGGTGGCGACTTCTTGATGTCCGTCGTCGTGATGGAGGAGCTCGCGCGCATCTACGAGAGCGGCTTCGCGATGGGCCTGCACTCCGACATCGTCGTGCCGTACGTCGAAACGTTCGGCAGCGACGACCAGAAGCGGCGCTGGCTGCCGGGTTGCGCGTCGGGCGAATTCGTCACCGCGATCGCGATGACCGAGCCCGGCACCGGCTCGGATCTCGCGGCGCTCGCGACCACCGCCGTGCCCGCCGGCGACGACTACGTGCTGAACGGCCAGAAGACGTTCATCTCGAACGGCCAGCTGTGCGACCTCGTCGTCGTCGCGGCGAAGACCGATCCGGATCCGGCGAACGCCCACAAGGGCATCTCGCTGTTCGTCGTCGAGGCGGCGCGCGCCGGGTTCACCAAGGGCAAGCGCCTCCACAAGATGGGCATGGCGTCGCAGGACACGAGCGAGCTCTACTTCGAGGACTGCCGCGTGCCGGCCGCGAATCGGCTCGGCGTCGAGGGCGGCGGGTTCATGATGCTGATGCAGAAGTTGCAGCAGGAGCGGCTGTGCGTCGCGATCGGTGCGGTCACCGGCGCCGAGCAAGTGCTCGCCGACACGATCGCATACACGAAGGAGCGCCGCGCGTTCGGCAAGCCGATCTCGAAGTTCCAGAACACGCAGTTCAAGCTCGTCGAGGCGCTCGCGAAATGCGAGGTCGGCCGCGCGTACATCGACAAGGTCATCGCCGAGCACGTCGCGGGCAAGTACCTCGTCAAGGAGTGCTCGATCGCGAAGTTCTGGACGACCGACATGGCGCAGGAAGTGATCGATTCCTGCCTGCAGTTCTTCGGCGGCTACGGCTACATGCTCGAGTACCCGGTGACGCGCGCGTTCATGGACGCCCGCGTGCAGCGGATCTACGCCGGCACGAACGAGATCATGAAGGTGATCGTCGCGAAGCAGATGGGGCTGTGATGCGAGCGCTCGCGGTCGTCGCGCTCGTCGCGTGCGGACCGATGGCGAGCCCACCCGCGCCGAGCCCGCCGCCGGACCCCGCGGTCGACATGGCCTGCGTGCAGCGCGCGCTCGACGGCACGCTGTCGGCGGATCTGCCGGCCGAGCTCGGCCCGTATCACGTCACGCCGACGACGCAAGGCGCGCACCTGCATCGCGACGGCCGCACGCTCGACGACGCCGCCGGCAAGCGCCTGTGGGACGCGTTCAACGAGAGCGGGTTCGGTGCCGGCATCGCCGAGGCTTCGGACGCCATGTATTCGAGCGAGACGTGCGGCGACGCCGACCGTCGCTCGTGCATCACGCTCGAGGCATGGGTGTGCCAGCTGCCACTCGCGACGCTCGCGACCAAGCTCGCCCGCTCGCTCGAGCGCGGCGGTTTCGGCGACGCACAGCTGTCCGTGAACGTGAGGTTCGTCGAGACGCGCGGCCCGGCCTGTCGCGACGGCGAATCGTGCAGGCCGATGGCGCACTATTCGACGCGCGGCACGTACGATCCTGAAGGCGGTCGCTACGCGATCGAGTCCGGCTACGGCCGCTGCGTGACCGACGGCGACTGCGACGGCGGCGGCCAGACCTGCGAGGCCTGGTATCTCGCCGGCGGCGCCGAGATCGCGATCTATCGCCAGTACTCGCGGCCCACGTTCTGCGGCTGCATCGACCAGCGCTGTGCGTGGTTCCACCAGTGATCGGCTTGTAGTAAGACTGGCGGATGCGAATCTCGATGCTGCTCGTGGTGCTGGCGGCGTGTGGCGGGAGCAGCACTCCCAAGCCCGACGCCGCGCCTCCGCCGTTCACGCTGTATCTGAACTTCGAGGGTGTGACGCTCGAGCCGTCGACCGGGACCGACGATGCCGCGACGAACATGTCGGTTCTCGTGACGTCCGAGACGACGGTGCCGCCGTACCTCGTGGGCGTCGCCGACCGCGACACGACGATCGCGACGATCGTCACCAATACGCAGGCCCGGTTCGCGCCCTTCAATGTCTCGGTGGTCACCGATCGTCCCGCGGGCCTCGACTACTTCATGATCGTGTTCACCGGAGCTCCGAGCGTCATCTTCGGGCCGGGGCAGGGCACCGGCGTGTCGGCGGTCACGACGTTCCCGTGCATGGACACGACGCCGATGGCGCCGACCCTCGACGGGATCGGCTTTCAGTTCCAGAACGGGACCACGAGCGACGCGTATGGCCCCGGCGAGCGCGGCAACCTCGCGATCCCGGTCGTCGCGCTCGCGCAGAACATCAACCCGACGACCGTGAACGGCGATTGTCTGTGCTTCGCATCGGCCGACTGTCAGCTGAACGAGGCGGCGTGCACGATCGGCGGCGCAGGCACCGCGGTCGATACGACGAACGGCTGCCCCGGCGCGCCGGCGACCGAGGACGAGATGTCGCTGCTCGCGGGCGTGCTCGGCACCGCGCAGTAACGTCAGGGGTCGAGCTCGGGATAGCGGCGGAAGATGCCGTGCACGGAGAACGGCAGGCGCCGCGGCGACGCGAGGTACGCCGCGATCCGCGGGCGCTTCGCGATGCGCTCGTGCAGCGCGCCGAGCCGTGCGGCCTTGCGGTGCAGCTTGCCGAACGCGCGTGGAAACGCGTAGCGCAGACCCTCGACGATCTGGAACGCGGCGAGATCGACGTACGTGACCTTGGTACCGACGAGCACGCCGCTGTCCGCGCGCTCGAGGTTGTGCTCGAGGTAGCGCACGAACTTGGGGAGCCGCTTCGCGCGGAAGGATTTGGCGCGCTGCGCGGCGGCCGCGCGCTGGTCCTCGTACACCTGGTCGACCGCGAGCGGATGGTGGGTGTCGTGCACCTCGGCGATCAGATCCGCGATCGTCAGCATGATGGTGCGCGCCACCTCGCGGCCGGCTTCGCTCGCCGGCGCGAGCCCGAGCCGCTCGCCCAGGAAGCTCGCGATGTGTGCGCTCTGCGCGAGCCAGATCCGCCCCGCGCGCAGGAACGGCGGCGCGAACGGGAGCAGCTCCGGACCGCCGTCGGCGAGGATCTGCTGCATGCGCGCCATGCCGGCGGGCGTGCGCGCGACGTCGTCGTAATCGGCGCCGGCATCTTCGAGCACGAGCCGCGCAAACTCGCCGCGACCCTGGATCGGCCAGTAGAACAGCTCGTAGCGCATGTGCGAGCATACGCGGGAGCGATGAACCAGGCCATCATCGACATCGGCACGAACACGCTGCTGCTGCTCGTCGTCGACGATCGAGTGCAGCGCGTCGTCGATCTGTGCCGGTTCGGGCGGCTCGGCAAGGGCCTCGACGCGAGCGGGCGGCTCGCCGACGAGTCGATCGCGAGGAGCCTCGACATCTGTCGCGAATACCGGCGCGTGATGGACGCGCACGGCGTGCGCGCGCCGCACGTGATCGGCACGCAGGCGCTGCGCGAGGCCGCAAACGCCGCCGCCTTCGTCGCGCCGGCCGAGCAGATCCTCGGCGCGAAGATCGAGGTGATCGACGGTGCGCGCGAGGCCGAGCTCGCGTTCGCATCGGTGGCGCACGCGCTGCCCGACCTCGCCGGCAGGCCGTACGTCGTCGTCGATGTCGGCGGCGGCTCGACCGAATTCGTCGCGACCGACGGCACGCGCGTCACGTCGGCGAAGAGCGTGCCGATCGGCGCGGTGCGGCTCGCCGAGCGCTTCCTCTCGCACGACCCGGCGCTACCGGCCGAGCTGCGCGACCTCGAGGCCCACGTCGATCGCCAGCTGCCGCCGCTGCCGGCGCGCGCGGCGATCGTCGCCACCGCGGGCACCGCGACGACGATCGCGGCCGTGCACCTCGCGCTTGCCGCGTACGATCCCGATGCCGTCACGGGGTTGCGCGTCGCGCCCGAGACGCTCGCGGCGCAGTACGCGCGGCTCGCCGCGATGACGACCGCCGCACGGCGCGAGCTGGCGGGCATGGAGCCGCAGCGCGCCGACGTGATCGTCGCCGGCATCGCGATCTACGCGCGCGTCCTGGCCCGAATACAGGCACCGGTGCTGATCGTGTGCGATCGTGGGATTCGGTGGGGACTCGCGTACGAGCTGGTTGCGCGCTGACGATCGTCGCGGTCGCGGTCTCGGGCTGCGGGCGCATCGACTTCGAGCCCCGCGCGGACGGCGGCGGCAGCGCCGACAACACCTGCTGGCCGAGCTGGCGCGCGCACGCGGTCGCGCCGACCGTGAACGTCGTCCCCGAGCTCATGATCGGCGGCGACTACCTCGATCCGGCGCTGACGAAGGACGCGCTCGGCATGTATTTCGCGAGCACCAAGGCCAGCTCCGTGTTTCAGCTGTACTTCGCGACGCGCACCGACCGCACGCAGGCGTGGTCGATGCCACTCGCCGTGACCGAATTCGTCTCGACGCACGACGAGGAGAAGCTGTCGGTCACGGCCGACGGCCTGCTCGGCGTGCACGCGTCCAATCCCGGTAGCGAGTTCCAGCTGTATACGAGCGAGCGTGCGAGCACGACCGATCCGTTCGGGCCGCGCGACAACAGCCTGCTCGCGAACGTCGACGATCAGATGTACACGTTCGATCCGGATCTGTCGGCCGACGGGCTTGTCCTCTACTACGCGCCCGGCAGCGGCATGACCCAGACCATCGATCGCAGCACACGGGCGTCGCGCGACGATCCGTTCGGCGTTGCGCAGCTCGTGCTGCAGGCGACGACCGGCCAGATCTCGCTCGCCGATCCGACGGTGTCGCCCGACGAGCTCGTGATCGTCGCGACGATCAGCACGGCGTCGGATCCCGGCATTCTCGCGTACAGCACGCGCGCGTCGACCTCCGATGCGTTCGGCGCACTCGTTCCGATCCCCGGCCTCAACACCGCGGCCCAGGAGGGCAACGGCGAGCTCTCGTTCGATGGCTGCGAGCTGTTCTTCACGCGCGACCTCATGTCGATCGACGTCGCGACGGTTCGCTAGAACGATGACCCGCGCACTGCCGATCGTGCTCGCCGCATGCAGCGCAGCGCCGGTACCGGTAATGCCTGCGCCGCCGCCTGTGCCGGATGCCGCGATCACGCCGGTGTGCGATGACTCGCCGGTGCCGACCGCGCCGCTGGTCGTGCGCGTCGAGCATGGCGCGTGCGACGGCCGTTGCCCGGTCTACAGCGTCGCGCTGTATCGCGACGGCACGATCGAATACTTCGGGACGGTTCACGTCGCCGCCGGCGGCCGGCGCGTGAAGCACATCGATGCAGCCGCGGTCGAAGAGATCGCGCGCGGTTTCGCGGCGATCGATCTCGCGAAGCTGCCGCACGATCCGTTCACCTTCTCGGCCGGGGCATGGACCGGCACCGTGCAAGTGGGGGCCGAGACCGCGTACCTCGAGCTCAGCGAGCCGCGCGGCATCCCACCGGCCTTGTCCGCGCTCGTCGACCGGCTCGACGCGCTCGCAGGCGCAGCGCCGGGCAACGAGAGTGCGCGCAAGTCGTGCCGGTGATCAGGCGCGCGGGCTGTAGAAGTCCGTGCTCCACACCTGCTTGATGCGCGCCGGCAGCTCGCTCATCCGTGCAGCGCCGGCGCGAGGTGATACAGCATCAAGTACACGATCACGCCGGTCACCGAGACGTACATCCACACGGGCCACGTGAAGCGGACCATGCGGCGATGCGCCGCGAAATCGCCGCGCAGCGCGCGCCGCAGCGCGGCCACGACGAGCGGCACGAGCACGACCGCGAGCGTCATGTGCGTCACCAGAATCAACAAATACAGCACGCGATCCCAGCCGTGGCCGGGATAGTCGTGACGGCCGGTCGTCGCGAACCGGATCACGTACGACACCAGGAAGATCACCGACACGGTGAACGCGGCGAGCATGCGCTTGCGATGCAGCGCGCGATCACCGCGCGCGATCGCCACGCGGCCGGCGACGAGCAGCACGAAGCAGGTGAAGTTCAGCGACGCGTTGAGCGCGGGATGAATGTGGTCGGCCCACATCAGGCGCGCCCGCTCAGCACCATCGTCGCGAACAGGATCGGCAGGTACACGATCGACGCGAGGAACACCTGGCGCGCCCACTTCGCGCTCGACTCGCCGACGAAGCCTTGCACCAGCACCACCGCGCCGAGCACGGCCGCCGCGACCAGATATGCCGTGCCCGCGACGCCGAGCCACCACGGCGCCAGGCTCACCGCGACTTGCACGACGAGGAACAGCGCGATCGCGCGGCGCGCGGCCGCAACGCCACGGCTGCCGGGCAGCGTCTTCAGGCCGGCCGCGTCGTATTCGCGCTGGCGATAGATCGCGATCGCGTGGGTGTGCGGGATCTGCCAGAAGAACAGCACGCCGAACACCGCGAGCCCCGGCACGTCGATGCGCCCGGTCGCCGCGGTCCAGCCGATCAGCGCCGGCATCGCGCCGGGAATCGCGCCGATCCAGGTCGCCCAGTGCGTGCGCTGCTTCATCGGCGTGTAGACGCCGACGTACAGGAGCAGCGCGACCAAGCCGAGCGCCGCCGGTACGAGTCCGACGAGCGCGAGCACCGGCAGCGCGATCGCGCCTTGCACCGCGCCGAACGCGACGGCGGTCGACGGTGCGAGCCGATGCTGCGGCAGCGGGCGATTCTTCGTGCGCGACATCAAGCAATCGGTGTCGCGCTCGAGCCACATGTTGAGCGTGTTCGCCGAGCCGACGATCAGCGCGGTGCCGGCGAGCACGAGCAGCGCGTGCGCCGTGCCGATCGCGACCGGCGCGAGGCTCGCCGCGCCGGCGGCGGTGAGCAGCGCCATCACCATGATGCGCGGCTTGACGAGTGCGACCAGATCGACGGTCTTCGCCGTCAGCGCGCGCGCCGTCACGCGGCCATCCTGTTCGGCAGCTCGCCCAGCTTCACCGCCGGCTGGCGGCGCCCGGTCATCCACCACGCGCTCGTCCACAGCGCCCACAAGCTGGCCGCGCCGGCGAAGTGCGCGACCGCGGGGGGCACTGCGCGCAGCGTCAGCACCGTGACGATTCCGAGCGCGATCTGGCCGGCGACGAGCAACGGCGCGATCGCCGCGAGCGTGCGCAGCTGCGGCCACTCGCGCGCGCGGCGCAGCACGATCACCGCGGCGATCGTCGTCACGACCGCGACGACGACCCCGAACCCGCGGTGCACCATGTGCAGGTCCTGGACGTGCGCGGCCGGCCACCAGTCGCCGCTGCGCGTGCACTGCGGCATGCCGAGGCACACCATCGCGGCGCCGAGATGCCGCACGAGCGCGCCGAGTAGCAGCTGCACGAACACCGCGCCGGCCGCGATGCCGATCCAGCGCCGCGCACGCGCGCCGAGCTCGTCGCGCAGCCGCTCGTGGCGGTCGAGCTCCATCGCGCTCGGGGCGGGCCGGGTGCGGAATGCGGTGTAGATCAGCGTCGCGAAGTAGCTCATGCCGAGCAGCAGGTGCGCGGTCGACACGAACCACGGGAGCTTGAACCCGACGGTGATCGCGCCGAGCGAGCCCTGCGCGATGACCATGCCGAGCAGCACCCAGGCGAGCGTCCGCAGGTCGCGGCGGCGGAAAATCAACGCGATCGTGAGGGCGATCTGCAGCAGCCCGACGCTCATCGCCGCCAGCCGGTGACCGTGCTCGTAGAGCACACCGCCCACCATCGGTGGGAACAGCTGGGCGTGGCACACCAGCGTCGGCTCCGGACACGCGAGGCTCGAACCGGTGGGATTGACAGTCCCTCCGATCACCAGCAGCACGAACGTCGCGAATGCGGCGATCTTTGCGAGGCGATGCTCGAGCATGTCCGTCGCTGGGGTACCACATCTGATGCCACCTCGACGAGGCGCACGGCCCCGCTGCGACAACACGCCTCGCAGATGTGGACCCGAGGGAATTCAGCCGGTTATCATTTCAGCGGCGGATGGACGACTCCTGGAGCGAAACCACGTCGATCGGCACGCTGCGATCCGACGACCTCGGGCACGCGGGCATCGTCTTTCGCTACAACCATTACCTCTACCGTACGAACGGCCAGCACCTTTCGAACGGCGGCATGGGCACGGTCTACGAGCTCGAGCGCCGCGACGACGAGAGCGGCACGGTCGAGCGCATCGTCGGCAAGGTGTTCCACTCGAACTACCTCTACCAGCTGCGCACCGACGAGGTGACGCGCCGCGATCATCACAACAACCTCGCCGCGATGGCGCGCATCGCCGCGATCGAGCACCCGAACATCCTGCCGACGTACGTGTCGGCGCCGATCGCCGACAACTACCTGTTCGTCACGCCGCGCATGGGCGTGACGCTGCTCGAGGCGATCGCCCAGCACTCGCTCACGCAGCGTGCGCGTTGCAAGCTGCTCGTGCAGGCGCTCGAAGGGCTCGCGACGCTGCATGCGGCGCGGATCGTTCACCGCGACTTCACGCTGCGCAACATCCTCGTCGACGAGGGCGGGAACGTCGCCTACCTGTTCGACTTCGATCTCGCGATGTCGCTCGACGACATCGGCAACCAGACCTATCGCCAGTACTACAAGGGCCGCATCTTCGGCGCGCCGGGCTGGAGTGTCGCGCCCGAGACGGTCGATCAGGCGCTGATGGATTCGCCGATCAACACGTCGCTCGACATCTACGCGATCGGCGGCGCGCTGCACGGCCTGTTCACCGAGCAGCTGCTGTACGGCCCCGCCGATGACATGTGGGCGCTCTTGATCCGCATCGCGGAGGGCGTCGTCGTCGGCGGGCGCAGCAAGGTGTTCTACCCGGAGCAATTTCCGGACGTGCTGAAGCCGGTGATCGAGGGCTGCCTCGAGCGCGATCCGACGCAGCGGTTTCCGTCGGTCGCCGCGGTCGTGCAGGAGCTCAAGGCGATGCTGCGCGAGCTGCCCGACGAGCGGCGCCGCGAATCGAAGCGGCGCATGCAGACCAACGCGGGCGAGGAGCAGGCGCGCGCGATCGAATCGGTCGTCGTGCAGACCGGGGACCCGTCGATCACGTCGGAGGTGGTGAGCGCCGCCGAGCGCGCGGTCTGGGATTGGGGCTACAACGTGGTGCGCAGCCTCGGCCGCGTGCGCGGGCATCCGATCTTCCTCGCGACGCCGCGTCCGGATCTCGTGCAATCGGGCGGATTCCCCGACGCGAACGTGTTTCCCAAGCTCGTCACGCAGATCGATCTGTCGAAGTTCAAGGATCCGCGCGCGTTCGTCGAGGACTGGCAGCGTTACTACTGGCCGATCCTCAAGCGCGTGCGGCAAGGCCTGCTGACGTCGCTGCACAAGGTCATCTACGACGCGAACACCGGATCGCTGCTGCTGTTCAGCGAGTACGTCGACGAGCCGCGGTTCGGCGATCGCATCGCGGAGCTCGATCTGCACGTCGATGGCGCGCTCGCGCTCGGCTTCCTCGTCATTCGCCAGGTCGCGGCGCTGCACGAGCACGGCATGGCGCACAACAACATCTCGCCCGGCGCGCTGCTGTTCAAAGGCATCGCCGAGACGCGCACGGTGGTGCCGGCGATGATCGGTCTCGTCGAGCCGGCGATGGGCGCCGAGGCGATGTCGGGCGATTGCCGCGCGCTCGCCGGCATGATCCTGACCTGGCTGCGCCCGAATCGCATCACCGCGCTACACCAGCGCATCAAGCCGATGTTCGAGGCGCTGCGCGGCAAGCTCAACGCGTGGGCGTTCGACGAGGCGACGCCGACGCCGACGATCGATCAGCTGCTCGCGCTCGTCAGCGACGCGCTCGCGCTCGTCGACTTCAATTTCTCGGTGCTGCGCGACTCCGGCGGCGATCTGCAGGAGTACGCGTTGCTCCTCATCAGCCTGCGCTTGTTCCATCTGCTCTGGCCGGGTGCTCCGGCGAGCAATCGACGCTGACTCAGCCGTAGCCGCTCGCGATCGCCGCGGCGAGGATCGCGACGACCACGAGCCCGAGCAGCGCGAACGTGCGATCGCGCTGCACCGTCCAGATGATGACGAGCGCGATCACGCGCGCGAGCGGCGTCGCCGCGAGGACCAGCAGGCCGAGCGCGATCAGCTGGTCCGGCAGCGAATGGCCCGCGAGCAGATCCGCGAACGACACCGCACCGGCCATGCGCTGGCCGGTCACGAGCGCGATCGCGAGGCCCGCGAGCATCAGCACGACCGCGATCGCGAGCCCGCCGCGCAGCACCCACTGCACGATGCGGTGACCGACGTGCGAGTCAGCGGCCAACGTTGACTCCGAACGCGCGCAGGCCCATCTGGACCGCGACGATCAACAGGACGAGGGCGATCACGCGCTTCAGCGAGCCGTGCTTCGCCTTGCCCGAGTACGCGCTGGCGGCGAGCGCGCCGAACACGACGCCGAGCGCGACCGGTGCGACCAGCAGGGGATGCACGAGATCGTGGCCGAAGTAGACGAAGACGCTCGCGGCAGCGGTCACGCCGATCATGAAGTTCGACGTCGCGATCGCGACCTTGATCGGCACGCGCATGCCGAGGTTCATCGCCGGCACCTTGAGAAAGCCGCCGCCCACGCCCAGCAGGCCCGAGACCAATCCGGCGCACATCGCGATCGCCGAGCCGACCGCTGGGCGTCGCGGCTGATAGTGCACGAGCCCACCGCGCACTTCGTCGTAGTACGTGCCGGCGAGCGAGCCGGATTGTTCGGTGCCCTCGGAGGGCTGCGTCGTCGGCTCCAGCTCGCCGACATCGTGGATCGTCGAGGCGCGCAGCATCGCGACCGCGGTGATCGCCATCACCCCGCCGAAAATTCCGGCGAGCACGTGTGCGGGCAGCGCGAGCGCGGCGAGCCCGCCGAGCACGCCGCCGGCGCTGGTCGCGATCTCGAGCGCGATCGCGAGCCGCGTGTTACTGAGCCCGCGCCCGACGTAGACGCTGCCGGCCGCGGTCGAAGTCGCGATCACGGTCAGCAGCGAGGTCGCGACCGCCACCTTCGGATCGAGGCCGAAGCCGAGCACGAATGCGGGCACGAGCACGATCCCGCCGCCGATGCCGATCCACGCGCCGAGCCATCCTGCCCCGATCCCGGCCAGCGCGAGCAGCGCGAGCGTCGAGAGCGAGAGGGGGATCACGGCACGCGCAGCGTAGCAGGTCGGGTGGTGTGCGCGTGCGCTTACCGTTGACCGCGGCACGCCGATGCGGTGCGATCGCACCATGCGCCGTTCGCTCGCCTTGGTCGTGCTGCTCTTCGCGTGCGGTGATCACCACACGTCTGGAAATTCGATGGAGGACCTCGCCTCGATCGAGGTCATGCCCGCTGATCAGACGCTCGTGATCGCGCAGGGCGTGCCCGCGACGAGCGCATATCAGGTGATCGGTACGTTTCAAGATGGCCACACCGAGGACGTCACCGCCGACGCGACGCTCGCGCTCGCCGACACCGGGCTCGGCGCGTTCGAGCAAGCCGACTTCAAGAGCGCGACCGATCACGGCGGCATCACGATGGTGAACGCGACCGTCGGCACGCTCACCGGCGCGACCGGGCTCACGCTGGTGTTCCAGCAGGCGTGGACGGATCCGGGCTCGACCGGGCTGCCGGCGAATCCGGGCAGCTTGTTCGGCGGCTCCGACGATCCGACGCGTGCCCCATCGCTCGTGTATCCCAACAACGGCGTGCTGGTGCCGCCGAACCTCGGCCGGCTCGAGTTCCACTTCATGCCGGGCACGGCCAACACGGTGTTCGACCTGTCGTTCACGAACTCGGTGACGAAGATCGACGTCTATCTCGCGTGCACCACGCCGCTCAACGGCGGCTGCGTCTACATGCCCGATCCGCAGCTGTGGAGCTGGCTCGAGAATACGAACCGCGGCGCCGATCCGGTGACGTGGTCGATCCGCGGCACCGACTCGACGGGCACGAGCGTCGGCACGTCGGGCTCGATGACCGTGTCGTTCGCGTTGCGCGACGTCACCGGCGGCATCTACTACTGGACGACGACGACCGAGTCGATCATGCGCTACGACTTCGCGTCGGCGACGCAAGTCGCGGCCGTGAAGTACGCCGGCACCGAGCTCGAAGGCACGTGCATCGGCTGTCACGCGCTCTCGCACGACGGCACGAAGCTGGTGGCCGAGGTCAACGGCCAGAACGACGGCCGCACCGCGCTCGTCGACGTCGCGACCAAGACCGTGATGAACGCGTTCGGCTCGACGCCGAAAAGCATGTTCGAGAGCTGGAGCCCCGACGGCTCGCAGTACGTCGGCGTGTACGGCGACAGCGGCGCGACCGATTACAACCTGATGCTGTTCAGCGGCACCGACGCGTCGATGATGTCGTCGATCGACGTCGGCGGCACGGCGACGAACCCGACCGACCACCCCGACTGGTCGGCGGACGGCCAGCGCATCGCGTTCGTGCGCGTCGGCATCGCGGGCACGATGCAGCGCATGTGGAACGGCTCGATCTATCAGGTGGCGAATTCGGGCGGCGTGTGGGGGCCGCCGCAGCAGCTCGTCGCGGCCGCGTCGAACCTCGAGAACAACTACTACCCCGCGTTCGCGCCCGACGGGCGGCTGTTGATCTACGACCACTCGCAGTGCACGTCGGGCTCGACCAAGGGCACCGAGTGCGAAGCCGACACGAATGCGACGGCGACGCTGATGGCGATCGACAGCACGGCGCCGGGCACGCCGGTCGCGCTGACGAACGCGAACATGCCCGGCGTCGCCGACGGCACGAACACCGCGCTGACGAACTCGTTCCCGAAGTGGAACCCGTTCGTGTTCGACAAGGACGCGACCGGCGGCCACGTCGCGTGGATCACGTTCTCGTCGAAGCGCAACTTCGGCCTGCGCACGCCGCCCGGCTCCGGCACGCTGCTGTGGATGGCCGCGATCGATCTCGACGCGCCGGCGGGAACCGACCCGAGCTCCGTCGCGTTCGCGCTGCCGTTCCAGGACTACACGACGTCGAATCACATCGCGCAGTGGACGACGCAGATCGTCGTCGTGCAGTAGCGCGGTCATTCCGCTACGAGCTGCGTCGGATCCTCGGGCCACGCGTGGCGCGGGTAGCGGCGCGCGAGCTGCTTGCGAAGTGCGGGGTAGTGCTTGACCCAGAAGCCGGGCAGGTCGGTCGTGACCTGGACGGGGCGCTGGTTGGGCGCGAGCAGGTGGAGGACGAGCGGGACGCGTCCGTCGCCGACGGTCGGCGCGCGCGCGAGGCCGAAGAAGTCCTGCATGCGCGACGCGAGCCACGGCGGCTGATCGAGCGAATAGCGGATCGGCACGCGGCGGCGGCGCGGCAGCGCGAGGTGAGTCGGCGCGAGGCGGTCGACGAGCGCGCGCGCGTCGCCGAGCTGGGCGTCGAGCAGCGCGAGCAGGCCGAGCTGGCGCAGCTCGGCGAACGAGGTCGCGCCCTCGCACGCGCGGGCGAGCACGGCGGCGAGCGCATCGTCGGTCGGCGCGACCAGGCCGGAGTCGGGCGCGATGCGCGCGGCGAGCGCGACCCGCGCGCGCCACTGTGCGAGCTCGTCTGCGTCGATGAAGCGGTCGATGCCGGCGGCGATCGCTTGCTTCGCGAGCAGCTCGGCGGCCGCGCGATCGGCGGCAGCGGGCGAGCGGGTCTCGTCGATCGCCAGGCCATCGTAGGTCATG
This sequence comes from Kofleriaceae bacterium, assembly GCA_036490935.1. Taxonomy (GTDB): domain Bacteria; phylum Myxococcota_A; class Polyangia; order Haliangiales; family Haliangiaceae; genus JABFXX01. Next base: position 9,993 of record DASXCY010000013.1, on the reverse strand, counting down.
CGCTGCACGCGCTCGACGCGCTGCTTGTCCGCGTTCCAGACGAGCTCGTCCACTTCGCGGACGTGATCGAAGTAGAGATCGAGCAGCCACGACGCCTCGATCGCGCTCGCGCGCCGGATCTGCACGCGCGTGGCCTGGCCGCGGATGCCGGTCTCGGCGACGTCGACCGCGACCAGCAGCTGGGCCTCGATCACCGCGGATGTCGGCGCAAGCGTGCCGGCGCCGCCACCGGCGAACGCGATGTCGGCGCTGGCCGGCGCGCGCCGCTTGCCGACGCGATCCGGGTACGCGGTGAGGACGCAGATCTGGAGCTCGCGATCGACCGCGTCGTCATCGCGAGGCGGGCGAGCGCGCGTGTCGACCATGCGCTCCAGCTGCTTCGCGGCGCGCTCGACCTGAGACGCGACACCGCGATCGATCTCGTCGCGCGAGTGCAGCGCGTCGAAGTCGTCGATGACGTCGGAGGGCGAGGCGACACGCGCGACCGCGCCGGGGCCGCGACGCTGCTTGCGCAGCTCGCGCGCGCCGAGGATCGCCGCGATCGCACATGCCTCGCGCGCGACGCCGCGGCCTTCCGCCTCGCAGAGCAGCCGCGCGAGCCGCGGGTGTACCGGAAACCGCAGCATGCGGCCGCCGAGCTCGGTGATCGTGCCGGCCGCGACTGCGCCGAGTCGCGCGAGCACCGCGTCGGCGGCCTCGACCGCGACCGCCGGCGGCGTCTCGAACCAGCGCAGCGCGGCGACGCCGGCCAGCCCCGCGCCGTAGAGCTCGAGCGCCGCGCCGGCCAGATCCGCGCGCGCGATCTCGGGCGGCTCGAACGCGCGCCGCGTGTCGTGATCGTGCTTCGTGAACAGGCGCACGACGCGGCCGGGGCGCGTGCGACCGGCGCGGCCCGCGCGCTGCGCGCAGCTCGCGCGGCTGACCGGCTCGATCTCGAGGCTCGGGATGCCCGACCACGGCGAGTGCCGCGCGACGCGCGCGAGCCCGCTGTCGATCACGCACGTCACGCCGTCGATCGTCACCGACGTCTCGGCGACGTTGGTCGCGAGGATCACCTTGCGCTGGTCGCCGCGCCGCACCGCCGCGTCCTGTTCGTCGGCGGACAGCTCGCCGTGCAGCGGCAGCACGATCGCGGGCGCGTCCGCGAGCTCGTCCATGCAGCGCCGGATCTCGCTGGCGCCGGGCAGGAACACGAGCACGTCGCCGCCGCTCGCATCCTCGCGCAGCACGCGCCGCACCGCCGATGCGACCTGCTTCGGCAACGGGCGATCGTCGGGCTGCGCCGCGTGCTCGAGCTCGAGCGGGAACGTCCGGCCTTCGGACCGCACGACAGGCGCGTCGCCCAGAAACGCCGCGACCGGCTCGGCGTCGAGCGTCGCCGACATCACGACGATCGCGAGCTCGGGCCGGCGCTCGCGCAGTCGTGCGACCAGCGCGAGCGCGAGGTCGCCGTCGAGGTGGCGCTCGTGAAACTCGTCGACGATCACGCAGCCGACGCCGCGCAGCTCGCGATCGTCGAGGATCCGCCGCGTCAGCACGCCCTCGGTGACGAGCTCGATGCGCGTGTCGGGCCCGATTCGCCGGTCGAACCGCACCTGATAGCCGACCTCTCCGCCGACCGGGCCGCCGCGCTCCGCCGCGATGCGCGCCGCCGCGAGCCGCGCCGCGATCCGCCGCGGCTGCAGCACGACGATGCGGCCCGCGATCACGCCGGCGTCGAGCAGCGCACCCGGCACGCGCGTCGTCTTGCCCGCGCCGGGTGCCGCGACCAGCACGCATGCGCGTCGCTCGCGCACGGCCGCGACGACCAGCGGTAACACTTCGTCGATCGGCAGCGGGGCCACCACGCGCGACATATAGTACGCGCGATGTTCCCGGTCCCGCCGTTTCCTACGTTTCCCGCCGGCCAGTCGACGATCGCGGTGATGCCGCTCCGCTTCGAGGACGTCACGATGGACGGCCGGCTCATCCCGCTCGCGATCCCGCCCGCGCTCGCGCCGCTGTGGCGCGATGTCGTCGTCCCACACGCCGGCGTGCGCAACGCGCTCGCGACCGGCGTCTTGCCGATCCTGACGCGCCTGACCTTGCACGCCGAGGAGCATCGCGTGCGCGCCGACCGCCCGGGCGAGGCGTTCGCGGGCTTTCTGCTCGCGCATCACGGCGCGACCGACGACGATCGGCGCCTTTACTTCAACGCGTGGGCCGAGGTGCGCGCGCCGGCCGGCAAGCTGTCGCGCCACGCGCAGGCCGGCGACCTCGTGCCGGTCGGCACGCTGTTCGCCGAGCACACGTTCACGCGGCCGATGGGCCCGCCCGATCAGCGCCGCGTGTCGCGGCTCGCGGTCGAGGGGTATCCGGAGATTCCCGAGGCGTACTACGACGCACCGCCGCCGCGGAGCGCCGGCGACATGCCGCCCGGCGCGCGCTGGCTCGACGAGCTGGCCGCCGATTCCGCCGACTACGTGTTCACGCTCGACCAGACCGACTCGAACCAGCACGTCAACTCGCTCGTGTACGTGCGCGTGTTCCTCGACGCCGTCAATCGCCGCCTCGCCGCTGCCGGCCGCCCGTTGCGCGTGCGCAGCCGCGCGATCGACATCGCGTATCGCAAGCCGAGCTTCGCCGGCGATCGCGCGCGCGCGCACCTGCGCCTGTTCGAGCACGACGGCGGTCTCGGGGCGGCCGGCTACATCACCGGCAGCGACGACAAGCCGCGCTGTTACGTGCGCGCGCTCGTCGCGCCCTGACCGATCGGGGGCTTGCCACCAAAACGGCCGTGGTTACAGAGGAGATACCAACCACTTCTTCCCTGCACAGGAGGATTCCCGATGTCTCTCGTTCTTCGCAATGATCCGTTCTCGTTCGCGCGCGACCTTCTCGACTGGCACCCGTTCGTCTCCGATCGCGCGGCCTCGGCGTTCGCGCCGGCCTTCGAGGTCAAGGAGACTGCCGACGCGTTCGTGCTCAAGGCCGACGTCCCCGGCGTCGCCGACAAAGATCTCGATGTCGCGATCCACGACGGCGTCTTGACCGTGCGCGGCAGCCGCGGTTCCGAGCAGCACGCGGAAGGCGAGCGCTACTCGGTCTACGAGCGCCGCTTCGGCTCGTTCTCGCGCAGCTTCGCGCTGCCCGACGTCGCCGACACCGAGCGCATCGAGGCCAAGCTCGACGGCGGCGTGCTGACGCTGACGATCGGCAAGAAGTCCGAGACGAAGCCGAAGAAGATCGAGATCCGGAAGTAATCACCGGATCAGCATGCTGGCGCCGAGCGCGATCAGCGCGATCCCGCCGAGGTAACCGAGCTTGCCGCCGACCTTGCCGCCGAGCGCGCGACCGAGCGCGTAACCGGCGACCGAGCACACCGCGGTGATCGCGCCGATCAGCGCGATCGATTGCCACGGCGCGATCGGCACGAGCGGCAGCGTCAAGCCGGCGACCGCGGCGTCGATGCTGGTCGCGACGCCGAGGCCGAGATAGAGGGCGATCGTCCCGTGCTCGGCGTTGTCGGCGTCGCCGGCGCGCCACGCATCGACGACCATCTTGAGCCCGATCAGGACGAGCAAGCCGAACGCGATCCAGCTCGCCCAGTCGCCGAGGTGCGCCGCGGCCCAGTCGCCGCCGATCCAGCCCAGCGCCGACATGCCCGCCTGAAAGCCGCCGAACACGAGCGGCAGGATCGCGAGCTCGCGGCGGTTGCGCCCCGCGAGGCCGCGCGCGGCCGACACCGCGCTCGCGTCCATCGCGAGCCCGAACGACAGGGCGAGGGCTCGCCACATCTACGCGCGTTCGAACAGCGCGGCCGCGCCCTGGCCGCCGCCGATGCACATCGTGACGACCGCATAGCGTCCGCCGCGCCGGCGCAGCTCGTGCAGCGCGCTCGCGGTCAGCTTCGCGCCGGTGCAGCCGAGCGGGTGGCCGAGCGCGATCGCGCCGCCGTTGATGTTGATCTTGTCGTCGGCGATGCCGAGCTCGCGCTGGCAGTACACCGATTGCGACGCGAACGCCTCGTTGAGCTCGAACACGTCGATGTCCGTCACGGCGAGCCCGGTCTTCGCGAGCAGCCGCTTGACGGCCGGCACCGGCCCGATGCCCATGATCTCCGGATCGACGCCGACCGTGACGAACGCGCGGAACACACCGAGCGGCTGCTTCAGGCCGAGGTCGGCGAGCTTGTCGCGCGTCGTGACGATCGCGACGGCCGCGCCGTCGGAGATCGGCGAGCTGTTGCCGGCGGTGACGCTGCCGCCCTGCGCGAACGCCGGCGGCAACTTCGCCAGGCCCTCGAGCGTGGTGTCGGGGCGCGGCAGCTCGTCGACCGTGAAGTCCTTGTAGACGCGGTGGCCCCCTGCATAGCTGACCGCGCGCACCGGCACGATCTCGTCCTCGAACGCGCCGCGCGCGAGCGCCGCCTTCGCCTTGTGCTGCGATTTCAGCGCGAACTCGTCCTGCATCTGGCGCGTGATGCCGAACCGGTTCGCGACGTTCTCGGCGGTGATGCCCATCGGCGTGTTCGCGCCCGGCATGAAGTCCATCAGCTCGGGCGACGCCGACAGGTGGAACCCCGTCATCGGCACGTAGCTCATCGACTCGACGCCGCCGGCGAGCACGATGTCGTTGGTGCCGATCGCGATCGAGCCCGCCGCGATCGCGATCGCCTGCAGACCGCTCGAGCAAAACCGGTTGATCGTCTGCGCCGGCACCTCGATGCCGAGATCGGCCGCGAGCGCGACGAGCCGCGCGACGTTCAGGCCTTGCTCGCCTTCGGGCATCGCGCAGCCGAGCACGACGTCGTCGATCTTGCCGCGCAGCGCCGGCACGCGCGCGAGCAGGCCGCGGATGACGTCGGCGGCGAGCTCGTCGGGCCGCTTCGTCGACAGCGTGCCCTTGTAGCCGCGGCCGACCGCGGAGCGAACGGCTTCTGCAATCACGATTTCTTTGGTCATCGTTAGTTCCTCAGCGGTTTGTTGTGCTGGAGCATGTACTGCATGCGGGCCTGGCTGAGCGGCTCGCCGCACAGCGACACGAACGCCTCGCGCTCGAGCTCGAGGAGCTCGGCCTCGGTCACGGCGTGGGTCGCGCCGCCCGCGCCACCGCACAGGACGTTCGCGAGCTTCATCGCGATCTTCGCGTCGTGCTCGCTCGCGAACTTGCCATGCACGAGCGTGTTGACGAGCATCTGCAGCGTCGCGATGCCGCTGTCGCCGGGCAGCTTGTACGCGCGCGGCACCGGCGCGTGATAGCCGGCCTGCGCCATGCCGAGCGCGCGTTGCTTCGCCTCGAACAGCTGGCGCGCGCGATCGAACGACACGCCGTCGGTCGCGCGAAAATATCCGAACGCCTTCGCCTCCTCGGCGCTCGTCGCGACCTTCGCGAGCGCGATGTTCTTGAACACCTGCGTGACGACCGCGTAGGTGTCGATCTCGACGCCTTCCGGCACGCCCTCGAGCGCGCGCCACAGCATGTTCACCGTGCCGCCGCCGCCCGGGATGATGCCGACGCCGACCTCGACCAACCCGGCATACGTCTCGGCCGCCGCCTGCACCGCCGCCGCGCCGAAGCACAGCTCGAGCCCGCCGCCGAGCGTCATGTTGTACGGCGCGGCGACCACCGGCACGCGCGCGTACATCATGCGCTGCACGGCACCCTGCATCGAGCCGACGATCTTGTGGATCTGATCCCACTGCTTCTGCGCCGCCGCCATCACGACGAGCAAGAGGTTCGCGCCGACGCAGAAGAACTCGCCCTGATTCCACAGCACGAGCGCGCGGAAGTCGGCCTCGGCGCGCGCGACCGAGTCCTCGATCATCTGGATGACGTCGGTGTCGAGCGAGTTCGCCTTGGTCTTGAACGTCAGGCCGAGCACGCCGTCGCCGAGATCCCACGCCTCGGCGCCCGCGTTCTTGAGTACCGGCGCGCCGCCGCGCCGCATGACCTCGAGCGTCGCCTCGCGCGGATCGGCCGCGCGCGCGAGGTAATCGCCGCGCTTCGGGTCGAAGATCTTGCCGTCGACGTAGAACCCGTTGCACTTGTCGACCCACGCCGGCAGCGCAAGGCCGTCCTTCTTCATGCGCGTGCGCGTGTCGGCAAAGCCGAGCGCGTCCCACGTCTCGAACGGGCCGAGCTCCCAGCCGTAGCCCCACTTCATCGCGTCGTCGATCGACTCGACCGAGTCGGTGATCTCCGAGATGCGGCGCGCCGCGTACGCGAGCGAGCGCGACAGCACCGTCCAGGCGAACTCGCCGACCGGGCCGGTCGTCGCGGCGAGCTGCTTGACGCGTGCGCGCGGGTCCTCGACCTTGCCGATCGCCTTGCACGCCTTCGCGATCGCGTCGTCACCGCCTTTGGGCCGGTACTCGCCGGTCTTCGGATCGAGCGTCTGGAGCTCGCCGCCGACCTTCTTGTAGAAGCCGCCCTTGGTCTTGTCGCCGAGCTGGCCGCGCTCGATCATCTTCGCGATGTACGGCGGCGTCGCGAACACCGCGCGATCCTCGTCGTCGACGAGCGTCTTGAAGCAGTTGTCGGCGACGTGGCCGACCGTGTCGAGCCCGACGACGTCCGCGGTGCGGAACGTCGCGCTCTTGGGGTGCGCCATCGGGATGCCGGTGATCGCGTCGACATCTTCCGGCGCCAGCCCGCGCTCGAGCATCAGGTGGATCGTCGTCATCATCGACTGCAGACCGATGCGGTTGCCGATGAAGTTCGGCGTGTCCTTCGCCCACACCAGACCCTTGCCGAGCACCTCGCGCCCCCACGCCTCGACCCGCGCCTTTGCCTCCGGCGACGTATCGGGTCCGGCGACGAGCTCGAGCAGCTTCATGTAGCGCGGCGGGTTGAAGAAGTGCGTGACCATGAAGCTGCGCCGGAACGCCTCGCCGCGCCCGACGAGCAGGTCGGCGATGCGCAGGCCCGACGTGTTCGACGCGACGACCGCGTGCGGCGCGAGCTTCTCGAGCTTCTCGAACAGCGCGCGCTTGATGTCGAGCCGCTCGACGACCGCCTCGACGATCAGATCGCAGTCGGCGACGCGCGCGAGGTCGGCGTCCAAGTTGCCGGTCTCCACGAGGATCGCGTTGCGCGCGTGCATGAACGCCGCGGGCTTCGCCTTCTTCAGCTTGTCGAGCGCGCCGGTGACGAGCTCGGTCTTGAGGTCGAGCAGCAGCACGGGCAAGCCGGCGTTCGCGCAATGGGCCGCGATGCCGGCGCCCATCACGCCCGCTCCCAGCACGGCGACGCGGCGGATCGGTTGTGTCATGCGCGCACGATAGCGCGATCTAACGGGAGCGGATGTTCGCCTAGCCGTTCTTCGCAGATGCCGTACCCTCGAACATGGCCGAGTCCAGCGATGCCCCCACGGCGGTGATCTCGCGGGCGCGATTGCACGGCTTGATCGCCGCATCCGCACCGGAGCGCGCCCGCGATCTGGCGCCATCTCCTCGCCGCGTCGCCGCGTCGATCGCGATCGGCCTCGCCGTGTTGTTCTGGCTGCTCGTGACGCGGCTCGGTTAAGCGCGCACTGCCATGACCGCGAGCATCTCCCACATGAGATGCGCCGCGAGGTGCGACGTGATGTCGGCGTGGTCGAGCGGCGGGCACACTTCGACGACGTCGCCGCCGCGGACGTCGAGGCCGGCGAGACCGCGCACGAGCGCGAGCGCTTCGCGCGCGGACAGGCCGCCCGGCACCGGCGTCCCCGTGCCCGGCGCGAATGCCGGATCGATCGCGTCGACATCGAACGTCACGTACACCGGGCGCGCGCCGATGCGCTCGTGCAACTCCGCGCACACGCGCCGCACGCTCCGATCCGCAACCTCGTCGGCGCTGATCACCGTGTGGCCGGCCGCGCGCGCGATCGCGTCGTCGCTCGCCGAGCCGCGCGGACCGCGCACGCCGAGCTGGAACAGCTGGCCCGCCGCGACGAGGCCCTCGTCGATCGCGTGGCGCAGCGGCGTGCCGTGGTGAAACTCGTCGCCCCACGCCTCGGGGCCCGTGAGATCGAGGTGCGCGTCGACGTGCACGACCGCGAGCGGGCCGTGCTTGTTCGCGAGCGCGCGCAGCACCGGCAGCGTCACCGAGTGATCGCCGCCGACGACGAGCGGCGCGACGTCGGCCGCCGCGAGCTGGCGCACCTCGGCCTCGACCGCCGCGCGCATCGCCGCGCGATCGAACGGCGGGAACACGACGTTGCCGGCGTCGACGCAGCGCAGCCGCGCGAACACGTCGATGCCGTGCACCGGGTGATGGCCTTGCACGAGCGCCGACACGCGCCGCACGTGATACGGCGCGAGCCGCGCGCCGGGCTGATACGTCGTGCCCGCGTCGTGCGGCACGCCGAGCACCGCGACGTCGGCGTTCGCGACCTCGCCGTCAGGCGACGCGGCGAGGCGGAAGAACGGGGTTTGACCGTGCCGGAGATAGGCCAGGGCGGATTGTTGCATCGTGGATCCTCGACATGCGGACGATCGCGTTGCGGGCGCGCGCCGCCATGTCCTCGGCCGGCTCGCCGGCGCGCGGCGACATCGGCGCGCCGAACTGCAGCTCGACCTCGACGCGCGGGCGCGCGGTCATCTTCAAATAGTGCGGCAGGAACGTCGCGTCGTCGCACCACGCGAGCTCGGGATCCTTGTAGCGGATCGCGATCGGTACGACCGGCACGCCGAGCCGCTGCGCGACGCCGAACGAGCCGCGCCGGAACGGCAGCACGTGCTCGCCGTGCGACGTGGTGCCTTCGGGGAAGTTCAGCACGCTCACGCCCGACGCGAGCAGCGCGTGCATGCGGCGCAACACGCGCGCGCGGCCCATCGTGTCACCGCGCTCGACGAACACGACGCCGAGCGCCGCGCCGATCGCCCCGATGATCGGCCACTCCATCACCTCGGACTTCGCGACCGGCGCGGCCGGGCAGACCGGCAAGATCGCGAGCGTGTCGAGATAACCGACGTGATTCGCGACGAGCAACACGCGCTGGCGCGGGATCTCTCCGTGCACGGTGACCGCGAGGTCGTGCGCGCGCGCGATCGTGCCGAGCGCGCCGGCGAGGCGATGTGCCGCATCGCGCGGATCGCGCGGCGGCGCGGTGCGTGCCGAGCCGAGCTCGGCGAGTGCGTGGAACAGACCGCGCCCGACCCGGTGCGTCGCGCGCAGGAGCTCGAAACCCACCATGGCCTCACGCTAGCGCACGCATGTGGCGTTTCTGCGACGGCGAGGTGGCTGGTTCTCGACCGGATCGTCGCGAACCGGTCACCTGACCGCGGTATCTCCGTCGCGTGCAATCCGAGCTTGCGAGTGCACCTGCGGAAGTATTTCTGATCGCGGCGGCTCCCTCCGCCGACACGGTGCAGCACCTCGCCAGCGAGCTGCGCCGCGAGGCGTTGCGCGTCGACGTCGCGACCGCGGACGTGCTGCGCATGCCCCCAGCGGCGACCGTCTACGTGTTTTGCTTCGACGCGGCGATCGCGATCGCGGTCGCCGATCGCGTCGCCGCGTGGGCGGATCACGACGGCCAGTGCGCCGGATTGATCGGCGTGATCGAGGACGGCGGCGGCCACGAGCGCGAGGCGCTGCTCGCGGCCGGCTTCGACGACGTCGTCGCGGGCCGCCTGTCGACGCGCGAGCTGTCGGCGCGCGTGCGCGCCGTGCACCGCCGCATGCAGCGCGGCCAGGACAGCCACGGCCGCCTGCGCTTCGCTTCGTTCACGCTCGATCCCGACAATTACGCGCTGTGGGCGTTCGGCACGTCGGTCCCGCTGACGCCGATCGAGCTCGCCGTGATGCGCGAGCTGATGAAGGCGCGCGGCCGCCCGCTGTCGCGCGCCAAGCTGCTCGACGCCGCGTGGGGCGAAGGCGAGCTCGAGGTCTCCGAGCGCGCGGTCGACAACGTGATCCTGCGCTTGCGCCGGAAGCTGCCGAATCCCGACGCGATCGAGACCGTGCGCGGCGTCGGCTTCCGGCTCGGCGGCTGAGTCAGTGCGGCAGCCACGCCTCGTGCGAGGCGGC
>DASXCY010000012.1:0-14854 GCA_036490935.1 Kofleriaceae bacterium | reverse complement strand
CGCGAGAGTCTGGCGCAGGTCGCGCGCGAACGGCGTGAGCTCGCCGGTGACAACCTGCGAGATCTTGGACCACTGCGGCGAGGTCGCCGGCTCGGCGGTCGACGCGATGAAGCCATCGGCATGCTTCGCGCGCTCGGCCGCATCCCACGGGATCTGCCAGTGCCGCGAGATCGCCTCGGTGACCTGCTTGCCGGCGCGCGCGACCGATCGGCTGAACACGGCCTTGCCGGCGTGCACGACCACGACGTCGGTGCGCTCGTGGCCGATGTCGACGACCGCGACCGCTCCGTCGGCGCGTGCCCGCGCGAGCGACGGCGCGCGCTCGACGACACGCACCGCGGCACCGCCGCACGCGAGCACGCCGCGCGTGTGAAACCCGCACGAGCTGCCGACCGCGAGCATTTGCTCCGCGCGATCGCGGCGCATCGCATAGCTCAGCACGCGCATGCCCGCCGGCGGCGGCGCGACGCGGCCGCGCTGCGGAGCCCACTGCGGGTCGGCTCCCGGCGCGGGCGCCGGCGCGGGCGGAATCTGCTCGTAGCAGTACACCATGTCCTCGAGATCGACCGGCACGACGCTCTCGAGCTCGCCGCCGACCGCCTTGTCGAGCTCGGCGCGGCGCAGGTGCTTGAACCCGAACTCGAGCACCTGCGTGAACACCTGGTCGCCGTACACGCCGAGATAGCCGGGCTCGTCGCGCAGGCGCAGCTCGTCGATCGCGGCCGCGAGCACGGCGCGCGCGCGCACATCGGCCGGCTCGGAGCCGGGCGCGCCAGATTCTGGACCGGGCGGCACCATCCGCTCGACGACCGAGACCAGGGTCGCGCCGCGCAAGCCGGGGCTCGCGATCGCGAGCTTCACGCTCCACGCACCGAGATCGACCGCGAATACGCGCGAAGCCATCGCTATTCTTCCTTCTCGTACACCCAGGCGCCCTTGGGCACGGGTGGCCTGCGAACGTTCTGCGGCACGATCTTGGTGTCCCATACGCCGGTGATCGTCGATCGAATCGGCGGGAAGATCGGCTTGCCGTCCTTGTCGACCTGCGGCCCGGTGATCTCGCCGTAGGCGGTGATGCGGTACGTGCGGCGCGGCCCGATCGTCGCGATCTGCGCGAGCTTGGCCTTGTCGAGCACGAGCCCGATGTTTTGCGTCAAGCCGGGCAGGCCCGCGGTCACCGCCGCCGACGCCGCGCTGCCTGCCATCGTGCCCTGCCCGCTCGATGCCAGCATCGACACCGACGCGCCCGGGTTCTTCACGAACGCGATGAAGTCGTCGAGGTTCGTGAAGATCTCGCCGAAGTCGCGCGCCTTCGCGATGTAGCTCGCGAGCAGGTACAGCCGCTTCGGATCTTGAATGACCGGATCGTTCGGGTTCGCGGCAGAGAGGAACAGGATCGCGGCGATCAGCTGCGTGTTCGACAACAGACTCACGTTGAGCTTGCAACCGCCGTACACGGTGAACGAGTCGCCGAACAGCGTCCAGAACCGATCGTCGACGCCGCGCACCTGGCGCAGCTCGCCGACCGTGTCGATGTAGTTGTTCTTCGCGTAGTAGTGGTCCTTCAGCGTCTCGTACTGGTAGTCCTCGGACGTGCCGCGGTCGCGCAGGTGCTGCTGATCGCCGTCGATGTAGTCGATGATCGCGGCCGACTGCGTCTGCCGATCGCGATGCCAGCCCTCGGCGTCGTTATCGTCGAACACCTGGTCGTAGGCCGGGAAGTACATGAGCGCGTCCATCGCGGCCTTGATCGTCTGCCAGGCCGTGTTGTTGTTCGCGCAGTTGACGTTGATCTTGTCGTCGTCGGTCTTGAACGCGCCGTCGAACCCGCACGTGCCGACATCGGCGCCGAGCCCCTTGATCTGATCGGCGAGCGGCCCGAGCAGGTCGTGCACCTCGGCGTTGCTGCCGCAGAACGGCATGATCAGCGTGTCGGCGTAGTCGGTGATCTGGAACTGGCCCTGCAGCATCTTCACGTTGTCGAGCCGCTGCTGGATGCGCACGACCAGCTCGCCCATGCTCTGCGCCGAGCGCGCCAGGAAGTGCGCCTTCATCTGATCGCGGTAGTTCGCGGCCGCCGTGAGATCGGTCGACGTCGACGTGCCGAACTCGTTCGTGATCGCGAGGACGATCGCGATCGCGATGATCACCGCGACCAGTGCGACACCACGCTGTCTATTTCGGCGATTGATTCTCATGTCGGCGAGAAGTTGAGCGGCTCCTGCATGTACACGCGGGCCTGGGTGACGAGCTTGATGTCTTTGTTGTCGGGCCCTTTGATCGTGAGCGTGATGCGCACGCGGCTCGGCAACCAGCCTCGGTTACCGTCGGACTGCGTGGTGTCCCACTGATCGACCCATTCGAGGGTGCGCCAGTTCCAGAACTCGAGCTTCAAGCCCTGGATGTCGTGCGCGAGCACGTCGTAGTCGGACGGCTCCTGATCGGGCGGCAGGTTCGAAGGCCGCCGCTGCTCGCGGCGGATCAGATCGACCTCGCTCGCGTGATCCGGATCGGGGTTGTTGCGCGCCATGTACTCGATCACCGTCTGCTCGGACTCGTTCGCGTCGGCCCACAGGATGCGGTGGCCGAGCGTCGAGAACCGGATCTTCGGGACCTTGCCGGTCGCGCGCGCCTGAAAGATCGTGCGCGGGTGGTCGGTCGTGTATGGCGGGCACTGGCTGCCCGGCGGGCAGCCCTCGTCGAGCGACAGGTACGCGGCCTCGAAGTCGGCGACCATGCGGCCCATCGCGATGCGCAGCTCCTGGTTGCGCTCCTCGTACTGTTCGAACGACCGCCGGCCTTCCGACGTGTTCGAGATCGTCTTCCATGCCAGCACGAGCATGACCGACATGATCGCGAGCGCGATCATGACTTCCATCAACGTCATGCCGGCCTGGCGCTTCATCAGTGCGCTCCCGGAACGAGCTTGTTCGATCCGGATCCCGAGCCCGATCCACTTCCCGATCCCGACCCCGATCCCGAGCCGGTCAGATCCTGCGCGCCCATCCCGTTCAGCACCTGATCCATCGCGCCCGGATCGGTGAAGAACGCGACGACGCGCATCGAGCGATCGCGGCCGAGCACCTTCCAGCGCACGTCGAGCGTGACCTTGCGGATGGTGACCTTCAGGATCTGCTGGAACATCGAGTACTGCGACTGGATGAGCGCGCCGCCTTGCGCGCCGGTCGCGCCGCTCGAGTTGCCACCGCCCATCATCCCCATCATGCCGAGCATGCCGCCGAGCGCGCTGTTCTGGAATCCGCCGAGCGGGTTGTCGCCCGAGCCGAAGACGCTCGAGTCCGTGCCCATGCCGGAGCCGAATGCCGAGCCGAACACCGTGCCCGAGCCGAAATCCGAGCCATAGCCGGCCGAGCCCGGGGCGAACGGGGTACCGGCGGAGCCGGCCGAGCCCGAGCCCGCCAGCTCCTGCGCGCGGCCCATCGCCATCTTCTGCAGATCGTCGAAGTTCGGGAACTCGACGATCTCGACCTTGTACGCGTACGAGAACTGCGGCCAGCCTTCTTCCTCGAAGGGCTTGAAGTCGATCTGCGACTGATCGGTGTCGGTGAAGCCGTCCTTGAGCAGCTTCTCCTCGATGTCGTCCATCTTCGCGCGCGAGAGATCGGTCGCGATGCCCATCTGGTGCGCGTCCTCGGCCGCGAACATGCTGCTCGCCGTGCTCTTGATGAGCACGGTCAGGCCCAGGCCGAGGATCGCGAGCCCGACCATGACCTCGAGCAGAGTGAAGCCGAAGGCGGACCTCGGACCTCGGACCTCGGACCGCGGACCCAAGACAGACTCGGACCTTGGTCCGAGGTCCGAAGTCGGTGGTCCGTAGTCCCTCCTCATAGCTCGCCCTCGCGCTTCGCGTCCTTGTCGCCCATCGCGTTGCGCATCATGTGGTCGTCGACGTCGCGCAGGACGCCGTCCTTGAGCTCGATGCGGCCGGTGAGGCCGTAGACGAGCACGCTGAACACCTCGTCGCCGTCGGTCAGCTCGACGACCGCTTTCTCCGAGCTGCCGTTCGGCCAGAAGTACACCGCGACCTGGCCTTTCGCGACCGAGCCGTCGCGATGCTGGACCCAGACCTCCTTGAACTTGATCCCTTTCTCGGCGCGCAGCCCGCGCGCCCAGCCCTTCGGCTTGCCCTTGGTTCCCGCGTCGGTGTTCACGCCGACCCACGAGTCGGTCGCCGGCGCGCACGTGCGATCGGCGATGTGATGGCCGACGATCGCGAGCGCGCGGCGGTTCGCGTCCTCCGGATCCGTCGACTGGCTCGGCGCGTTCGCTTCCGGCGGCATGCCGTTCATGCGCGCCTTCGCGGTCTCGAGCGCGTGCTTCTTGGCCTCGGCGTCGGTGCGTACCGCCTCGTTGCGCTGGATCGCGACCTGTCCTTCGCATACCTCGACGACGTAGACCTGCTTGTCGAGGTCCATCGTCACCCGGTAGAGCTCGCCGTGCTCGATCGCGAGCTGCTGCGCGCGCTTCATGATCGCCGCCAGCTCGGTCGAGTTATCGACGAGATCCGCCTTCGTGAGCGTGCGGAAGCCGGTGCGCGCGAGCAACGCCGCCAGAGCGATGATCGCCAGGACGATCATCATCTCCAGGATCGTGATGCCGCGTCGCGCGCCCAGCTTCATGGTTCATTCCCAGGACTTGATGTCGTCGGGGGTGCCGTCCTTGCCGTCTTCGCCCGGCGAGCTGACCGCGATGCCCTTCGCGCCGGCCGGCAGGTTCTGCCCGCAATACATCTTGTACTGGTTGCCCCACGGATCCTTGGTGTCCTTCTTGTCCATGTACGGGCTGAGATCCTCGAGGCTCTTCGGGCACTGATCGCTCGCGTTGCGCGTCCACATCGGATACGCCTCGTTCACGAACTTCTGCACGGTGAGCCTCGCGATGTCGACCTTCGACTCGCCGAACAGCCTCATCACGCGCGGGCCGATGAGCAGGCCCATCACGAGTGCGAGGATCGCCAGCACGATCATGATCTCGAGCAGGGTCATGCCGCGCTGGTTGCCGGCGAATAGCTTGCTGAATTTGTGACGCATGCGCATACGGATCTCCTTACCTGGGTCCACTGAGCTGTCCGAGGTCCATGATGGGTTGCAAGATCGAGAACACGATGAACGCGACGGCGCCGCCCATCAGCACGAGCATGAGAGGTTCGAGCAGCGAGGTCAGGCGCGTGAGCTTGGTGTCGACCTCGGCTTCGTAAGTCACCGCGACGCGCTCGAGCATCTGTTCGAGCTGGCCAGCGCGCTCGCCGACCGCGGTCATGTGGATCATCGTCGCCGGAAAATGGCCCGACTTCTTGAGCGTCACGGCGAGCGATTCGCCTTCGGTGACCGCCTTCTTCGCATCTTCGACCGCGCGCTGGATGAGCACGTTCGCCACGATCTGCTTCGCGGTGTCGAGCGCGCGCAGCATCGGCACGCCGGAGTGCAGCATCGTGCCGAGCGTGCGCGCGAACCGGCTGACGTTGATCGTGCGCGCGAGCTCGCCGATGACCGGCAGCTTCAGCACGAACTTGTGCCAGACCGGCTTGCCTTCCTTCGACCGCGTCCAGGCCGTGAAGCCGACGATCGCGCCGATCGTGCCGAGGATGAGCAAGATCAAGTAATGGCCGATGAAGTCCGACACGGCGATCAAAAACCGCGTGTTGAGCGGCAGGGTCTTGCCTTGCTGCTTGAACATGTCGGTGATGTTCGGGATCACCTTCACCATCAGCAACGTCATGATGCCGGCGCCGACGACGGCCATGATGATCGGGTAGACCATCGCGGCGATCACCTTCGACTTGAGCTTCTGCGACGCCTCGAGGAAGTCGGACAGGCGCGTGAGCACCTCGTCGAGGTTGCCGGCGACTTCGCCGGCGCGCACCATCGACACGTAGAGCTCGTCGAACAGCTTCGGGTGCCTGGCGAGCGCGTCGGCGAACGAGCTGCCCTCGTTGACCGCGGTGCGCACCTCCGACACCGGCGTCTTGAACCGCACGTTCGACAGCTGCTCGACGAGCGCGCCGAGCGCCTCCGATAGCGGGATGCCGGCCTTGAGCAGCGTCGCCATCTGGCGCGTGAACGCCGAGATCTCGACTTTCTTGACGCCGACGAACAAGCCGCCGAGGTCGACCTCGCGCGACAGGCCGCGCTTCTTCGCGCTCTGATCCTTCGCCGCCTTGCCGCCCTTCGACAGATCGAAGCTGGTGACGATCACGCCGTCCTTGCGCAGCACCTGGCGCAGCGTCTTCGGCGAGTCGGCATCGCGGATGCCGGCCACGCCCTTGCCGTTCGCGCCGACGCCTTTGTACGCGTACATCGGCATCAGCGCGCCCCTCCGCGACGCGAGGCTTTGGGCCTCGGGCTTCGGGCTTTGGCCAGAGGATCACGCTCGGACTGGCTGGCCAAAGTTCTAGGCCCAAAGTCCCAAGCCCTATCTTCCGGCGTCCGCATCAGTCCGTGCCCTCCGTCGTCATCAACATGACCTCCTCGGGCGTCGTCATGCCGAGCACGACCTTGCGCGCACCGTCGAGACGCAGCGAGACCATGCCGTCTTCCACGGCGACGTTGCGGATCGACCCGGCGTCGGCCTTGTCGAGCGTGAGGCGCCGGACCTTGTCGCCGACCATCAGCAGCTCGTAGATGCCGGTCCGGCCCTTGTAGCCGAGCTCCTGGCAGGCCGGGCAGCCGACCGGCTCGAACACCATGCCGGGCGGCGGCGGCCGCATGCCCTTGACCGCCGGGAACTTGTAACGCCCGGCGAAGAACTGCTCGGGATCGAGGCCGAGCTCGCGCACGATCTCGGCCGAGGGCCGCACCGCGCGCGCGCACTGCGAGCACGGCCGGCGCACGAGGCGCTGTGCGAGCAGGCCGACGAGCGAGCTCGCGACGAGGAATGGCTCGATGCCCATGTCGACGAGGCGCGTGATGCCGCCCGCCGCGTCGTTGGTGTGAACGGTCGAGAACACGAGGTGACCGGTGAGCGATGCGGTGATCGCGACCTCGGCGGTCTCGCGGTCGCGAATCTCGCCGACCATGATGACGTCGGGATCCTGGCGCAAGAACGAGCGCAGGCCGCTCGCGAACGTCAGATCGATCTTCGAGTTGACCTGCGTCTGCGAGATGCCCTCGAGCTGGTACTCGACCGGATCCTCGACGGTGAGGATGTTGAGATCCGGCGAGTTGATCTCGGAGATGCACGCATACAGCGTGGTCGTCTTGCCGGAGCCCGTCGGGCCGGTGACGAGCAAGATGCCATGCGGCCGCGCGATGATCGCGCGGATGAGCTCGAGGTGATCGTCGGCGAAGCCGATGTCGGCGAGGCCGAGCAGCACGCTCGCGCGATCGAGCAAGCGAATCGTGACGCTTTCGCCGCCGGCGGTGGGCGCGGTCTCGACGCGCATGTCGACGTCGCGGCCGGCCATCTTGCGCCGGATGCGCCCGCTCTGCGGCAGGCGCTTCTCGGCGATGTTGAGGCCGGCCATGATCTTCACGCGCGCGATGATCGACGCCTGGAACTTCTTGGGCGCGCGCTTGACCTCGCGCAGCACGCCGTCGATGCGGTAGCGGACGAGGATGTCCCGCTCGCCGGGCCGGATGTGGATATCGGACGCGCCTTCCTTCGCGGCCTGGAACATGAGCGCGTTGACCCACGCGATGATCGGCGCCTCGTCGTTGGCGTCGAGCATGTCGACGAGCTCTTCGGCGACCGCGCCGTCCTCCTCGTCGTCCTTCTTGACGCTCTCCTCGAGCTCGGCGCCGCCGCGCAGCCGCGAGTACGTCTTGTTGATGTGATCGATGATCTTCGCGGCCGATACGACGACCGGCTCGACCGGCTCGGCGACGAGCACGCCGACCGCATCGATCACCTCGACCGCGTGCGGATCGGCGACCGCGATCATCAACCGTGCGGTCGCCGGATCGCGGCCGAGTGGCAGCACGAGGCGCTGGCGCGCGAAGTTGATCGGCACCTTGTCGATCAGCTCGGTCGCGATGTCCTCGGCGCGCGGCAGGTCGCGCAGGTACGGGATGTCGAACTGCGTCGCGAGCGCGAGCGCGAGCTGGTCCTCGTCGATCAGCTTCAAGCGCAGGAGCACCTCGCCGATCAGGCCGCCCTCCTCGCGCTGCTTCGCGAGCCCGCGCTCGATCGCCTCGCGCGCCACGCCGCAACGCGTGACGAGGATCTCGCCGAGCAGCGCAGCGTGGGGGAACGCGACGGCCATCATTTTCCTCGCGAATTCTCTCCGTTGCCGTGGCCGGCATCGTCGGGCGGCGCGTCGATGTGCGACGGCCCCGCGTCGATCGGGCCTTCCGGCACGTACTGGCGCTTGCCGGCGCTGCCGAGCGCCTCGGCGTCTTCCTCGACCGACTCGATCGAGCGGTTGATCTCCTCGACCAGACCGCGCTTGCGCCGGTAGTCCACCTTCGGTTCGTACTTCATGGTGTTCAGGTTCGAGAACGACGCGGTGAATTCCTGATATTCGCGGTCCTTGCGCTCGCGAATCTGCTCGAGGTCGAGGCGGTCCTTGATGATGTACGGCGTGAGCAGGATCAGGAGGTTCGTCTTCTTGTGCTCCTTCGTCGTGTACTTGAAGAGATAGCCGAGGAGCGGGATGTCGCCCAGCAGCGGCACCTTCGACGCCGTATAGATGTCGCGCTCCTGGATCAGACCGCCGATGACAACGCTCTCCTGATCGTGCACGACGACCTGCGTCTTCAGCTTGCGCTCGGTCCACGTCGGACCGAGCTGCGGGTCCTTGCCGCCCAGATCCTTCGTGTTCTGCTCGATCTCGAGGCGAACCGAGTCGTTGCTCGAGATGTGCGGCGTGACGTTGAGATCGAGCGTGAGGTTCTCGCGCTGGATATTCTGACCGATCGAGCCGACGGGCAGACTCGAGCCGGTCGTGCCGGTCGCGCCGGCCGCCGGCAGGCCGATGCCGCCGAACGACAGGCCGGCCTGGTACGGAATGTTGTTGCCGACCGAGAACTCGGCCTTCTCGTTGTCGATCGCGATGATGTGCGGCGCCGACAGGATATTCGTGTTGTTGTCGTTGATGAGCGCCTGGAACAGCACCGCGTACGACGGGATGCTCGTGCCGAGGAACGTCTGCGAGTTGGTGAGCGGCGAGCCGATGATGCCGCCGATGAGACCCGACAGCGACGCGAGCGACGACACGTTCAGCGAGCTCGGGCCGTTCGCGGTCTCGACGCCGCCGAGCACGAGCGCGCCGCCGTTATCGACCGGTAGACCGCCGTGCTCGCTCGACCCGAGGCTGAGCGTCTTGTCGAGCTCGACCTCGAGGATGAGAGCCTCGATGAAGATCTGGCGGCGCGGCTGGTCGAGGCGGCGGATCACGTCCTTGACCGCGAGGTAGTCGCGGCCACTCGACATGATGATGAGCGAGTTCGTCGGATCGTCGTTGGTGACGCGCACCTGGCCTTCGAGCGCGGCACCGAGCTCGCCGAGTCCGCCGGCGGCCGGAGCCGGCGTGGGCGCCGCCGGCTGACCGGGCTGACCGGGCTGACCGGGCTTTCCGCCCGCGTTGGTGCGGCCCTGCAGCGCGTTGTTGAGCGTCTGCGCGAGGTCCTTGGCGAGCGCGTTCTCGAGCGGGTAGACGCGAATCGCGGCGCCGCCCTCGGTGTCGAGCACGATGTCGAGGCGATCGACGAGCGCCTTGACGCGCTCGTAGCCGGGCTCGCTCGACACGACGATCAGCGTGTTCGTGCGCTCGTCGGTGAGGATCTTCGACGGGATCGCGTTGCCCGGCTCCTCGGCCGCCGCGCCCGCGCCGCCGGGACCGGCCGGCGGGCCGCCCCTCGGTCCGCGCGACGGAGCCGCGGGCGCACCGCCCGGCCCACCGCCGCTGAGGCCGAGGATCTCGTTGATCTTGGTCGCGAGCGCCTGCGCGTCGGCATGCTTGACCGGAATCGTGTAGATGCCCTCGTTGTTGCCGGGCACGTCGATCGTCTTCGCGAGCGACATCATGTCGCGTACCTGACTCGCGTAGTCGGTGATGATGATCATGTTGCCGGCGGCCTGCACGTTGCCGGCGGACGAGCGCACCGAGTCGAGTGCGGCGCGCAGCGTCTCGGTCTGCGCGTACGTCGGGCGCAGGATGTAGCGCACCATCTGGTCGTCGTCGGCGGGGACACCTTTGTGATAAATCGGCACGGTCTCGCTCTTCGCGGTCGCGGCCTCGACGATGCGCAGCACGTTGCCCTTCGGCACGACCGTGAGCCCCATCGTCGACAGCGCGACGAGGAACAGCTTGTAGGCGTCCTGCGGGCTCATCTTCGTCGGTGCCATCACCGTGACCTTCTTGCCGGTCGACACGATGCGCGGATCGAGGATGAAGTTCTTGCACGTGAAGCCCATCGCCCATGCGATGAGATCCTTCAGCTCGCTCTCGGGCTTGAAGTTCACCGCGACCGGACCGGTCGCGTGCTTGCACACGTAGATCGGCTCGTCGCTGCTGCTCGCCGGCGGAGTCGCGCCGCTGCCCCCCGCGGGCTGCGCGAACGCCGGCGCCGCGGTCGCGACCACGACGAAGAGGATGGTTAGTTTGGCTAATTTCATCAGCGCACCTTCAGTGGATCGAGTACTTGAGCGCGAGCGGCTTGCCGCGACGCTGGATGTCGACCTCGAGCGAGGTCGCGTCGCGCAGCTTCGTGTAGACCTCGAGCGCCTGCTCGGCGGTCGTCATCTCCATGCCGTTGATCGATTCGAGCGTGTCTCCGTTGGTCAGGCCGAGCTTCGCGAACACCGAGCTCGGCCGGATCGCGTACAGCTTGAAGCCCGTGGCCTTGCCGTTGACCATCGCCGGCACGATGCGCGCGCCCTTCGCGACGGCCATCGGGTTCTGCACGATCTTGTCGACGAGATCCTTGGAGATCTCGAACTGATTCTCGCCGGTCGACTTGATGCCGTTGTCGATGAGGCCCTGCATGTCATCGCCGTCGCCCTCGGCGGGCTTGGCCTCGGCGACCACCGGCGGCGGCGTCTGGCCCTGCAGCACGAGCCGCTCGAGGTGCCCGTTGTTCTCGAACTCGATGTACTTGTAATGGATCATCTTGAGCTTGCCGGTCGCGCCCGGGACCTTGTCGCCGACCCCGAAGCTGCCCTGGACCTGGCTCTCGGTATTCACGATCGTCGCGTACGACTGATCCGGCGTCGTGCCGACGTTCGTCGCGAGCAGCTGGAGCGGCAGCGTGGTGGTCGTGACCGCCGACGGATCGGTCGACACCACCGTGACCGCCGGCGTGCAGTCCGAGCAGAAGATGTCGCGCGCGGCGAGCATCGCGCCGTCCTTGCTGCGCGACTGCTTGACCGGCGTCGCCTGCGACGGCGCGGCCGCCTGCACCTTGGGCGCGTGATCGGAGTCGCCGAGATACTTGGCTTCGAGCACGTGGCTCGTCGCCTTCGCGGCGAACACCGAGCAGATGAGGACGACGGCGCCGCCGAGGATCCAGAAGTAGCGTTTGATCAGGTCCTGCATGTTGCCTCGCTAGTCTTCCGTCTCGGGGTCGCTGTCCACCGGCTCGTCGGCCGGCGCCGGCTCGGCGAGCCGGCGATAGATCGTGCGCGTCGCGATGCCGAGCAGCTTCGCGGTGAGGCGCTTGTCGCCGCGCGTGTGGCGCAGCGTCTCGTGGATGACGCGCATCTCGATCTCGGCGAGCGGCATGCCGAGCGGAAACGTCAGCGACGTCGCCGACGCGGTGCCCGATGCGCCGAAAGGCTCGAACGACCGGATCTCGCGTGGCAGCGCGTCCTCGTCGATCGACGCGTGGTTCGCGCGCGTCAGCACGACGGCGCGCTCGATCGCGTTCTCGAGCTCGCGCACGTTCCCGGGCCAGCCGTACTCGGCGAGCCGCTCGAGCGCCGACGGCGAGCAGCCGGTGATCGACTTGCCGTTCTTCTCGGCGTAGACCTGCACGAAGTGCTGCGCGAGCAGTGGCACGTCGTCGCGGCGATCGCGCAGCGGCGGCACCGCGACCGGGATCACGTTGAGCCGGTAAAATAGATCTTCGCGGAACCGGCCGGCCTTGACCTCGCCCGCGAGATCGACGTTGGTCGCGGCGACGATGCGCACGTCGATGCGGCGCGTCTTGCCGGCGCCGCCGAGGCGCTCGATCTCGCCTTCCTGCAGCACGCGCAGCAGCTTGACCTGCACGTGGCGGCTGATCTCGCCGATCTCGTCGAGGAACAACGTGCCACCGTGCGCGGCTTCGAACCGGCCGTCGCGCGCGGTGACGGCGCCGGTGAACGCGCCCTTCTCGTAGCCGAACAGCTCGGCCTCGAGGATCGACTCGGGGATCGCGGCGCAGTTGACGGCGATGAACGCGCCCTTGGCTCGTGTGCTGTTGTCGTGCAGCGAGCGCGCGAGCAGCTCCTTGCCGGTACCGCTCTCGCCGAGCAGGAGCACGGTCGCCTCGCTCGGCGCCGCCTGCATGACGATGTCCATCGTGCGCCGCCACGCGAGCGACGTGCCGATGATCTGGCGGCGGCGCACTTCCTTCGCCTGAGCGAGCTGCGCCTTGAGCGACCGGTTCTCGACCAGCAGCGACTGCTTCTCGAGCGCGTTGCGCACGATGCGAACGACGTGCGCGCGCTTGAGCGGCTTGGTGACGAAGTCGTACGCGCCCTCTTTCATCGCGTCGACCGCGGTCTCGACCGTGCCGTACGCGGTCATCAGCACGACCTCGGTCTCGGGCGCGATCGTTTTGGCCGCGCGCAGCAGATCCATGCCCGACGTCTGCGGCATCATCAGGTCGGTGAGCAGCACGCCGACGCGATGCTTGCGCAGCAGATCGAGCGCGGCGTTGCCGTCGGTTGCGGCGAACGTGGTGAGACCTTCGCGGCGGAAGATCTTGGTGAGCGACTCGGCGATCGCCGGCTCGTCATCGACGACGAGCACGATGCCGCTGTCGCTCGGCGCCTCGCGCAGCTCGCTGGGCTCGTCCGAGCTCGCCGGCGTGCCGCCCGCACCCTCGACCTGCGCCGCGGCGAACCGTCGGAAGGGGCTCTGAGCGGGCTGGTTCCACATGCTGCGCGGGGGAATAGCGAGGCTCGGGCCAGTTGACCGGCTACGTAACGTGTTGGATTGGTTCGATAGAATCGGCTGCATGGGCGGGTTTGCTTGCCAGCTTGTCAGGTAGCTCTGGAGGCCGTGACAACTTGGCAAGACCCCAGGCTAACCGACGTGCGTTGAATCGGCATGCCCCGAATCGTCCTGGTGTGGATCGCCGCCTGCGTCGTGTGCCTCGCTCAAAGCGCGCTCGCGAACCATCCGCTGGCCGACGTGACCGGCAGCTACACGAGCAACTGGGGCCCGGTGAAGCTCGAGCAACACGGCGCGCACGTGACCGGCGAGTACGTGTTCGACGGCGGCAAGCTCGACGGCACGATGGACGGCAACCTGCTGCGCTTCACCTGGCGCGAGCGCGCCGGCACCGGCCACGGCGTGTTCGCGGTCGCGAGCGACGGCGAGCTCATCGGCACCTGGGGCGCCGGCCCCGACGACCTCGGCGGCGGCGGCTGGCGCCTCGTGCCGGCCGCGGCGCAGACCGCGCGCGTGGAGCCGACGCCCCAGCCGACACCCGCGATCGCGAAGTAACGCGGCGGCGACGGCGGCGGGATCGGCTGCAGCTGCTCCGACGGCATCGGCATCGGCATCGGCAGCGGCTGCGGCGGCGGCAGCGGCGGCGGCTGACGGCGACGGCGGCGGCAGCGGCAGCGGCATCGGCTGCAGCTGCGGCGACGGCGTCAGCTGCGGCGACGGCGTCAGCTGCGGCGACGGCATCGGCTGCAGCTTCGGATGCGGCTGCGGCGACGGCATCGGCTGCAGCTTCGGATGCGGCGGCGGCTTCGGCGACGGCTTCGGCGGCGGCTTCGGCTGCGGACGCGGCTTCGGCGGCGATGCGGCGACGGCGCGAATACCGAGTCGCGAGCATGACGATTCGTTCGCCGCTAGCTCGCGGGCCCGTTTGTGGTCGCCCCGCGCCGCTCCGCGCGTCGCCTGCGCCGAGCGCGTGTGCGCTGAGGCCCTGACGACGGCCGCCGGGGGCGAGGGCCATTAGCAGAACGCGCGCGGCGGTGACGCGCTCGGCACAGGCTCCGCGCGTGGGCGGCGCAAGGGGCGAGACCACAAACGGCCCCGCGAGCCGGGGCGAAAGGAATTCGTCATGTTCGCCGCACTCGAGTATTCGCACACCGTCATGGACCGCATGGCCGCCGTCGAAGCCAAGGTCCGCAGGCACCGCAAGTCGCTCGCCGATCAGCTCGCACGCGCCGCCGAGAGCATCACCCTCAACTTGGCCGAAGGCCGGCACCGCGCCGGCCTCGATCGCGCCGACTTCTACCGCCGCGCCGCCGGCAGCGCCGGCGAGCTCACCGCCGCGCTGCGCATCGCGGTCGCGCGCGGCTACATCACGCGCGCCGACTTCGCCGCCGTCGACGATCCGCTCGACCACGTCCGCGCCATCACCTGGTCGCTCACGCACGTGCCGCCGCCCGAGCCGGCCTGAGGCCGGCGGGCCCGGCCCGGGCTCACGCCCGTGGCGGCGGCGTCGGCCGTGTGAGCTTGTAGAGCATCGCGCGCACGCGATCGAGCAGCGGCTCGACCGCGTCGACCAGCGGCTGGTCGACGTAGCCGCGGATGACGGCGACCCGCAACGCGGCGGTGAGCTCGCTCGCGCTGCCCGCCGCCATCTCGTAGTGGCGGCGCTTGTCGCCGTCGCAGCGCAAGCGGCCCTCGCCGAGGTTGAGCGCCACGCTATCGGCGGCGCGCGCGATCTGCTTGGCGAGGTCCAAGCTCCTCTGCCGCACCTTCACCTCGACGGGCTGCAGCTGCACCAGA
>DASXCY010000011.1:0-14342 GCA_036490935.1 Kofleriaceae bacterium | reverse complement strand
TGCGCCTCGCCCGCCGCCGCACGGCGCGCGCCGTCGGCGGGATCTAGATCGCGGCAGTGGCGGTCGTAACCGGGTGTGCGCTTCTCGGCGAGCTGCTGCACGCGCACCTTGTCGAGCCGCTCCGACGTACAGAAACACCGGTACGCCTCGCCGCGCGCGACCAGCTGGTCGCCATGGTCGCGATAGATCGCGCTGCGCTCGCTCTGGCGATACGGCGCGAACGGGCCGCCGACATCAGGCCCTTCATCCCACGCCAATCCGACCCAGTGGAGCGCGTCGAAGATCATCTGCTCGGAGTCGGCGCGCGCACGTGCTTGATCCGTGTCCTCGATCCGCAGCACGAATTTGCCGCCCTGCTGGCGAGCGAACACGTAGTTGAACAACGCGATGTACGCCGTGCCGACGTGGGGATCGCCCGTCGGCGATGGGGCAACCCGCACACGCACGGGGCGCGACTCCGCAGCCATGGTGGGCCCTTGTAACATGGCGTGTTAGGGTGGAGAAGTGAGGGCGCTGGCGCTCGTGGTCATCCTCGGCGGCGTGGCGAGCGCCGGCCCGCTGGCCGTGCAGGGCACCGTCACGGACGTCCACAGCAAGTGGACCGAGGACGGCTCGCGCATCGTCACCGACGCGACCGTGCAGACGCCGAGCGGGCCGGTCGTCGTGCGCCAGCTCGGCGGCACCGTGGACGACATCACGATGCGGCAGATGCCCGGTGCGCCGCCGTTGCAGCGCGGGATGGTCGTCGCGGTGTCGGCGCATGAGGGCGTGGACGGTGCGCGCGCGATGCACGTCGTGGCCGACGACGTCCAGGTGCTCGACTCGCTCGAGCCCGATTTCGTGCGCACGCAAACGGTCGGCGACAACCACGCGCTGTACTGGGAATCGGGCTGCATCTTCGTCACGCCCGACTCGGCAGGCACCTCGGCGATCTCGGGCGATGCCGAGTTCCCGGTGATCACCGCGGCGATCGACACGTGGAACACCGACACCGAGACGGCGACGTGCTCGTACATGAAGATGGTCGAGCAGTCGGCCAAGCCGATGGAGGTCGGGCGCGACGAGATCAACACGATCAAGTTTCGCGACACCGCGTGCGCCGATTGCGCCGGGAGCTGGTGCCGCCCCGCGATCAAGGACGATCCCGAGGACTGCTATTCCGAGGCGGCCGCCGGCATCACGACCGTCGCGTATATCAGCGACATGTCGAGCTCGCGCTACGGCGCGCTGGTCGACGCCGACATCGAGATCAACGGCGTCAACTTCGCGATCGCGATCGATGGCGAGACCAACTCCACGCAGTCGTGCGTCGCCGAGCTGCAGAACACGATGACGCACGAGCTCGGCCACATGCACGGCTTCGAGCACACGTGCCTCGCGCCGGGCGATCCGCCGCGGGTGGACGCGAACGGCAACCCCGTCCCGAGCTGTGTCGACACCACGGATCCCGAGATCCTCGACGCGACCATGTACAACTATCAGGACTGCGGCGAGAACAAGAAGGAAACCCTCGAGGACGACGACATCAACGGCATGTGCACGGTCTATCCGATCGCGGACGACCCGCACGCGTGCGAGCCGGCCAGCATTGCCACGGGCTGCTGTAGCGCCGGCGGCGACGCTCGCGGGTCACTCCTCCTCGGCCTGGCCGTGGCGCTAATTTTGGCGAGTCGTCGTAAGCCGCGTATCCTTCTGCCGTGAGCGGCGAGGTCTGCCCGAAATGCGGTGTCGCGGTGGTGCCGGGCTACGTGAAGTGCCCGAAGTGCCATTTCCCGCTGCCGCCGCCGCGCCGTGGTCGCAACAGCATCGCGCCGAGCGGCACCGCCGTGCAGTCGACGCGTGCGCCGATCGGCGCGATCATCCTCGTCGTCGCGCTGGTCGGCGGTGCGATCGCCGCGTACTTCGCGGTGCGCCCGCATCACGAGGCCACCGCGGCACCCGACGAATCCAAGCCGAGCGTGATGTCCGAGCCGAGCTCCGGCGCGCCGGCGGGTCCGGCGCTCGCGCCCGCCGCACCGGCTGCATCTGCGGCGACGCCCGACGAGTCGAGCGGTCCGAGCGCGGCGACGCTCGCCACCGAGCTGCAGCACGCGCTCGATCGCCAGCGGCTGTGGTCGACCGTCGAGGTCACCGGCTCGGGCGTCGAGGTTCGATCGTCGTCGTGCAGCGACGCCGCGATGAGGCCGGTCGTCGATGCCGCCGCGCCGCGGTTCAAGGCAGCCGGCATCCGCCGTTTGCGCTGCCTCGAAGAGAGTGGCACGGTCGTGTTCGCGCGTGACCTCTGAGCGCGACCGCCGAGGAGGCGCACAGATGTCGTCGCCACCGCCCATCGACCCGATCCCCGCGCTCGCCGATCTGCCGCTCGTGATCGATACGCCGCGCCTGCGGCTGCGCCCGTTCGTCGACACCGACGTGCCCGATCTGTTCGCGTACGCGCGCGATCCCGAGCTGTCGCAGTTCGTGACGTGGGCCGCGCACCGCGACGAGAGAGACACGCGCGAGTTCGTGCTCGGGCGCATCGCCGCGTTCGAGAGCGGGACCGACCTCGCGTGGGCGATCGAGCACGACGGCCACGCGCGCGGCTGCATCTCGCTCCTCGGGATTCGCTGGCAGCAGCGCACGACCCGCGTCGATCACGCCGAGCTCGCGTACTGGCTCGGCAAGCCGCTGTGGGGTCAAGGCCTCATGACCGAGGCCGCGATCGCGGTCACGCGCTGGGGCTTCGATACGCTCGGCCTGCACAAGATCACGATCGGCTGCCTGGAGGACAACGTCGGCTCGCGGCGGGTGATCGAGAAGCTCGGGTTCCGCTACCTGTGCAAGCAGGAGGACGACTTCTGGCGCGACGGCCGCTGGCACGCGCACCTGCGCTACGAGCTGCTCGCCAGCGAGTGGGGCGATACCGCGCGCACGCTGCGGTTCAATAGACCGAGCCGGCCTTGATGCGCGCGATCATCGTCGCGAGCGCGCCGGCGGTGGCCTCGCCGGCGTCGACGATGCGCACGCCGAAGCCGGTCGGATACGACTCGGCCTCGGCGCTCCCGGTCTCGACGACGCGCACGACCACTGCTTTGACGACCACGGATTCGTCGTAATCGTAGAGCTCCAGCTCGAGCGTCGAGCCGACCTTGAACGGGTAACTCCGCGCGACCTTGGTGTACAAAAACAGGCCGTGCGCGGACAGATCGCGCGTGCGGAACACCAGCTCCTGGCCGTCGACGCCGTGCACCTTGACAAAGGCGTCGACGCGGACCCGCTCCGCACTGCGTTCCCGAACGTCCGACATGGCTGGACGATAAACGATCTGGTACGTTTGCGGCGTTCTCGAGAACACATGGACGTCCGCTGCGAGAAGTGCCAGACCGAGTACGAGCTGGACGAAAGCCGGCTCAAGCCGGGAGGTGTCACTGTCAAGTGCACCAACTGCGGGCACATGTTCAAGATCCGCAAGCGGACGCCGACCAACGTCGGCGTGAACGTCGAGCGCGCGCGGACCGGGGGCAGCAAGCCGCCGGTGGTGGGCGGCGCCAAGCCGAGCCCGGGCGTGTCGGAAGAGGCTCCGACCACCCGCGCCAAGCCGCTCAGCGACGAGCTGCCGACGGCGCGCGCGACCAGCGAAGACGGCGAGCGCCAGTGGCTGATCCGGCTCGAGAACGGCGAGCAGAGGAGCTGCCGCGAGCTCGCCACGCTGCAGCAGTGGATCGTCGCGGGCATCGTCACGCGCGAGTCGCTGATCTCGCGCTCGGGCAAGACCTGGAAGCGGCTCGGCGACATCGGCGAGCTCGGCCAGTACTTCACGATCGCCGACGAGGCGCGCAGCCAGCGCGCGGCCAAGCCGACGCCCGGCCCCAAGGCTGCGGGCGTGACCACCCTGCCCGGTCCCCACAAACCGGCGATCGCCACGGCCGGCGGCACGGTGGTGCCCGACGAGGATCTCGAGCGGCGCTCGACCGGCAACTTCCAGCGCCGGCCGAAGACGACGCCGCCCCCGCCGCCGCCGGCGCGCACGCCGCCCATCGGTGCGGCCGTCGTGGCGCCGCCCAAGCCGAGCCCGATCGCGCAGACCGAGCTGGCGCCGCCGACCACGCCGCCGCGCGCGAAACCGCCGTCGGTGCCCGAGGGCGGCCGCTCGACCGCGCTATGGGCCTCGAGCGAGATCAAGGCGAGCGAATCGATGGCGGCGATGCCGCAGGGCCCACAGGGCGGCCGGCTCGCGGCGATCTCCGACGAGCCGGCATTCGCGGGGCGCGTGCGCGTCGCGGCGTCCGACGAGTCCTCGTTCGACACCGGCCGCGTCAGCCGGCTCGACGACGACGACGACGACTATCTGCCCGCGCATCGCGGCTCGCGTGCCGGGCTCGTGATCACGATCCTGTCGCTGCTCGTGATCGCGGGCGCGGCGGGCGTGATCTACATGTTCGCGTTCCGCCAGGACAAGCACGCCGAGACGCCGGGCACGCGCGATGCCGCCGGGGCGCCGGTCGCGGTCGTCAAGGCCGATGCTGCGGCGGTCGCGGCTCCGGCTCCGGACGCGGCTCCCCCGGCGACGCCGATCGAGTCGGCGCGCAGCGAGCTCGCCGGCGACGTGGCCGCGCGCATGAAGGGTTCGCTCGAGGCGCTCGCGAGCGTCGACACGCCCGAGGCGTTCGCGCTGCGCGCGCGGCTGTACGCGGCGATCGCGCAGGACGACCTCGATCGCGCCGGCCTCGTCGGCAAGGACGACGGCGACAAGCTGCGCAAGGACGCGCGCGAGCTGGTGATGCAAGCGGCGCCGCTCGCGCAGCGCGCAGTCAAAGCGAAGGCCGACGACGCCGCGGCGAACCTCGCGATGGCCGAGGTGCTGCGGCTCGAGAACAAGTCCGCGCGCGAGGTGCATCGCTACCTCGATACGGCGCACGACAAGGCCGGGCCGGATGCCGAGCTCGGCCGCGCCGCCGCGCTCGGCGCCGCGCGCCTGCTCGAGCGCGACAGGAAGCTCGACGATGCCGCGAAGGCGCTCGCCGCGATCGACGGCAACGACGTGCGCGTCGCGATCGCGGGCGCGGTGATCGCGTTCGAGCAGAACCGCGACGACGACGCGAAGAAGCTGCTCGATACGGTGATCGCGCAGGCGCCCGACCAGGAGACGGCGCAGGCGCTCGGCAAGAAGCTCGAGCTGTCGGTGGCGAAGACCGATCCGCTGCCGCCCGAAGATCATCATGGAGGATCGGGCGGTTCGGGTGGATCGGCGACGCCGGTCCATAGGCCGACACCGGCGCCCACACCGACGCCCACACCGGAGAGCGGCGGCGGCTACGACGCGCTCGTCGCGAAGGCGAACGGGCTCGCCGAATCGAACTGCGCGAAGGCGATGGAGGTGTACCAGAAGGCGCTCGATATCAAGGCGCAGGGCGTCGAGGCGCTCACCGGCATGGGTTACTGCCATCTCGACGCGAAGCAGTTCGCGAGCGCGTTCTCGAACTTCCGCTCCGCCCTGATGGTGTCGCCGCGCTACGAGCCGGCGCTCGGCGGCATCGCCGAGACGTATCAGCGTCAGGGCAACAAGGATCAGGCGATCGAGAGCTGGCGCAAGTACCTCGAGATGTATCCGGGCTCGCCGAAGGCGAAGAAGCAGCTCGAGATCCTCGGCGCCGGAGAGGAAGCAGGCTCGGGATCGGCGGCGCCGACACCGGCTCCCACTCCGGCTCCGGCTCCCGCGCCGGCACCGGCACCGGCTCCGGCTCCGGCTCCGGCGACCGGTTCCGGTTCCGGTTCCGGTTCAGGCTGAGGCCCGAGGCCCGTAAACTGGTATGAAACGGCATGCGCCTTCGCCTCGCCGTTGTTGCCGCGCTGCTCGCCTGTAACTCGCATCCGTCGCGGCTCGACAAGGCCGACAAGAAGTCGCCAAAGGCGGAGGACCCGTGGGCGCTGTCGACGCACGCCGGCGGCGGCAGCGGCGACGACGGCTTCGATCTGCAAGGCGCGCTCGAGCGCATCAAGAACGGCCTCGAGAAGCCGGGGCCGTACGAGGTACCCGAGCACTCGGCCGACTTCGACGTGCACAAGCCGCACCTCGGCGTGCTGTACGTGCACGGCGACGTCGTCGAGCGCGAGTCGTTCTCCTGGACCGGCGGACATGGCACCGAGCTGCGCCAGCTCGCCGGGCGGCTGCGCGAGCTCGCGAAGGTGCCCGAGCTGACCGGGCTGGTCGTGCGCATCGATCCGCTCTCGATCAGCCTGCCCGACGCGATCGAGCTGCGCGCCGCCATGCACGACTTCCGCGCCGCCGGCAAGAAGCTCGCGTGCCACGCCGACGCCGCGACGAACACCGTCTACGTGTTGCTCACCGCGTGCGATCGCATCGGGCTCTCGCCGCTCGGCGACATCACGATCACCGGCCCGGCCGTGATGCCGGTCCACGTCAAGCCGCTGCTCGACAAGCTCGGCATCACCGCCGACTTCCTGCACGTCGGCGCGTACAAGGGCGCGGCCGAGCCGCTCACGCGCGATGCGCCGTCGAAGGAGATGGAGGAGACGCTCGGCGCGATCCTCGATCGGCGCTACGCGACGATGGTCGAGACGATCGCCGCCGACCGCAAGCTCGATCCGGCGACCGTGCGCGGCTTGATCGACACCGGCTTGTTCACGTCGGAGGAGGCGCTCGCGGCGCGGCTCGTCGACGAGGTCGCGCCATTCGAGGCATTCCGCGACGAGGCGAAGGCACCGTGGACTCATCTCGAGCTCAAGCGCGAGCATCAGGATCAAGTGCAATCGTGGCTGTCGATCGCGCGCTTCTTCGGCGCGGTGCCGCCCGAGCGGCCGGTCGGCGACCACGTCGCCCTTGTCTACGCGATCGGCGAGATCGTCGACGGCAACGGCGACGGCGTGCTCGGCGCGCGCGAGCAGATCGCGGGCCAGACGCTGGTCGCCGCACTGCGTGCGCTCGCCGCCGACGACTCGGTCAAGGCGGTCGTGATGCGCGTCGATTCACCCGGCGGCAGCGCGCAGGCCTCGGAGCTCATCTGGCACGCGGTCGCCGACCTGCGCGCGAAGAAGCCGGTGATCGTGTCGATGAGCGATGTCGCGGCGAGCGGCGGCTATTACATCTCGAGCGACGCGACCAAGGTCTACGCGCTCGACGATACGCTGACCGGATCGATCGGCGTCGTCGGCGGCAAGCTCGCGATCGGCGGTGCGCTCGCGAAGGTCGGCGTGCTCGCGTATCCGATGGGCCGCGGCAAGCACGCGACGATGATGGCGAGCTTCCAGCCGTGGACCGACGACCAGAAGGCGATCATCCAGGCATCGATGGACTCGGTGTACAAGCAGTTCGTCGCGCGCGTCGCGGAGGGCCGCCATCAGACGGCCGAGCAGATCCAGGCGATCGCGCAGGGCCACGTGTGGACCGGCGCGAAGGCGAAGGAGCTCGGACTCGTCGACGAGATCGGCGGGCTCGATGCCGCGCTGGCCGACGCGCGCACGCTCGCGAAGGTCGGCACCGACTCCGACCTCGAGGTCTACCCGCCGACGCCGACCTTGCGCGACGTGCTGGCCGGCATCGGTCAGGTCGAGCTGCCGTTCGCGCTGCGCGACGAGCTTCGCGTGCTCGATCCCACGGTCGCGGACGCGGCCGAACGGCTCGTGCGCACCGTGCTCGAGTTCCGCACGATGCCGATCCAGACGATCGCGATCGTCCCGGAGATGCTGTGAAGACGCTCGCGCTCCTGATCCTCGCGATCGCGTGCAACAAGCCGAGCGCGCGCGCGCCCGAGCCGGTCGCGAAGCCCGCGACCGCCCAGGCCGCCGCCGCCCAGCCCGATGCGACGAGGGGCAAAGTGCTGAGGCGGCACTTCCACTCCGACGCGCTCGGCGTCGACAAGACCTACGTCGTGTACCTGCCTGCCGACTACGACGCGAAGCCGGCCGTGCACTGGCCGGTGTTCTATTACCTGCACGGCCTGACCGGCAGCGAGAACGACTGGATCAAGGGCGGCCACGTCGACGCGACCGCCGACAAGCTCGGCCTGCGCGCGATCGTCGTCATGCCCGACGGCGACGACAACTGGTACGTCGATTCGGCCGCGCCGGATCCCGACTACGACGCGTGCTTGCGCGACGGCACCGGCCTGTACGCGTTCGGGCATCGCAAGCCGGCCGACACGTGCGTGCGCCACGCCGCGTACGAGACGTACATCGTCAAGGACTTGCTCGGCGAGATCGACTCGCACTTCCGCACGATCCCGTCGCGCGACGGCCGCGCGATCGCCGGGCTGTCGATGGGCGGCTTCGGCGCGCTCGAGCTCGCGATGCGCCATCAGGATCTGTTCGCCGCGGCGGCGAGCCACTCCGGCGTCGACTCGCTGATGTACGCCGGCCCGCACCCGTACGTCGCGGGCAAGGCCCAGCTCGTGACCGATCCGAACGCGTGGGGCAAAGGCGTCGAAGCGATCGGCATGTGGGTGCGCCCGATCTTCGGCTCGAATCTCGCGAACTGGCAAGCGCACGATCCGGCGGCGCTCGTCGCCAAGCTCGAGCCCGGCAAGCTCGCGATCTATCTCGACTGCGGCACCGAGGACGTGTTCCACCTCCAGGACGGCACGACGTACTTCCACGATCTGTTGACCGCGAAGCACATCGAGCACGCGTTCTACATCGGCCCGGGCGGCCACGACTTCGGCTTCTGGGGCCCTCGCCTGCCCGAGAGCCTGAAGTTTCTAGCCGCGCACGTCAGCTCTCCGAAGTGAGATCACGGCGCGATGATGCGCGGCGGTGCACCCGGATCGTCGGTGCTCGGGAGCTCGTCGGGGACCGAGCGCGCGCGGACCTTAACAACTCGCCGGTTACGACGTCGTGACCATGGTCGTCAGCGCGCGCAGCGAGTCGCGCGCGCGCTCGACGTGCTCGGCGGCCGAGCTAACCGCGTTCGCCACGACGACGACCGACTCGGTCTGATCCATCATCGCGGTCTCGTCGCTGGCGGCGCGCATGTTCGCGCGCAGCGAGTCGATCGCCTCTTCGAGCACGCTGAGGTGCTCGGCGAACTCGAGCGGCACCGCGCTGCCGGTGTTCGTCGGCTCGTCCTCGCTGGCCCGGCGCTGCGCGGCGGCGCGCGCCTCGGCGTCGGCGAGCTCGCGCCGCATCCGCTCCTGATCCTTCTCGGCCTTCGTCAGCTTGACCTCGAGCTCGGTCGTGCGCGAGACGAGCGCGGTGTAGCGGCTGAGATCGGCCTGCGTCGTCACTTCCGGATCGTGCGACGAGCCGCCGCGCATCTCCATCATCGGCGCGAGGCTGCGATCGCGCGTCTCGCTGTCGTCGCGCGCGTCGCGTAGCTGCGACTCGAAGTTGTCGCGCTCGAGCGTGATCTGCGCGAGCTTGGCCTTGGTCTCGCGCAGCTCGCGCTGGAACTGCGCGATCTCGCGCTCGGTCGCCGCCGCGAAGCTCCGCACGTTCTCGGCGGCGTCGACTTCCTTCTTGAGCGCCGCGATCTGCTGCTGATCCTCGCCGAGGCGCGCCTGCGCCTCGGCCAGCTGTCCGGCCACGTCGCGGGCCCGCCGCTCGGTCTCGACGATGCGCTCGGCCGCTTCCTTCGCGCGCGCCTCGATCTCCTTCGCGCGCGCCTCGACCTCGCGCGCGTGCAGCTCGGCGGCCTCGATGCGCGGGTCCTGGCGCTGCTCGTCGGGCCGCGGCGTGCGCGCGGCCGACGCGAGATCGCGCTCCATCCACGACAGCTTCTGCAGCGCCTCGTCGAGCTGGCGCTGCACCGCGCTCGCGCGGCCGATCGCGAGATCCGCCGCGTCGGCCTTGGCCTGCAGCGGCTCGAGCCGCGCCGCGGAGTCGCGCGCGTGCTGCTCGACCTCGTCGAGCCGCGCCAGCCCGGGCTCGAGCTCCGCGATCCGCGCACGCGCCTCGGTCAGCGCCGCCTCGGCCGCCTGCCGCCCCTCGGCGTGTGCGCGCGCCGCGTCTTCGAGCCCGTCGATGCGCTTCTCGAGCCCGGCCGCGGTCTTCACGGCGGTCTTCGCCGCGGCCTTCGCCTCGGCGAGCTGCGCCTCGAGCTTGTCGACGCGCTCCTTGGCCTCGCCGACCGCGCTTTGCGACGCCGTCTGCTCGACCGCGACGCCGGCCTCGAGATCCTGCACCTTGTCCTCGAGGACCTCGAGCTGCGCCTCGTACTCGGCGTTCTTGCCCTCCGCGAGCTCGACGCGGTGCTGGACGCCCGCGAGCTGCGTGCGCACCTCCGACAGCTCGCGTTCGAGCTGCGTCTTGCGATCGACGAGCGCCATCGCGGTCTGGCGCTCGGCGGCGAGCTCGCGCTGCGCCTGCTCGAGCTTGCCGCGCAGCTCCTTGTCGGCGGCCTCGGCCTTCTCGCCCAGCTCGCGCTGCGCCTGCTCGAGCTTGCCGCCGAGCTCGGTCTGCACCGCCGCGAGCTTGGCCTCGGCCTCGGTCGCGCGCTTGTCGAGCTCGCGCGTCGCGAGCTGGCGCTCGGCGTCGCGCTTCTCGGCCGCCTCGGCCCGGCGGTGCGCGCCGTCGAGCTCGCGCGCGACCGTACGCGCACGCGTGTCGGCATCGACCGCGCGGCGCAGCGCCTCGGCGACATCCTTCGCCATCGACTTGGCCATCGTGTCGGCAGCTCGCGCGCGCTGCTCGGCATCCTCGACGCGCGTCGACGCCTCGGCGACGCGCGAATCGGCGGTCTGCGCGCGCACCTTCGCCTCCTCGCGCTCGCGCTTGGCCGCGCTGATCTCGGCCTCGGCCGCGCCGAGCGCACGCAGCCGCGCCTCGGCCTCGTTCGCGCGCGTCTGCTCGGCGGCGAGCTTGTCGGCGAGCGAAGCCAGCCGCTCGCCGAGCGACGCGAGCTCCTGCTTCGCGCGCTGATCGGTCTCGACCGCCTCGACCGCCTGCTTCTCGAGCTCGGCGATCCGATCCTTGCGCGTCTCGAACTGCTGCTGCAGCTCCGCGAGCTCGCCGGCGATCTTCGCGGCGCGCGCCTCGGCGGCCTGCACCGGCGCATCGCCCGCGCCCAGCCGGGTCTCGAGCGCCGCGGCCTTGTCGCGCGCGGCCGCCAGCTCGGTCTCGAGCGCCGCCCGTCGCGTCACGGCCTCGGCGAGCTCGTGCTCGGCCTCGGACGCGCGCGTCTCGGCCTTCGCCGCGCTCGTCGCCGCGCCGGAGACGTTGCGCTCGGCGCCCTGCGCGCGGATCTTCTCGGCCGCGAGCTCTTTCTCGGCCTTCTCGGCGCGCGCGGTCAGTCCCGCGATCTGATCGGCGTCGGCGCGCGGGCTCGCGTGCGCGGCCGCGGCCTCGAGCTGCTGCACCTTGGCCTGCAGCCCCGAGATCGTCATGTCGGACTCGGCGAGCCGCTCGGCCGTCGTGATCCCGGCCTGGGTCTCGGCCATCATCTTGGCCTCGCGCGCCTTCGCGAGGTCGAGGCGCAGCTGCTCGGCCTCGGTGGCGCTCTGCCGGCGCAGCTTGTCGAGCTCGTCGCGCACCTGCGTCGCGTCCTGGCCGTGTGCGCCGACCGCCTCGCGGACCTGGGCGAGCTCCTGGTGCAGGTCGCCGACGCGCTTGGCGAACGCGTCGCGCTCGTCCTCGATGCCGGCGCGCGCCTTGCGCTCCATCTCGAGCCACTGCGCGAGCGTGCCGTGCAGGCCCATCGGCGGCGGCAGCGTGCCGCTCGCCGGCAGGAGGCGAATCATCAGGCTGCCGATCACGACGATCTCGCCGGTCGGCACCGGCGCGCGCGTCACCTTGTTCGGCCCGACGTAGATCCCGTTCGAGCTACCGAGGTCCTCGACCCACAGCGCGCCCTCGGCGACGTAGAACCGCGCGTGCATGCGCGAGACGCGCGGATCATCGCTGCGGATGGCGCATTCCTGCCCGCGCCCGACGACGATCGGCTCGGGGCCTATCGCGAACGTGCGGTCGATGCCGTCGACGTCGCTATAGACGAGGGTCGCCACTCAGCTCGGAAATTATCATTTCGGCAGCCACCAGCGCGCGATCGGTGTCGTCGTCGAGCAGAAGGACATGGCCCATTTTTCGGCCCGGAGCCGGCGCGTCCTTGCCGTACAGGTGCAGCCGCGCCTCCGGCCGGGCCAGGACGGTCTGCCAGGCCGGCTCGCCGCGCTGCCAGAGGTCGCCGATGAGGTTGACCATCACCGCGCCGGTCAGCGGGCGCGGATCGCCGAGCGGCAGGCCGCAGATCGCGCGCACGTGCTGCTCGAACTGCGAGGTCGCGCAGGCGCCGTACGTGTAATGGCCGCTGTTGTGCGTGCGCGGCGCGATCTCGTTGACGAGCAGCGTGCCGTCGGGCAGCTCGAACAGCTCGACGGCGATCACGCCGACATGCCCGAGCGCCTCGGCGATCGTGACCGCGATGCGCTCGGCTGCCGCGCGCTGGGTCGCGGTGATCGGCGCCGGCGCGCGCGTGGTGTGCAGGATGTGCCGGCGGTGCACGTTCTCGGCGATCGGGTAACTGCGCAGCTCGCCGCCCAGCCCCCGCGCGAGCACGACCGAGATCTCGCGCGCGAACGGCACGACGGACTCGACGACCGCGGGCGCGCCGCGCAGCCGGGCGTGCTCGGCGGCCGCATCGGCGTCGGGCTCGATGCGGGCCTGGCCCTTGCCGTCGTAGCCGGCGCGCCGGACCTTGACGATCGCGGGCCTGCCGACCTTGGCGAGCGCGGCGTCGAGCTCGCGCGCGTCGGAGGCCGGCGCCCACGTCGCCTGCGGCAGCCCGAGCGAGTCGAGGAACTGCTTCTGGATCTGCCGGTCGTTGATCGTGCGCAGCACGCTCGCGCCGGGCCGCACCGGGACCTCGCGTTCGAGCTCGGCGAGCAGCTCGGGCGGCACGTGCTCGGTGTCGAGCGTGATGACGTCGACCTGCTTCGCGAGCTGCTTGGCCGCGGCGAGATCGTCGAGCGCGCCGACCACGACGCCGTCGGCGACCTGCGCGGTCGGGCACGCCGGCGACGGATCGAGCACGACGATGCGATAGCCCATGCGGCGCGCGGCGAGCGCCATCATGCGGCCGAGCTGACCGCCGCCGAGCACGCCGATCGTCTTGCCGGGCAGCAAGGTCACACGAAGGTCCTCGCTTCGCTCGGCCTTCGGTACGAGCGTCCCCTTCCCCACCACCCGCTCGCTTCGCTTCGCTCCTGCACTACAGCTGCTCTCCGAGCACGCGCTGCGTCTGCGCGGCGCGGTACGCGTCGAGCCGCTCTGCGACCGCCGGATCGCCGAGCGCGACGATCGCGGCGGCGAGCAGCGCGGCATTGGCGGCGCCGGATTCGCCGATCGCGAGCGTCCCGACCGGGATGCCCTTCGGCATCTGGACGATCGACAGCAGCGAGTCGAGGCCGTTCAGCACCTTGGATTGCACCGGCACGCCGAGCACGGGGAGCCGGGTCTTGGCGGCGGCCATGCCGGGCAGGTGCGCGGCACCGCCGGCACCGGCGATGATCACGTGCAGGCCGCGGTCGACGGCGGTCTCGGCGTAGTCGAACAGCTTGTCGGGCGTGCGATGCGCCGACACGATGTGCTTCTCGTACGCCACCCCGAGCTCGTCGAGCACGGCGGCGGCATGCTGCATCGTCGCCCAGTCGCTCTGCGAGCCCATGATGATGCCGACCTTGGAGCGCGCGGTCGAGACCGCCGACGGCTGCGACCGTCGCGCTCCGGGCGCCTCGCGACGTACGTCCTCGCTCGCTCGTTTCGTAGATCGACTACGCGCCTCGCTGCGCTCCGGGCGTGTGCCGCGATCCGCCGCGGATCGCTCGGTCTCGCTCGTCGTCGGTCTCGACCGCGTGCTCCTTCGCGTCATGGCTTGCCTCGAGGTCCCGCCGCGCGGCGCAGGCGATCGCCGACAGCTTCGCCCAGCCCGACCGCGGGAGGCAACGCGGCGATCACGACATCGACACCGAGCGCGTCGAGATCTCGCAGTGCGGCGTAGAGGGATCGCGCCGCGCCGGCGAGATCGTCGGGCAGCGGATGGGCGTGCGCGGCCAGCCCGGGCCAGCCCGCGAACGCGGCGGCCTGCGCGAGCACGGCGACCTTGCCGCGGGCCGCGGCGACGGCGGCGGGAACCTCGTCGGGCGCGCACGCGATCACCTCGGCGCGCGGCGCGTAGTGGCTCGCCAGCGTGCCGGGCGCGGCCGGCGCGGCGGCATCGGCGCCGGCGATCGGCCCGACGATGGCCTCGATCGCCGCGCGTGGCAGCCCGCCGGGCCGCAGCAGCACGGGACGGCCGCGCGTGTAGTCGATGATCGTCGATTCGACGCCGACCTCGCACGGCCCGCCGTCCAGCACGTAGTCGACGTCGTCGCCGAGATCCTCGACGACGTGATCGGCGGTCGTCGGGCTCACGCGGC
>DASXCY010000010.1:0-24046 GCA_036490935.1 Kofleriaceae bacterium | reverse complement strand
ACATGGTCATCCTTTCGGGCCCAGCCTCCGTGGCCGGGCGCTCTCGCCCCCAGCGCCGCGGAGCGCATGGCTCGTGCCGAGCGCGTCTCGCCCGCACGCGTTCTGCTAATGGTCATCGCCCCCGGCGGTGGTCGTCAGGGGCTCAGCGCGCACGCGCTCGGCACGAGCCGTGCGCGAGAGCGGCGCGGGGCGAGCGCCCGGCCACGGAGGCGGCCCAGAAGCTGACCCATCGATCGCGACGTGATGACGGTTCGGAGGCGGCGCCGACGACCGGTGCGCAGGAGCGGGACCGGCAAGCCGCAGCGGCGACGGCAGCGGAAGCGACAGCGGTGAGCGGTAGCGGAGGCGGCAGCGGCAGCGGAAGCGGAAGCGGAAGCGGAAGCGGAACCGGAGGCGGCAGCGGCAGCGGAAGCGGCAGCGGAAGCGGCAACGGCAGCGGCAGCGGAAGCGGAAGCGGCAGCGGCAGCGGCAGCGGCAGCGGCAACGGAAGCGGCAGCGGAAGCGGCAGCGGAAGCGGCAGCGGCAGCGGAAGCGGCAGCGGCAGCGGCAGCGGAAGCGGCAGCGGAAGCGGCAGCGTTGAGCGGAAGCGGAAGCGGAAGCGGCTCAGAGTCCTGCGACGGTGAGCCACACCGCGCGCGTGATCGCGCGCAGCGTCAGCGCGTCGAGCTTTTCGATCGTGTCGGTCGGCTTGTGGTAGTCGTCCTGGAGGCTCGTCGAGAAGAACAGGGTGTGCACGCCGGCGTCGGCGAGCGGGGAGTCGTCGCTGCGATCGCGGGCCTCGTCGCGGATCTGCGGCTCGAGATTCGGGAAGTCTTCGGCGGCGTGCATCGCGATGCCGGCGCGCGCGCAGGCGGAGCGGGCGATCGCGAGCTGCGAGCTCGCGCGCGGTGCGTCGAGCACGCCGACCGCCGGGCCGGCGCCGATGCCGGCGAGCGCCTTGGGCAGCGTGTACTCCCTCGCGCCGAGGAACGGAGAGCGGCCGATCATGTCGAGGTTGATCGCGGTCGCGCAGTGCGCGAGCGGGCGCGGCGGGTGCGCGACGAGCCAGCGCGAGCCGACGAGCCCGATCTCCTCGCCGCCGAAGCCGACGAACAAGATCGATGCGCGTGGATGCGCGGCGACCGCCGCCGCCGCGACGCCGAGCATGCCGGCGACACCCGACGCGTTGTCGTCGGCGCCGGGGAAGCCCTTGCCGAGGTGATCGATATGCGCCCCGACCAGCACCCACGCGGCCGCGGAATCGGTGCCGGGGAGCCAGCCGAGCACGTTCCGCGTCGTGCCGCCGGCCGCGAGCGGCACCTCCTGGAACCAGCCGCCGTCGCCGGCCGGTTGCAGCCCGAGCTTGGCGAACCGGCCGGCGACCCAGTCGTCCGCCGCGCGCTCGCCGGGACTTCCGGCGGCACGGCCTTCGCGCGCCGGATCCGCGAGCCACGCGGCGTCGGCGACGAGCTCGTTCGCCGCGGGCACGTCCTGCGGCACGGGTGCCGGCGCGGGCGCAGGGGAACCACCGCCGTGCTCGCACGCCGCCACCACAGCGACCACCGCGAGCCACCGGATCATCGCCGCAGCCGCAGCGGATCGACGCCCGTCAGCACGACCTCGCCGCCCGGTGCGATGCGGATCTCGGCGACCGGCGTCGCCTCGATCTCGGCGAGCGTGTAGCGCTCGGTCAGCCGCACGATCCGCTGGTTCGCCGACCCGCGCAGGCCCGCGCCGAGCCGCTCGCGCGCGACGTAGCGACCGTCGATCAGCACGTCGAGCTGCGCGAGCGCCGCATCACCATGAGGAAGCGCGCGGATCTCTTCGAGCGTGTAGCCCGAGAACATCAGCGTCGACCAGCCGAGCGAGCGCGCGGCCGCGAGCAGCTCCGCGGCGACCGCCGCCTGCTGCATCGGCTCGCCGCCCGACAGCGTCAGCCCCTCGATAGCCCGGGCTTCGCCGGCGCGCGCGGTAACGCGAAGCGGTGCGGAGCGTGGATCGATCCCCCGCGCCGCGCGCATCCGCGCCACGACCGCGGCCACTTCCATCTCATCGCCGTCAGCCGTGCCGTGCGTCGCCGGATTGAAGCAGCCGGCGCAGCCGAGCGTGCAGCCCTGCAGCCACACGACGAAGCGCGCGCCCGGCCCGTTCGCGCGGCTGCGCTCCTCGATCGCGTGGATCCGCGCGATCACTTTCCGGGCTTCTCGACCACCGGCAGCGGGCGCACGCCGGCGCGCGAGCCGGAGACGTCGAGCTCCTTGAACAGCAAGTCCGGCGTCACGATCGACGCCTCGATGCCGCCCGACGGCACGAACTCCTCCTCGGTGCCGCCGGTCAGGCGCAGCTGGAGCTGCGACTCGAACGGCGCGAGGAAGTTGTAGACCGTCTTCTCCGTCGAGACCGCGGTCACGTCCTTCCACGACCGCATCGGCACCTCGGCGAGCTGCACGCCGCGCACGAGCTCTTCCTTGCCGCCCGGATACACGCGATACGCGAGCGTCGCCGGCGGCGGCAGCTCCTGATCGGTCGACTTGATCATCTGGAACAGCTCGCGGCGCGTGAACTCCGGCGCGCCGGTCACCGCGGCGTCGTCGAAGCGCCGGATCACGAGCCCGTATTTCATGCCCTCGGCGCGTGCCATCGCCACGACCTGGCCTTCGAGCGCGCGCCGCGACGAGCCGCCGCGGCCCATCACGAACAGGTTGGTCGCGCTGCCGCGAAACGCGCCGCCGTCGCCGGGCACGCGCGCGTGGCCGTTCGAGACCTGGCCCTTCGCCGACGGCGTGCGGCTCGTCAGCAGGGTCTTCAGCATGCCGTCCTTGACGACCTCGACCTTCTGCGCGGTCACGCCTTCGTCGTCGATGCGGTAGCCGCCGATCAGCGCCTTGCCGTCGGCATCCTTCGCCGTCGGATCGTCGACGATCGACAGGAGAGGCGCGACGACGCGCAGCCCGACCTTCTCGGTCAGCGCACCGCCGTACTGCTTCGCTTCCTGCGGGTTCAAGCCCTCGGGCAGCGGCGTGCCGCCGAGGTTCGCGGCGAGCGTCGCGCGCACCATGCCGACCGCGCCTTCGCCTTCGAACAGCACCGGCCCGCTGTAGTGATCGAACAGCGGCGCTTTCGCGAGGTCCTTGACCGACTCGGCGAGCTTCTTCGCCTCGGCCTCGAGGTCCTTGTCGCTCGGCAGATCCTTCGCGGTGTGGCCGTAGCGCAGGAAGTAGTCGTGGACGAGCTGGCCGTCATCGGCCTGGCCCTCCGCGCCCATCACGATGCCGCTCGCGCGACGCGTGTCGGTGACGCTCGTGCCTTCGGTCGTCAGGTACCAGCGGCGCTCGACGTAGCTGGTCGCCGCGACGCGCGAGTCGCGCAGCTCGGGGTGATCGCGGAACACCGCCGACAGCGTCTTCACGCGCGCCTCGAGCTCGTCGAGCGATTCGAGCGCGGGGACGAGCACCGGATCCTCGCCGACGACCGGCTTGGTCGGCGCGAGCGACGGCGCGTCGCTGCCGCGCACCGAGCCCGCGCGCCGCGCCTCCAGCTTGGCCTGGAGCTGGATCAACGCCTCCTTGTATGCGGCGTCGGTCGTGAGCCACGCGACGCGCTTCGCGAGCGCGGGCGTCGCTTCGAGCGGCAGGTTCTGGGTCGCGGTGCCGTTGATCTCGGTCGCCTCGGCGACGACGAAGTTCGAGTTATCGAGATCGGGCGAGCCGACGCGCACCCGCACCTCGAGGTTGACGAAGTGGCGGTTCTGGCGCGCGAGCGGCTCGCCGAGGCTGGCCGACACGTTGTTCACGTCGACCTCGGTGATCTTGTACGAGATGTGGTACGGCTTCGGCGCGCCGGGAATCTCGAGCTGCGACATGTCGCGGTTCATCTCCTCGGCGATCGCGTCGAGGATCTGCGGGGTCACGGCCACCGACGCCGGGCCCATCGGATCGGGCGCTGGCTTCTTCGCGAGCGACGGCACCGCGGGCAGCAGCGCACACAGGACAGCTAGCTTCTTCATGGCTTCCTCACCGACGGAGCGCCGAGGATCGGCGCGCGATCCGGCGGAATGAATCCCTTCTCGACCTCGAGCTTCTCGAGCAGCAGGCTCGGCGCCGACGCGGACACCGGCACCCAACCGCTCTCCGCTCCGCACACGCCGTTGAACGACTCGATCTCCCGGCTCGCGGCGAGGATCGACTGC
This sequence comes from Kofleriaceae bacterium, assembly GCA_036490935.1. GTDB lineage: Bacteria > Myxococcota_A > Polyangia > Haliangiales > Haliangiaceae > JABFXX01. The sequence goes on along the minus strand of DASXCY010000010.1, from coordinate 19,878 downwards.
AGCGCGACCAGCGGCGTACCGCTGATATCGATGCCGCGCACGAGCTCCTTCTTGCCGTCGGGATACAGGCGATACGCCATCACCGGGTTGACCTTGAATGCCTGCGGCGCGAACGCCGTCGTGTTCGTGAACCCGCCGCTGATGTCGGTGAAGATCATCCCGAACTTGCGGTGCTGCTTCTTGATCTGGTCGATCAGCATCGCCTCGAGCTGCTTGCGCTCGACGGTCTTCGACGCCTCGACGACCAGGTTGCCCTGGCGCGCGACCGGCGGGTAGCCCGCCGACTTGCGACCGTGGCCGTTGGAGTGCGGGAAGCCGTTGATCGGGTTGCGCCCCATCTCGAAGCCGACGAGCTTGCCGTGGTCGATGAGCGGCACGTGGCGCGCGCGCACGCCCTCGTCGTCGAACCGGTAGAAGCCGTTGAGCTGGATGCCGTTGAGCGTGACGATCTGCGGATCGTCGTAGACGCTCAGCCACTCCGGCGCGATGTCCTTGCCGACGTAGCTCGCGAACGTCTGGCCGCCGGTCACGTCCTTCTGGCGGTGGCCCTCGACGCGGTGACCGAACACCTCGTGGAAGAACACGCCCGCGGCGCGGCCCTCGAGGATGGCCGGCCCGACGTACGGATCGGCGAGCGGCGCGTCGTGCAGCGCGTCGAGATCGGTGGTGACGAGCGAGATCATCTTGTCGACCTCGGCGTCGGCGGGCAGATCGGCCGGCGTGCGCCCGAACCGCTGCTCGAGCCGCGACAGGTTCATGCCGTCGTCCGCCTTGACGCCGACCGACACCGAGAGCTGCGCGTTCGTCCACGACTGCTGGACCTTCGAACCCTCGCTGTTGACGAAGTACGAGGTGTTGAGCTGGAACACGACGCCGCACGTGCCGCGCGTCGCCGACCCGCGCAGCGCCTTCGCCGAGCAACGCTTGAGCCGCTCGATCCAGAGTGCCTTGTCGAACTCGAGCTTGGTGGGTGCCTCGACGTAGCCCTCGGCCGGCTCCGCCGAGAAATCGGGCTCCTTGGAGTGCTTGCTCAGCGTCGCCTGATCCTGCCGCACGTAGGCGAGCGCGTTGACGGCCTCGTGGTAGCGGCGATCGGTGTCGAGCCAGACCGCGTGGGCGAGCGATTCCTTGTCGTCGTCGAACGGGATCATGCCGCGCCGCTGGTACGGCGAGTTGAGACCGTTCGTGTCGTCGGAGATCGGGTGCGTGTTGTCGAGCGCGGGCGAGCCGATCCGCACGTCGGTGTCGAGGTTGCGCTGGGTATCGTCGGTGTCGACCGTGAGCGCGCCACCCTCGGCTTCGAGGCTGACGACGCGCGTCTCGATGACCTGGTGCGCGAGGTAGTACGCGCGCGCGCCCTCCGGCTGCGCCTTGAGGACCTCGATCTCGCGCGTATTCTCGGCGGCGAGGGTGTCGAGCACCGGCGACTTCTTGTCGGAAGCGGCATCCTCGGTCGGCGTGCTCGACGTGGTCACGATCTTGGCCGGCACCGGCTCGAGATCGAGGTGCAGCGCCGTGGCGCGGGAAGGCAACGGCGGCAACGGCTTGGCCGGCGTTCTCTCGCCGGCGACCGGGCCGCACGCGACCAGCCCGATCAGGAGGATCGTTCGCATCCACGAAGCCTAGCAGCACTGGTGCGGTAGATCACCGCCGGGGCTATCATCTATAGGAAGTGGCGCTGTCGGGTCGACCTGCCGCACTCGTCGTTCACGGCGAAGGCGACATCCTGGATCTCTTGACCCGGGTGTTCGAGGCGGGCGGGTTCGACGTGGTGTCGGCGATCAGCGCGTTTCGAGCGCAATCACACCTCGACGACGAGCGCGTGGAGGTCGTGGTCGCGCCGTGGGACGCGGCTCACGTGGTCGGCGGCGAGCTCTACCGGTGGGTGCTCGCCCACAAGCCGGAGCTGCGGTCGCGGTTCGTGTTCGTCGCCGAGGACGTGCCTCCCGAGTTCGACACGGTCGTCGCCGGCCGCTGCCTCGCCGTGCCGCTGGTCGCGAGCGAGGAGCTGGTGCGGGTCGCCCACGCGATCGTGCGGCGGACTCGCACGCCGTCGCGCGGCATGCCGGTCGTCGTGCTCGACCGGCCGACGCTGCTGCTCGTCGACGACGACCCGGTGTTGCTCGCGGCGATGGCTGACTTCTTGTCGGAGACCTACTCGGTGTACGCGATCGACGGCGGCCGGTCGGCGCAGGAGGCGCTCGAGCAGCGCGACTTCGACGCGATCGTGACCGACTGGCAGATGCACGACGGCAGCGGCGCGGATCTGTACCGCTGGATCGGCGCGCACAAGCCGCACCTCGCCGAACGCCTGGTGTTCCTGGCCGAGACCGCCGACGCCGACGCGAAGTCGATCGCGCCCGGCCGGCCGATGCTGCGCAAGGGCCAGGACTCGCAAGCCCTCGCCGACGTACTCCGGGAGATCACCGACAAATGATGCCGGTGATCTTCATGGCCCACGGCGCGCCGATGTTGCTCGACGACGCCGCCTGGGTCGCCGAGCTCGCGGCGTGGGCGCGCGTGCTGCCGAGGCCGCGCGCGATCCTGATGTTCTCCGCGCACTGGGAGCACAAGCCGGTCGCGCTCGGCGCGACGACGCGCGTGCCGCTCGTCTACGATTTCTACGGGTTTCCGGAGCAGTTTTATCGGCTGGAGTATCCGAGCCCGGGCGCGGGCGAGCTCGCGGCGCGTGTGCGGCAGCTGCTCGGCGCGGCGGAGATCGCGTTCGTCGACGAGCCGGCGCGCGGCCAGGACCATGGCTCGTACATCCCGCTGATGTGTATGTACCCGGCGGCCGACGTGCCGGTGCTGCAGGTCTCGCTACCGGCGATGGAGCCGCGCGTGCTGGTCGAGCTCGGCCGCGCGCTCGCGCCGCTCGCGGCGGAGGACGTGCTGGTGATCGGCAGCGGTTTCCTGACGCACAACATGCGATCGTTCGCGCTGCAGGCGACGCCGGGCTGGGCGACGGAGTTCGACGGCTGGTGCGGCGAGGTGCTGGCGCGGCGCGACGTCGGCGCGCTGCTCGAATATCGGTCGCGCGCGCCAGGCGTGAGGGACGCGCTGCCGACGCACGAGCACTTCGTGCCGGTGATCGTCGCCGCCGGCGCGGCCGAGGCCGCGGGCGTCGAGAGCGTGACGTTCCCGATCACCGGCTTCTGGTACGGCGGCTCGTTCACGCGCCGCTCGGTCCAGTTCGGCTAGCCTGACTAGTTGTTCGCCGCCGCGCGGCTGATGTGGCCGAGCGCGGATTTCGGATCGCGCGCCTGGGCGAGGTCGCCGATGGTGACGATGCCGACCGGGGTGTCGTGGTCGACGACCGGGATCCGGCGGATCGCGTGGTCGCGCATCAGCCGCACCGCGTCGTCGACCGGCGAGTCCGGCGCCAGCGTCACGAGCTTTTCGGTCTCGATCTCGCCGATCGTCATCGTATCGAGGTCCTTGGCCTCGGCCACGGCGCGCACCACGACGTCGCGATCCGTGACGATGCCGCACAGGTGGCCGTCGTCGTCGGTGACCAGCACGTTGCCGATGCGATGATCGCGCATGAGCCGCGCCACTTCGCGCACGGTCGTCTTCGCGCCCACGCAGCGCACGTCCTTGGTCATGATGTCCGCAATCTTCTGATTCGCCATGAGAAGCCTCCCATCGATCGCGAGTGCAAGATCGACAGCCTGCTCGATCGTCGACGCGAGTCGGATCGTCAGGTCGCCGCGCAGGTGCTCGGGAACTTCCTCGAGCAGGTCCGGCTCGTTGTCCGCCGGCAAGATGAGCTCGCGCACGCCGGCTCGGCGCGCCGCGAGTACCTTCTCCTTGATGCCGCCGACCGGCAGCAGCACGCCCGACAGCGTGATCTCGCCGGTCAGCGCGAGATACGGCCGCACCGGCCGATTCGTCAGCAGCGACACCAGCGCGGTCACCATCACCGCGCCGGCCGAGGGGCCGTCCTTCGGGACCGCGCCCGCCGGGACGTGCAGGTGCAGGTCGCGGGTGCGGAACACGTCCTCGGCGATGCCGTAGCGACTCGCGTGCGCGCGCACCCAGCTGACGGCGGTGCGCGCCGACTCCTGCATCACGTCGCCGAGGTGGCCGGTCAGGGTGATCTCGCCTTTGCCCAGCGGCAGCGTGCTCGACTCGACGTACAGGATCTCGCCGCCCTGCGGCGTCCACGCGAGCGCGGTCGCGACGCCGGGGAACGCGGTGCGCTCGGCGAGCTGCGACTCGCTGCGAAACTTCGGCTGGCCGAGCATTCCGGAGACGATGCCGCGGTTGACGACGAGCGCGCCGCTCGCGCCCTCGGCGATCTGGCGCGCGCGCTTGCGGCACACCGACGCGATCAGCTGCTCGAGCTTGCGCACGCCCGATTCGTGCGTGTAGCCGCGGATCATCTCGAGCACCGCCGGATCGAGGAAGCTCAGCGCGGACTCGCCGGATAACCCCGCGAGCTCGAGCTGCTTGGGGATCAGGTAGCGCTGCGCGATCTGCAGCTTGTCCTCGTCGATGTAGCCGGGCAGCTCGATCACCTCCATGCGGTCGCGCAGCGGATCGGGCACGGTGTCGAGCACGTTCGCGGTCGCGACGAACATCACCTTCGACAGATCGAACGGCACGTCGAGGTAGTGATCGCGGAACGCGAAGTTCTGCTCGGGATCGAGGACCTCGAGCAGCGCCGCCGCCGGATCGCCGCGGAAGTCGCGGCCGAGCTTGTCGAGCTCGTCGAGCATGAACACCGGATCGCAGCTGCCGGCGCGGCGCAGGCCGCGGATGATCTGTCCGGGCAGCGCGCCGATGTACGTGCGGCGGTGGCCGCGGATCTCGGCCTCGTCGTTCGTGCCGCCGAGCGAGATCCGCACGAACTCGCGGCCGGTCGCGCGCGCGATCGACTTGCCGATCGACGTCTTGCCGACGCCGGGCGGCCCGACGAGGCACACGAGCGGGCCCTTCTGCGCCGATCGTAGCTTCTGCACCGCGAGGAACTCGAGGATGCGCTCCTTCACCTGCTCGAGATCGAAGTGATCCTGGTCGAGGATCTCCTTCGCGCGCGGCAGATCGATCGACATCGCGGTCGTGTGATTCCACGGCATCTCGGCGAGCCACTCGACGTAGGTGCGCACCATCGAGTGCTCGGGCGAGCCGGCCGGCATCTCGGCGAGCCGATCGGCCTCGCGCAGCGCCTCGGCGCGCGCCTCGGGGGGCATGTCGGCGTGCTCGAGCTTGTCGCGCAACTCGGCGAGGTGCGCCTCCTCGCCGTGCTCTTCGCCGAGCTCCTTGCGGATCACCTTGAGCTGCTCGCGCAGCACGAGCTCGCGCTGCGAGCCGGCGATCTTCTCCTGCACGTCGGTGCGCAGCTTCTCGCGCAGCCGCAGGCTCTCCAGCTCGCGCGCGACGACCTCGGTGAGCTTGTCCATGCGGCGGCGAACCTCGAGCGTCGCGAGCAGATCTTGACGCGTCTGCGGTGTCGTCTCGACGAGCGCCGACGCGATCATGTCGGTCAGCGCGCCGTCGTCGGCGATCGAGCGCGCGACCAGGCCGAGCTCGTCGGGCAAGAGCTGCGAGAGCGAGACCATCTCGCCGAACGATTCGATCAAGTTCGAACGCACCGCGGTGTAGGTGGTGTCGAGCTTGGGGCGGTCGCTGTCGAGCCGCTTGACGCGCGCGCGCAGGTACGGCTTGGTTTGCAAGATCTCGACGATCGAGATGCGCTCGAGCCCTTCGACGATGACCATGAGGTGGCCACCGTCGGGCTGCGTCAGCTGGCGCACGACCGCGCCGGCGCCGATCGAATACAGGTCGCCCGCGGTCGGGTTCTCGATCTCGGGGTGCACCTGGGTGACGACCGCGATGAGGCCGTCTTGCCCGGCGGCCTCGACGGCGCGACTCGCAGGCGCACGGTTGAGGCTCATCGGCAACGCCGCGTGCGGGAACAGCACCATCGTGCGCAGCGGAAGGATCGGCAGTTCCATGACCGGCAGCAGCTCGGACGCCATGGCTGCCTGCTGCAGCAATCGCCGTACCGTCGGGTTAGTTCGTACCGAGCACCTCGCGTGCGAGCTCTTCGATGCGCGCGAGCGCCGCGGCGAGATCGTCGATCGCGGTGGGCTCGCCGCTCTCGAGCAGCACGTAGCCGGAATCGCCGCCTCGGATGCGACCTCGCGGATCGTAGAGCAGCCAGTCGGTCGCGCGGCCCCAGCCGGCGAGCGGCACGCATTCTTCGAGGGCGCTGTCGCCGCTGGCGTGGACGTAGGCCTGGGCGCGCAGCGCGAGCTTGGTGGGCTCGCGATAGTCGCCGGCGGCGAAGAACTCGCAGTCCCACAGCTGCATGCCGTTCGTGATCGCGAGGAGCGCGCGGTAGTCGTTCGGCAGCGAGATCTTGCGCGCGCGCTCGGCATCGAGAATGGCATCGAGCCGCACGGGCGGGCGCAGCTCGACGCGCATGCCGAGCTCGCGCAGCGTCGCGACGACGTGATCGAGCGCGCGGCGTACGGGCACGACGTGCGGCTCGACGTCGACCGGGATCGGCGGCACGTCGGCGCGCGCGAGGATCGCGCAGAGATCCGGATCGGCCTGGTACGGCGCGAACTCGGGATCGCGGCGGAACTGCGCCGACGTCACCCCGACTTCGAGGGCGCGCTCGACGGCGAGCAGCATCGCGACCTTGTCGCGCGCGACCGCGTGGGCGCACGCGAGGTCGAACAGCAGCTCGCCGTTGGCCTCGGCCGGCACGCGCTCTTCGAGCCGGGCGATGCGCGCGCGATCGACGCCGACCCCGACCAGCGCGTTGCGCAAGAATTCCTGCGCGTGATAGCCGGTGCGGCGATCGGCGAAGTCGTTCCAGCGCTCGAGCACGAGATCGACGATCTCGCGCACGTCGTGGCCGCCGCGCTGGTCGGCGCTCACCGGCAGCAGCAGCAGCTGTGCCGCGCCGAGCGCGATCTGCGCCTGTTGCGGTGTCGCGGCGCCGCGCACGCCCTCGAGGAACCGGCGCAGCGCGCCGATCGGGTGCCGATCGTCGAGGATCTCGACGACCGGCGAGCTGCGCATGGCCCAGTCGCGCGCCGTGGTCGCGCGCCGGCTAGGCGCCGACGGCGACTCCGGCGCGCCGGGCTTTGGGCTTTGGGCTTTGGGCTTTGGGCTCGGAGAAGACTTCGGCGACGGCCTCCGCTTGGGCTGCGGCTTCGGCTCCGGCTTCCGCTCCGGCTTCCGCTCCGGCTCCGGCTTCCGCTCCGGCTTCCGCTCCCGCTCCGGCTTCGGCTTCCGCTCCGACTTCGGCTTCGGCTTCTTTCTGTCCGAAGTCCGAAGTCCGAAGTCCGAAGTCCTCTTCTTCGGCTTCCGTTTCGGCTCTCCGGCCAAAGCCCGAAGCCCAAAGCCCAAAGCCTTCTTCTCCGGCTTCCGCTCCGGCTTCCGCTTCCGCTTCTTCCCGGCCAAAGCCCCAAGCCCCAAGCCCAAAGCCTTCTTCATCGGCTTCTTCATCGGCTTCCGCTTTCCGTCCGAAGTCCGAAGTCCGAAGTCCTCTTCTTCGCCTTCGCCATTGCCCCACCCCGACGCTATCGCATCTACTTCTTGCCCGCGAACATCCCGTCTCTGTACTCGACGATCTCGCCCGTGACCGCCGAGGCCGCGACCGTGAGCGGCGACGCGAGATAGAGCTTGCCCGGCCCGGAACGGCCCTTGTAGTTGCGGTTGATCGCCGAGACCGTGACCTGATCGCCGCGTTCGCTCACGCCCGGACCGCAGCCGATGCACGCCCCGCAACCCGGCTTGATCACCTGGACGCCGGTGCGCGCGAACAACTCGGTGTAGCCGCGCTCCTTCGCGTAGGCCTCGACCTCCTGCGACCCGAACTGGATGTAGAACCGCACGCCGTCGGCGACGCGCCGGCCGGCGGCGTCGGCGTCCTGCATCACGCGTGCGTACATGTCGACGTCGTCGCGCTTGCCCGCCGTGCACGAGCCGCCGTACGCGATATCGATCTTCACGTGCCCGATCTCCGGCACGTAGGCGCCGTTCTTCGGATCGCTCGGGATGCCGTGATCCGGATCGCCCGGTGTCGCGACCATCGGCCGGATCGCCGCGAGATCGATACGGTGCACGCCGCCGTGATACTGCGCACCCGGATCGGGCGCGACCACCTTCGCGCGCAGCCCGTCCAGGCTGGTCCCCGGCCGGCGCTCCGCGATCCAGTGCAGCATCGTGTCATCGACTTCCATCACCGCGCCGCGTGCGCTGCATTCGGTCGCCATGTTCGCGAGCGTCGCGCGCTCGTCGGGCGACAGCGCGAACAGGCCCTCGCCGCCGAACTCCATGATGCGATCGAGCGTGTGCTCGCGCTTCGCGAACGTCGCGAGCAGGTGCAGCATCACGTCCTTCGCGCTGGTTCCCGGCGGCAGCTTGCCGACGAGCTCGAACCGGATCGATTCCGGCACCACGATCGGCGTGAAGCCCCAGTAGAGCAGCGCCGCGTACTCGGTCGAGCCGACGCCCCAGGCGAGCGCACCCGACGCGCCACCCATGCACGTGTGGGAATCGGTCGCCTGCACGAAGTCACCCGGATCGACGAGCTGCTCGCGCGCGACCTGATGGCAGATCCCCGGCGACACGCCGTCCTTCGCGCTGTAGTTGCGCACGCCGGTCTTCGCCGCGAACGCCTGCTGCAGCTCGCGCAGCTTCTCGATCTTCGCCGCGTGCTTCGCCATCGCGGGCACGCCGGTCGCGTAGATCAGGTGGTCCTCGAACACCGCGAACTTCGTCGGATTCTGCAGCTTGTAGTCGCCGTATTCGTCGGTGATGAACTTGTCGACCTGCGCGGTCGTGAACTCGTGCGAATAGCCCGCGTCGACGTGGACGATCACCGCGTCGTGGGGCTTCACGTACGCGCCTTGCCCGGCGAGCAGCTTCGACGCCAGGATCTTCTCGGCGATCGTCATCGGCCGCGCCTTGCTCGCGCTCGTCAGCTTGTAGTCGCCGCGCTTCACCGCCGCGGAGAACGGCAGCAGGCCACCGCTCTGCACGATCGCGGTGGTGATCCAGTCCTTGCCGCGCACCAGCTCGGCGATCGAGATGGTCTCGCCCGCCTCGAGCCGACGCAGCAGCTCGTGATCGCCCATCAGCTGGCCGATGTTGATGTTGTTGCGCGCGTGGATCGGCGCGAACGACGACGCGATCGCGATCCGGATCCCCGAGAAGCTCTCCGCCTGCGCGGCCTGCTCGCGCGAGCTGCCGACACCTTTTTGCGCGCCGCTGACGATCACCTCGAAGCCGCCGTCGGCGAGCGCGTTCGGCGGGATCAGCCGCTGGCCGTCGACGACGAGCCCGGCATACGCATTCTTCGCGATCTCCTGCGGGTCGTAGTCGAAGCACACCCACGCCGGCGTCATCGCGTCGGTGTTGATGTTGTCGAGCAGGTCGTCTGGCGAGAGGTCCGCCATGCGCAGCGTGAGCGTGCCGGCGAGCTGGCGGCGGATCTGCTCTGGATCCTTCGTGAGGTAGAGGACGCGCTTGCCGGGTTCGAGTCGGAATTCGGGCGCGATACTGCGGGCCGCCACGGGGGAACCCTACCACCGGTCGCGTCAGAAAGGCGTCGCCTTCGAGGACGGCGGCGGCGGGGTCGGCGCGGGCTCGGGCCGCGCCTTCACGATCGGAGCAGGCGCGGTTCGCACGACGCGGTGCGGCTTCTTCGGCGGCGCCGGCGCCGGCGCCGCCGGTTCGACCGCGAGAGGCGGCGGCGCCGCCACGGGAGCTGGAACCGGCGCGGGCGCGGGAGCCGCGACGGGCGGCAGCGCGGGAGCCGGCGCAGCGGCCGGTGCCGGAGCGGCCGGTGCCTGCTCGGCCGCGATATCGCGACTCCGGAATCCGCCGGCGAGCACGAACGTCCCCGCGCCGATCGCGACCGCGCCGACGAGCGCGATCGGGATGACCCAGCGCGGTCTCCTCCGCGCGGTCGGCTGCTGGATCGCGGTGTCGGCGGTCGCCGCCGCCGCCGCGGGCATCGGTGTGTCGAGCCGGCGGAACTGCGCCGACGTCGCCGGGAACGGCCCGAGGCTCGGGTTCGTCTCGAATGGCAAGGGCGTGATCACGCGCCCGCTGAGCGCGGCCTCGAGTGCCTCGCGGGTCTCGGCGGCGGTCTGGTAGCGCGCGTTCGGGTTCTTCTCGAGCAGGCGCTCGACGACCTGCGCGAGCGGCCCCGGCAGCGAGCTCGGCGACGGCGCCTTGTCGGTCGCGTGCATCGCGATCAGCTCGTGCGCCGACTCCGACACGAACGGCAGCCTGCCCGTGCCGAGCAAGTACATGATGCAGCCGAGCGAATACAGATCGGCGCGGCCGTCGCACGATTGGCCGAGCGCGAGCTCCGGCGGCATGAAGGCGGGCGTGCCGAGCAGCGCGCCCGCGTTCGTCATCGTCGTCGACGTTTGATCCGGCGCGACCGACTTCGCGAGCCCGAAGTCGAGCACCTTGATGATGTCGCGGCCGGTCGCGAGCAGCATGATGTTCGCCGGTTTGAGATCGCGGTGCACGACCTGCAGCGCGTGCGCGCCCTCGAGCGCGTCGCAGATTTGCGTCGCGATGCGCACGACGCGCTCGGGCCGGAACACCTGCTCGGCCTTGAGCACCTGGTCGAGCGTGCGCCCGGTGACGAGCTCCATCACGAGGAAGAACGTGCCGTCGCTGCTCTGGCCGAAGTCGATGACGCCGACGGCGTTGGGATGCGAGAGCTTGCTCGCGAGCTTGGCCTCGCGCAGGAAACGCTTGATCACGTCGCTGTCGGAGACCAGGTGCGGGCTCACGACCTTGATCGCGACCTCGCGCTCGAGCTCGAGCGAGTGCTGCGACGCGCGATAGACCGCGCCCATGCCACCCTGGCCGAGCTTCTCGATGATCGTGTACTTGCCGTCGAGCTCGCGGCCGAGGAACGGATCGACCGCCGCCTTGAGCCGCACCAGGCGCGTGCCGTCGAGCGGGCACAGCTCGGCGAGCGCGTAGTTCTTCTCGCACGTCGGGCAGTAGTACTCGCCGGGCGGGCTCGCGTCGGCCGGTTGGTTCACCGACTCCACCCGAGCGACACCATGCCGCCATCGCCGCGCGGCACGAACGTGATCGTCGGCGCGTGCTCGGGCTTCTTGTACTTCGTGTACTTGAGCGCCACGCCGATGCCGAACGCGATCGCGCCGGCCGTGTAGACGCCGTACAGCACGTCGCGCTCGGTCTCCCACGTGCTTTCCTTGGCCGGATCGCTGTAGTGGTGCGCATAGTCGTTGCGCGCGTCGCGATAGATCGTCGCGTCGATCACGCCGCCGATCGCGGCGATGCCGACGCCGGTTCCCATCACGATCCACGGCACTTTGCTCGCCGGTGGTCCGGCGGGTGGGCGCGCGGCCACCGCCGGCACTTCGCCCGGCCTGTGTAGCTTGATGACCACGGTTTTCGGGCGCGAATCCGCGATGTCGAGCAGCTGCGTGCCGGTCTCGTAGCCGGCTGCGTTCGCGAAGATCTGGTGGATGCCGGTCGCCAGGTGGATCGCGCGCGGCGCGAACGTCTCGTCGGGCGCGAAGCTCGAAACCGTGACGAGCGCGGCGGCGTCGGCCGGCTCGACCATGATCGTGACCTCGGCGACCGAGCCTTCCTGCACGGCCTTGGCGATCGCGGTCGCGATCTGCGAGTCCGCGGTGTCGATCCAGTCGGGCAGCGGCTCGTTGCGCTCCTTCGCGAGCGCGTGGCAGCGATCGCGGAAGATTTCGGCCTGCGGCCACAGGTTACGCCGCGTGTACGCGAGCGCGATCAGGCACGCGTGGCTGGCGCGCGGCTCGATGCGGTCCGCGGCCTTGAACTTCTGGATCGCCTCGGCGTAGCTGCCCTGCTTCGCGGCCTGCTCGCCCTCGGCTTGCAGCTGGTCCGCCGTCTGCGCGTGCGCGACGACAGACGCGGTCATCATGGCTGCGACGGCAATCGCTCGCACGCTCACCATCCCAACCGTAACACGGCTAAACTGCCCGAGTGAGGTGGGTTCTCGTCGTACTCGCGGTCGCCGCGTGCAACTCGGCGCCCGCGGCGACGACCGACTTCTTCGGCCCCACCATCGAGCCGCCTCGCGGCCTGGCGAAGCTCCATCCCGGCATGAGCGTGGCCGAAGCGCGCCAGCTCGTGCCGGCGCTGCACGATCCGGAGCACGCCGGAATTCGCGACGAGCTCGTGCTCGATTCGGGCGCGAGCGACATCGCGCTCGAGGTGCGCATCGATGGCGGCGCGGTGTCGAGCATCGTCGCGATCGTGCAAGGTCACAACGCGCGCGAGCTGCTCGAGCACGCGTGGGGCAAACCGGAGATCGTGCGCGACTCGCTCGGTCAGCCCGAGGTGCGGTGGGCGAACGAATCGAGCGGCTGGAAGGTCAAGCTCGACTGCCTCGAGCGCAACTGTCTCGTCGAGTACGAGCCGTATCACGTGCTGACCGCCGCGTTCTTCGGCGCACACGTCGTGCCGCCGGGCGACCTCGCGAAGCTCAAGATCGGCATGAAGCTCGCGGATGCGCGCGAGCTCGCGCCGGGTCCGGTGCTGGTGCGCAACGGGATCCCGACCGACGTCGACGGCGTGCGCGAGTTCGTCGCGCTCGACGACAAGGTCGGCACGGTGCGCACGATCTACTTGAACCTGCCGCGTCACGCCGAAGATCTGATCGCGGAGGCATGGGGGCCGGGCCAGTCCGCGACCGAGCCGGTCGGCAAGGCCGTGCTGGTGTGGCCGGATGCCGAGACCGGCTGGCGCGCCACCTTGCGCGACGCGCTCGGCTACAGCCACGACCTCGGCTTCGACAACTACGTGCCGGCGGCGCAGCTGTTCGGCGATCAACCGGATCGCGTCGACGCGCTGCCCGAGCCGCTGCTCGGCCGCACGCTCGACGAGGTCAAGAAGGCGTACGCGGGCACGTTCGCGCAGCAGGGCAAGGACAACCTGCTCGTGCTGCCACCGACCGAGTGGGAGCGCATGGCGACGCGCGTGACGCTGGTGGTCGCGGGCGGTCACGTCAAGGAGGTCGCGTTCGCGATCCCGTACAAGCCGCATCCCGACGCGCGCGACACGCTGCTCGACCTGTTCAAGCGCAAGTGGGGCGATCCGAAACAGATCGAAGACGACGGCAAGCCGGTGCTGCTGTTTCGCGACGACGATCCGCGCGTCGAGGTCCGCGAGGACACCGAGCACGGTGCGTGGCAGCTCGCGCTCAAGTAGCCGCCGGCTTGACATCTCGGGCAGCCGGTCCATTCTCGATGATCGTGAGTCTCGACTCCGATCTGATCATCCGCATTGTCGTCGGAACTGTCCTCGGCGGCATCATCGGCTACGAGCGCGACATCCACGGCCGACCTGCTGGCTTGCGCACCCACGCGGTGGTCGCGCTCGCGTCCGCGACGTTCATGGTCGTGTCGACGCACCTCGTGTACTTCCAGCACTACGGCGCCGGCGATCTCATCAACATCGACGGCTCGCGCATCGCGGCCTCGGTCGTGTCGGGCATCGGCTTTCTCGCCGGCGGCGCGATCTTGCGCAACGGGATCACGGTGCAGGGCCTCACGACGGCGGCCGGGCTGTGGCTGGTCGCCGCGATCGGGCTGTGCGCCGGCGCCGGCATGTACGCCGAGAGCGTCGCCGCGACCGTGCTCGGCATCGGCACGCTGACGATGCTGCGCCGGTTCGAGGACAAGGACGACCGCGTGAGACGCCGGCTCGCGCTCACGCTCGCGGAGTCGGCGATCGGCGCCGACGCGCTGATCGACAAGCTCAAGGCGCACGACATCTCGGCCACGCTCGAGGGCTGGAGCAAGGACACCACCGGGTCGATGCGGCAGCTCACGCTGTCGGTGCGGCTGCCGCGCGCCGATGGCGAGCAAGAGCTCGTCGCGGTGCTCGAGATCGAGCCGGGCATCACGCGCATGCAGCTCGATCCGGCGCTGTGAGCATGGCGCGAGTCCCGCCGATCGCCGAGCCGCCGCTGCCGCGCGTCGTGGCGCCGCCGATCGTGCGCCCCGATCTGCCGGGCGACGCGATCCAGCTGTCGACGGTGTTCATCGATCCCGAGCTGCTGCCGCGCGAGCGGCTCACCGAATGTGCGCGCGCGGTCGTGCGCGAGCCGATGCCGAGTCAGTACGACCAGCAGGGCCATCCCGGGCTGCGCACCGCGATCGCGCACCGGCTCGCCGCGCGCGGCCTCGACGTCGAGGCCGACGAGATCGTGATCACGACCGGCTCGCAGCAGTCGATCGACATCGTGGCGCGGGCGCTCGCGTCGCGTCGCGTCGCGGTCGAGTCGCCGGTGTACGCGTACGCGAAGCTGCTGTTCGAGAACCTCGGCCACGAGCTCGTCGGCCTGACGCTCGATCCGTTCGCCGGGCTCGATCTCGCGGCGTGGGATCGCGCGCTCGCGACCCGGCCGTCGCTCGCGTACTTGATCCCGAGCTTCCAGAACCCGACCGGCTACTCGTACACGAGCGCGGAGCGGGCCGCCGTGCTCGAGCTGTGCGCGCGGCACGGCGTCGCGATCATCGAGGACGATTGGGGCAGCGACATGCTGAGCGGCGGCGAGAACCGGCCCACGCTGCGCCTGCTCGGCGGCAAGCACGTGCTGTACGTCAACTCGTTCACGAAGAAGCTGCTGCCGTCGCTGCGCGTCGGATTCGTCGCGGCGCATCCAGCTCTCGTGCCGACGCTGGTCGCGATGAAGCGGTTGAGCGTGCTCGGCAACGCATGGATCACCGAGGCGATCGTCGCGGAGTTCCTCGAGCGCGGTCATTACGACACGCACCTTGCCGCGCTGCAGCCGGCGCTCGACGCGCGCTACGCGGCATGTCTGGCCGCGCTCGACGAGCTGATGCCCGACGGCGTGCGCTGGACGCGTCCGGGCGGCGGACCGACGTTATGGCTCGAGCTGCCGCGCGCGATCGATCCGCGCGCGCTCGAGGCGCAGCTGGCCGCGCGCGGCGTCGCCGCGTCGAGCACGGCCGCGGCGTTCGTCGGCGAGCCGCATCTCCGCGGCATGCGCATCGCGTACGCCTACCTGCGCGAAGCCGACATGCGCCGCGCGCTGACGATCCTCGGCGACACGCTGCGCGCGCTCGCGCGATAGCTGTAGTCGTGCTCGACGATCGCCCTGCAGTCGCCGGTACTAGGCGGGGCGATAGCGCGGATCGATCTCGCTCGGTGGCACGAGGCGCGACAGCTCGAAGATCGCCGCGTCGTCGGAGTCACGCGGATCGAGCGCCCGCGCCTCGAGGTAGAGCTCGAAGGCGCGCCGGTAGCACAGCGCGGCGTGCGCGGGATCGCGCGTGCCGGCATAGGCCTTCGCCTCTTCGGCGAGCAACTCGGCTGCGCATCGCATCTTGTCGGGCTCGCGCAACATGCTCGCCAGCGTCGGCCCGTCGAGACGATCGACGAGCTCGCGCGGCACGTCGAACAGATCGGTCCACGCACGATTCGCTTCGTCGATCGCGGCGGCAAACTCGAGTCGCTTGGTGTGCCCCGCGATCCGCCCGACGAACTCGGCGACCTGCTTGATCAGGCGGATCAGGTAATCCTCGCGCTGCACGCGAGTAACGTAAGCACTCGCCGGTCACGGGCAATGGCCTACCGCGCGACGACGATGTCGACGTCGTGCGCGAGGTCGCGGCCCCACGGGATCACGAGCCGGCCGATGACCTGCCACTCGACCGGTCCGGCCGACGGCGACAGCGCCGACGCCACGGTGCGCACCGCGTCGGCGAGCGGGCTCGCGCCGGCGCTCGCGCTCGGCCGCAGGTCGAGCGCGTCGGGCGGCACCGTCAGCTCGAACGCGAACGTGCCCGACTCGTAGGTCTTCTCGCCGCCGAGCTCGGCGTCGTGCTCGTACACGCCGGCGTGCGACGTGCTCACCGAGCGGCCGGTTTCGGAGCGGTGCACGTTCATCACTTTCTGGCGCGCCCGCAGCGTCACGACCAGCCGCTTCGCCGGCACCGGCTCGGAGAGCGCGAGCACGAGCCGTCCGCGCAGCATGCCGCCGGGCGCGGCCTTCGTTGCATCGAGCTCGAGTCGGGCGGAGCCGCGGCCCAGGCCCGTCACCTGCTTGGACGTTTGCTTGATCGAGCTGCCGAGCTTGCTGAAGAAGCCGCCGGCTTTCTTGAACAGCTCGTCCGGATCCGCCATGCGTCTCTAATAGCCGGTTCTGGGACACGGGCCCATCCCGCACTGGCAAAACATCTTGTCCTCACGAACGGCGCACAGAAGTGGGTGCACGCGTCTTGCCCTTGATATTCCCTGCACTGCATCCCGATTGGCGAGGTCGCGCTGGAACTGCTCCTTGTAGCGCACGCAGTTGTGGCGCTTGTACAAGCCGATCAGCGCGGAGGCCCCGAACACGCCGGTCGGGATGTGATCGACCTCGGGGACGGCCGCGAGAGCTCGCCTCAGCCGATCATCATCATGTGATCCGGCGGAGTCGAGTTGCTTCGCCGTTACAATGTACCGCGCGCGAGACTCGCGCTCGCCTGCTCGGCCAGCGCGCGCACGACGAGGATGAACGGCGCAAAGCGCGGATCTCGCGTGAGCCCCTTCGCGTAACGGTAATAGATCTGCTGCAGGACCACCGCCGTCTTGAACAGCCCGAACGCGTAGTAGAAGCCGAGGTGATCGCTCGAGATGCGACCGACGCGGCCGGACCGTTCGAAGTACAGCTGCGCGACATCGGCGCGGCGCAGCATGCCGGGCCTGGTCGTCACGCCGAAGATCGGCTGCTGGAAGAGCGGCGCGTCGTCGGCTTGCATCCAGTACGAGAGCGCGCTGCCGAGATCCATGAGCGGATCGCCGAGCGTCGCCATCTCCCAGTCGAGCACCGCAGTCACGCGTGACAGCGCCGGATCGAACACCACGTTGTCGAACTTGAAGTCGTTGTGGATGAGCGCGGGCGGGCCGTCGGGCGGCATGTGCGCCGCGAGCCACGTCGCGACCTCGGTCACGGCGGCGATGTCGTCGGTTTGCGAGCCGGTGTAGCGCTCGCTCCAGCCGCGCACCTGGCGCTCGACGTAGCCGACCGGCTTGCCGAAATCGCCGAGGCCCGCGGCGGTGTAATCGACGGCGTGCAGATCGACGAGCGTGCCGACCAGCAGCTCGCATGCGCGTCGCGCATCGAGACCGGGCGGCAGCTCGTCGCGCAGGATCACACCCTGGCGCCGCTCCATCAGGAAGAACGGCGCGCCGAGCACGCTGCCGCTTGCCTCGTACGCGATCACGCGCGGCGCGCGATCGAACACCGGCGCCAGCTTCGACAGCACCGCGACCTCGCGGCCCATGTCGTGCGCCGATTTTACCTTCGAGCCGAACGGCGGGCGGCGCAGCACGTACTCGTGCTCGCCGTGATGCACGAGATACGTGAGGTTCGAGTGGCCGCCGGGAAATTGCTCGACGGTCACCGCGGCGCGCGCGCCCAGCTCGCGATCGAGATAGGCGGCGAGCGCGGCGGTGTCGAGCTCCTCACCCGCACGGACGGGCCTCGGCTGGCTATCGCCAGGCACTCAGTGGCGCGCTTCGGCCTGGCCGGCCCGGATCGCGGTGATCGCCGCGTCGAGCCGGTGGATCGCTCGCGACTTCATCCCGCGCGCGAACTTGTCGTCCTCGCGCTTGTCGATGTCGGCGCGCGCGGCGCTCACCAGGTCGAGCGCCTTCTGCAGGCGGCCGCCCCAAGCCATGCTGGCATCGACGGGCGCGTGCTGGTCGAGCGTCTTGCCATCGTCGACGGCCGCATCCCTGATCTCCTTGATCGCGCCTTCGACCTCCCGGATCGCGGTGTTCTCGTCCCACTTCACGGCGGCGCTCCGCGTCGGGCGCTGCAGGTACCCGCGCGCGAGGCGCAGGTCGCTGAGCGCGTGCAGGTACGCGGGATGCGCACCGGGCATGTCGGCCATGTCCATGCCGGTCTTGACGAACGCCTTCGCCGCGTCGATGTGACGGAGCGCGCGACCCTTGACGCCGCGCGCCCAGGCGTTGTCCTCGTGCTCGTTGATATCGCCGCGCGACTTGTCGAGCAGCTCCATCACCTTGTGCAAACGACCTCCGTACTCCGGCACGTCGACCGCCGGATGATCCTCGAGCGGTTTGCCGTCGTCGATCGCGGCAGACTTGATCTCCCTGATCGCGCCGTCGATCTCGCGGATGGCCTGGTTCTCGTCCCACTTCATCTCGAAGCCGGCCGGCTTCTGTAAGAAGGCGCGCGCCGTGCGCAGATCACTCAACGCGTGCAGGTACGCGGGGTGACCCGCGCCGGGACCGCCTCCGCCACCCGCGTCGTGCATCGCGTCGGCCTCGGTGATGCCTTCGTGGAGCGCGTTGATCGCGCCCTGCATGTGCTCGAGCGCGCGATGCTTGAGGCCGCGCGCGAACGCGTTGTCCTCCTGCTTGTTGACGTCGTCGTACGACTTCTGCACGAGCTCGAGCGAGTGGTGCAGGCGGCCCTTCCAGTCCATCGCCACGTCGATCGGCGGATGGTCCTCGAGTGGCTTGCCGTCGTCGATCGCGGCGCCCTTGATCTCCTTGATCGCCGCGTCGATCTCGCGGATCGCGCGGTTCTCGTCCCACTTGACCATCACTCCGGCCGGGCGTGCGAGGTGGGCACGCGCGGCACGCAAATCCGTGAGTGCATGGAGGTAAGCCGGGTGATCGGCACGCGCCACGCCGCCGACCAAGCACAACATCACCATTGCGATCGCGAAGTGAAGACTAGTCTTGACCATGGGATCTCCTTGCGGCTCGGACGTTACGCGAAGCGGAATATTCATGGGGCGTAACGCTGCAAGATTCGTTTGGCCAGCACCATCTTGTGGACCTCGTCCGGGCCGTCGTAGATGCGGGCGCCGCGCTCGTGCACGTAATAATGAGCGAGCACGGTATCGCTCGTGATGCCGAGCGCGCCGTGCAGCTGGATCGCGCGGTCGACGAGCCGCAGCATCACGTCGGCGACATAGAACTTGATGAGCGAGACCTGATCGCGCGCGGCTTGAAAGCCCTGATGCTCGATCGTCCAGGCGGCGCGCAGCACGAGCAGGCGCGACGCGTCGATCTCGGCGCGCGCCTCGGCGACCCACGCCTGCGCGACCTGCTTGGTCGCGAGCGTGCGGTCGTTGTCGATCTTGCGGGTCGCGACGCGCGCACACATCGTGTCGAACACGCGCTCGCAGATGCCGATCCAGCGCATGCAGTGGTGGATGCGACCCGGCCCGAGGCGCTCCTGCGCGATCAAGAAGCCCGCGCCCTCGGGTCCGAGCCGATTACCGGCCGGTACGCGCACGCCGCGGTACCAGATCTCGGCGTGGCTCGCCCAGCCGGCTCCGGCATCGCCCATGATCTTGATGTTGCGCGCGCGCTCGAAGCCGGGCGTGTCGGTCGGCACGACGATCATCGACGCGCGGCCATGCGGCGCCGCGTCGGGGTTCGTCACCGCCATCACGATCGCGAACGCCGCGCCGTCGGCCGACGAGGTGAACCACTTGTGGCCGTCGATGACGTAGTGCTCGCCGTCGCGGCGCGCCGTGCACGACAGCATCGTCGGGTTCGAACCGGGATTCTCCGGCTCGGTCATCGAGAAGCAGCTGCGGAGCTCGCCGCGCGCGAGCGGCTCGAGCCACCGCGCCTTCTGTTCGGGCGTGCCGTACTTGTGGAGGATCTCGAGGTTGCCGGCATCGGGAGCCTGCGCGCCGAACGCGTAGTGGCCGAGCGGCGAGCGCCCGAGCCGCTCGCTGACGAGCGCGTGCTCGACGAGCGTCAGCCCGAGCCCGCCGAGCTCCTTCGGAATCTGCGGCCCCCACAGCCCGGCCTCCTTGCAGCGCGCGCGCACCGGCGCGAGCGCGGCCTCGTCGAAGCCGCTCTCGAGCACACGCT
>DASXCY010000009.1:0-23008 GCA_036490935.1 Kofleriaceae bacterium | reverse complement strand
GCCATGGCTCGGGCTCGAGCACAGGCGCGAATGGCCGCTGGGTACACGAATGCTCGTAGCTCCAATCGCCTCGCGCATCGGCTAGCTGCACGAGGGCGAGCACGGGGAGCACTGCGAGCCGCCAGCCCGATGAGAACCGCTTGAGGCCCGAGTGCAGCAAGTATGCGATCAGCACGTACATCGGAATCCACACGAACCTGCCCGGCGATCGAAACTCGTCGGTGATCCAGTGCAGTCGTCGCGGCAACTCGTACGCAACGACGAGGTGCGATCCCGCGTACACGTGATCGGACAGCGCCAGCAGCCACGCGGCCAGCGCGAACGCGAACAGGAACGGATGGCGGCGAATCGCGGCCCCGACGGAGCGGACCTGCGTCGCGCACGCCGCGAGCAGGATCAAGCATCCGAGCCCGAGATAGGCCATCCCTTCGTACTGGAAGTGGGTCGCGTCGGTGTTCGCCAGCCAGCCCATATCGCCAAAGATCCCGCTGCGCGGTGACGCGAACATCGACAGCACGTTCGTGCTCGCGACGTCGAAGCCGCTGAGGCGAACGGTCGCGTCGTGAGAGATGTAGCCGCCGAACCACATCGCCAGGCCGACGAGTCCCGCTCCGCACGGCAAGAGCACGAGCGACCACCATCGTCTCGACCGGAGCACCGCAGCGACGAAGAAGCCGAACGAGATCACCGCGTGATACGGGTTGACGAGCGTCACGACCACGAGCTGGCCGAGCCACGCGAGCGCGAGACGGCGCGTTGGCCGGGCTCGCGGCGGCGTACGCAGATACAGGTAGAACGCCCACAAGATCAGAAAATGCGCCGAGAGCGCCGCGTGTCCATAACGGAAGATCCAGCTCGGCACGGCGAGAAAAAACACCGAGGTGACGATCGCCTCGCCGCGGTTGCGCTGGCCCAGCTGGCGCAGGATTGCCACGCCGAGGCACGGCTGCAATGCGTATCTCATCGCGTGCCAGAGGCCGAGATAGGCGTGACTCGTGAAGTCACTCCACGGAGGGATCACCGTCGCGATCGCTTTGTTGATCAGCGCGAAGAGCGGAATGCTGTCCGAGAACGCGATGCTCTTCGGATATGGCACGTTCATCGTGTGCGTGACGAACAGCGGCCAGTGCCACGGCTCGTGCAGGAAGTAGCGATAGCCGATGAGGTAGGCGCGCGAGTCGTACTGCGGCAAGTCCCAGTACGGGCTCGTGCCGAACAGATGCCCGGGGCCGTACACGATCAAGTAGGTCGCGAGCCCGAGCAGCGCAGCGACCGCGTAGGCGTGACGCGAGCGCATCGGCGCCGTCCACCACGCGGCGACGCGCTCGTTCCACCGCGGACCGTTCGGCATGAGGCGAGGACACTCTCGGCGATCTACGCGGTCGTCACAAGCGGCGTGCTTTCCGTCACCATGCTTGACGAACGAGGAGTGCTGCCCTAGCGTCGCGCTTCCGAGGACCACGCGATGAAGACAGCTTTGATCACCGGCATCACCGGTCAGGATGGGTCGTATCTCGCAGAGCTCCTGCTCGTGAAGGGCTACAAGGTGTACGGCCTCACGCGGCGCTCGAGCACGACCGTAACCGACCGCATCTCGCACATCATCGATCGCATCGAGCTGCTGTCCGGCGACTTGCTCGATCAGTCGTCGCTGATCGACGCGATCTCGCAGTCCAAGCCCGACGAGGTCTATAACCTCGCGGCGCAGAGCTTCGTCCAGACGTCGTGGTCGCAGCCGGTGCTCACCGCGGAGTTCACCGCCGTCGGCGTGACGAAGGTCCTCGAGGCGATCCGCAAGTGCAACTCGAAGGCGCGCTTCTACCAGGCATCGAGCAGCGAGATGTTCGGCAAGGTGCAGGCCGTGCCGCAGAACGAGGCGACGGCGTTCTACCCGCGTTCGCCGTACGGCGTCGCGAAGCTGTACGGCCACTGGATCACGATCAACTATCGCGAGTCATTCAAGATGCACGCGTCGAGCGGCATCTTCTTCAACCACGAGTCGCCGCGACGCGGGATCGAGTTCGTGACGCGCAAGATCACGTATCACGTGGCGATGATCAAGCACGGGCGCGCGACCGAGCTGCGCCTCGGCAACCTCGACGCGCGCCGCGACTGGGGTTTCGCCGGCGACTACGTGAACGCGATGTGGCTGATGATGCAGCAGGACGAGCCCGGCGACTTCGTGATCTCGAGCGGCGAGACCCACTCGGTGCGCGAGTTCGTCGAGCTCGCTTTCTCGCGTGTGGATCTCGACTGGAAGAAGTACGTGAAGGTCGACGAGCGGTTCATGCGGCCGGCGGAGGTCGATCTGCTGATCGGCGATTCCACGAAAGCGCACACCAAGCTCGGCTGGAAGCCGACGACCGACTTCAAGGTGCTCGTCAACATGATGGTCGACGCCGACCTCCAGCTCGTCAGCCGTGCGGATCCTGATCACCGGCGCTGAAGGGTTCGTCGGATCGCGGCTGCTGCCCGCGCTCGCCGGCTCGGGGCATGTTGCCGAGGCCGCCGGCTTCGATCTGTTCGATACCGCCGCCGTCGAAGCACGGCTGCACGCCGCACCGTGGGATTGCATCGTGCACCTCGCCGCGATCAGTCACGTGCCGACGTGCGAGCGCGATCAGCCGCTCGCGTTCCGCGCGAACCTCGCTGGTACGGCGCAGCTGCTCGAGGCCGTGCGCCGGCATTCGCCGCGGGCGTGGCTCGTGTTCGCGAGCACCGCGCAGGTCTACGCCGCACCCGGTGCCGACGAGCATAACGTCGTGATCGACGAGGATCGCCGGATCGAGCCGCAGAGCGTGTACGCGCGCACGAAGTGGCAAGCCGAGCTCATGATCGGCGATGCCGCGCGACGCGACGGCCTGCGCGCGACCGTGCTGCGGCTGTTCAATCACACGCACAAATCTCAGTCTCGCGAGTTTTTTCTGCCGCACCTCTATCACGCGATCGTCGAGACACCTCTCGGTGCGGTGCCGGTCGGCAACCTCGACATCTCGCGCGACTTCGGATCGATTCACGATCTCGTCGCGGCGTTTGCGGCGCGACTCGCACGCCCGGCTCCCGAGTCGATCGAGAGCTTCAACATCTGCAGCGGCAGCGCCAAGCGCCTGGCCGACGTGGCCGAGGAGCTCGTCAGGCGGCTTGGCGCCCGTGTCGAGCTGGTCACCGATCCCGCGCGCGTCCGCGCCGGCGAGGCGCGCAGCATCGCGGGCTCGCACCGCCGGTTCTCGGCAGCGACCGGCTGGGAGCCACACTGTGCGACCGCCGGCGAGCTGGTCACGGCGTTCCTGGCCGACTGAAAACTATCGCGAAGCGTCTCCACCTCGGGTACACACGGGGCACGCTTATGAACCGGGTCTTGGTCTTCACGGCCACTTATAACGAGGCCGACAACATCGCGCAGCTCGTCCAGGAGGTGTTCGAGAACCTCCCGACCTGCGACATGCTGGTCGTCGACGACAACTCGCCCGACGGCACCGGCCAGCTGCTCGAAGACCTGAAGCACCGGTTCCCGCGGCTCGAGGCGATCCATCGCCCGGGCAAGAACGGGCTCGGTACCGCGCACAAGCTCGCCGTGAAGTACGCGCTCGCGAATCACTACGACGCGCTCGTCACGATGGACGCCGACTTCTCGCATGACCCGAAGTACCTGCCCGAGATGGTGAAGCGACTCGACAAGTCGCAGTTCGTCACCGGCTCGCGCTACGCACCAGGCGGCAGCTGCGAGTATCCGCCGTCGCGCGTACTGCTCAGCCGTACCGCGAACACGCTGACCCGCGCGCTGCTCGCGATCCCGACGTTCGAGACCACGACGTCATACCGCGGCTTCCGGCGCAGCCTGCTCGAGCGCATGAACGTCGACGCGATCCACGCCGACGGCTACTCGTACTTCGTCGAGTCGATCTATCAGGTGAGCCGGCTCACCCGGAAGATGGGCGAGTTCCCGATCCGCTTCGTCGATCGGCGCGCGGGCCAGACCAAGATCTCGAAGAAGGAGATCGTGAACGGCGGCACGACGCTGTTCCGGTTGTTCACGTCGCGCGTGCTCGCGGGCTTGCAGCCGCGCGCGCTCGGCGTCGACAAGTACAACGACGAGCAGCCGTGCAACGCGTGCGGCTCGACATATCACGTCGAGGAATTCCCCGACGCCAACGACGGCCACGACAGCGCGTCCTACAACTGCACGAGCACGGGCCACGCGTCGCACGGGCGCATCGTGCGCTGCTTGCACTGCGGCCTCGTGTATACGAACCCTCAGCTGCCGCAAGCAGAGGTGCTGTCGCTGTACTCGCAGGTCGAGGACAAGACGTACCTCGAGAACATGGACGCGCGCGTCCAGACGTTCACGTACAACCTCGATCGGATCGCGAAGTTCTTGCCGCCGGCCGGGCGCATGCTCGACGTCGGCTCGTATTGCGGCGTGTTCTTGAAGATCGCACGCGACCGCAACTACGACGTGCTCGGCGTCGAACCGTCGCAGTGGGCATCGAGCTACGCGCGCGACCACATGGGCATCCCGACGGTCACCGGCAACATCGAGAGCCTGCCGGCCGACACGAAGCCGTTCGACATCGTGTGTTCGTGGGACGTCCTCGAGCACGTCTCCGATCCGCGCCGCGAGCTCGAGCTCGTGAGCTCCAAGCTGCGCACCGGCGGCATCTACGCGTTCTCGACGCTCGACTACGGCAACTGGGTGCCGCGGCTACTCGGCGAGCGCTGGCCGTGGCTCATGGACATGCACCTGTACTACTTCGACCAGAAGGTCATGAAGCAGATGCTCGAGCGCGCCGGCTTCAAGGTGCTCGACGTCCACAGCTACTGCCACATCATCACGGCCGACTACTTCCTGCACAAGCTCGCCGCCCTCGGCGTTCCCGGCGCCGGGCTGGCGCGCAAGACCCTAGGCGCGACGCCCCTCGCGAAGAGTTACATCCCGTTCCGCTTCGGAGACATCCAGCTGTACGTGTGCGAGAAGCTCCACGACGTCGCCGTGACGCCTGCGACCGAGCAGCGCGACGCGGTGTAGCTATTCGAAGCGCAGATCTCGCAGCCACAGGCCGAGCTCGCGCGAGTCGCCGTTGCAGTGCAGCGCCTGCGGCGAACGCGTATCGAGCGGGATGAAGTCGAGCGCGAGTGCGGCGCCGCGCAGCCACACGGGATCCGGAATTGTGATCGAGCGCGTCGTCGTGTCCGCGTTGGACGTGGCATCGAAGTGCAGTAACGCGATCGAATGTCCGTTCAACCGCACGAGCACGTCTTCGGCGTAGCGCCGGCGGCACAGCGGCGCGCGGGCTTGCAGCACGAGGTGCGGGTGCGGCGGCGGCTCGCCGTCGAGATGAAACCGCAGGCTCGCGATCGGCCCGTCGCTCCATCTGCCGCCTGGCTCCGCCCACGACCAGCCGTCGGCGAGATACCTGGTCGTGCTCGTGGCGCTCTGGCCGTACGCGAGCGCGGGCGTCGACACCGGCGCGGGCGTACCGATCATCGCAAGCGCGGCACGATCGAAGGAGCATGCGCGCCCGTAGTCGAACGTCACGCAGGTCGCGCCGAATGCCGCGAATCGGTACGCCAGCTGGAACATGCTCGGCAGGATGACGTACAGCGTGCCGGGCTGCGGCTCGATCGCCGGCAGCTCGCGCGCGTCGCGGCTGCAATCGTGCGTCGGGCGAGCGCCGTACACCCCGTTGATCGGCAACGTGCGCTCGGACGCGTAGTACTCGAGCTCGAGCGAGACCTGCGGCGCGTGCGGCGGATTCCAGCCGACGCAATCGTACGACGGCAGCTCGACCACGGCATCGTGAGCCTGCACGAGCGCGCGCCATGGCTCGATCGGCAAATAGTGGCTATACGGCGCCTGCGTGTACGAGTGCTGGTAGCGCCAGTCGCCGCTCGCGTCGGCGATCTGCACGACCGCCAGCGCCGGCACAACGAGCCTGCGCCAGCCCGTGGTGAAGCGTGCGAGGCCGTGGTGCAGCGCGAGGATGATCAGCGCATACATCGGCACCCACGCGAACCGACCGGGCGCGCGAAACAGATCGCGGACGACGTGCAGCGGCGCGGGCACCTCGTACGCCGCGATCAGGTGCTCCGCGCAGTAAATGTGGTTCGACAGCGCGAGCACCCAGCACGCGACCGCGAGCGCGGAAACGGCAGGATGACGGCGCATGATTCGGATCGGCGAGCGCACGACCAGCACGAGCAGGATCAACACACCGAGCCCCAGGTACGCGTTGCCCTCGTACTGATTCGCCGTGACGGCGCCCGGCGCGTACCATCCGAACAGATCGCCGACGATGCCGCTGCGTTGCGGCGCGACGAACGTCAGGACGTTGGAGCTGTACAGATCGAACCCACCGGTCGCCGCGGTCGCGGCGTGCGTGAAGTAGCCGGCGCTCCACGTCAGGACGCCGATGCAGGTGAGCGCCGGCGGCAGCCAGACCAGCGCACGCGCGCATCGCGAACGCACGAGCGAGGCCACGAAGAATCCGAACGAGATCGCCGCGTGATACGGATTCGTCAGCGTCGCGATCGCGAGCTCGCCGAGCCACGCGAGCTGCAGGCGGCGCGACGGCTCGCCGCGCACCGGCGTGCGCAGGTACAAGAGGATCGCCCACAGGATCAGAAAATGCGCCGACAGCGCCGCGTGCATGTAACGCTCGATCCACGATGGCACCGCGAGGAAGAATGCGGTGGCAACGAGCGCCGAGCCGCGCGTGCGATGGCCGAGCTGGCGGACGATCGCGACGCCGAGGCAGGGCTGGAGCGCGTAGCTCAGCGCGTGCCACATGCCGAGATAAGCGCGGGCGCTGAACGCACGCCACGGCGGAATCACCGTGGCGACGAGCTTGTTGACGAGCGCCCAGATCGGAATTCCGTCGCTGAGCGCGAAGCTCTTGACGCCGGGCGCGTCGATGCGATGGCAATCGAAGATCGGCCAGTGCCACGGCTCGACGAGAAAATACCGATAGCCCATCAGGTACGCGCGCGAGTCGTCCTGCGGGAGATCCCAGTAGGTGCTCGTGCCGAACAAGTGCCCCGGCCCGTAGACGACGAAGAAGACGAGCAGCCCGCATGCCGCGGCGATCGCGTACGCCTGCCGCGACGAGATCATGGCCCCGGCGAGACCTTGATGACGGCGAACAGATCGCGGCCGCCGGCATTCTGGATCGCCGTCTCGCTCGCGTGCAGGTGGCGGGTGGCGATCCAGTCACGCGCACGAGCGAGCTCGGGTGAGCGCTCGAACTCGACGAAGTACAGCTCGCCATGTGCGAGCGCGCCGCGGAATTCCGGATCATCTTCGCCGGTGAGATCGCGGCGCGTCGCGACACCGGTGTAACCGAGCGCGAGGTACGCGATCGGCCAGTACTGCCACCAATCCTGCGCGACGATCATCACCGGCTCGTCGGTGCTGCGCTCGGCGAGCACGCGTTCGAGCGCGAGCTGCTTCGGCTCGGTCTCCGCGGTCACGAACGTGCGATGCGAACGGCCGCCGGTGGTCTCGAACTCGTGAAAGTAATTGAGGTAGAACGAGCCGAGCAGCGCGACCGCGACGACGCCGCCGCACGCGATCGCGATCCGGCGCGCGCGTGGCCCGGTCCCGATCCATGTGGTCAACGCGCGCGCGGCGACGAGCGTCATCGGCGCCATGAGGCACAATCCCCAGCGCTCGACGTGCGGGCGGATCGACTCCGGGCCCGCGAACAGGAAGAACAGCAACCACATCGTGGCCCATCCGGACACGAGGCCGTAGTCGAGCGACGAGCGGCCGGTCCGTAACGCGCGGATGATCCCTGCTGCCACGCCGATCGCGACGAGACCTGCGGCGATGCCGTAGATCGGCGTGACGAGGTGCGGTCCCGAGAAGTAGCGGTAGATCGTGACTCCGCTGAAGAGCCGGCCGTAGTTGCGCACGTATTCGAACCACTGGCCGCCGTCGAACAGCCGCGCACGCGCCGTCGCGAGCCACGGCTTGTCGAGGAGGGTGCTCGAGCCTGTGCTGGCCTTGAGCGCGGGCCACGCGACGAACGCCGCGAACAGCGCGAGCACCGCGGCGGCGGCGATCGAGGCCGCCGCGAAGTACACGCGCCCGCGCCGCGACGCCGGTATCCAGCGCCGCACGACCGGGCAGAGCGGAAGCACCAGAAATGGTGCGACGAACACGTTCGTCGGATGCGTCACGAGCGCGACCGCGAACGCCGCGAGCGACGCGACGAAGTAGAGCCACCAGCGCGGGCGCTCCTTGAGCCCGAGCAGGCACAGATAGATCGTGATGCTCGTCCAGATGATCGACTGCGACGGGTCCTGGCAGAAGCGGCTGTGCGAGATCGCGGTCGGCGCGATCGCGAGCGCCACGGTCTGGATCGACGCGGTCGCGCGGCCCCAGATGCGCCGCACGAGCAAGAATCCGATCAGCAGCCCGAGCAGGTTCGAGAACGCCGGCAACGCGCGCAGCAGGAAAAACGACGGCTTGCCGAGCAGCTGGACGAGCCCGAGCGGCACGAGGAACGCCATGTCGATCGCGTTGCCGCTGGTCGTGCGCGCCTCGTATGGCTGACCATGCAGCCAAGCCTGCGCCTGCACGCCCCACCAACCTTCGTCGCCGTTGATTCCGGGGATCGACGACAGGTGCATGAGGCGGAAACACACGGCCGTCGCGAGCAGCGCCGCGACCAACACCTTCGTGATCGTTTCTGTCATCGCGCGTACTCGAACGCCAGCACGCCTGCGAAGACCGACACGAACATCGGCGAGGCCGTCGTCGCGTCGCGAGCATGCACCACAAGCGGCGGGCCGTCGGTCGTGATTCCCGGCAGCGGAGCCGGGCTTTCGAGTCTGCAGGCGGCATCCGCGAGCTCGGGGGGACAAATCACGGCCGGTGCGAATGACAAGCTGCGGAAGCCGAGCTTGTTGAACCCCTTGCGCGTGACCCCAGATGGAATCTCGAGATGTACGTGCTGCCATCCGAGCTTCGTGACCGCGTACGTGCCGATCGCGTGCGCCGCGCGATCCTCCGGCGGATCGTACGCATAGAGGTCGAGGTTCCAGTAGAACGCGAGGATCGTCGCGTGCGTGGCGTAGATCTCGAGATCGAAGGCCGTGGGGCGGTCGTCGTCGAGGAAAAACGTGACCGCGGTGTCCTCCCACGGGCGCTCCGGCAGATCTTGTAGGTATCGCTCGCGCGTGATCGCCGTCGCGGCGACCGCAGGTTTATCGCCGAGCATTACGTAGTCACCCCAACCCTGTGCGGTGTAGATGACGTTCGCCACGTCGCCGAGCTCGAGCGTCCGAGGACTGCGCGCCATCGCCTGCACGGCACCACGGTCGACGAGTCGATAGATCGTGGACGCCTTTGGCCGCGGTGCGACGCGATACTTCGGGTAACCCTTCATCGCGGCTCTGTGAAACGCGATCTCGTAGCCAGGCAAGCGTCCCTGAAACTTCTCGAGCCGCGCGTAGCCTTCGAAGCCGGGAGCCGCCCAGCGAAACGCACCGAACTGGCCGAGCTGGGTCTCCGCGCTTTCGATGTAAACGTCCTCGGCCTCGAGCCCATGATCGAACATCAGGCTGTAGACGTGCATCGGGAACTCGGGGGCCGGAATGTCCTGGCGGTCGGTTGTCCAGTTCACCTCGCCTTGCAGCGCGAAGGACAACACCAGGCCTTTGCGCTCGCGGAGTACGTCCCAGACCCCATCGTCGACTGGAAACCAGTTGAGGTCGAGCTGCTTCGTCTCACGCCTCGGCGCGTAACGGACGATGACCAGCGCGAGCACCGCGAGTGACGCGAGCCCGAACGAACGCCATGGCAAGCGGGAGATCGGCAGGCGGGAGAGAGGCCGGTAGAGCAGGATGAGCGCGACACCGAACGCAAACGGCAGCGGATGTTGCTTGGCGACCCTCGCGGTCGCGGCGATGAGCTGGTTGGAGTCTTGCGTCGAGTAGCCGATGTTCCATGCCACGATCGCCGCGATCGCGACTGCGAGCCACACGCTCGGCTTCGTGAGGATGTGCCGGTACACGCTCGCGAGGACAGGACGGATCTTTCCGACCACGAGGACGACCGCCTGGCCGGATGCGATCCAGAACAGCGGCAGACCGAACGAAAGGTAGTAGCGGTAATTGTAGTCCTGGTAGCAGTACAGCGGCAGCACCAAGAAGTTGAGCAGCAGCGCGAACGCGACCATCCACACGACCCGACGGAACGCCTGTTCGTGCGCACTGGCGCGCGAGCCGAGCCAGACAAACACCGAGCAGCCGAGGACGAGCTCGAGCAAATAGGAATGAGTGACCGCCGCGATCGTCGGCCACCACGACGTCGTGAACTTCGCCACAAGCTCTGACGGCACGGTGTGAGCGAGCAGGCCGAGCGTGATCGGGTGGCCAGGTTCGCTGTACTTCCACCAGGTGTCGGTGTCCATCGCGTAGCGCGTGCCGAGTGGCATCTGATAGCGCGAGCTCGCGCTGAACATCAGCGATCCCCATTCGGACAGCGAATGGATGACGAACGGCAGGCACCACAGCGCGATCGCCACGACGGCGACTCCCTCGCGGCGCGAGACCATCGCGAGCGCGGTCTTCACACCATGCGTGCGACGCAGTGTCCATAGCCTCTTCGTGACGAGCAGCGCAAAGTACGCGATGAACGCCAGCCCGATATTCGGGCGCGCGAGCAGCGACCAAGCCAGCATCGTACCGATGGCGAGCGCGCGCTTTCGCGACAGCTCGTCCGCGGGCCGTCGAAAGTATCCGAGGAACGCCGCCATCACGCCGAGCGTGAGCAGCATGGTGTCCGCGTCTTTCAGGTACAGGTACGTGTACGTCAGCGGGTGAAGGAGCGCGATGCCGATCGTGCACAGCGCGGCCCACCGGTCGTTCCAGACGACACGCGCGAGCCAGTACAGCAGCACGATGAACGCGACGAAGCAGACCAGGTTGTAGCCGAGGATTCCAACCTCGTAGCTCGTCGATCGCGTGACGACGTACAGTGCGGCCACGGCATACGCCGTCAACGGGAAGCGATCGGCGTTCGGCCACCTGTCGGTATGCAACTTGCCGCTGTGATCGTAGAAATCGACGAGGAATGCCGGCAGCTCGTTCGTCGTATAGCCGCGCCCGTCGACGATGTTCTTGGCGACGTACGCGGTCCGCGAGCTGTCGGTCATGCGGACCTGCTCGGCCGTCGCTGCGCCGAGGTAGTCCATCTTCCATAGCGCGTACACCGACAGCGCCGCGACGACCACGGTGCACGCGGCGAGCTCGGTCAGCAACGCTCGCCGTGATGCGATCATGCGAGCGCCGATACGAGCTCGCCCGGGCTGACCGTCGAGGTGCCGCGCTTGGACACGACGATCGCTGCGGCGAGGCTGGCCAGCTCGATCGCGTGTTCGAGCGCGATACCGCCGGCGAGTGCGAGCGCGACCGCCGCGACGACGGTGTCGCCCGCTCCGGTCACGTCGAAGACCTCCTTGGCCATCGCGGGAACGTGGAAAGGCGGCACCGCAGCGCGGAACAACGTCATACCTTCGGCGCTGCGCGTGACGAGCAAGGCGCTGCCGTCGAGCTGGGCCAGCAAGCTCGTTGCCGCTCGCTCGACCTCGAACGGTCCGTGCGCAGGCGGGGCCGCCGCCTCGAGCTCGTGCAGGTTCGGCGTGATCACGGTCGCGCCCGCATACGCTGCGAAGCTGCGCTGCTTCGGATCGACGACCACCGGCACGCCAGCCGCGCGCGCGGAACTGATCGCGTGCCGCGCGATCGCAGCACTCACCACACCTTTCGCGTAATCCGAGAGCACGACGGCGTGGGCGTCACGAACGGCAGTGTCGATCGCGCGCCGGATGCCGTCGCAGACCGCCTCGCTGATGGGTGTGCGCTGCTCGCGATCGACGCGCACGATCTGCTGCCCTTGTGCGACCAGCCGTGTCTTCTGGATCGTCGGGCGATCCGGATCGACCACGAGCGCGGGCGTGATGCCATGGCTCGCGAGCCGCTCGCCGACGATCGTCGCGGTCTCGTCGCGCCCCACCACTCCGACGAGCGTCGTCAGGCCGCCGAGCGCCTGGATGTTCGCGGCCGCATTCGCCGCCCCGCCGAGCGTGTACTCGTGGCTGCGCACCTCGAGCACCGGTACCGGCGCCTCGGGCGAGATTCGAGACACGTCGCCTTTGAGGTACTCGTCGAGCATGACGTCGCCGATCACGATCACGCGGCGATCGCGCAGTTGATCGATCGCGCGACGGAGATGCTGCATCTCGCGTTGGTAGCCCGGCCAGCCGCGATCATCAAGAGTCACGTCGTCGCCACGCTCGCCCGACCCGGACCACCGACGCGATCACGACCACCGTGATCATCCAGTGCGAATACCGGTAGTCGTGGCCGCCGGGCGAGATCAGGAATAGGGCGAGCTCGTAGGCGATGGCGCCGCCGAGCAGCGCGCGCTGGAGCGGATCACGCCAGGCGATCGGTAGGAGCCCGAGGGCCAGGACCAGGTACAGATATGGACGGAAGATGATCCAGCGCTCTATCGACAGCAGGGCGTCGGCGATTGCGAGCTGATAGCCATAATAGCCGTGGTTCTCGGCAACGAGCGCGAGATCTCTCGGCTGCTCCTCGCGTGCGGTCAGAAACGGACGGGTCCGGCGCGACCAGCCGATGTTTGCGAAGAAGATCTTCGCGCGGTACGCGAGGTAGGCGCGCGGATACGCGGCGAGCGTGCGCCGCCACGCGGTCACGGCCCCGTCGGCATCTCGCGCGGTCGTCGCAAGCGAGAACAGCGGCGGCGCATCCCGCGTCACCGCGACCCACGCGGTCGCCTCCGGGTGGATCTCTCGCGCGCGGGTCTGGATGTCGTGCTGCTGGACGAGAGGTGCGCCTGCGAGCAGCGCGCGCACGTCGTCGTCGTCGAGATCCGGCGCACGCGCGAGCGTTCCGGCGGTATCCGGCATCGCGATCATGTTCGCAAACGGATACTGATCGACGTCCGCGAGCGCGTGGTCGGCCGCTTCGGCGGCGATCACGACTGCGAGACCGAGTGCGAGACCGATCGCTATGCGGCGCCGGCCCGTCGCGTACGGAGCGAGCAGCGCCGTGATCGGCAGGATCAGGAGCGGCGCGTTGTGACGCAGCGCCGCCGCGAAGAACAGCGCGAACCAGCCGCCCGCGCGCGCGCCCCGCGACTGCGCGGCGATGCCGCATGCACCGCACAGCAGGCAACCTGCCATCAGGCTGTCCTTCCAGATCGCCGACATCACCGCGAACACCGGTGGGAACAGGAACACGACCGCGGCGACTACCGCGGCGCGCGTCGGCGCGTGATAGCGCCGGAACACCGCGTACAGCCCGACGATGAACAGCCCGGTCTGCAACACCAGCATCAACGCCGGCCCGCGAACGAGATGATCGAGGAGTCCCCACAGCCACGCCATGATCGGCGGATGCCAGTTCCCGAGCTCGCCGCGGCGAGCCTGGGCGAGCTGGTTCACGGAATCGGGCGACATGATGCCCGGCCACGCATACGCGACGAACGCGACCCACGGAACCGCGAGCACGAGGTACGGCCGGAGCTTGTCGCGCATCTACCGGCGCGGCTCCGCGATCACCGCGAGCTCGTCGTCGCCGAATGCGTGATAGGGCCGCGTGAGCTCGCCGAGCACGCGGAGCGCCGTGCGCGCGAGACCGGGCCGCGAGCTCCCCGACGCCGTTCCCGCCGAGAGCCCGAGTGTCTGCATCGCGGACAGGATGAGGAACAGCGTATCGCCGCCGCGGGTGTGCTCCTCGGCGGGGACCAGGCCGGTGTCGCCGAGCAGCCGCTCCAGCGCGCGTTGCGAGTAGTGGTGCAAGTGCACGGGCACCTGGTACCAGCCCCATGAGCTCGGCGCGAGCCGGCGCAGGCGGGCTTCAAAATTGGGAACGCAGATCACGAGACGGCCGTTGGGCGCGAGCATGCTGCGGGCCGCCGCGAGGAACGAGCGCGGATCGGCGATGTGCTCGAGCACGTGCTGCGCGAAGATCGCGTCGAAGCGCAGATCCGCGTGTGAGCCCGCATAGTGCTCGATCGTTCCGGTGTACACGGAATGGCCCTTCGCCGCCGCGTGTGCGGCCGGTTCGGCCGACAGCTCGATGCCGTGCGTCTCGAGTCCCTTGCGCCGCGCCTCGTCGAGCAGGAACCCAAACATGCAGCCCACATCGAGCACGCGACCGGTGTGCACGCCGGACCATTGCAGCAGCCACGCCGCGCGCCGGCGCTTCTCGTGCTCGATCAGGTCGTGCGCGGAGTAGCCGTAGGTCGTCTCGTAGCAGTGTGCGAGCTCCTGTTCGCTCGGCCGCGGCATCGTCGTCCCTGCACCGCACGAGCGGCAGACATCGATGCGGTAGGTTCCGCGCGGCGCGTAGCTCGAGTGTGGCGCCGCCACCGCGGGTGCCAGCTCGCCACCGCAGATCGGGCACGGATCGCCGGACGACATGGTCGCGCACTCTAACGCGCGAGCTAGCGGATCGCGAGCACGGCTGGGGGTGGAAACAGCGGTGGGCCGTCGAGGTCGTCGCGTGCGGGGACGAGGGATTCCTCGGCGACGAGCGTGAACGAGGCGTCGGAGCGGTTGGAGGCGCGCAGCACGAGCTGGAGCGGTTGCAGGCCGCGGTCGTCGAAGCGCTGCTGCGAGTGGTCGCCGAGCTCGCGGTCGATGTCGTCGGGGACGTGGAGGGTCGCGCTGTCGAACGTCGAGCCCGACCAGTACGTGCCGGAGAGGTGGGCGTCGAGCGTGATGCGCAGGTCGACGTCGTCGCGCTCGAGCGAGGCCGAGATCGCGGGCGTGATGAACGACCAGCTCGGCGTCGCGTCGTTCACGAGATTGGTCGTCGTGTCGGAGACGGTCGCGAGGTCGTCGCAGCGGAATACGCCGGTCACCGGCGAGTAGCCGCACGTCTGCCAGTCGCCGCCCTCGGCGCGCGCCTCGACGGTGGCGCTCGCGCGCAAGCCGGAGCCGACGAGCAGGGCCGGCGTGCGATGGCCGTGCTCGGCGCAGCCACGCGCGTACAGCACCGCGATCGCGAGCGGCACGCCCCACTCGACCGCGGTCGCGGCACGGCCGCGCAGCCAGCCTCGCGCGCGGGCAAACCCGCGCAGCACGGTGAGGCGCCAGTGCCGGCGGCGCCAGCACACGATCGCCGCGATCGCGAGGAACGCGGCGGCGAACGTCGGCGTGCGGCCGTGGCCGTCGGATGGCAGCGGCCCGTCGCACGTGAACGTCGTGTGACCGGGCGCGAGCCACGCCGAGACGACGTGCATCGTGCCGCCGGCCGTCGCGGGCAGCGCGTACACCGGCTCGTCGGCGCCGCTCGCGTGCGTCGCGCGCCAGCGCGGGTAATAGCCGGTGCCGAGCGCGACGAGCGACGGGCCCGGGCCGGTGACGTTGACCTCGACCGCGCGATCGTCGAGGCGCGTCACCTCGACCGTGCCGTAGCCGCGCTCGACGCGCGCGAACTGGCCGTCCCAGTCGGGCAGCGTGCGGATGTGATACGTGCCGAGCTCGATCTCGCTCGCCGGATCGCCGAGCGACGGCGAGTGGCCGACCGCGATCACCCACTTGACGTCGAAGCGCTTCAGGCTCGCCGGCGTGGTGTCCTCGATGCGCTCGCGCAACAACAGGTCCGGTTGTGCGTCGAGGTGGAACGTCGGCAGACCGGTCTCGGCGGTGAGATGGAAGTGCTCGTGCGTATCCTCCTCGAACAGCGCGCGCGCGTACGCGGTCGGGCCGAGGCTCTGCATCTGGCCGCGCGCCCACCACACGAGCTGCATGCGCCCGAACGGATCGGGCGCGACCTGCCGCGATTCCTGATACGCGCGATCGGTCTCGGCGCGCCAGTACTCGGGCAGCACGCGCACGAGCGGCAGCGCGACCACGCCGAGCGCGGCTGCCGCGACGAGCCGCGACCGGCGAGGCGAGCGCAGCCATGCCGCGCGCGCGTGCGCGTACAGGATCGACAGCGCGAACGCCGCGGCCGCGAACACGAACGGCCGCGCGAGCAGCATCATGCGCATCGCGCCGAGCCGCGCGACCGTCTGGCTCGGCGCCAAGCCGAACGCGAGGTACGGCGCGTCGGCGAGGCCGACGAGCAGCACCAGGCCGACAAGGCTGATGAAGATGAGCTCGGCGCGCCGCGTCCACGCGCCGGTCAGGATCCCGAAATATCCGGCGTACACGATCGGCGCGTACGCGGTGATCGGCATCGCGTACGCCATCACGGTCTGCAGCAGCTTGACCGGCGTGTACAGCTCGTTCGGGAAGTGCTGGCCGTACGCGAGCAGCCGTTCGGTCGCCGGCATCCACACCGCGGCGCCGAGCGCGACGCCGAGCACGACGTGCGCGATCGCGACGAGCGCGCGGCGCGGCGGCACATCGGCGGCGAGCACCGCGACGACCGCGAGCGCGAGCACGTACGCGGCCGCCGTGATCAGCGCGACGGGATGCGCCGCGGTCGACACGGCGATGCCGAGCCAGATCGCGACCGACGCGCCGAGCCGCGGGCGCCGCAGCGCCGCGAGGATCCCGAGCGCCGCGATCATCGAGAACGCGTGCGCGAGCGCCGAGTGCAGCAGCGCCCAGTGAAACAGCCCGACGGTGCCACCATGCGAGATCGCGCCGGAATCGACGAGGAACAGCAGCCCGACGAGCAGCGCGAGCGGCTTGGGCGCGACGCGCATCGCGAGCGCGGTGGTCGCGAGCGCGAGCCCGACGTGCACGAACGTCGCGACGATCATGAACGCCTGCGGCAGCTGATCTTCGAGCCCGAGCAGCCACGCGACGTGGCCGGTGACGTAGTACGTGAGCGCGGGATAGAGCTCGAGCGGCGCGTCGCCGGTGCCGACCGCGTGGTTCCACACCGGCGCGTCGAAGCCGGGCAGCGACGGCATCAGGTGCGCGAGCACGGCGTGCTGCGGGCCCCAGTCGCCGACCTGCCACGCGACCGGCTCGGTCATCGTGTCCCAGAACACGAGCAACCCGGCGACGACGATCGCGCCGAGCACGATGCGCGACGCGACGCGCGCGTTGGGGCTGCGAATCGCCTCGGGCACGTGCGGCCACGCGAGCGCGACCGCGACGCCGAGTGCGCCCGCGAGGATCGTGCGGCCGATCGCGGCGGCCGGCGTCGCCGGAAACGCGAACGTCACGACGAGCGCGCCGAGCACGAGCTGAGCCGCCGGCCGCGAGCCGAGCCAGCGCACGAGCCGTGCGAGGACGTCCACGGCCTTCTGTATCACGATAGAGTCGGGCGATGCGTTGGCTCGCCGTCGCGGCATGCGCGCTCGCCGCGTGCGGCGACAACTCGCTTCCCGACGGAGAATCGCTGAGCCAGGCCTCGGAGCTCGTGATCGCCGCGGTACCGGGCGACGAGCTCGTGGTCGCCGAGCCCGACGTGGTCGAGGCCGCGCAGCGCGGCGATCTCGCGGTCGTCTACGTGATCGACGGCGACACCGAGCGCGTGCAGCGCGCGTACGCGGCGGCGGCCGGCGCGAGCGCGGCCGGCTGGCGGTGCGGCTGGCTCGACGAAGGCCCGGGCGTCGTCGAGCATTGCCGGCACGACGACGCGCGGCTGTCGCTCGTGTTCGTCGGGGTTCCGCCGAACACGCTGCTCGACGTGTGGGAAGGCAATCGCAGCAGCGCGTCGTCGCGGTTGGCGCGGTCGACCGAATACGACCAGACCAAGCTGATCGCGACGCTCGCGGCGATCGTCGGTGATACGCGGCCGTCCGTGATCCGGACGTTCGAGATCGCGGCGACGCACGGTACCGACGACGAAGATCGGATGCTCGCCGGCGCACTCGCGCTGCTCGCGGCGGCAAGCACGAACAGCCCGGCCGAGCTCGTCGCGGTTCGCGGCGCCAACGTCGCCGCCGAGCCCGCCGACCAGGCCGCCGCGATCTACACCGAGACGTCCGCGATCGCCGCGATCGCCGCACCGCTCGACGACACGCGCGCCGCGCAGCTTCACCGCCGTTACGCCGCGGGGTTCCGGCGCGTCGTGGCGGGCCAGCTCGACGCCGGCGGGCAGTGCCTGCAGATCACGGCGGATGGCGGGCTCGTCACCGGCACGTGCGATGGTACGACCTGGCAGCTCGACACGACACGTGCGCTGCGCGCCGGTGATCGCTGCCCGAGCGTGCTGCCCACCGGCGAGCTCGTGCTCGGCGATTGTACGGGCGGCACGAGCCAGCAGTTCTTGTTCGACGACGAGGGTCGCATCTGGGCCGGCGTTCCGCCCGCGCCGGCGCCCGACATGGATTACGCGCACCTGTCGTGCCTCGCGACCGGCGGCGGCCGCGTGCGCGCCGTACTGTGCGGCGCGGCTGGCGCGCCGGCGTGGACGTTCGATCCGGCGATCGCGACGACGCCGCGCGCCGCGCTCGGGCTCACCTCGACGGGCCGCGCGCTGCGGATCGCCGACCTGACCGGCGACGGTCACGGCGACCTGTGCGCGGTCGAAGCCGGCGCGCTGATGTGCGCGCCCGGCGACGGCACCGGCGCGTTCGGCTCCGCGACGCGCATCGACGACGGCGCGCAGCCGTTCGCGATCGATCCGCGCAGCCTCGTGCTCGGCGACGTCGACGGCGACCTGGCCGCCGACGCGTGCGGGCTCGCGAGCGACGGGTCCGGGATCCTGTGTGCGCTGGCAGCGAGCTCGTTCCACGTGACGCCGTGGTCGACCGCATTCGCCGGCGCCGCGGCGACCACCGCGACCGCCGCGTCGCTCGCCGCGGTCGACGGCGACGTCTGCGGGCTGTCGGCCGCCGGCATGATCTGCGCGCACGCCGGCGACACGCCGATCGCGCTGTCGGCGTGGCCCGCGGCCGCGACGCTCGCGTGGCCGGGCGAGCTCGACGCCGACACGCACCCCGACTGGTGCGCGGTCACGAACGCGACGGCCGGCGTCGCGTGCGGCGTCGCGGCCGAGGCCGCGGTGACGACCGACGGCGTACCGTGGAGCTGGTCGCTCGCCGGCGCGGTCGATCCGGCGCCGGCGAGCGCCGACACCAGCGCGCTCGTCGACATCGACGACGACGGCCGCGCGGATCTGTGCGCGCTCGACGGTGCGCGCGTCGCCTGCGCGCGCAGCCAGGGCCGCGGGTTCGGCCCGCGCACCACGCTCGCGACGTTCCCCGGCACGACGCCGACCGCGCTCGTGCTCGGCGACCTCGACGGCGACGGCTTCGCCGACGCGTGCGTCGACACCGGCACCGCGATCGCGTGCGCGCTCAGCCTTTGAGCTTGCGCGCGCGTTCGAGGCGCGCCACGCGCCGCGGAAGATCCTTGTACTTGTCATCGACCGCGCCGATCTGACCGCGCACGGCCTCGAGGATGGCGTTCGTGCACCGCGCGATCTCCTCGGAGACGTGCCGCATGATCAGCCTCTCGCCGCGCTCGATGCGGTCGTTCAGCGCGCCGGCCCACTTGCGCATCTCCGCGCGCATCTCCGCGAGCTCTGCGCGCAGCTCCCCGCGTGTCACCGGTTTCGTCATGTCTTCGTCGTCGCGCTCGGCCATCGAATGTACCTCGGCTGCACGGGAGCACGAAGCAGATCCCGTGCCGCGATAACCACGCGATCCCTCGCCCACGCGTGTCCGGACTGGCCGGCCACCGGCCGCTACGTCCGAAATCCGCCGGACTTCGCGAGCCGCTCGAAGCAATCGAGGATCGGCGCGGCGACGTTCCGATCGTCGAGGCGTGCGATGTGGCGCACGCCGGTCGGCGACGTGATGTTGAGCTCGGTCAGCATGCCGCCGATCACGTCGAGGCCGACGAGCACCTGGCCGTGCTCGCGCAACATCGGCGCGACCGCCGCGATGATCTCGCGATCGCGCGCGTCGAGCGCGCACTTCACCGGCTTGCCCCCGACGTGCAGGTTGCCGCGCGCCTCGGCCGCGGCCGGCACGCGCAGCACGGCGCCGATCGGCTCGCCGTCGACGAGCACGATGCGCTTGTCGCCCTGCGCCACCTCCGGCAAGAACCGCTGCGCGATCGTCCACCGCGCGCCGGCGCCGGTCGACGTCTCGAGGATCGACGACGCGTTCGGATCGCCGTCGCGCACGACGAACACGCCGAGCCCGCCGTAGCCGTCGACCGGCTTCACCACGATCGCGCCGCCCTGCTCCTTCTGAAACGCGCGCAGCCGGTCCGCCGAGCGCGTCACGATCGTCGGCGGTGTCAGCGCCGGGAACCGCAGCACCGCGAGGTGCTCGTTGAGCTCGCGCAGGCCGCGCGGGTCGTTGACGAGCAGCGTCTTGCCACGCGCGTGCTCGAGGATCCACGTCGCGTGCAGATACGCGACGTCGACCGGCGGATCCTTGCGCATCAGCACGACATCGAACTCGCCGAGCCGCTTGGCCGCGCGCGCCTCGACCTGAAACGCGTCGGCGACCTCGACCGCGGGCGCCACGATCGTCGGCACGGCGTCGACGACCGCGTCGTCGCCCACCAGCCCGAGGTGCTCGATCTGACACGTCCACACGTCCCAGCCGCGCGCCGCCGCCTCGAGCATCAGCGCGTACGACGTATCGCCGGCCAGGCTCAGTCGCTCGAGCGGATCGACGACGAACAGGACGCGCACGCCCGTAGCATACCGCGATACCCTCCCTGCATGACCGAGCTGCCACCGCATGAACCGGCTCGTCATCGGCCTGCTCCTCACGCGCGCGCTCCTCGAGCGCGACGCCGAAGCCCGCCGCCAGACGCTACGTCGGCTCGCCGCCGGCCGGCTCTTCGGCGCCGACCTGCACCTTCGTCGGCAGCAAGTGCTCGAGGCCGTGCTTGCGCAGGCGGTAATACAGCGTCGACCGGTTGATGCCGAGCGTGCGTGCGGCGCTCGCGATGTTGCCGCGCGACTTCTCGACCGCCGCCACGATCTCCTTGCGCTCGCTGTCGAGCAGGCGCTCGGCGAGGCTCTTGCCGTCGTCGGACGTCGCCGCCGTCGCTGCGTGCGCGGCCGGCGCCGCGACCGGAATCGGCATGCTCCCCGATTGCTGCGACGAAGCCGTGTGCGCGCGCCGGCCGAAATCGAGGTGGCCGGTCGCGAGCGGCGCGCCCTTCGCGAGGATCATCGCGCGCTCGATGATGTTCTCGAGCTCGCGCACGTTGCCCGGCCAGTTGTACTCGCGCAGCTTCGCGAGCGCCTCGGGAGACGCGGGCGCGGCGGGCAGGCCCATCTGACGCGCGAACTTGCCGATGAAGTGGCCGACGAGCACCGGCAGATCCTCGAGCCGGTCGCGCAGCGGCGGCAGCACGATCGGAAACACGTTGAGCCGGTAATACAGATCTTCGCGGAAGTCGCCTTCCTCGATCATCTTCTCGAGGTTGCGGTTGGTCGCGCTGACCACGCGCACGTCGACCTTGATCGTCTCGTTGCCGCCGACGCGCTCGAGCTCGCGCTCCTGCAGCGTCCGCAGCAGCTTGATCTGCACTTCCATCGGCAGGTCGCCGACCTCGTCGAGAAACAGCGTGCCGCCGTCGGCGAGCTCGAACCGCCCGCGGCGCCGCTCGACCGCGCCGGTGAAGCTGCCCTTCTCGTGCCCGAACAGCTCGCTCTCGAGCACACCCGGCGCGAGCGCCGCGCAGTTGACGCGCACGAACGGCTTCTCCTCGCGCGGCGAGTTGATGTGGATCGCGTGCGCGACCAGCTCCTTGCCGGTGCCGGTCTCGCCGCGCAGCAGCACGGTCGACGACGTCGTCGCGACCTGCTCGACCTTCGCGAGCACCTCCTTCAAGGCGCCGCTGTCGCCGATGATGTTGCCGTAGTCGAACTGGCCGTGCAGTTGCTGGTTCAAGTACCCCGTGTACTCCTGCAGCTGCGCCGCGAGCCGCTTGTTCTCGCGCAGCAGGTG
The DNA here is from genome assembly GCA_036490935.1 of Kofleriaceae bacterium. Taxonomy (GTDB): domain Bacteria; phylum Myxococcota_A; class Polyangia; order Haliangiales; family Haliangiaceae; genus JABFXX01. The sequence goes on along the minus strand of DASXCY010000009.1, from coordinate 1,140 downwards.
AAAGCGCTCGATCGCGTACTGCAGCACGCCGCGCACGTCCTTCGCGTCCCACGGCTTGGTGATGTAGCGATAGACCTGGCCGAGGTTGATCGCCTCGATCAGCACGTCGACGTCGGTGAACGCCGTCAGGATGATGCCGACCGTCTCCGGCCGCTGCGCGCGCACCTCGCGGAGCAGCTCGACCCCCGTCATCTTCGGCATCCGCTGGTCGGTCACGACCACCGCGACATCCTTGTCAGCGAGCAGCGCGAGGGCCTCGGGACCGCTGTTGGCGGTCAGGATGTCGAACGTCTTCTTGAAGTTGAACCGAAAGGCGTCGAGGTTGTCCTGTTCGTCGTCGACGACGAGAATCGGATAGCGCTTGACGTCCAGGCTCATGGACGGCCTCACGATAGCACCGAAAATTGGCGGCCGTCGGAAGGGTCCTCTAGCATTTTCGGGATGCCGCCTCTTCGTCGCGCGCGCCGACCCGCCCCTGCGCCCCTGCCACCCCGAAAACCGATGGCGGTGGCGCGCCGCGTGTCGCTGTTCGAACGCGAAGTTTCCGTGCGACTCGCGCCGATCGCCGTCGAGATCCTGCATGGCACGGCGCGCGTGCTGACCGAAGGCGAGCTCGCCGGCGACACCTACGCCGGCTCGACGATGCTCACGGTGGACCTCGCGCGCACCACCGACCGCGTCAGCGACTTGCCGGATGCTTCCACCGCGCAGCGGGTCGCGTTCCTGTACGCTGCGGACGATCGGTGTCGCGACCACGCGCGCCGCATCGCGCTGACCGAGGCGCGCCGCGTCGCCGGCTGCGAGCTCGCAGCGCCCCACGTCGATGTCGAAAGCCGCGCGCGCGGCGCCGAGCTGCTGTTCAGCATGGGCGTCGAAGCACAACGGAGGACCCCATGATCGAGCTCTATTCCATTCGCGATGTCGCCCGCATTCTCGCCGTCCAGGAGGCGCGGTTGCGCTACTGGATGCAAATCGGGTTCGTCGGCCCCACCGTGCGCAAGGGCGGTCGCTTCTACTACACGTTCCGCGATCTCGTCGCGGTGAAGTCGGCGAAGGATCTGGTCGCCGCCGACATCCCGCTGCAGCAGGTGCGCAAGGCCATCGAGGGCCTGAAGAAGCACCTGCCCGACGACGCCAACC
>DASXCY010000008.1:0-74732 GCA_036490935.1 Kofleriaceae bacterium | reverse complement strand
GGCAAGGCGCTGCGCTGGGGGCTTTCCGTCGACCAGCTCGACGAGCGCGCGGCCGAGCCATGGCTCGCTGCGATCGCGGTGCCGACGAGCATGTGCGAGCGCGTCGCGTACACCGGCGCGCACGCGTGGCTCGCCAGGCGGCCGCTCGCCGGTGGCGCGCTGACCGGTGCGTCCGGCCCGGAGGTGAGCGAGCGCATCGCGATCGCGTGCGCGAAGGCCGCGCCGTACGTGAAACGCGAGCCGGCCGCCGCGCGCTCGTGCGATGCGGCACGCGCGCAGCTCGAGCGGAACGTGCGGATCGAGCACGTCGAGTGCGAGACGATCGCCGAGCTCGCGCTGCGCTTCGTGATCGATCGCGGCGCGATCGCGCTGCCGCGCCTGCATCGCCGCGAGCACGTCGTGGAGGCGATCGCCGCGGCGTCGGCGCCGTCGCTATCCTATCCTGAACAGATTTTCAGTAGTATCGTCGAGACGTGAAATCCCGCCCGACCGCGAACCCGGCCAACCGCTTCCACCCGACCTCGGTGAGCTACGACGACGGCGATGGCCCACCGCCGTCGTCACTCACGCTGCTCGAAGATCACTCGCGCTCGATCCTCTCGCACAACGACTCGCCCGACCTCGCCTTCCGCTGGAGCGCGAATCCGTATCGTGGATGCCTGCATTCGTGCGCGTATTGCTATGCGCGTCCGACGCACGAGTATCTCGACCTCGGCGCGGGGACGGATTTCGACACGAAGATCGTCGTCAAGCCGCACGCGGCAGAGCTGCTGCGCGAGACGTTCGACAAGCAGAGCTGGAAGGGCGAGCTCGTGATGTTCAGCGGGGTGACCGATTGCTATCAGGCGATCGAGAAGGAGCTGCAGTTGACGCGGCAGATGCTCGAGGTGTGTCTCGAGTACCGCAATCCGGTCGCCATCATCACGAAGAGCGCGCTTGTCGAACGCGACGTCGAGCTGATCGCGGAGCTCGCGCGCGAGGCCGGCGCGCACGTGAGCGTGAGCCTCGCGTGGGTCGACGCGGAGCTCGCGCGCGCGATCGAGCCGTGGGCGGCCACGCCGGAGCGGCGGCTGCGCGTGATCGAGACGTTCGCGAAGGCCGGCGTGCCGATCGGCGTGATGTGCGCGCCGATCATCCCCGGCCTCAACGACGATCAATTGATGCGGCTACTGGAGGCCGCGCGCGAGGCCGGAGCGACGAGCGCGGGCTGGACGCTGCTGCGCTTGCCGGGCGCGGTGAAGCAGGTGTTCGAGGAGCGTTTGCGCGCGGCGCTGCCGCTGGCCGCCGACAAGATCCTGCATCGCATTCGCGAGACGCGCGGCGGCGACAAGCTGTACGACGCGCGCTTCGTGGTGCGCGGGCGCGGCGAAGGCGTCTACGCCGAGACCATCGCGACGATCTTCGACTCGACCGTCAAGCGCCTCGGCTTCGGCGATCGCGACGCCGCGCGCGAGCTTCCGTCGCGGTTCCGCCGGCCGCCGAAAGGTGGCCAGCTGTCGTTGTTCTGACGCTTGTCCGGCTCTCGTCCGGTGGCCGGACGAACGTGTCCGGCGTCCGGACATTCCGGACCTCGCGCGATGCGATTTCGCGATGTTCGTGCGGTACGCGTCGTGCTCTGGCCACGTGCATGTCTCCCGAGCAAGCCGAATACGTTCTGGATTATCGCGCCTGACACGCGTGGGTTGCTCGCATGCGACCAGCTCGGGCTCGCATTCGGCGTGCACGACGGCCAGCTGCGCTTCTTCACACCGGATGGTGCGCTCGTCGCCACCCCCGAGGAGTCCGCCCTCGCCGCGCGGCGCGAAGCCGCACGAGCCGAACAGCGCGCCGCGCACGCCGAGGCCGAGCTCGCCGAGCTGCGCGCGAAGCTCAAGCCGTGACGACCCAGACGAGCGCGACCAGCGCGGCAAGCATCACGGCCAGCGCCGCGTAGAACACCGCGGCGTTGCCGCGCCTCTCGCCCGTGCTCGCAGTCCTGGTCGTACTCGTGCTCGTGCTCGTATTCGTGCTCGGCCCGCGCAAGTGCCGCTCCGCGGGATCGCGAAATCGCATCGCCACGCGGCCGAGCTCGATCAGCACGCCATCGCGGAGCGCGACCGCGTCGCGACCCACCGCCGAGCCATCCACCCGCGTGCCGTTCTTCGAATCGAGGTCCGCAACCCACGTGCCGTCCCATCCTCGCCTCAGCTCCGCGTGTGCGCGCGACAGATCCTCGTCATCCAGGATCCAGCCCGCATCGTCGCCACGGCCGATCACGAGCCGCGACTCCGGCGCCGCGAGCGCGCGCTTGGCGCCCGCGTGCGGACCGCGCTCGACTTCCAGCGTCGGTGCGGCGCTCGCGCCGAGTAACCCGCGCACGAGCTCGCGCGCGAGGCTCTCCGTGCGCTGCGGCGGTGCAGCGACGGCCCCCGGCGGCGCCGGCGCGACGCGCACGCGATAGAGCCCGATCGCGAAGGTCTTGCCGTCGCCGACGTCCGCCGCTCGCACCCTCACCTCCTCGGCGCGCGCCGCGCTCGCCGGGAGGCGGATCCGTGCGTCCGCCGCGCTGCCGATCACGAAATCGCCGGCGATGTCGACCGGCGGCAACTCGGGCGCGCCCTCCTCGCTCACCACGACGCGCAGCACTACTTCGCTCGCGCGCGCTGCTCTTCGGCTTTGTACTGGTAGTAGCGGTCGAGCACCATCTTCAGGTACTGGCGCGTGTACGCGTACGGCGGGACCGTGTAGCCGTACTTCGCGAGCGAACCGAGCCCGGCGTGGTAGCCCGCGATCGTCAGCACGAGATCGCCATCGACCCGGTTCGCGAGCCAGCGCAGGAGCCGCGTGCCCGTCATGATGTTCTCGCGCGGATCGAAGATGTCACCCTGCGCGCCCATGTCCTTCTCGACATCGGGATGGACCTGCATCAAGCCCTTGCAGTCCATCGACGACACCACGTGCGGATCGTAGTCGCTCTCGACCTTGATCACCGCGCGGATGAGCGGCACCGGGATCTTGTACAGCTGCGATGCTTCGGTGATGTACTGGTCGTAGCGGTGAAACCGATCGGGAGACATGTCGGTCGCCGGCACCTTGTCGCAGCGCGGGCAACTGCCGCGCTCGGCCGCCGCCTTCGAGCCGCGCATCGGCTCGCTGTCGAGCACCTTGTGCCAGTTTCCGCCCGACGGCTTCATGTTCGTGAAGTGCATCACGCCGTCCTTGTCGGTCCACGTGTAGACGTCCGCCCGCGCGGTCGATGCGGCGATCGCGAGCACGGCGAAGATCGGGACGAGACGTCGCACTGCCGAAAAATCGTACCGCGATCGGGCGACCCCGGCAAAACCTTCTGGCCGACGCCCGAAGCCCGAGGCCCGAGGCCCTATTGCAACCGCGGCCCCATCGCCTTGGTGAACGAGTCCTTGTCGAGGGCCTTCTCGAGGGCATCGCGCGCCTTCACGGCGCCGGCCCCGACCAGCTTCTCGAGCGCGGCATCCATCGCCTGCATGCCCTCGCCGGCCCCGGCCTGGATGTAGCCGGCGATCTGCTGCGTCTTGGCCTCCCGGATGAGCGATGCGAGCGCGAGGCTGCCGATCAGCACCTCGTGCGCGGCGGCGCGGCCCTTGCCGTCGGCGCGCGGCAGCAACTGCTGCGCGATCACCCCCGCGAGCGAGTCGGCGAGCAGGCCGCGGATCTGCGGCTGCTGGTCGGCGGCAAACGCGTTGACGTAGCGGTCGATCGTCGATGCGGCCGAGTTCGTGTGCACGGTCGCGAAGATCAGGATGCCGAAGCTCGCGAGCTGAAGCGCGGCCTTCATCGTCTCGGCGCCGCGTAGCTCGCCGACCAGGATCACGTCGGCATTCTCGCGGCCGGCGCTTCGGATCGCGTCGAGGAAGCTCGGGACGTGCTCGCCGACTTCCTTGTGCGTCACGGCGCACAGCCGCGGCTGGTGCACGAACTCGATCGGATCCTCGATCGTCAGGATGTGCCCGGGCCGCGTGCGGTTGATGTGATCGAGCATCGCCGCGAGCGTCGTCGACTTGCCGCTGCCGGTCGGCCCGGTCACGAGCACGAGGCCGGCGCGGAGCTCGCTCAGCTTGCGCACGCCCGCGGGCACACCGAGCTCGTCGAGCGTCTTGATCGTCGTCGGGATCGCGCGAAACACCGCGCCGGTGCCGGTCAGCTTGTGCAGGTAGTTCGCGCGAAATCGGGCGCGCGTGCCGTGCGCGTGCGCGAAGTCGAGGTCGCCGCTCGCCTCGAACGCGCCGCGATGATCGGGCGACAGCAGCGGGAGGAGCATCGCCTCGATCTGCGCCGACGTGAGCTCGCGCTCGCCGGCAGCGACGAGCTCGCCGCGCAGCCGAAACATCGGCGGGTAGCCCGGCGTGAGGTGCAGGTCCGAGCCGCCGCGCTCGAGCAGCTGGTCGAACAGGCGATCGAGGTCGTTCACCGGCGCACCTGCAGCGCGGCCTGCGCCGTCGCACTCGCGATCTTGCCGGCGGCAACCAGCTCGGCGAGCGAATCCTCGAAGCGCAGCATGCCGAACGCCTTGCCGCGCTGCATGAGGTTCGGCAGCTGGTAGAGCTTGTCCTCGCGGATCAGCACCGCGAGTGGCAGCACGCCGGTGACGAGCTCGACCGCCGGGACCACGCCGCCGCCGACCGCGGGTAGCAACCGCTGCGCGACGATCGCGCGCAGCGCACCGGCGATCGACGCGCGCACCTGCGCGTGCTCCTCGGCCGGGAACATGTCGACGAGCCGATCGATCGTCTTTGCCGCCGACGGCGTCGACATCGTCGACAGCACGAGGTGCCCGGTCTCGGCCGCGGTCAGCGCGATCTCGACGGTCTCGCGATCGCGCAGCTCGCCGATCACGATCACGTCGGGATCCTCGCGCAACGACGCCTTCAGGCCGGTCGCGAATGTCTTCGTATGCAGCCCCGCCTCGCGCTGCGACACGACCGCGGCCTTGCGCGCATACACGATCTCGATCGGATCCTCGATCGTCAGGATGTGGCACGGCTTGCTCGCGTTGAGCTGGTCGACGAGCGCCGCGAGCGTGGTCGTCTTGCCCTGGCCGCTCGGCCCGGCGATCACGACCAGCCCCTGATGATGCGCGATCACCTTCGAAAGCGACGCCGGCAGGCCGAGCTCGTCGAGCGTGGGTGGCGCCGCGCGCGCGATGCGGAACGCGCCCTTGAGGCCGCCCTGGTGACCCGAGATGTTCGCGCGCAGCCGGCCGCCGCCGGCCAGATCGATCGCGAGGTCGGCATAGCCCACGGACGCCAGCTGCGCCTTGTGAACCGGCGCGAGCACCGCGAGCAGCATCGCTTCGGCGGCCGCGGTCGCGAGCGGAGGCGCCGCCGGGTCGATCGCCACGAGCTCGCCGCCGACGCGCACCATCACCGGCCGTCCCGCAGCGACGTGCAGATCGCTGGCGCCTCGCGCGCGCGCCGTCGCGACGAGCTGATCGAGCGCGGCGGACTTCGCCGCGACCACCGGAACGCGCGAGGTCGCCGGCTTCGGCGCGGGTGCCTGCGCCGGCGGCGGCTCGACCTCCAGCTCCGCATCGTCGAGCTCGAGCGGGGCGCTCGGGCGCTTGTTGCGGGTGCCGGTCGTGGTGCCCGCGGGCTGGATCGGCGGGGCCTTCGTCGAGCGCGGCGCCCGCGTGGTTCGCGCGGCGTGTGCCGGCGGCTCCTTCGCGATGTGCGGCGTGTGCGTCGCCGTGCGCGCGGGGTTGACCGGGCCGCGCTCGATGCGCACGACGATTTCGGCGCCGCGCCGGCCCACCTGCACGCGCACGGGGCGATGCGCGACCGCGAGGTCCTCGGGCGGCTGCATGCCGTCGTTCGGCGGCAGCGCGATCGACGTGCCCTCGAGCAACGTGCCGAGCTGCTCGCGCGTGAGCGGTGTTGCGGTCAACGCGACGTAGGCACCGCCCTTCCGCACCGCGATCGGCCGGCCGGTCGCGATCACGATCTCCGTCACTTCTTCGCGATCGAAGTACGCGAGCAGCTGGTCGAGTGCGCCCACCGCGCCGCATCTTACCTGTATCTTGCAGCGTGTGGGCCGGTCTGCTTGCGGGAGGAACTCGTGCTGAGCCGCCTCGCGCTCGTGCTCGCCATGGTGGCCGCGTGCGGCGACAACCTGCGTTACGACTACGACGACCTCGTCGATGTCACCGGCGGCAACCCGTATCCGTTCGGCTGCGGCGACACCACGTCGGCAAACAACGCGCCGGTGCCCGGGCAGGAGGTCGAGCCCTCGCTCGCCGTCGATCCGGCGAGCGACACGCACCTCGTCGCCGCGTGGCAGCAGAACCGGTGGTCGACCGGCGGCGCCGACGGCACCGGCACCGCGGTCTCGTTCGACGCCGGCAAGACGTGGACGCACGCGCTGCCGAAGTTCTCGAGATGCGCGGGTGGCTCGTTCGCACGGACGAGCGACCCGTGGGTCGCCGTCGACCGCGACGGCACCGTGTATGTCGAATCGATCGGCCTCGACGGCAGCGACTCGCATAGCGCCGTGCTCGTCGCGACCTCGAGCGACGGCGGCCGATCGTGGGGCGAGCCCACCGCGCTCATCGATGACGACGACCCCGACGTGTTCAACGACAAGGACTCGATCACGGCGGATCCGCACGTGGCGGGCCGCGCGTACGCGGTCTGGGACCGCCTCACCGGGCTCAGTCATCCCGATCAACCGATCGGCACCGGCCCCGCGATGTTCGCGCGCGCGACGAACGGCACGTGGGAACCCGCGCGCGCGATCTTCGATCCCGGCGTCAACGCCCAGACGATCGGCAACATCGTCGCGGTGCTGCCCGACGGCACGCTCGTCGACGTGTTCACCGCGTTTCACGACGGCCAGAGCGACGACATCGACGCGATGCCGACCACCGACATCCAGGTGCTCCGATCGATGGACGGCGGCACGACGTGGTCGGCGCCGATCGAAGTCGCGCCGCAGGCCTCGGTCGGCGTGCCGAACCTGCGCACCGGCGACGGCTTGCCCGAGCTCGCGGTCGACCCGGCGAGCGGCGCACTGTACGTCGCGTGGGAAGACTCGGCGTTCTCGCAGAACACACACGACGGGATCGTCGTCGCGCACTCGACCGACGGCGGCCAGACCTGGTCCGCGCCGGTCGTGGCGAACGGCGCGCCCGACGTGCCCGCGTTCACGCCGCAGATCGCGGTCGCCGCCGACGGCACGGCCGGCGTGTTCTATTACGACCTGCGCGCCGATGGCCAGGCGACCGCGTGGCTCGCCACGTCGCATGACGGCGGCGCGACGTGGAGCGACGAGCAGCTGTCGGGCGCGTTCGATCAGACGATCGCGACGGTCGGCGGCGTCGCGTTCCTCGGCGACTACGAAGGCCTCGCCGCGCGCGGCACCGACCTCGTGCCGCTGTTCGCGGTCGCGTTCCGGCCCGAGGATCCGACCGATATCTTCGTCCGGCCGTAGATGCGGTATGGTCCGCGGCGATGTCCGAGCCGCTCGAGACCGACTACATCGTCATCGGATCGGGCATCGCCGGGCTGAACTTCGCGCTGCACGCCGCCGAGCACGGCCACGTCACGGTCATCACGAAGAAGCGGCCGATCGACACCAACACGAACTGGGCGCAGGGCGGCGTCGCCGCGGTGCTCGCGCCCGGCGACAGCTTCGAGCAGCACATCGAGGACACGCTCGTCGCCGGCGATGGCCTGTGCGATCGCGACGTCGTCGAGCGGTGCGTGCGCGAAGGCCCGGCACAGGTGAAGCGGCTGCTCGACGTCGGCGTGCGGCTCGCGCGCGACTCGGCCGGCGCGCTCGATCTCGGCCGCGAGGGCGCGCACACGCACCATCGCGTCGTGCACTGGGAAGACGTCACCGGGCGCGAGATCCAGCGCGCGCTGATGGCCGCGATCGAAGGCCACGCCAACATCACCGTGCTCGATCACCACATCGCGATCGACTTGCTGTCGCTCGCGAAGTACGGCGGCGATCCCGCATGCTTCGGCGCGTACGTGCTCGACACGCACTCGGGCGAGGTCAAGACGCTGTGCGCGCGCGCGACGGTGCTCGCGACCGGCGGCACCGGCAAGGTCTACATCTACACGTCGAACCCCGATGTCGCGACCGGCGACGGCGTCGCGATGGCGTATCGCCTCGGCGCCGCGTGCTGCGACCTCGAGTTCGTGCAGTTTCACCCGACCGTGCTCTATCACCCGCACGCCGGCAGCTTCCTGATCTCGGAGGCGCTGCGCGGTGAAGGCGGCAAGCTGCGGCTCGCGAGCGGCGAGACGTTCATGGAGCACTACCACCCGATGCAGGAGCTCGCGCCGCGCGATGTCGTCGCCCGTGCGATCGACAAGGAGCTCAAGAAATCGGGCGCCGACGCCGTGTTCCTCGACATGACCGCGCTCGATCCGGCCTTCGTGCGCGCGCGCTTTCCCAACATCTACGAGCGCTGCCTGTCGCTCGGCATCGACATCACGAAGCGCGGCATCCCCGTCGTGCCCGCCGCGCACTACATGTGCGGCGGCGTGAAGACCGACGCGCGCGCGCAGACCACGATTCGCGGCCTGTACGCGATCGGCGAGTGCGCGTTCACCGGGCTGCACGGCGCGAATCGGCTCGCATCGAATTCGCTGCTCGAAGGCATGGTGATGTCGGCGCACGCGGCCGACGCCGTGCGCGCGGCGTCTCGGATCCGGCCCGATCGCGTCGCGCCGTGGTCGTCGGGCAACGCGACCGATTCGAACGACGCGATCGTGGTCTCGCTCAACTGGGAGGAGATCCGCCGGTTCATGTGGTCGTACGTCGGCATCACGCGCTCCGACAAGCGACTCGAGCGCGCGCGCCGCCGCATCGAGATCCTGCGCGACGAGATCCGCGAGTACTACATCGACTTCAAGGTCACGAACGACCTCGTCGAGCTGCGCAACCTCGCGCTCGTCGCACATCTCATCATCGAGAGCGCGCGCCGCCGCAAGGAATCGCGCGGCTTGCACTACACGCTCGATTATCCGGACAAGCTCCCGGAAGCACGGCACTCGGAGATCCAGTTAACCGACGGCCCGCGAGGGTAGTACCATCGTGCCATAGGCTTGTTACGCGCGATCCTCATCGTGGGCGTGGTTGGAGCATCGGTGTCCGCTCGAGCGGGATCTTCCGTCGGCGTCATGGTCACCGGCGACGACGCGACGCACGAGCCGGCCATGGTCGCGGTCGAGACCTGGCTCGGCGAGCATCGCTTCGCGATCGCGGAGTCGCCGCTCGACAAGGACGCGAAGATCACGCTCGCGAACTGCCTCGCGATGGCCGACCTCGCGTGCGCGCGTGGCGTCGTCGAGAAACGCTCCGAAGCCGAGAGCATCGTCGTGATCGTCGCGCAGGCATCCGGCCGCAAGGCGCACCGCGACGTACAGCTGTCTGCGTACTGGATCACGAAACATCGCGATGTCGTGTCGCTCCAGCGAATGTGCAACCATTGCACGAAGGACGTGCTGCCCAAGACGGTCGAGGACGTGATGTCGGAGCTGTCTCGCCTCGTACCGGCGATGACCGGCAAGGTCGAGATCACGTCGACGCCGCCCGGCCTGCTCGCGATGATCGACGGCCAGGCCGTGGGCGTGACGCCCGTGTCGCCCGACGTCACGCCCGGCGAGCACGTCGTGTCGTTCCTGCGCGACGGCAAGGTCCTCGACAAGCGCAAGGTGACGCTCAGCGCGGGCGAGACCAGCAAGGTCTCGATCGTCGCCCCCGCAGTGCCGCCGCCGCGGCGCGAGCCGACCGTCGTGGTCGTGCATCACTCGCGGTTCTGGCCGGCGGTGATGGTCGTCGGCGGTGCGGCAGCGGGCGGTGCCGCCGCGTACATGATCGTCGACGGCGGACCGACCGGAAAGACCATGTTCTATACGAACTACCGCACACCCGGCATCGGCGTCGCGGTCGGCGCCGGCGCGCTCGCCGTGACCGGCGCGATCCTGCTCTTGCGCGGCAGCTCGACCGAGACGCCCGTCGCGGCGATCATGCCCGACGGCGCGATGATCGGCTGGGCGGGGAGCTTCTGATGCGCGCGCTGGTCGTCGCGATGACGCTCGTCGGGCTGGCCGGCTGCAAGGAGGTCGATCCGCTGTACTGCCAGCAACACGACTGCAGCGACGACGGCGGCGTTCTGCCTCCGGGCTTCGTGACGATCGCGGGAACGGTCGACGTGTCGCTGGAGGGCGCGGGGCTCGTGCTGCAAGACCAGGGCATGAACGACATCCGCGTCGATACGCCCGGCGCGTTCAAGTTCTCGCCGGTGATGCAGGGCCCGTACGACGTCACGGTCAGCACGCAGCCGACCAATCCCAGTCAGAACTGCACGGTCGCCAACGGGACCGGCAACGCGACCGGCGACGTCGCCGACATCACGGTGAGCTGCATCACCGCCATGTACACGCTGGGCGGCACGATCATCGGGCTCACGAGTGGCCAGACCGCGGTCCTCGACGACGGCACCGACCAGATCACGGTGACCGGCCCGGCGACGACGTTCGTGTTTCCCGCACTCGCGAGCGGCACCCCGTACGCCGTCACCATCCCGACCAATCCGGGCGGCGCCTGCGTCGTCGCCGGCGACATGGGCAAGATCGGCAACTCCGACGTGATGACGGTGGTCGTCAACTGCGTCCCCGACACGACGACGCTCGGCGGCATGGTGACCGGGCTCGTCGGCTCGGTGCAGCTCACGAACACGATCAACAGCGACGTCATCACGGTGCCGGGCAACGGCACCTACGCGTTCGACATGACGATTCCGACGCAACCGACGAGCTCGTGGAACGTGATCGTGTCGGGTCCTCCCACCTGGCCGCCGGCGGCGCAGGACTGCACGATGATGAACGGCTCCGGCTCGAATCCGGGGGGCCCGGCGATCACGACCATCGACGTGTCGTGCGCGACCCACGCGTTCTCGATCGGCGGCACGAGCGCGGGCGTGACCGGCTCGGTCGAGCTCGTCGACAACGCCGACGCCACGGACATCCAGACCGTCACGTCATCGACCACGGGGTTCACGTTCACGAAGCCGATCCCGAGCAACGACACGTACGCCGTGTCTGTCTATTCGGAGCCGCCGACGCTCGGCTGCACGATCGCGAACGCGACCGGCACGGTGATGAACAGCGACATCACGAACGTCACCGTGACGTGCGCGTACAAGAACCCGGGCGTGGCGTGCGGCGGCGCGGATTGCAGCGGCGGCACGCCGGACTGCTGCGACCCCGGTGGCGGCAACACCTGCGTCACGGGCGGCGGGAGCTGCAGCAAGCTGCTGCTGCCATGCGACGACAACGCCGACTGCGGCGGCGGCAAGATCTGCTGCGCGCTGCAGCACGCGCACTCGCACGGCTTCGATCGCGTCGATTCGGTGTCGTGCGCGAGCAGCTGCACCAACTCCGCCGACATCGTGCTGTGCGATCCCAACGCGTCGGGCGAGTGCCACTCGGGCACGTCGTGTCGTTCGTACTCGCTGCTGCGCGGCTACTACGCCTGCCAGTAACCTGCGACGGGGCTGCGACGTTCTGAACTTCACACCACGCCGTGTGAACACGCGTTGACTCGGCGCGGCGAATGCGACCGCGGTGCGGATACTTGCGGGCCGCGAGGGTTGCCTGGGATCTGGCACCTGCCTCGCAATACCGTCCCTCAACAACTCCTCGCTGCCGGATCTTGACGGACGGCCACGCAGCGCGGGGGGCCGCCGAAGCATGGTGCTTCGGCGGCTTTATTTTTTGGCGTGCTAATGTGCGTGCGTGTTGCGCGCGGTCGCCGCCGTCGTTGTCGCTGCAGGCTGCGGCGGAGCGATGGGCCCGTCGTCGCCCGCGGCCACCGGCGTGCGCGCGTACGTCAACGCGCTCCGCGCGGACGATCCGCACGCCGCCTATGCGCTGCTCTCGGACGATGCGCGCAAGAAGACGAGCTTCGAGGAGTTCGCGATCCAGTGGAAGCAAACCGCACCGGAGCGGCACTGGCAGGCCAACGTGCTCGACGAGAGCCTCAAAGGCAGCCCCGACGTCGGCGAGCGCGCGCTCGTCAGCTACTCCGACGGCAAGCTGGTCGCGCTCGAGCGCGAGGGCAACGCCTGGCGGCTCGAGTCCGAGCTGGTGAGCCGATCGCGCGCGCAACAAGCTGGCGACGCGCTGCGGATCTTCGCCGACGCGGTCGCCGCGCGCGACGTCGCCGGCGCGCTCGACGTGCTCACCGCGCGCCGCCGCGAAGGCCTCACGCGCCAGGTCGAGGGCTTCCTCTCGGGCCTGTCGAAGCACGTCAACGATCAGCTCGACACGTTCGGCAAGGACCGCGCGGAGCTGCGCTGGGACGAGAACGGCATCCGCTATCGCATCGTGCTGCTGCGCGAGAACGGCGAGTGGCGCGTGGACGACATCTACATCCGCCCCGCGCCCAAGCCCGACGACACCGACAAGAGCGACACCGAAGGCGGCTCCACGGAGGAGTGATGGACGCGATCTCGATCATGCGCGGCCTCGCGCGCAACAACGCGTGGGCGAATCACCGGCTGCTGGCCGCCTGCGCGCAGCTCTCGCCCGACGAGCTGCACGCCACGCGCACGAGCTTCTTCCCGACGATCATGAAGACGCTCAACCACATCCTGACCGTCGACTGGTTCTACGTCGACGCGCTCGTGGGCGGCGGCCGCGGCCGCAGCGCCTACGCGATCGAGGAGCCGTACGCCGAGCTCGCGCCGCTGCGCGCCGCACAGCTCGCGAGCGACCGCACGCTGCTCGCGTTCGTCGAGGGGCTCGCTCCGGCCCAGCTCGACGCCGAGGTGGAGCTCGACCGCCGCGTCGGCCGGCTCCTCGACACCGCCGGCGCCGTGCTGCTGCACATGCTCGAGCACTCGATCCATCACCGCGGCCAGGTCCACGCGATGCTCGCCGGCACGCGGGTCGCGCCGCCCCAGCTCGACGAGTACTTCCTGCGCGAGGATCTACCGGTGCGCCGCCACGAGCTCGTCGAGCTCGAGCTCGAAATCGGCTAGGCTGCGCGCGTGCAACGGGCGCTCGTCCTCGCCGCGATCCTGACTGGCTGCGGCGATAACACGCCGAGCAACCCCGTCACGCTCGCGTCGGGCGATGCCACGCTCGTGCTCGCCGCCGACCGCGATTCGCTGACGCTCGCGCGCGGCGGCACGACGCTGCTGACGTTCGCACCCGAGACGTTTCAGGCCGGCACGGTCGACGATCTCGACGCCGGCGACAGCTTCGATCCGTATTACTTGTTCGTCGCCGATCCGCCGGCTCCGCCGAACGGCCTCGCGTGGCATCACGGCAATCGGTTCGCGCTGGTGTCGGCGAGCGACAGCGAGCTGGTCGTCTCGGTCGACGCGCTACGCGTGACGTTCCACCCGTCGAGCGCGCCCGGCGGCTTCGACGCGGTGCTGACATCGAGCGCCGCGCGCACGGCGTATCTCCGGCTCGGCCCCGACGCCGGCGCGAGCGAGGCGTTCTACGGGCTCGGCGAGTGGGCCGACGCGATCGATCATCGCGGCCAGCTGCGGCCGATGCAGATGGAGCTCGACCAGAATTCCGAGAGCATGGACGACGAGAACCACGTGCCCGTGCCGCTCCTGATCGGCACCGCCGGCTGGGGCCTGTTCGTCGAGAGCAAACGGCCGGGCGCGTTCGACGTCGCGCGCCAGAGCGCCACGCGTGTCGACATCGCGTTCGGCACCGGCGCCGATTCGCCGGCCGGGCTCGCGTTTCACCTGTTCTCCGCCGACCAGCCGCTCGACGTGCTCGGCTCGTACTACGCGATCGCCGGCGCGCCCGGCTTGCCCGCGCCGTGGGCGCTCGGCCCGCTGCTCTGGCGCGACGAGAACGCGAACCAGGCGCAGGTGCTCGACGACATCGATCAGATCCGCACGCGTCACCTCGCGGCGAGCGGCGTCTGGTTCGATCGCCCGTACGCGACCGGCGTCGAGACGTTCGACTGGAACCCGGCGAAGTTCTCCGATCCGACGTCGATGCTGCACGCGCTGCACGATGCCGGCCTGCGCTACGCGATCTGGCAGGCGCCGTATACCGCGGGCTCGAGCAACGCCGATCCGGCGCAGCCCGAGCTCGACTACGCCACCGCGCACGGCTACTTCCCGCCGACGACCGCGGTGCTGCTCAACGGTTGGGGCAAACCGCTCGACTTCACGAACGCCGGTGCATACGCGTGGTGGCAGAGCCAGCTGCGGACCTACACCGATACCTACGGCGTCGAGGGCTTCAAGCTCGATTACGCCGAGGATGTCGTCGTCGGCTTGCTGGGGCGCCGCACGCCGTGGGCGTTCTCCGACGGCAGCGACGAGCTGACGATGCACTACGGCTATCAGCTCCTCTATCACCAGGTGCATCGCGAGGTGATGCCGGCGGCCGGCGGCTTCTTGCTGACGCGCACGGGCCGCTGGGGCGACCAGGTGCACGGCATGATCGTGTGGCCGGGCGATCTCGACGCGAGCTTCGCGCAGCAGGGCGATCCGCTCCCCGGCTCGGCGCTCGGCGCCGTCGGCGGTCTGCCGGCGGCGCTCGCGAAGGGCCTGTCGCTGTCGGCGTCGGGGTTTCCGTTTTACGCGTCGGATACGGCGGGCTATCGCCACTCGCCCGCGAGCAAGGAGTGCTGGATTCGCTGGGTCGAGGCGAACGCGGTGTGGCCGGCGATGAATATCGGCGATGCGTCGAGCGAGCAGCCGTGGGAATTCACAGCCGACAACGGCCGCGACGCCGAGGCGCTCGCCGATTACGCGCAGTACACGCTGCTGCACCTGCGGCTGTATCCGTACGTGTGGACGTACGCGCAGCAAATCGCGACGACCGGGCGGCCGATCGTGCGCCCGCTCGGGCTCGCGTATCCCGAGCTCGGTGTGAATCCGCAGGACGAATATCTACTGGGCGACTCGATCCTGGCCGCGCCGATCGTGACGGAGGGCGCCACCTCTCGCACGGTCGTGCTGCCGGCCGGCACGTGGCTCGGCTGGTGGGACGGCCAGCCGTATTCCGCGACGATCACGGCGACCGCGGATCTCGACACGCTGCCGCTGTACATCGCGGCCGGCGGCATCGTGCCGATGCTGCGCGACACGATCGAGACGCTCGCGCCGGTCGCCACCGGCTCGTCGATCGATTCGTTCGCGACCGACGCCGGCGTGCTGTGGGTGCGCGTCGCGCCGAGCACCGCGCCGACGCAGCTGGGCGTCTACGACGGTACGCTGCTGCAACAGCAGCCCCGCCAGGTCACGTACGCGCCCGGTAGCGTGTTCACCGAAGGCGCGCTGTTCGAGGTGATCGCGACGCCCGCCGCACCGGCGCAGGTCACGGACGGCGCGACGCCGCTCGCGCAGCAGGCCTCGCTTGCGGCGCTGCAGGCCGCCGGCTCCGGGTGGTTTTACGATCCGACGGCGACGGGCGGAACCCTGTGGATCGAGGTCGCGAGCGCAGCTACCGTGGTCTTCCAGTAGCATGCCTTGCGCGCAGCACGACCTCGAGGCCTGCGAAGCGTGCGCGCGCGCGACGGTGGAGGCGTCGCACGTGCAAACGCCCGACGCGCACTCCGGCGACGACGCCGCTGCGGCGCCGGTGTTCGCCGACGGCGCGTTCGTCGGAGCACGCTATCGGGTCGTACGCTTCCTCGCGCGCGGCGGCATGGGAGAGGTCTACGAGGCGTTCGACGAGGAGCTCCGCGTGCGCGTCGCGCTCAAGGTCGCCGCGCGGACCACGGGCCGCGCGACCGAGCGGTTCAAGCGCGAGGTCAACCTCGCGCGCCGCGTCACCCACCGCAACGTGTGCCGGCTGTTCGAGATCGGCTTCGAGCCCGCGGAGGGCGGCGAGCTGCCGTATTGCACGATGGAGCTGCTCGCCGGCACGACGCTGTCGCAGCGCATCGAGGCCGGGCGCATCGAGCTCGCCGCGGCACGCTCGATCGCCGGCCAGCTCGTCGCCGGGCTCCAGGCGGCGCACGACGTCGGCGTGATCCACCGCGACTTCAAGAGCAACAACATCCTGCTCGTTCGCGACGACGACGACCGCGAGCGCGCGGTGATCAGCGACTTCGGACTCGCACGCACCGAGCCCGGCGCAGCGGACGCACCGCATACGCTCACGCACGACCGCGCGCTGCTCGGCACGCCCGCGTACATGTCGCCCGAGCAGGTCGAGTGCAACCCGGCGACCGCGGCGAGCGACATCTACTCGCTCGGCATCGTGTTGTTCGAGCTCGCGACCGGCTCGCTGCCGTTCTCGGGCGACACGCCGATGGCGACCGCGATCCAGCGGCTGAAGCATGCGGCGCCGTCGGCACGGTCGCGGCGATCGGATCTGCCCGCGAGCTGGGACCGCGCGATCGCGCGCTGCCTCGAGGTCGATCCCGCGAAGCGATTCACGCGCGCCGTCGATGTCGCCGCCGCGCTCGACGCAGAGGTGCCGCGCCATCGTGCACGCTGGGCGCTGGCCGGGGTCGCGCTCGCGGCGCTCGCGACGGTCGCGACGGTGCGGTTGGTCGCGCGCGACGCGAGTGAAGGCCAGGCCGCCGCGCTACCGCCGGTCGCCGCCGACGGCACGCGCACGCTCCTCGTGCTCGATCCGAGCGATCCGGATCCGGCGCACGCGACCGCGGCCGGCGAGTTGCTGCGCGCCGAGCTGCGCGTGCCCGGCAAGCTGCGCGTGATCGACGGCAATGTCGCCGCGCGACTCGCGCGCGACGTCGCGGGTGCATCGCTCGAGGCCCGAGCCGGGCGACTTGCCGGCATGTCCGCCGCCCAGCTGCTCGTCACCGGCGCAGTCGACGGCGCCGTGCTGACCCTGCAGGTCACCGAGCTCGACACCGGGCGAGTCTTGCGCCGCGAGCGCGAGCCCGCCGCCGATCTCGCCGTCGCGACGGCGCACCTCGGCGAGCGACTGCGCGCGTGGCTCGCCGGCGCCGACCTCGCGCTCGATGCGGATCACGCGGTGAAGGTGCTGCCCGCCGATCCGTCGGCGTCGCATCACTATGCCGAAGGGCTCGCGCAGGCTCGCGCGCTCGATCACCAACACGCGATCGCGGCGCTCACCCAGACCACCGAGCTCGTGCCGAGCTTCGGACCCGCATACGTCGCGCTGTACGACGAGGAGCGCGCCGTGCGCCGCGCGGATCGCGCGGCCGTCGCGGCCCAGCACGCGTTCGAGCACGCCAGCGGCATGCGCAGCGATCAGCGGTTGCGCGCCGAGGCGATCTATCGCGAGTCGCGCAAGGAGTGGCCGCAGGCCGCCGCGCTGTGGTCGACCCTGCTCGATGCCGAGCCCGATGCCGTCGACGTCGCGTCGGCGCTCGCGCGCACGCTGGCGTCGGATCATCAGGTCGAGCGTTGCTTCGACGTGCTCGATCGCATGCACAAGCGGCCGCCGCCGGTCGGCGACGATCCGCTGCTCGACTTGCAAGAAGCGATGTGCGCGCGCGAGGCCGGCGACTTCCGGCGCGCGCTTTCGGCCGCGACTCGTGCCGACGTCAAGGCCGCTGCGCGAGGCGAGCGTGACACGCTGGCGCGCGTGCTCGACGTCGAAGGCGAGATGCTGGCGAACGCCGGCGAATACGATCGCGCGCTTCTCGTGCTCGATCGTGCGAAGCAGGTCGCCGAGGCCGACGGCGATCGCGAGATGCAGTTCGAGGCGATGCGCCAGCTCGCGTTCGTGCTCACCGAGCAGGGCAAGACTGCCGACGCGATCCGCGTGTACCGCGATGCGCTCGCGCTCGCGAAACAGATCGGCGACCGCCTCGCGCAAGGCATCATCTCGAACGATCTCGGTCAGACGCTCGAGAACCAGCAGGAAGCACTCGCGATGTTCCAGGACGGCCTCGCGATCGCGCGCGAGGCCGACGACGAGCGGTTGATCACGGCGCTGTCGCTCAACATCGCGAACAAGCAAGACGATCTCGGCCACAGCGAGGACGCGATCGCGACGTACCGCGACGTCATCGCGCGCGCGACCGCTCAGCAAGACGACGAGAACCTCGCGACCGCGCAGATGAACCTCGGCACTTCGCTCGTCACGCTCGGCCGACCGGCCGAGGCGCTGCCGCTCGTCGATCGCGCGCTCGCGAGCTTCCAGCGCCGCGACGACGAGGACGGCATCGGCTACGCGCTGAGCGCGCGCGGCGATGCGCGCTGGGCCGCCGGCGATCTCGCCGGCGCGCGCGCGGACTTCGAGGCAGCGCTCGCGCAGCGGCAGCATCTCGGCGAGGCGCGCAACGCGTCCGATGACCAGGACCGGCTCGCCCACCTCGATCTCGCCGAGGATCGCGCGAAGGATGCCGAGCCGCTCGCGCGCGCGGCCGTCGCGCAGCGGCGGACCGGCACCGAGCCCGGCCGCACCGCGGGCGCGCTGATCACGCTCGCCCACACGCTCGCGGTGCTCGGGCGCGCGCGCGAAGCGCTCGACGCGATCGCGGAATCCGAGCAGCTCGCGAAGCCGGATCCGGACCAGTCCCTCGAGGTCGCGTTCGTGCGTGCGCTCGCCGCGCCGGCGACCGCGCCCGAACAGCTCGCGATCCTGCACGCGCGGGCCGCGGCGTGCCGCGACTGCGCGCCGAGCGCGCTGTTGCACGAAGCCGAGCTCGAGCGCGCCGCGGGTCACGAAGCTCGCGCGCGCGAGCTGCTCCGCCGCGTCCAGCACGACGCGCACGCGCTCGGCGCCGAGGACCTGGTCGCGCGCGCGAAGCGCCTGCTCGGTAACTAGCCGCAGCTAGCCGCGCTTGCGGCCGAAGAACGGCAGCTTGTGGCGCAGCCCGAACATCCGGCCCATCGCGCTCTGCGGTTGCGCGGCCTCGGCTTGCTGCGCGCTCGCGACCGCGGCGGCGACCGCGGCCACCACGGCCGGAGGCTTGATCGACGGCGTCAGCTCGATGCGCGGCGTGTCTTCCTGGCCGATGCCCGCGATCGGTGTCGCACTCGACGGATCGCCGGTGCGCGGGCCCAGGCCCATGCCTTGGCGCGCGTCGTAGACGGTGCGCGCGAGGACCGTGTGCAGATCCTTCCGCAGCTGCACCTTCTTGAGCGTGGTGCCGATCTGGCGCGCCATCTCGCGCACCGATGGAAATCGCTGGTCGGGCTGCGCCGACAACGCGCGCTGGATGATCGCGACGAACGGCGCGGGCACGTCGGGACGCAGCGGGCGCAGCGGCTGGACCATGCAGTCGCGCAGCCGCGTGTACGTGTCGTAGTCGGTCGGGCCGTCGAACAGCTTGCGGCCCACGAGCGCTTCCCACAGCACGGAGCCGCACGCGAACTGATCGCTCTCCGGAATCGGTTTCGCTCCGCCGACGATCTCGGGCGCGAGATACGACATCTTGCCCTTGACGATGCCCGGCTCGGTCGTCTCGCCCGGGCGATCGATCGTGAGCGCGAGCCCGAAGTCGATCAGCTTCACCATGCCGCGGGTCGTGAGCAGCACGTTGTGCGGCGATACATCGCGATGAATGACCGGCGCGATCTTGCCATCGTTATCGATGCGCTCGTGCGCCGACGCGAGCCCGCGCAAGATGCCGACCGCCACCGCGGCGACCAGCTCCCAGCGCGTCGGCTCGTTACGGCTCGCGTGCCAACGGATCCACGTGCCGAGATCGATGCCGTCGATCCACTCGAGCACCATGTAGTAGTTACCGCGGTCATGTACGAAATCGTGTACCTCGGCGACGTTCGGAGAGTGCATGATCGATCCCACACGGGCTTCTTCTACGAACATCGCGACATACGGTGCTTGGACTGCGAGATTCTGGTGCATCTGCTTGATAGCAACATCTCGCGTGAAGCCCCAATCGCCGCGCACGCGGCCTCTCCATACGTCGGCCATGCCGCCGTGGCCCGCCATCTCGACGAGCTCGTACCGCCCGCCGACGATGAGTCCAGGTCGTGGCTCTTCGGCCATCGCACGCATGATTGCACATCGAACGCCGGCAGTCCGCGACACGGGAGTGGTAATGTCGGGAGTATGGAATCCAGCCCAGGTCTGTCTCGGTTCTCCGAGGTGGTGGGCCGCGAGGACTTCACGCTCGATCAAGCGGCTCTCTTGATCGGCGCGTGGGAATACCCCGGTCGCGACATCAACGAGTATCGCGGCGAGCTCGACGCGATCGCCGCTCGCATCGCGCCCGAAGTCGCACGCGCCCAGAATGGCACCGCGCGCGCTCACGCGATCAGCGATCACTTGTTCGGCCACCTCGGTTACGCGGGCAACCACGACGACTACTACGATCCACGCAATACGTTCTTGTGCGAGGTGATCGACCGCCGCATGGGCATTCCGATCTCGCTTTCGGTGCTTTACCTCGAGGTCGCACGCCGCGTCGGCGTGCTCGCGCAGGGCGTGAACTTTCCCGGCCACTTCATCGTGCGCGTCGCGATCGAGGACGCGTGGCTGTTCCTCGATCCGTTCAGCGGCGGCCGCGAGCTGACGCCGTCCGATCTCGAAGCGCTGCTGCGCAAGACCACGACGCCGAGCGCCGTACTCGAGCCGAGCGTGATCGCCGCCGCGAGCAAGCGGCAGATCGTCGCGCGCATGCTCGTCAATCTCGCGGGCATCTACGGCCGCAACGGCGACCTGCCGCGCTCGCTCGACGTGCTCGAGCGGCTCGCCGTGCTCGAGCCGAGCAATCCGCGGATCGCGCGCGATCTGACCTCGCTGCGCGAACGCGTCGACGGCCTGAACTAGCTGATTTAGCTACTCGCAGGGAATCGCATCGAGCGAGCGGGGCACGATGCAGTGGCCAGCGCCGCATGCGGTCTTGGAAATATCGTACCCGTTCGCGCATGCGACCGCAGTCCCGTCGGGCTGGCAGAACATCGCGACCTCGGCGGATGCGCATGCGCTGGTTCCATACGCGCACACGCTGACCGGAGCTGCATCGTGTCCGTCGCACATGGGATCGGGACGAGGATCGTCGACGCAAAACGCCAGGCCCGGCGAAGGCTCGACGCAGACCGGATCTGGGTGCGCGCAATACGCGAGCTCGTAGGTACCCTTGACCTCGTCTTCGAGCGTGTTCTCGATGCAGCTATCCGGCGAGGCGCACGTTTGAATCGTCGTGTACTCGTTCGGGTCGTGAAACGTCCCACGCACGGCTCGTACGTTGCCCGGGCACGTGCGGCGCGCCGAGCGCCGCGATTCGCGCACGTAACAGCGCGGCAACGTGAGCGGCCCGCGCTTCGACCGAGATGTTGTCGATCGGCAAGCGCAGCTCGTCCTTATTAGCTCGCGAACCGCACGTTCACCGTGGCCGAATCCAACTCCGCCGCGAGGAGGCGCTATGCTCGCGTGCGATGGCCGACCATCGCGAGCCGTTCTCGCCCGGATCTGTCGCGCGCCAGCTCGACTACTGCACGTTCTGTCCGAAGATGTGCCGGCACGCGTGCCCTGTGTCGACCGCGAGCGGTCGCGAGACGTACATCCCGCAGGCCAAGATGGATCGCGCGAACCAGCTGCGGCTGGGGCGCTCGCGCTGGACGACCGAGGCAAGCGATCCCCTGTGGGCGTGTACCGGCTGCCGGCACTGCACGATGTACTGCGATCACGGCAACGAGCCCGGCCTCGTGCTGCTGTCGGCGCGCGCTGCCGCGGTCGCGCACGGCGCGCCGCATCCGGCGCTCGCCGGTTATAGCGAGCGGTTTCGTGCGCGCGAACAGCGGCTCAGCGCGCAGCTCGCCACCGGGTTCGGCGAGCACCTCGCGAGCGAAGGCGAGCTCGGCCTGTGGCCCGGCTGCGACGCGATCGACAAGGGTGCGGCCGACATCGCCGCCACGCTCGCGCTGCTCGCGCGCGTCGGCCTCGATCAGGTCAAGATCGTCGAGGCGCCGCAGGCGTGCGCCGGCTATCCGCTGCTCGCGGCCGGCCATCGCGATCTGTTTCGGTGGCACGCGGGTCGCGTCGCGACGTCGCTGCGCGGATTCCGGCGCGTCGCGATCGGCTGCTCCGCATGCCTCTATGCGATCCGCGCGCAGTACCCCGCCGAAGGCGTGAGCGTGTCGACCGAGGTCGTCTCGATCCCCGACTTGCTCGCGCCGGCGGCCGGCAACCTCGCCTGCCCGCTCGTGCGCAAGAGCGTCTACTACCACGACCCCTGCTATCACGCGCGCTACAACGGCGTCGTCGAGGCGCCGCGCCGCGCGCTCGGCCAGCTCGCCGAGGTGCGCGAGCTCGCGTGGAACAAGACCGACACCGAGTGCTGCGGCGGCGGCGGCCTCCTGCCCAAGACGATGCCGCAGATCGCCGATCAGATGAGCAAGCGGCGGCTCGCGGAGGTGCACGCGCGCGGCGGCGGCATGGTCGTGACCTCGTGCGCGACGTGCGCGTTCATGCTCGCGCGCAACGCGCCGCCGTCGGTCGAGGTCGCGAACCTCGCGACCGCGATGGCGAAGCTCAGCGAGACGCCGTTCACGCCTCCGCCATCGTCGCCGGTGGATGACGAGGCGTGAGGCCGGTGACCGCCCACTTGCCGCCGCGATAGGCGACGATTCCGAACACGCACTTCGCGACGATCGACACCGGGAAGCTCAGCCACACGCCGTACGCGCCGAGGTCGAGCGCAAATGCGAACACGATCGCGAGCGGAACCTGCACCGCCATCGTGCCCCAGAAGTTCATCGCGAGGCTCGTCTTGGTCGCGCCCGAGCCCTGGAACAGCCCCATCAGCGCGACGTTGAGCCCGGTCGGCAGCATCGCGTAGCCGAGCAGCCGCATCCATTGCACCGAGTACGACTCGAGCGACGAGCCACTCGCGACGTCGAAGATATGCACGAGCGGATACGACGCGATCACGATGCCGAACGCGAGCAAGGTCATGATCGCCATGCACAGCAGCACGGCCGAGCGAAACACCTGCTTCGCGCGTGCCACGTCCTTCGCGCCGAGCGCCTGGCCGACCATCGCGCCGGTCGCTTGCGCGATGCCGAGGCCCGGCACGAACGCGAGCGACTGCACGCGCATGCCGAGGCCGTGGGCGGCGACCGTGACTTGATCGATGCGGCCGAGCATGCCGAGCGCGGTGAGAAACCCGGCGTTGAGCACGAGCATGTCGAGCGCGGCCGGCCAGCCGATTCGAAACAGATCGCGCGCGAGACCGCGATCGAGCGGGCGCATGGTGATCGGCAGGTGGAGGTTCGCGACCGAGCCGCTGCGCATCGCGTACACGAGCAGACCCGCGTTGAGCGTCTGCGCGATGTCGGTGCCGATCGCCGAGCCGGTCACGCCGAGCTGCGGCAAGCCGAAGTGGCCGAGCACGAGGCAGTAATTGAGGCCTGCATTGACGACGTTCGCCACGATCGCGCACAAGAACGGCACGCGCGTGTTGCCGACGCCGCGAAAGATGCCGGCGTACAGCAGGCCGAGATAGAAGAACGGCGTGCCGATCATCAGCGGGCGCAGGTACGCGACGCCGGTCGCGAGCACCTCGTCGGATGCGCCGAGCACGGACAGGATCGGGCCGGCGAGCGCCGCACCGGCGAGCCCGACGAACGCGCCGACGACCGCGGTGAGCTGCGTCGACTGGATGAGGACGTGCTGCATGCGCGACTGATCGCCGGCGCCGTACGCGCGCGCGACGAGCGCGATCGTGCCGACGATCAGGCCGAGCATCGCGACCATCAGCAGGAACACGACCTGCAGCGCGTAGCCAAGCGCCTCGAGCGCGTGGTCCGACATCGGATGCGGCAGCCGGCCGCACAGCGCCGAATCGACGCCGAGCATCAGCACGTTGAGGACGTTGATGCCGATGACCGGCGCCGACAGGTCGAACAGCTGGCGCGTGATGCTACGTGGCTGCGTCGACAAGAGCGCCAGTGTAACTCAGAGGCGCGTGGCTGGCTCGGCCGAAGCGTCGGCGATCCAGCGCTGCATCGCGGGCAGCGCGGCGATCGCCGCAACATAGGCGCGGCACGTCGCGTCGAGATCGACGCCGTAGGTCGTGAACCGCGTCGTGACGGGGGCGAACATCGCGTCGGCGATGCTGAATGCGCCGAACAGGAACGGGCCGCGGCTGGTCGCGAGCTGCTCGCGCCAGATCGCCATCACGCGCTGCGCGTCGGCGAGCGCCTCGGGCGTGTGACCGGCGCCCGGCTTGCTGGCGCATACGTCCATCGACATGTCGCGGCGCAGCGGCGCGAAGCCCGCATGCATCTCGGCGGAGATCGCGCGTGCGCGGGCGCGCTCGGCGCGATCGGCCGGCCACAGCCGCGCCGCGGGCGCGAGCTCGGCCGCGTACTCGCAGATCGCGAGCGAATCCCAGATCGCGACATCGTCGTGGTGAAGCACCGGCACCTTGCCGGCCGGGTTGACCGCCGCGATCGCAGCCCTGGTGTCATCGCGGTCGAGCAGGATCACGCGCGTCTCGAACGGAAGGCCGGAGTGTGCGAGTGCGAGATACGGGCGAAGCGACCACGATGAATACCGCCTGCTACCTACATGGAGGACGAGCGCCATGCCGGCACTCTATCGCGCGCTCGGCTATCCTGGCGCGGTGCTGAGGCGTGCGGTGGCAATCTGGATCTGCCTCGCGGCATGCGGGCGGCGCGGCTTCGAGCCGGCGCCCGACGCGCAGCAGCACGACGAGGACGGCGACGGTGTGCCCGACGTGCGCGACAACTGCCCGCAGCTCGCGAACGCGGATCAAGCCGACGGCGACGGCGACGGCGTCGGCGATGCCTGCGATCCCGATCCGACCGTGCCCGCGCAGGCCATCGCGTTGTTCCTTCCGTTCACGACACCCGACCCGCGCTTCATCGCCGACAGCTGGACGCACGGCGACGATGGCGTGCAGTGCATGGGCTTCAACACCGACTGCCCCGGCGAGGTCGACTTCGCGGTGACCGACACCGACATCTGGATCGAGCTCGACGTGCTCGACGTCGGTCCGACCACGATCCACGAGATCTCCTGCGGCATCGGCGACGACAGCGCACCGTATTACTTCGGCGAGCTGTACGTCAGCCCGGGCCTGGAGAAGTCCGCGATCACCGAGTTCGACGGCGCCGCATACGCGTCGCTCGTGCAGATGCCGCTCGTCAACGACATCCATCCCGGCTCGATCACGCTGCACCTCGCGGCGCGCTCGACGCCGGCGCCGGCGTTGCACTGGCAGGCGGGTTGGGCCGACGAGCCGTACGACATCGAGGTCATGCCGCCGAGCTACGCCGGCGGCGATCGGTTCAGCGTCTACGTCCAGGATCTGCTCGTGGACATCCGCAACATCACGGTGATCGCGACGACGCCGTAGCCGGCCTGACCTCAGACGCCGAACTTCGCGAGCTTCTTGTGCAGACCTTCGCGCGTGATGCCGAGCGTGGCGGCGGTCTTGGTCTTGTTGCCGCCGTGATCGCGCAGCGCCTCGGCGATCATCCAGCGCTCGACCTGCTCCATCATTTCCTTCAGCGTGCCTTGCTTCGGCGCGATGCGCGTGACCGTGCCCTCGATCTTGCGCAGCCGCGGCGATAGATCGGTCACCTCGATCCAGTGCGCGCTCTCGGCCTGGATCACGAGCCGCTGGATCTCGTTCTCGAGCTCGCGGATGTTGCCCGGCCAGTTGTACGCGGCGAGCGCGGCCTGCGCGTCCTGCGTGAACCCGGGCACCTCGACGCGATACTCCTCGGCGTAGCGCGTCAAGAAGTGCGCCGCCAGCAGCGCGATGTCCTCGCGGCGCTCGCGCAGCGGCGGCAGCTTGATCGGGAACACCATCAGCCGGTAGTAGAGGTCCTGGCGGAACCGGCCCTTCTCGACCTCGGCGTTGAGATCGCGGTTGGTCGCGCAGATGATGCGCACGTCCACCTGCTTCTCGGCGGTCGCGCCGACCGGGCGGATCGTGCCTTCCTGCAAGACGCGCAGGAGCTTGGCCTGCAGCGACATCGGCATCTCGCCCATCTCGTCGAGGAACAGCGTGCCGCCGTCGGCGATCTCGAACAGGCCCTTCTTGTCGCTGTCGGCGCTCGTGAACGCGCCGCGCTTGTGGCCGAACAGCTCGCTCTCGAGGAGGTTCTCGGGCAGCGCCGCGCAGTTCTGCGCGACGAACATCTTGTCGCGGCGCGAGCTCTGGTAGTGCACGGCGCTCGCGATCAGCTCCTTGCCGGTGCCGGTCTCGCCCTCGATGCACACGGTCGCGCGCGTGTCGATCACGCGCTCGAGCTGCGCGAGCACCGCCTTCATCGCCGGCGACTCGCCGATGATGTTCGAGAAGTCGAGCTTCACCTCGCGGCGCTTCAGGTAGACGTTCTCGCCGCGCGCCTTCTCCTCGGCGACGCGGAGCCGCGCGACCAAGGTCGCGTTGTCGATCGCGAGCGCGGCCTGCGAGCCGAGGAGCAGCGCGGCGTCGAGATCGCGGTGGGTGAACATGTTCGCCGACGAGCGGTTGTCGGCCTGGACAAGGCCGATGATGTCGACGCCGCGCCACAGCGGGATCGCGACCATCGACATGATCTGGCCGCCCATGATCGATTCGCTCGACGCCAGCTCTTCCTGCGCGTTCGCGGTGAGGATCGCGGCGCGGTCGGCGAGCACGCGGCGCAGCACGGCGCGGCTCGCGCGCACCGGATCGGGCGCGATGGCGGCGGCGGTCTTGCTCGCGTTCCGCGCGCGCGACACGGCGAGCGCGAACCGATCGCGATCGGTCTCCGAGCGCAGGAGCACGGCGACGTGCGTCGCCCGCGGCAGCAGCTCGAACGTCGCCGCCACGATCGCCTCGATCACCTCGTTGGGCTCGAGGCGCGCACCGAGCGGCTGCAGCGCCTTGTACACGCGGACGGCATCGGCCGGATTGCCCTCGAGCTGGTCGGCGACCTGCGGCAGCTCGAGGATCGACTTCGACGCGATCAGCTTGTCGCCGAGCTCCTCCTCCGCCTCCTCGCCGATGCGCACCGCGATGCGTACCGGATCGTTGCGATTGCCGAGCAGCAGCACGTCGCCGTCGGCGAGCGCGACTTCCCAGCGCGCGGCCGCATCGACCGCGATGCGCTGGCCCGCACGCTCGACCGCCGAGCCGTTCGTCGAGCGCAGGTCGCGATACACGTAGCGGTCCCCGATCAGCGTGATCTGCGCGTGATCGCCCGACAGGTGAAAGTCGGTCACGATGACCGAGTTCGCGGGCGAGCGACCGATCGTCGCGGTCGCGCCACTCACGCGGTGAACACGCTGTTCCGCGTCGCCTTGCAGGATCTCGAGAACGAGCACGTGGTAGGCAGGGATCGAGCTAGGGATCCCCTCGAAACGCTTTATACTGCACTGTCGATCTTCGCGCATGCCGGGACCTTCGAAAGTCATCGTGCTCGAGCCCGACCAGCGGTCGGGGCGACAGCTCCAGCTCGGCTTCGAGCGCGAGGGGGTGCAGACCGCGCTCCTGGCGATTCCGCTCGATGCGAGCAAGCTGGTGCTCGACGGCCACCGCGACGCCGGGCTCGTGCTCGTCGGTGGCTCCGCGGCCCGGGCCCTCGAGGTCACGCGCCGCGCCCGCGCGCTCGTCGACGAGGCGAAGACCGAGGCCGCGGTCGTGTTCGCCGGCACCCGCGTGTCCCGCGCCGAGGCCGAGGCGGCCGGCGCCGACGAGATCGTCGCACGGCCCGCATATCTGCGAGATGTCGTGACGATCGGCCGCTTGCTGCGCGGCGTGAAGGCGGCCGAGCGCGACCATCTGATCGGCAACCTCGTCGAGATCACGGGCGTCTACACGCTGGTCCGCGCGTTCGCCGCGCTCGGCCGCAGCGCGGTGCTCACGCTCATTCGCGGGCTGCGCCGCGGCGAGATCCGGTTCTATCGCGGCGAGGTCACGTCGGCGCAGGTCGGCCTGATCCACGGCCAGGCGGCCCTGCACCAGCTGCTGCTGTGGACCGACGCGCGCTTCGATTACGCGCACGAGGACATCGTACGCCGCCACCAGATCCCGCTGTCGGGCGAGGACCTGTTCGCGGACGCCGAGCAGTTCCTCGAGGGCGTCCGCGAGCACGCCGGGCGGCTATCGCCGTCGATGGTGCTCGAGCAGGACGTGCAACGCGTGCACGAGTTCGGCAAGCAAATCCCGACCGAGGTGCACGGCGTGCTGCGCATGTTCGACGGCCATCGCGTGCTCGCCGACGTGCTCGAGGACTCGCCGTATCGCGTATTCGAGACGCTGCGCGTCGCACAGCGTGCACTCGAGGCGGGGCTGCTGCGCGTCGTCGAGAGCCAGCGCGCGAAGGCGACGTGGCGGGCGGTGCTCGCGCTCGAGGAGTGGCTCGTCGGCAACGAGTCGCGCGACGCGGTGGTCGAGCGCACGGCGCTGCTCGACAGCGGTCCGGTGAGCGGACCGGCGTCCGCGGACGCCAAGCAGGGTGGCAAGAAGAAGCGCAAGAAGCGGCGCAGCTCGCGGCCACCGCGCGCGCCATCGTCGCCGCCGCCGGCGCGCGGCGAGATCGACTGGGGCGCGCTCGTGCCGCGCGTGATCGGCACCGAGGTCGGGCCGCTGTCGGGCGTGGTGCCGGCGCAATACGCGCACGGCGAGATCGACATCGCGATCGCGTCACGGCAGTCGCAGCGCGAGGGCCTCGAGGCGCTCATGGACACCGACAAGCGCACCCGGATTTTTCCGACGGAGATCGGCGTCGAGCCGTCGATCGTCGTCAAGCCCGACGGCACCGGCGATACCGCCGAGTGGGAGCGCGTCGAGTGGACGGCGAAGCAGAAGCAGCTCGACGACATGCGCGCCGAGCGCGAGCGCGAGGACGCGGAGGCCAAGGTGCGCGAGGGCGTCGAGCGCATGCGCCTCGAACGCGTGCTGCGCGACGAAGCCGAGGCGCGCGAGCGCGAGGAGGCCGCGAAGCGCCGCGCCGAGGAGGAGCAGCGCGATTACGCCGCCCGCGCGCTGGCCGCGGCCGAGGCTCGCCGCGTCGAGGCGGATGCCGCCACCGCCTCGCTCGTCGCGACGCCCACCGCGCCGGTCGCGCCGCCGGCTCCGGCCGCCGCGATCGAGGGCGCCGGCGAGGACCCGACCGAGCCGCGCGAGCGCAGGCAAACTGGCACCGACGCCAACGCGCTCGTGCGCCAGCTCGTCTCCGATGTCGTGACGGTGGCCGAGACTCCGACCGCGACGGTGCACGTTGCGGACGCGATGACGATCCACGCGACGGACAACACCTCGCGCGTCACGGCGACGCCGGTCGTCACGGTCACGGAGCCTCCCGCTCGACCGAGCGCCCCGATTCCGTTCGTCGCCGTACCTCTCGATCCGGTCGCGAGCGCCGTTGCCGCCTCGATCTCCGCCTCCGATCCCGTCCCCGCTGCCGTTGCCGTACCTGCCGCGGCTGCCGCCGCGGCTGCCGCGGCTGCCGTCGCCGCTTCCGCGTCCTCCGACGACTCGCCCTCCGACGGCGTCGTCCGCGCCATGCTCGCGACCACCGACAGCGCGCAAGCCGAGCGCGCCGCGCGCGCCCGCAACAAATCCGACCCGCCCGACACCGTCTCCGCGCCATCGCAAGCGCCCGCCACCGGCGAGATCGCGATGCGCGAGGCCGCCCCGGCAGCCGCGGCTGCCGCCGAGCCCTCGATCCTCGTCTCCGATCTCGCCTCCGCGCACGCCGCCATCACCACCGCCTTCGAGAAACCGCCGGCTCCCACGCCCGCATCGCTCCCCGACGCCGCATCCCCGGCGCGCGCGCATGCGGTCGCCGAGGTGCGCAAGGACGCGGTCGAATTCTCCGAGTCCGAAGAAGCCTTCTTCCGCCGCGCCGATCACACGCAGCCGCATCCCACCGTGAAGGCCGAGTCGTTCGCAGATCTCGACGAGGGCTACGAGCCGCCCAAGTTCTGGGATCGCGTGTTCGGGCGCCGCCGCCGATCGTCGACCACGCAACAGCCGATCATCAAACCGAAGAAGTAGTTGTTACTGCGCGGTCCACGCGATCTC
Organism: Kofleriaceae bacterium; assembly: GCA_036490935.1. GTDB lineage: Bacteria > Myxococcota_A > Polyangia > Haliangiales > Haliangiaceae > JABFXX01. The sequence goes on along the minus strand of DASXCY010000008.1, from coordinate 44,837 downwards.
GACGTCGCCGCGCTCGCCGCTCATCCGCAGCTTCAGCTTGCGCCCGTCGAGGATCGGCGACGTATGGGGAAACCGGGCGACGTACGGCACCGCGAAGTCGCCGAGCGCCTCGAACTCGGCCCGCACGGTGAAGGCCGGCCGCTTGTCTTTCACGATCTCGATCGGCTCGAGCTGGTGCCCGGCGTCGTCTTCGAGGACGACATGCCACACGCTCCGCTTGCCGCGATCGAGGTCGTTCTCGCGGCGATCCCACGTGGTCACCATCAGCTCGACCTCGTATGGCCCCGCCGCCGCCGCTTGCTCGGTCGCCACTTCCTTCGCGCGGTCGTCGCCCGCGAGGCCGCGATATGCCGCCTCGCGCTCGGCGTGCGCGCAGCGCCACTGCGGCGACTTGAACGTCGCGGCGACGTCGAGGACTTCCTGGTACTGGCCGCGCAGGACGCCGAGGCGCGTCCACGCCTTGGTCACGCCTTCGTAGTTGCCGCACGTGCCCGGCCACTGCTTGTCGCCCCACACCATCTGCGCCGGCGGCGGCGGGCACGCGGCGAGGAGCACGACGATGGCGGCGAATCGCAGCTTCATGGCAGGAAGTCGCGGCGCGTGTACAGCGTCACGACCGGCACGTCGACGGCGGTGATCGCCTCGCGACCGCCCTCGAGCCGATCGACGAGGCCGAGCGCGTGCAGGACCGTGAGCCCCGCGCCTCGCGCGCGCTCGATCGCGCGCAGCGTCGATGCGCCCGTCGTGACGACGTCCTCGAGGATCACGACGGGCGCGCCCGCCGCGAGCTGGGTGCTCTCGATCCACTGGCCGGTGCCGTGCCCCTTGGGCTCCTTGCGCACGATGAACGCCGCGCGCGGCCGGCCGGCGCGGTAGCTGGTCAGGCTGGTCGCGGTCGCGAGCGGATCGGCGCCGAGCGTGAGCCCGCCGATCGCGACCGCGGAGGGCGCGACCGCGTCGACCACGTCGTGAAATAGCTCCCCGATCAGGCAGGCTCCCTCGGCGTCCAGGCTGACCTGCTTGCAGTCGATGTAAAAATTCGATTTCAATCCCGACGATAGCGTGACCTCGCGCTCGGCGAACGCGCGCGTGCGCATCAGCTCGAGCAGCCGCGTGCGCTTGCTCGCGAACGCGGGGCGGTCGAACAATGCGTCCAGCACGGCTCGACGCTACCACACGGGAGGATCCGTTGACGCCTCGGAGATCGCCCCGTAGAGTGCGGGGCTCCGTGCATCTCGTCGACGAACACGACGCCGTCCCGGTTCGCTCGCGCGACGATCTGGTCCGGTTTTTCACGGCCTCCGGCAAGGGTCGGCAAGCGTGGCGCGTCGGGACGGAGCACGAGCTGATCGGCGTGGTCGGTTCCACCGGCCAGGCGCCCACATACGAAGGCCCACACGGGATCGGCGCGTTGCTCGCCGGCTTCGCGGCGAACCACGGCAAGCCGGTCGCGGCGGTCGATCACGACGTGGTCGTCGAGAGCGGTCACACGATCGCGATCGTGCGCGGCGACGCCCAGCTCACGATCGAGCCCGGCGGACAGTTCGAGCTCGCGGCGCGGCCGGTCGACGACGACCGCGACTTCCTCGCCGACCTGCGCGCACACTTCGTCGAGCTCGCGGCGGTCTCGAAGCCGCTCGATCTGAAATGGCTCTCGATCGGCCTGCGCCCGTTCGGCACGCGCGCCGACATCCCGTGGATGCCGAAGGAGCGGTACGACGTGATGCGCGCGTACATGCCGACCGTCGGCACGCGCGGCCTCGACATGATGCAGCGCACCGCGACCGTGCAGGTCAACCTCGACTTCAGCGACGAGGCCGACGCCGCCGCGAAGATGCGGTGCCTGTACTCGGTGACGTCGATCCTGACTGCGCTATGGGCTGCCTCGCCGATCGTCGACGACAAGCCGAGCGGCTATCAGACCTATCGCGCCTGGATCTGGCGCGACACCGACCGCGCGCGTGCGGGCCTGCTGCCGTTCGTGTTCGAGCGCGCGGACTTGTTCGCGGCGTACACCGAATGGGCGCTCGACGTGCCGATGTACTTCGTCTACCGCGGCGGCTACGTGCCGGCACCGGCGGACCTCACGTTCCGCAAGTTCATGCATGACGGCTGGAACGGCGAGCACGCGACGCGCGCGGACTGGGCGCTCCACCTGTCGACGCTGTTTCCGGAAGGCCGGCTCAAGAAGTTCATCGAGGTGCGTGGCTGCGACTGCGGCTCGGCCGACATGATCGCGGCGCTCGCGCCGATGATGCGCGGCCTGTTCTACGACGAGGCGGCGCGCGACGCGGCCACCGCGCTGACCGCGGGCCTGTCGTTCGCGGATCGCCAGCGCCTCGCCGACGAGGTTCCGCGCGCCGGGTTCGCCGCCCGTGCCGGCAAGCACACGCTCGGCGAGCTCGCCAAGCAGCTGGTCGCGATCGCGGCCGACGGACTGTCGCGAGTCGCGCCGACCGCGCGCGCCTTGCTGGCCCCGGTGGAGGCGATCGCGTCGTCGGGGCGAACCCAGGCCGACGGTATCCTCGAGCTGTGGCAGCGCCACGCCGGCGATCGCCCCGCGCTCGTCCACGCGCTCGCGCATCCTGGCCTCGGCTGAGCCGGCGTTACTCGTCGTCGTCGAAGTCGATCAGCACGCCGTCGTCTTCGGTCGCGGCGCGCCGCGGCCGCTCGGGCGCGCGCGATGCCGCATGCACGCCGCGGACGGTCGACAGCGGGATCGGGCTCGACGGCGACGCCCGCTGCGGCTCGACGACGCGTGCGGATCCGGTCGACGGCAGGCGCCCACCGCGTGCGGTCGGCGCCTCGGTCCGCGGCCGCCGTGCCGGCAATCCGGGCAACGCGACCGGACGCGAGCTTTCCTGGAGCCCGCCGATGTCTTCCATGTCGACGTCGAGCGCCTCGAGCGCATTCTCCAGCTCGTAGTCGGCCGGTTCGGCCACCTGGGCTTGCTGTCCGGGCTCGTTCGCGAACGCGTGCGGCTCGTCGAACTCGATGCCGCTCTGCGGATATTGCTCGGCGAGCGTGTATCCCCCACTCGGCGGGTCGTACTGGAGCGGATCGGGCACGGCATGCCGTTCGCCGAACACCGGCGCGCGATCTTCATCGTCCAGATCGAGCCGCGACGCGAAGTCATCGACCGGCGGCTGCACCGCCTGAACCTCCGGCAACACGTCACCCGCATCCGCTTCGCCGTCAGCACCGAGCAGATCCGCATCGTCGGCATCGGCCTCGGCGAGCACGTCGAGATCCGAGATCTCTTGCTCGATCTCCGCTTCGGGCACCCCGGCGCCGTCCGCGTACTGGACGTCCGGTTGGTGGACGTCCGGTTGCGGGACGTCCGCCGGCTGGCCGTCCGCCGGCTGGCCGTCCGCATACTGGCCGTCCGCATACTGGCCGTCCGCGTACTGGCCGTCCGCATACGGGCCGTCCGCATACGGGCCCTCGGCGTACTGGCCGTCCGCGTACTGGCCGTCCGGCTGCTGGCCGTCCGGCTGCTGGACGTCCGGTTGGTGGACGTCCGGTTGCTGGACGTCCGGCTGCTGGACGTCCGGTTGCTGGACGTCCGAGTACTGGCCGTCCGAATACCGGCCGTCGGCGCCTGGCGCGTCCGCCGCCTGGACGGGCACCTCCTGCATACCATCCGCGAGCTCGGCGTCCGCTTCGGCCTCGGCGGCGGCGAGATGCGCCTCGAGCTGGTCCGCGAGCTCGGCGCCGAATGCCGGCCCCACCGGGATGTCGCCGATTTCGGTGTGCTCGTCCGCGGGCACGAGATCCGCGTCGTCGAGCTCCTCGGCATCTTCATCGTCGTCGTGATCGTGCTCGGCGATGACGAGGGCTTTCAGACGCGAGCTCGGCTCGGTCGCGATGACAGTGTCGGGCGCGAAGCCCGCGCGCGGTTCTTCGACGTGTTCGACCTCGGTCGACGCGGCGTCGGGCGCCGAAACGTCCGCTGCCGCTGCCGCTGCCGTAGCCGTAGCCGTAGCCGCTTCCCCTTCCGCTGCCGGTTCTGCGACCGGCGGCATCACCAAGGTGATCGCCGGCGGCGGCGCCCACCCGCTCGCCCCGCTGCGCTCGCGCCGCACCGGCGTCCCGCCGAGCTGCCTCGCGAGCTCCGCCGACGCCGCTTCCACGCCGATCTCGATCGGAGCCGCCGCGTTGTCCTGCAGCGCGGCCAGCTCGGCATCGAGATCCTCGCCGCCCGCCGCGGCCGCCAGGGCCCGCGCGCGCGCGAGCACCTTGCCCAGATCGAGCTTCGCGTCGTCGAGGCCCTCGATCGCGACGAACCCGCCCGCGTCCACCGGGCCCGACTCCGTCACCTTCGCGATCAGCTCCGAGGGCTTGAGCCGGTGCGCGCGCGCGGCTTCCGGCGCGAGCGGGGCGAAGCTCTGCGCCGTCGCGATCGCGAGCGGACCGCTGTCGCGGCGCGGTGACGTCAGCAGCTGCTCCGAGACCGGCGCCGACGCGAACTGCGCCATCGCATCGCGCACGATGCCGCTCGTCTCGGCGCGCGGCGTCGTGGCCTCCACGTCGGCGCGCTTGGCCGCCTCGACATCCTCCGGCATCGGGATCCCGACGTCCGCGAGCCCCACCGCGCGGCGGCGCTCGATCATGCGGATGATCACCTCGCGGCTCTCCCGCGTCACGCGCATGAGCTCGATCGACATGCCGAACGGCGCGCGCGGATGGTCTGGATCCGGCGGCCTCACCTGCTTCACGCGGCCGAGCCCGACCAGCACCGGCGTGTCATTGGCGAGTCGCAGCTCGAACTTCACCTCGGCGCCGAGCGGCTGGATCGCGCGCGTCGGCAGGAACAGCCCCGAGCGCCCGACGTTCGGCGCGAACCGCTGGACCATCGTATCGAGGTCGTCGTAGCGCAGCTTGATGCGGAGCACGACCGGACCGGCCGGCCGCCCACCGCTGGTGTCGTCGGAACCCACCGACGGCAATTATCCCACGATCCGCGCGCGCTCCGCTATCCGTGATCTTCGACCCACTTGCGCGCGACCGCGAGTGCCTGCGGCACCGCCGCCGCGTCCTTGCCGCCGCCTTGCGCCATGTCGGGCCGACCGCCGGCGCGACCACCGAGCGTCGCCGCGACTTCGCCCAGGAGCTTGCCTGCTTGCACGCGCTCTACGAGATCTTTGGTCACCATCGCCACCAGCTTGACCTCGGCGCCGCCGGTCCCGGCGAGTACGACGACACCCGAGCCGAGCTTGTCGCGCAGCTGATCGCCGGTATCGCGCAAGACTTTCGCATCGTCGACCTCGACCGCCGCCGCGAGGACCTTGATACCCTTCACGGTCACGGTCTCGGCCATCAGGTCGCGCGCGCCGCCGCCCGACGCGAGCCGCGCCTTCAGCTTCTCGATCTCGCGATCGAGCGCCTTCTGATCGGCCAGCACCTTCTCGACACGCGCCGCGACCTCGAACGGCGGCGCCTTGAGCCGCTCGCCCGCGCGCCCGAGCTCGTCCTCGATGCGCCGCAGGTAATCGAGGGCACCGGCGCCGGTCACTGCCTCGATGCGCCGCACGCCCTGCGCGACGCCCGCCTCGCCGAGGATCTTGAACAGCCCGATGTCGCCCGCGCGCCGCACGTGCGTGCCGCCGCAGAACTCGAGCGACTCGCCGCCGATCTGCACGACGCGAACGCGGTCGCCGTACTTCTCGCCGAACATCGCGACCGCGCCGCGCTGCTTGGCCTGGTCGATCGGCAGGACGTCGACGTGCGAATCGACATTCGCGCGAATGTCTGCGTTGACGAGATCCTCGACCCGCCGCACTTGCTCGTGCGTCATCGGCGAGAACTGCGCGAAGTCGAAGCGCAGCCGATCGGGCGCGACGAGCGAGCCCTTCTGCGCGACGTGGGCGCCGAGCACCTTCTTGAGGGCCAGGTTCAACAGGTGCGTCGCCGAGTGGTTCGCGCGGATCCGCTCGCGCCGCTCGTCGTCGACCTCGAACCTGACCTTGTCGCCGACCTCGAGCGTCCCGGTCGTCACCTCGCCGACGAGCACGTGCATGTCGCCCGCCGGCTTCTCGGTGTCGTCGATACGCACCTTCGCGCGCCCGCTCACGACCGTGCCGACATCGCCGACCTGACCGCCGGAGTCGCCGTAGAACGGCGTCTGATCGAACACCAGCGCGACATCCGCGCCGGCGTCCGCCTTCGCGACGCGCTTACCGCCGACGACGATCGCGCGCAGCGTGCCCTCACCGCTCGTGCCGCGGCCGTCGTAGCCGGTGAACTTCGTCGGCCCGAGCTCGCTCGCGAGCTGCTTGAACACGGTCTCGACCGCGGTGTCGGTCATGCTGAACCGGCTCTTCGCCTTCGCCGCCGCCAGCTCGGCCTTGAAGCCAGCCTCGTCGATATCGAGCCCGCGTTCCTCGGCGATGATCTTCGTCAGATCCGCCGGAAACCCGAACGTGTCGTACATCGTGAACACGGCCTTGCCCGGATACTCCTTGCCGCCTGTCTTCTGCAGCACGTCGAGCTCGCCCTCGAGGCGCTCCAGCCCGCGCGCCAGCGTCGCGCGGAACCGCGTCTCCTCCTCGAGCGTGACGTTGCGGATCACCGTGCGCCGCTCGCGCAGATCCGGATACGCGTCGCCCATCACGTCGATCACGCGATCGCACACGTCCGGCATGAACGGCTTGTCGAGCCCGAGGTGCTGCTGGCCGTGCCGCACCGCGCGCCGGAAGATCCGCCGCAGCGTGTACTCGCGCTCGCCTTTATCCGGAAACACGCCGTCCGCGATCAAAAATGCGCTGCACCGCGCGTGATCCGCGATCACGCGCAGCGCGGTGTCCTTCGTCGCATTCGCGCCGTAGCGAACACCGGCGATCTCCGCCGCGCGCTCGATGATCGGCACGAACAAGTCGGTGTCGTAGTTCGAGCGCACGCCCTGCACCACGCTGAGAACCCGCTCGAGCCCCGCGCCGGTATCGACCGACGGCGCCGGCAGCTTGAACAGCTCGCCGCCCTTCTCGCGCCGCTCGAACTGCATGAACACGAGGTTCCAGATCTCGAGCCAGCCCTTCCAGCTCGCCGGATCCGGCGTCGGCCACTCCCCCGACGCCTCGAAGTTGAAGTGGATCTCGGTGCACGGCCCCATCGGGCCCGTCTCGCCCATCTGCCAGAAGTTGTCCTTCTTGCCGAGGCCGATCACGCGGTCGTCGCCGAACCCCGTCACCTTCTTCCAGATCGCGCGCGCCTCGTCGTCGGGCGCGACGCCCGCCAGCTCCTCGTCGCCGCCGTACACCGTCACGACCATCCGCGACGCATCGATCGCGTACACCTTCGTCAGCAGCTCCCACGCCCACGCGATCGCGTCTTCCTTGAAGTAGTCGCCGAACGAGAAGTTGCCGAGCATCTCGAAGAACGTGTGATGGCGCGGCGTCTTGCCGACCTCGTCGAGGTCGTTGTGCTTGCCGCCCGCGCGCACGCACTTCTGCGACGACGTCGCGCGCTTGTACGCGCGCTGCTCGACGCCGGTGAACACGTCCTTGAACTGGTTCATCCCGGCGTTCGTGAACAGCAGCGTCGGGTCGTTGGCCGGGACGAGCGAGCTCGATGCCACGACCTCGTGGCCGTGGCTGCGGAAGAACTCGAGGAACGTGCGGCGAACGTCGGCGGCCGTCATTGCCGCCGAGGTTTACCATCATTAGATCAGTAGGCGTACCCGGCCGTGACCATCGCGCCGTAGTACAGGTCGGTCGCCTTGAACACGTCCTGCTGCGAGCCGTCGCCGTCGCGCGTGTTCGCGAGCGTGCCCGAGTTGTTCGCGAACTTCATGCTGACCTCCTCGAGGGTCAGCTGCGCGCGCAGGAAGATCGCCCTGGTCAGCTGATACTCGGCGCCGGCCGCGAGGTCGAAGCCGTACGTCGACGCCTTGCCGTACTCCATCGAGTTGCCGATGAAGTCCTGCGCCGTGCCGGTGCTCAGCACCGCGAGGAAGCCGGCGTCGGCGTCGATCGTGATCTTCGGCATGAGCGGATAACGCGCGAAGCCGCCGAGCTCCACCATCGAGTACTGCACGTCCGGGATGTCGGTCGACGATCCGTCGGGCAGGTTCGGCGCGATCAGGAAGCTCTGGTTCATGTACATGAGCCGGCCGCCGATCGCGAGCTTGCCGAGCGGGTAGCGATACACCGCGCCCAGGCCGTATGCCTCCGACGACGTGCCGAGCGTCGCGGTCGCCGTGCTGCCGTCCATGTTCGTGTACGACTTCTTCGAGCTGATCCGCAGCACGCGGTTGTACATGAACTCGACGCCGAGCCCGGCGAGCGCGTCGTGGCGCTTGTGGTTGATCGCGAGCGGATACACCGTCGCGTCGACGAAACCGCCCGCGACCGGCACGCTCTGCTTGTAGCCGGGCGGGATCTGCGGGCCGGCGAGCGCCGACGAGTACGAGAACGTCAGGTGCCGCGCGACGAACGACAGGCCCGCCGTCACGTCGACCGCGCGTTGCGTCGCCGACAGCGCATCGCCGCTGGGCGCGGAATCGTCGGCGGAAGCTTCCGCGCTGACGTCGCCGCCGTCGTCGTCGCTCTTCGCGACGCGCTTCTTGGCCTTCTTGTGCGAGCCGCTGTCATCATCATCGTCGCCGCCCTTGCTCGCGGAGTCGTCGTCGCCGCCCTTCTTCTTCTTCGCCTTCGGGCTCGAATCGTCGTCGGCCGACGCCGAGTCGTCGTCGGCGACTTTCTTCTTCTTCGCCTTCTTCGACCTGGGCGGCGGGTCGTCCGAGGCCGAGTCGTCGTCGTCGCCGCCGCCCTTCTTGCCGACGCGGTCGCCGCCCTTGTCGGCGTGCTTCGAGAACGCCTTCTTGCTGCCACCGGAGTCGTCGTCGCTCGCGTCGTCGTCGTCCGCGTGCTTCTTCTTCTTCACCCTCGGCGAATCGTCGGAGTCGTCGGCGTCGGCGACCTTCTTCTTCTTCGACGGCTTCGCGTCGTCCGCGTCGTCGTCGTCACCGCCACCGCCACCGTGATTCGAGTCGAGCTCGTCGATCGCGCCACCGAGCTCGTCCTTGATGTCGCGCTGCGCGTGGCCGTCGAGGTGCGGGCTGTCCGCCTTGGTGTCGACCGGGTTGCCGACGATCTCGCCGCTCGTGCCGGCGCGCAGCTTGATCCGCACGATGTACTCGTCGCGGCGCTTCTCGATCTTGCCCTGCACGACGCCGTCGACCTTGAGCTTCTTCGCGACCTTCTTGACGTTCTTCTCGGTGACCGTCGCGGCATCGAGCTCCTCGGCCGTGCCGTTCCACTTGTCGGTCGGCACCACCGTGTTCGACTTCTTCAGCAGCTTGACGAGATCGTCATGAAACCGCTCGGCATGCGGGCCCTCGAACTCGAGGACGACGATGCGCTTGCGCCCGCCCGCGTCCGCCGTGCCCGCCACGAGCGCGAGCGTCAGGGCGAGCACCCACCAGCTAATGCTCGATCTCGAAGTCCTCATTGCCAGCTCCCTTTTCAGGTCCGGTCCAAGCGCGATCCGCACTCCCTGCCACACCGCGGAACAACAGAGCGAAGTCGGACGGGCTGGTCGCCTGCTTGACCGCTTCGTCGTAGGTGACGAGGCGCTGCTTGACGAGCCCGGCAAGACTTTGGTCGAACGTGATCATGCCATAAGGGTGGAGCCCCTCGGCGATCGCATCCTTGATCTCGCGCGTGCGCAGCGGATCCTCGATCATCTCGCGGATCCGCTCGGTGTTCACCATGATCTCGAGCGCCGGCACCATGCCTTTACCATCGGCACGCGGCAGCAGGCGCTGCGAGACCACGCCGCGCAGCACGCTCGCGATCGTCAGGCGCGCTTGCTGTTGCTGGTGCGTCGGGAACATCGACACGAGCCGGTTGATCGTCTCGGTGGCGTCGACGGTGTGCAGCGTCGACAGCACGAGGTGACCGGTCTCGGCCGCGGTCATCGCGATCTGCGCGGTCTCGAAGTCGCGCATCTCGCCGACGAGGATCACGTCGGGGTCCTGGCGCAGCGCCGCGCGCAGCGCGCGCGCGAACGACATCGTGTCGAAGCCGAGCTCGCGCTGGTTCAAGACCGAACGCTTGTCGCGGAACGTGTACTCGATCGGGTCCTCGATCGTGACGATGTGATACGCGAACTGCGTGTTGAGCGAGTCGATCATCGCCGCGAGCGACGTCGACTTGCCGGAACCGGTCGCGCCGGTCACCAGCACCATGCCGCGGTGCGCGTTCGCGAGCTCGAGCACGGTCGGCGGCAGGTTCAGCCGATCGAATGGCGGCACCTCGGGCGGGATCAGGCGCATCACCATGCCGACCGAGCCGCGCTGCTGGAACATGTTGACGCGGTAGCGCACGCCGTCGGGCGTGCCGTACGCGAGGTCGATGTCGAGGTTCGTCTCGAAGTCGGCCCGCTGGCGGTCGTTCATCATGTGGACGGCGAACTGTGCGATGGCCTCGCGCGTCAGCGCCGGCACGTCGCGGATCGTGCGCAGCTCGCCCTTGATGCGAAAGATCGGCGGCAGCCCGGCCTTGAGGTGCACGTCCGACGCACCCAACTGGCGAGCCGCGGCGAGCACGCGGTCGAGAATCTGGCTCATCGCCGGTGCGATCGAGGGTACCACACGGTTGCTGCCAGCGCCGGAGGTCCTCGCTGCGCTCGGCCTCCGCCACGAGCGGCCCCTACAGCGCCCCCCGTTCGCTTTGCTCGCTCCTTCCGGTCCGACGAAGAGGCGCCGGAAAGCTCGCTGAGTTACGCTACCGCGGGGATGCGCTGCCCGACCTGCGGCACCGATAACGCACAGGATTCCCGCTTCTGCGGCGGATGCGGCGCGCGGTTCGGCGCCGCCGAGCACCGGGTCGCGCCGACGGCCAAGATCAGCGATGACGCCCCGTATCCGCAGGTCGCGACGCCGCGTCCGATCTCGCAGCCGCCGATGGTGCGTGCCCCGACGCCCGCGCCCGTGCCGCCCGCGCAAGGCTCGCAGCCGCCGCGCGCCGCGACGCATCCCGCCGCGAGTCACGCGCGCACCGCGCAGCTCGAGGAGTCGATCCGCGTGCCGCGCCGGCCGATGGGCCTGATCGTGCTCGTCATCATCATCGATCTCGCGCTCGCTGGCGCCGGCGCGTTTCTGCTCGCGAAGGGGCTCGCGCATGCGTCGGCGTCGACGTCGACGTCGACGTCGACGTCGGCCACGCCCGCACCCGCATCCGCACCCGCTGCCGCTGCCGCACCCGCGCCCGCACCCGCACCCGCACCCGCACCCGCACCCGCACCCGCTGCCGCTGCCGCTGCCCACCACGCGACGAAGACTCGCACCGCCCCGATGCCGATCGACCCGTACGCGAATTCCCTCGACAACGAAGTCGACCTCCAGATGACGCGCTCGCAGCCCGCGTTCCGCCACTGCGCCGACACCTCCGGTCCCGTCCATGGCGACATCCAGATCGCCTTCCAGGTCGCCCCCGACGGCCGCACGACCCACGTCGCCGCGGTCTCCGACTCCACCGGCTCCACCGCCCTCACCTCCTGCTTGATCGCCGCGATCCAGCAGTGGTCGTTCGCGGTCCATCCCTCCGTGTCGATCGATTTCATGCGACCGTTCTCCTATCCATGACCGACTCCGGCGGCTTCCGCAGCGTGCACTCCGGCGCCCACGCTTCGCTGGTCGGAGTCGAGGTGCTCGTGCTCGACGGCGACCAGCGCGTGCATGCCGGCGTCGAGCAGCTGCTCTCCGAAGCGAGCCTGCACGTCACCTGCGCCGGCGACGTCGAGCGCGCGCTCGGCTTGATCGACCGCCAGTTCTTCTCGGTCGCGCTCGTCGACATCGACACGCCGTCGCCACGCGCGGGCATCGCGGCGATCGAGCGGATCAAGCACAAGTCGCCGACGACGATGGTGATCGCGATGACGCCGCGCCGCTCGTTCGACGACGCGGTCGACGCGGTGCGCGCAGGCGCCGTCGATCTCGTGCTGAAAGCCCCCGAATCGGTCGCGTATCTCAAGGACCGCGTGCTCGAGGCGGCGGGCCGCTCGGTCGGCCGCCGCGAGGTCGATACGGTGCTCGACGACGTCAAGCGCGTGCACGAGGAGTTCCTGCAGCGGTTCATGGAGGCCGAGCGCCGCGCGATCGATCTCTCGGATCGAGTCGAGGGCCGCGACGTGTCGCGCATGATCCAGCTCGACGAGCTGCGCGTGCTCGTGATCGACGAGGCCGACGACTTCGTCGAGTCGATGAGCGAGACCAAGCCGAAAGGCCTGTCGTTCGTGCACGCGACGAGCGGCGGCGAAGGCCTCGATCGCGCGAGCACCGGCTCGTTCCACTACGCGATGATCGCGGAGGACACGAGCGATCTCCCCGCCAAGACGATCGCGCGCACGATCCGCAACCAGCAGCCCGACACCGTCGTGCTCACGTTCCTCGGCCCGTCCGAGAACGGTCACGTCGAGCTCGTCGAGACGCATGGCACGCGCACGATCGTGAAGCCGTTCTCGGATGCGCAGCAGCTCCTCGCGCGCATCGACGAGCTCGCCGAGGCATGGCGCGCGAAGGCCAAGGAGCGCCGCTACGCGCAGGCGTTTCGCGAGCGCCACTACGACTTCTTGCGCCGCTACGTCGAGATCAAGACCAAGATCGAGCGCGCGATGAATGACGGACCGGGCTAGGCGCGCGCGGGGGCGTCCTGCGACGCTGACTTTGCGTTCGTGAACGTCACGGGCGTACGCGTGTCGTAGGGGCCACGTATACTGGCCGCATGGTCGCGCCTCGGACCGTCGTCGTGGTCAACCCGAGCTCGCAGGGCGGCAAGCTCGGCAAGCGGTGGCCGGAGCTTGCCGAATCGATCGGGCGCGCGTTTCCGTTCGACGCGGTGATGACGACGGCGCCGGGCGATGCGACGCGGCTCGCGCGCGAGGCGCTGCGCGCGGGGGCCGAGCGCGTGGTCGCGGTCGGTGGCGACGGTACGATCAACGAGGTCGTGAACGGGTTCTTCGACGACGACGGCAAGCCGCTCGCGCCCGACGCGAGCCTCGGCCTGGTGCCCTACGGCACGGGCGGCGATTTCCGGCGCACGATGAACATCCCGATCGCGACGGTCGATGCGGCGAAGCTGATCGCGTCGGGCGAGCGCCGGCGGATCGACGTCGGCCGCATCGAGCTCACGGCGCGCGACGGCACGCGCGTGCGCCGCATGTTCGCGAACATCGCGTCGTTCGGCGTGTCGGGCGTCGTCGATCGGCTCGTCAACGAATCGGGCAAGAAGCTGGGCCGGCTGTCGTTCGCGGTCGCCACCGCGCGCGCGACCTGGACGTACAAGAACCAGCGCGTGCAGCTCGTGTTCGACGGCGACGCGAAGACGCGCGTCGAAGCGACGATCAATACCGTCGCGGTCGCGAACGGGCGCTACTTCGGCGGCGCGATGATGGTCGCGCCGAACGCCGAGGTCGACGACGGGCTGTTCGACGTGATCGCGCTCGGCGACTTCCACTTCGGCGATCTCGTGAAGAGCGGCCGGCGCATCTACAAGGGCACGCACCTGACGATGGACAAGGTCACGACGCGGCGCGCGCGGGTCGTGGAGGCCGAGACGATCGATCCGGGCGCGATCGTCGAGCTCGACGTCGACGGCGAGTGCCTGGGGCGGCTGCCGGCGCGGTTCGAGCTCGTGCCCGGCGCGCTGTGGATGATCGGCCCTCCCGCGGGCGCCGGTAGCTGATGCTGCGCGTGGTGCATGGCAACCGCGCCGAGTCCCTGCTCGGCGCGCTCGATGCCGCGTTGCCGGCCTGCGACCCGTTCGCGCCGTCGACGATCGTCGTCGGCAGCCACCTCGTCGCGCGCTGGCTGCGCCGCGAGCTCGCGGTGGCGCGCGGCATCGCGGCCGGGCTCGACCTCGTCACGTTCGACGCGTTCGTCGCGCAGACCTGGGCCGGCGACGGCGATGCGCGCTCCGCCGGCTTGGTCCCGCTCGATCGCGCGCAGCTCGCGGCCGCGCTCGCGTCGGTGCTGGCCGACGAACGCGTCGTCGCGGCGCTGCCCGCGGTCGCCGCGTACCTGGCCGCGCCGGGCGGCGACGGCGATCGCGCGGGGCCGCGCCGCGTGCAGCTCGCCGAGCAACTCGGCTGGCTCGTGTGGCAGTACGCGGCGACGCGGCCGGACTGGATGGCGGCCTTCGCCTCGGGCCGCGTGCCCGACGAGCTCTCCGGCGACGACATGGCGCGCTGGCAGGCCACGCTCGTCGGCGCGGCGCTCGCGCGCGTCGGTGCCGCGCGCGACGGCATCGTGGTGCCGGTGCCGATGTTGCCGTGGGCACGGCGGCGCGCCGGATTGCCGCCGCCTCGCTGCGAGCGCGAGGTGAGCGTGTTCGGCGTGTCGTACCTGGCGCGCGCACAGCTCGAGGCGCTGAGCGATCTCGCGGCGACGACGCCGGTCACCGCGTACGTGCTCGATCCCTGCGAGCCGCTGTGGGACGACCTCGCGGCGCGCCGCGCCGATACCGCGCAGCCGCTGCTCGCGCTCTGGGGTCGCGCGGTCCGCGACACGATGAGCGCGCTCGTCGAGCGCAGCGGCGGCGATGTCGACGGGGCCTTCGTGCGCGAGGAGCCAAAGACGGCGTTGCAGGCGATGCTCGCGGCTCTCTCCAATCTGTCGGAAGTCGGAAGTCCGAAGTCCGAAGTCCCCGGCCTCACCGTCCTCGCATGTCCGAACGCGCGCCGCGAGATCGAGCAAGTGGCGATCGAGGCACGCGCGCGGCTCGACGCCGACGCGACGCTGCGCGCGCACGAAATGATCGTGTGGATCGCGAGCGACGCGGAACGCTACCTCGCGCTCGCGCCGTCGGCGTTCGAGGCGGTCGGTGTGCCGTGTCACCTGATCGACGCGCCGATCGACGATCGTGGCCGCATCGGCGAGGCCGTGCTGGCGCTGCTCGAGCTACCGACGAGCGCGATGACGCGCCGCGATCTGCTGCGCGTGATGACTCACCCGGCGGTGCTCGCCGGCTATCCGCACGTCGACGCCGACGACTGGGTGCGCTGGACCGAGGCGCTCGGCATCGTGCACGGCGCCGATGCCGACGCGCACGCCGGCACCTACCTCGCCGAGCATCGCGACAAGTTTCATTGGGATCAGGGCGTGCGGCGGCTCGCGCTCGGTGCGTTCATGGTCGGCGATCCGGCCAGCGAGCGCGGTCCGGCCGCGATCGGCGGCTTGCAGGTCGTGCCCGAGGAGGTGCGGCCCGAGCAGCAGCCGAGCGCCGCGACGTACGCGCTGCTCGTGCGGTCGCTGTGCGCCGACGCGGCGTGGCTCGCGCGCCACGAGGCGCCGCTCGCGGGCTGGGCCGACGTGCTGGTCGCGCTCGTCGACGCGTACATCACGCGCCGGGGCAAGCCCGGCGACGAGGCGCAGCGCGAGCTCGAGCGCGTGCGCGCCATGCTCGCCGGGCTCGCGCACGTCGATCTCGACGGCCGCGCGGTCGGCTTTCGCGAGGCGCGCGAACATGCGGTGCATCGGCTCGAGGATGCGCGCGCGGATCGCGGCGAGCCGCTCGCGGCCGGCGTCGCGATCGCGCCGCTCGCGGCGATGCGTGCGATCCCGGCGCGCGTCGCGTTCGTCGTCGGGCTCGCAGAAGGCACGTTTCCGGCGGGCGAGCTGCCGAGCGCGCTCGACGTGCGGCGGACGATCGGGCCGCTCTCGGAAGCGCGCCCGACCTCGCAGGGTCAGCGTGGCCGCGCCGGCGACGTGTCGGCGCGCGATCGCGATCGCCACGCGTTCCTCGAGGTCGTGCTCGGCGCGCGCGACGCGCTCGTGCTGTCGTACGTCGCGATGGAAGGCAAGAGCGGGGAGCCACTCGGCCCGTCGTCGGTGGTGCTCGAGCTTGCCGACGCGCTCGCGCCTTTCCTTGCGGGCGACGCGCCGTCGAGCCGCGCCGCGCTCGACCAGCTGACGCGGCGGGTGCGGCTGCATCGGTTCAGCGGCGACGACGCGCTGGGCGCGCGCGAGCGCTGGGCCGTGCGTGCGCGCGACGCGATCCGCGCCCACCTGCGCGCGCGGGGCTGCGACGTGCCCGGCGAGGACGACATGGCGGCGCTGTTGCCCGCCGCGCTGCGCGACGCGATCGGCATCGTCGACGCGCCCGTCGATCGCGCCGCCGCCCCACCGGAGCGGCCGCTGTCGCTCGCGAGCGTGCGCGCATTCCTCGAGGCGCCGGTGCAAGCATGGGCGCAGGTCGTGCTCGGCCTCGACGAGCTTCCCGACGACGAGGTGTCCGATCGCAGCGACGAGCCGTTTCACGTCGATCGGCCGGTGCGCGCGCTGCTGCTGCGCGAAGTGCTCGCCGCGATGCTGCGCGCTCCGTCGCGGCCGCCCGCTGCGCATTACGACGCGGTCGTGCGCGACCTCGAGCTGCGCGGCCAGTTCCCGGTCGGGGTATTCGGCGAGGCCGCGCGCGCGATCGATCTGCGCACGCTCGAGCACTGGCGCGCCGCGCTCGGCCCGATCGAGGTCGGAGCGGTGAGCCGGCTCGCGTTCGGGCGCTCGCGCGGACCGGCGGAGCTGCTGCCCGCGCTCGAGCTCGAGCTGTCCGGCGGCCGGACCGTTCGACTCGTCGGTCAGACCGAGCTGCTGCTCGGCGGCGAGCCGCGGACGTCGGTGATCCCGGTGCTCGCGAAGCTCGAGAACAAATCGCGTTACCACCTGCGCGGCGCGCTCGATCACGTCGTGCTCGCGGCGGCCGGGCTCGCGAACGCGGGCCACGCGCACGTGCTCGTCGATGGCGAAGGCCGGCGCAAGGACGTCGCGCACGAGCCATGGTCGCAGGCCGACGCGCGTGCATTCCTGCGCGGCCTCGTCGAGGAGCTGCTGGACGCGCCGCACGGCTACCTGCTGTCGTTCAAGCAGCTCGCGATCGTGCACGCCGGCGAACGCGGCCAGGTCGACGCGGCTCAGGCGCTGAGCTTCGGGCCGATCGATCGCGCCGACGGGCTCGCCGTTCCCGACGACGCGGCCGCGATCGCGGCGCGCCGATTCGCGCCGCTCGCCGACCGCATGCGCGGCGACCACGGTTTCGGGGGCGGAACATGACGGTCGTGCGGTTCCCGCGGCCCGAGGCGCTGCCGCCGCCCGACACACGGTTCGTCGTCGTCGAGGCGTCGGCCGGCACCGGCAAGACGTTCTTCCTCGAGCATCGCGTCGCCGACCTGATCCTCGCCGGCGCCGACCTCGGCCAGATCTTGCTCGTCACGTTCACCGACAAGGCCGTCGCCGAGCTGCGCGCCCGCGTGCGCGACCTGCTCGATCGCATGGCGCGCGCGACTGCATCGACGACCGAGGCGAGCGCGTGGCAACTCGACGACGCCGCGCGCGCCCGGCTGCGCACCGCGATCGGCGCGTTCGATCACGCGCAGATCTTCACGATTCACGGCTTCTGCCACCGCGTGCTCGTCGAGGATGCGTTCGCGGCGCGGCGGCTGTTGCAACAGAAGCAGATCGCCGACGAGGATGCGTTCGCCGACGCGTTCGCCGCACTGCTGCGCGAGCGCTTCGCGACCGCCACGCCCGATCGCGACCTGCTCGGGCTTCACCTCGAACGCGGCAAGACCGTCGACGACCTGCGCGTCCTGCTGCTCGAGTGTTCGCGCGCCGGCGGCATGCCGCGCCTCGACTTCGAGCCCGCGCGCGCCACCGCGATCGGCGATGCGCTCGTCGCGCAGTTCGGCACGCCCGAGCTGCGCGCGCGCGTCGAGGCGCAGGTCGAGCGCAAGGGCAAACGCTGGGCGGCGGACTGGATCGCGGAGATCGGCGACGCGGCGGCGTACGTCGATCGCACGCGGCCCGCGACGGTGCTCGCCGCGTGCGACGAGCTTCGCAAACCTGCCGGCAAGCTGCTGCAATACCTCGCCGGCGACGCCGCGGTCGTGCTGACCGATGCGCGCGGCCTGCTGTCGCTCGACGAGGCGATCGCGGCGGAGCTGCTACCGCAGGTGATGGCGCGCGTCGGCGCCGACAAGACCGAACGCGGTCTCTACGACTACGACGACATGCTGCGGCTCGTGCGCGATGCGCTGGCGCGCGACAGCGGCCGCGAGCTCGCCGCCCGGCTGCGCGCGCGTACGCCGTGGGCGATGATCGACGAGTTCCAGGACACCGATCCGGTGCAATGGGACATCTTCCGCACGGTGTGGCTCGCCGACGGCGCGCGCGGCCTCGCGATCGTCGGCGATCCGAAGCAGGCGATCTACAGTTTCCGCGGCGCCGACGTCCAGACGTACGTGCATGCGCGCGACGAGCTCGAGCGAGTCGGCGCCGCGCGCGTCGTGCTCGAGACCAACCGGCGCTCGACCGCGCCGCTCGTCGAGGCCGTCAACGAGCTGCTCGCCGGCGGTGCGCCGCTCGCCACGCCGCTGCTGTCGGGTACGATCGCGTACGACCGGCCCGTGCACGCCGCGGGCGAGGTCATCTCGGAAGGCACGCGTGCGCCGGTCACGGTGTTCTCGCTGCTCGGCGCCGGCAAGGACGCGAGCAAGGAGGTCCTCGCCGGCGCGATCGGCGCCGAGATCGAGCGACTGCGCGCCGCACCGCCGGTCTGGCGCGCGCGTGGCGAGGTCCGGCCGTTCGCGCTCGGCGATTGCCTCGTGCTCACGCGCGTCAACCGGGAGAGCGCCGAGATCGCGGCCTCGCTGCGCGCGCGCGGCCTGGCGTGCGAGCTACGCGAAGCGGATCGCCTGTTCCAGACGCGCGAGGCCCACGAGCTCGCCGCCGTGCTCGCCGCCGTCGCGGCGCCGCGCGATCGCTCGGCACGCATGCGGGCGCTGCGCACGCGGTTCTTCGACGTGCCGTGGGACGAGCTGATGCGCGTCGTCGACGCGCCGGATCATCACCCGCTGGTCGCGCGCATGCACGACTGGACCGCGCTCGCGGCGCGGCGCGCGTACGAGCCGCTGTTCCGCCGGCTCGTCGAGGACAGCCGGTTCGCCGAGCGCGCGCTCGTGCTCGGCGGCGGCGAGCGCGCGCTCGTCAACACGTGGCATCTGATCGAGCTGTTGCTCGAAGAGGTCGGGCGCTCGCGCGGCGATCTGCACGAGCTCGTCGTGCAGCTGCGGCGCTGGATCGCGGACGGCGCCGATCACGTCGACGATCGCGACGTGCAGCGCGTCGAGACCGATGGCGATGCGGTCCGCATCATGACCATCCACAAGGCGAAGGGCCTCGAGGCGCCGTACGTGTTCCTGTACGGCTGCAAGAGCTCGCCGCCGGCCAAGAAGGTGCACGCACTGCGCGACGGCGCCACCGCCGCGCGCGCGCTGGTCGTCGGCAAGCGCGACGAGGCGCTCGTCAAGCGCGTCGCCGACGAGGCCGCCGGCGAGAACGAGCGGCTCGCGTACGTCGCGCTGACGCGCGCACAAACGCGGCTCTATCTGCCGCTGTACGGCGAGGGGAAGCTCGCCGGCACGATGTACGAGCCGATCCAGCGCTGCCTCGCACCGCTCGCCGCGCGCGCGCATCCGCACTTCGAGGTGATCGACGTGGCCGCCGGCGTCGCACCGCCGCCGCCGGCGCGGCTCGACGTGCTCGCCGGCATCGACGTGCCGCGACCACCTGCGGTGGCGGAGCTCGCCGCGATCGCGGGCGCCCGCGCCGGCATCGCGACCGTTTCGTATACGCGCATCGCGCACGCGCACGACCATGCGCACGCGAGTGCGACCGGGCTCGCGCTCGATCCCGCCGAGCTCGACGCCGACGATGATCGCGATCCGCGCGAGGGCCGCGTCGCCGCCGGCGAGCTGCCGCCCGGCGCCGGCACGGGCTTGTTCCTGCACGACGTGCTCGAGCACGTCGATCTCGATGCGGTGCGCGGTGCGCCCGATGCCGCCGCGTGGGCCGCGCTGCCCGAGACGCGCGCGCTGCTCGCCGACCACGCGCGAGCCCGCGGGGTCGCGAAGGAGTTCCTGCCGCACGCCGCGCGCGTCGTGCACGCGACGCTGACCGCGCCGCTGGCGGTGACCGGCGACGCGCTGCCGCCGCTGATCGCGGCCCGCGCGCTCGCGCGCGAGGTCGAATTCGCGTATCCGATCGCCACGCGTGCACTCGTGCGCGGGTTCATCGACGCGCTCGTCGCGTGGGACGACGAGCTGTGGGTCGTCGACTACAAGAGCGACGTGCTCGATGGACCGGACCTCGCGCGCGCCGCCGCGGATCGCGTCGAGCAGCGCTACGGCGTGCAGCTCCGGCTGTACGCGCTCGCGGCGGCTCGCCTGCGCGGTGCCCGGCCGCTCGCCGGGCTCGTGTTCGCGTTTGCACGCTACGGCATCGGCGTGACGGTCCGGGTTTCGGACGATCAGCTCGCGGCGTGGACGCGCTGGCTCGACGAGCTGTCTGCGGAGATGGCATCATGACGCTGCATCCACGCGGCACCGTGCGCGCGCGGTTCGCGGGCGAGGTCGACGCCGACGCCGCCTTCCGCCGGCTCGGCCTCGGCGCGCGGCGCTGCGATCTCGGCGACGAAGGCTTGTACCTCGCCGAGGAGCTCGTCGCGGCGGACCGCTGGCTCGGCGGACCCGACCCGGAGGCGCTCGGCGTCCTGGTGCTCGCGCTGATGGTCGCGCAGCGCCAGGGCTCGACGCGCCTGCCGCTCGATCCCGCGCCGAAGGGCGAGCTGCGCGCGCTCGTCGACGGCATCGTCCACGCCGCGGCGCTCGACCTCGACCCCGCGCGCGTCGTGAAGCGAATCGCGAGCCTGACCGCGGCGCCGCGCTTCGGCTCGGTGCTCGGCGTGGGCGACGCGCGGCTGCCGCTCGTCGTCGACGACGACTGCCTGTACACCGAGCGCGCACGCTGGCTCGAGCAGCGCGTCGCCGCGCGCCTCGCCGCCCGCCTCGGCGAGCCAGCGCGCGCGGTGCACGCCGCGCCCGCCGGCAAGCTCTCGCCCGAGCAGCAGCACGCGGTCGAGCTCGCGCTCGGCGGCTCGCTCGCGATCGTCACCGGCGGGCCCGGCACCGGCAAGACGCTCGTCGCCGCCGCGATCGTGCGCGGCTTGCGCGCGGCCGGCATCGCGCACGTCGCGCTCGCCGCTCCGACCGGCAAGGCCGCCAATCGCATGACCGAGGTGATCGCGCACGAGCTGGCGGACGCACCGCCGGTCGCGGTCACGTTGCATCGCCTGCTCGGCTACAGCCCGCGCGGGTTCTCGCACCAGGCGAAGTCACCGTTGCCGATCGGCGCGTTGATCGTCGACGAAGCGTCGATGCTCGACCTCGAGCTCGCCGATGCGCTGCTCGACGCACTGCCCGCGCACGCGCCGCTCGTGCTCGTCGGCGACGCGCACCAGCTGCCCGCGGTCGACGCCGGCCGTATCCTCGCCGACCTGTGCGAGTTTCCGGCGCGCGTCGCGACGCTCGAGCACAGCTTCCGCATGGACTCCTCCGATCCGCGCGGCCGCGCCGTGTTCGAAGCCGCGCGCGCCGTCCACGCCGGCGATGCGGCGCCGCTCGTCGAGCGCGCGCGCGGCAAGACGCCCGGCTCGCTCGCGTTCTCCGGTGTCGAATGGATCGACAGCGCGCGCATTCGCGATGCCGCGCGCACGGTCGCCGCCACCGCGTGGCATCACTTCGGCGGCCCGCACGCGCAGGATCTCGCGAACGCGACCGTGTTCCGGTTCCGCGACGGCGTCGTCGATCCGGCGCAGGCCGCCGAGCTGCAACGGCTGTGGGATCTGGCGGCCCGCGCGCGCATCCTCACCGTCACGCGAGGCCTTGCCAGCGGCGCCGAGGCACTCAACGCCTACCTGCACGACCTCGCGCTCGCGCGCGCGACCACGACCGCGCGGCCCGAGCTCGTCCCCGGCGAGCCGGTGATCGTCACGGCGAACGACTACGAGCGCGGCCTGTTCAACGGCGATCAAGGCCTCGTCGTGCGTGCCGACGAGGGTTTCGGCAACCACCGCTATCGCGCGGTGTTCCGCATCGCGGACGCGTTCCGGCCGTTCGCGATCGAGGCGCTGCGCGATCGCCTCGAGCTGGCGTGGGCGCTCACCGTGCACAAGAGCCAGGGCAGCGAGCTCGACGCGGTGGCGCTCGTCCTGCCCGACGACGATCTGCCGCTCGTCACGCGCGAGCTGCTCTACACCGGCATCACGCGCGCGCGCTTCTCCGTCGTCGTGTGCGGACCGCGCGCGGTGATCGCGGCCGGCGTGCGCCGCACCGCGCTCCGCCACTCCGGGCTCGCCGCGCGCATCCGCGCTACGCTCGGCTCGTGACCGAGTGCAGCCACGCGGACCGCAAAGACGGCGTATGCGTCGCGTGCGGTCACTGTCTGCACGAGCTGATCTTGAACCGCGCGTGCTTCTACTGCGGCACGACCGAGCTCGATCCGATCGCGCTGTCGCCCAAGCAACCGCCCGCGCTCGTCCCGCCCGAGCGACTCGCTAGGAAGAAGCCTTAGTCGGGTTCTCGCGATCGACCGCGATCCCCATCGCCCGATAGCCCTTGTCGACGTACACGCACGTGCCGGTGATCCCGCTCGCGAGCGGGCTGCACAGGAACGCCGCGGTCGCGCCGACCTCTTCGGCCGTGATCGGCTCGGGCAGCGGCGAGTTGCGCGTCGTGTAATCGAGCATCTGATCGATGAATCCGATCGCGCTCGCCGCGCGCGACGCGTACGGGCCCGCCGAGATCACGTTGACGCGATGGCCCCACGCGCGCCCGGCCTCGAACGCGAGCACGCGCGTGTCGGACTCGAGCGCCGCCTTCGCCGCCGACATGCCGCCGCCGTAGCCCGGCACCACGCGCTCGGCCGCCATGTACGACAGCGACACGAACGCGCCGCCGCGCGGCATGATCGGCCCGAGGTGCTGCACGAGCGACACCATCGAATACGCCGACGCCGACACGGCGCCGAGATAGCCGCGCCGCGACACCTCGAGCAGCGGCTTCTTCACCTCGGGCCCGTTCGCGAGCGAGTGCACGCAGATGTCGACGCCGCCGTCCGCCGCGAGCGCCGCGGCCAGACCGGTGATCGAAAAATCGCCGACGTCGCGGTAGCGCCGGTTTGCGCGCAGCTCGGCCGGTGCGTCTTCCACGCGATCGAAATCGGCGTCGAGCGGGTAGATCTTCGCGAACGTCAGCTTGCGGCCGTCGCGCAGCGCGAGCGACGCGTCCATTTTGCCCCGCTCGAGCAGCGTCTTGAAGATGCCCAGCGCCGGCGGCCAGGTCGCGACCGACACCGTCGCGCCGGCCTCGGCGAGCGCCTTCGCGATCGCGAAGCCGAAGCCGCCGTCGTCGGCCACGCCGGCGACCAGCGCGCGCTTGCCGGTGAGATCGATCTGCAACATGGAGGCTTAATCCCGCGAAACGCGTGGTTACGCAAGCTGATGCGGCTCCGCCGCAACACCCCGCGAATTCGGCATTGCGATGCCAGCAGCGCCCACACCGCTGCGCCCGCGCCACCGGCTACGGTCTCGCCATGCGCGCCGGTGCCGCTCTCGCGTTCACGCTGCTTCCCGCCGCCGCCGCCGCCGCCGGCCCGCTGCGCGACGTGATCGAGCAGCCGCCGCGGCACGCGAGCGGACCGGTGAAGTTCACGCAGGTCTCGCACATCATCTATCTCAACAACTGCCTGCCGAGCGGTTGCGACGTGTCGCCGGGCTTCGACGACTCGCTCACCCAGCACTCGAGCATCCCGCAGCAGCCGTCGCACCTCGACGCGTGGGCGTGGGGCCCCGAGAGCTGGAACCAGCTCGTGCAGTGCGTCCAGTCGATGTACGCGCCGTTCCAGGTCACGGTCACCGATGTCGATCCGGGCCCGAGCGTGCCGCACTTCGAGGAGATCGTCGCCGGCATCGACACCGAGGTGCAGATCGAAGGCGCCGGCGGCGTCGCGCCGTTCATCCCGTGCGACGGCCAGCTGCAGGACAACGTGATCTCGTTCGTGTTCGCGAGCGAGACCAGCGATCTCGATTTTCTGTGCTGGGCCGCGGCGCAGGAGACGTCGCACGTGTTCGGGCTCGATCACGAGATGAACGCGCTCGATCCGATGACGTACCTGTCCCCGCCGGAGAAGAAGCAGGGCTTCCAGAACACCGACACGCCGTGCGGCGAGTACGCCGATCGTACGTGCTGGTGCGGCAACCCGACGCAAAACACCGCGCAGTACCTCGCCGACACGTTCGGCCCGACGACGCTCGTCGTGCCGAGCATGGCGATCGGCGAGCCTGCCGATGGCGCGTGGGTCGGGCCAGGGTTTCAGATCAAGGCGAGCACGATGTCGCAGATGAGCATCGTGTCGAGCTCGCTGTCGATCGACGGGGTCGAGGCGAGTCGCGCGGGCAGCGGCAACTCGCCGCTGTTCACCGCGCCGACCAGCCTGACCTCCGGCGACCACACGATCACGGTGGCCGCGACCGACTTCATCCAGCGCTCGTTCTCCGCGCAGGTGACCGTGCACGCGATGGCGTCGTGCGCAGGCGGCCAGGACTGCTCCGACGGCTTTCACTGCCTCGGCGGCGAGTGTTTGCCGGGCGCCGACACGGCAGGCGGCCTCGGCGCGACATGCGCGGCGAACACCGACTGCATCACGGGCACGTGCGCGAGCGACAGCACCGAGTCGCTGTGCTCGGGCGCGTGCGATCCGGGTAACACGTGCCCGTCCGGCTTCGCGTGCGCGACGTCGACCGGCCCGGGCGACGTATGCTGGCCGAGTCAAGGGAGCAGCGGCGGCTGCACGAGCGGCCGCGACGCGTCACCTCTCGCCGCGCTCGGCGTGCTCGGCGTGCTGGCCGTGCTGGTGCGGCGCCGCCGCGCGAGCTGATATAAGCGTGGCGTGAAGGATCGTTTGATGCGCTCCGCGGTTCGCGCCGCGATGGGGACCGGCTGGTTCGTGCGGCTCGTCGCACGCAAGCGCTCCGGCGGCAACGACGCCGAGCTCGATCGCCAGGTCGCCGCCGCGCTCGAGTTCCAGCGCATCGCGCGGATGCCCGCGCTCGACTCGATGGAGCCGGTCGCGGCGCGCGAGTACGCCGAGGAAGGCATGTCGCCGCTCGAGCTCGAGCCGGAGTCGATGGCCGAGGTGATCGACACGCGCGTCGGATCGCCGGCGCTGCCCGTGCGCATCTTCGTCCCGCACGACGCCACGCCGCACTGGATCGTGTACTTCCACGGCGGCGGCGGCGTGATCGGCTCGATCCGCGGCTCCGAGCCAGTCACGCGCTACCTCGCCGCGCGCACGCGCTGCACGGTCGCGTCGGTCGAGTATCGGCTCGGGCCGGAGGATCGCCATCCCGCCGCGATCGACGACGCGCACGCCGCGTTTCGCGCGCTCGCGGCACGCGTGCCGGCCGGTGGACGCATCGCGGTCGCCGGCGACAGCTTCGGCGGCTTCCTGTCGGTGCACGTCGATCACCGTACCCGGCGCGCGCACGAACGTGGCCCGGACCTGCAGGTCTTGCTGTATCCGATCGTCGATCTGACACTGACGTCGCCGTCGATCGAGCGGTTCGCAGCCGGCTATCTGCTGACGGAATCGATGATGCACTGGTTCCGCGACAACTACCTGAAACCGAGCGACGACCCGCGCGACGGCTCGCCGCAGTTCTGGCCCGACGCCGAGCTTGCGGGCGCGGCGCCGGCGGTCGTCGTGACGGCCGGCTTCGATCCGCTCGTCGTCGAGGGCGACGCGTGGGCGCGCCGGCTCGAGGCCGCGCACGTCCGCGTGCGCCACCGCTGCGAGCGCTCGCTCGTGCATGGCTTTTTGTCCCTCGCCGGCGCGATCGACGAGGCGCGCGCCGCGACCGATCGGATCTGCGCCGACATCGTCGAGCTGCTAGACACGTGACATGCGCGTCCTGATCGCGATGGCCGACGTCGGCTCGGCCGTGCAGCTCGAGGAAGCGCTGCAGCTCGCCGGCTTCACCGCGAAGTGGGACGACACCCAGGCCGACGGGCCGCGCGCGAGCGCCGGGCCGAGCGCGTCGCCGGTGGTGTCGTCGCCGGAGGTGGTGGTGCTCGACGCCGATCGGCTCGGCGCGCGGCTGGGCGCGGTCGCCGACGCGTGGCGCGATCACGACGCGGTGCCGGGCGTGATCGCGATCGGAGGCTCGGCCGAGGCCCGCGTGCAAGCGCCTCGCGCACGCGTCACGCTGCTCGCGCCCGCGGCGTCGATCGGCACGATCACCGCCACGCTGCGCGACGCCGCGAAGCTCCGGCTCGCGAGCGGCATGCGCTGGCCGGTGCTGCGCGCGGCGCTGAAGCTGCCGCCGGCCGCGAACGATGCGGCGGCGTGGGCCGGGACGATCTTGCACGCGCGCACCGTCGATCTCGAGGTCGCGCGTTCGGCGCTGCGCTGGCACGCCGGCTCGTACGCGACGCCGACCGAGCTGCTCGATCTCGTGCGCGAGGAGCGCGTGCTGAACGTGCCCGAGCTCGAGACCGCGGCGCACTTCGACGGCACGTACACCGTCCAGACGCTCGTCAAAGCCGGGCCGCTCGACGCGCAGGCGACCGTACGCCTGCTGTGGGCGCTGGTGTCGATGGGCGCGGTCACGCTCACGCCGGAGGTGCGCGACGTCGCGACCACGCCGCGCCGGGCGCTCGCCGAGATCCGCGAGCACCTGCGCGCGCGCACGCAGCGACTCGAGCGCTCGACGTACTACGACGTGCTCGAGCTGACGCCGCTCGCCGAATATCCCGAGATCGAGCGCGCGTATCAGCTCGTCGCGTGGCGCTACTCGCCGCGTGCGCTCGCGCGCTACGACCTCGCCGATGTGGCGGGCTTGGCGCAGCCGATCTGGGATCACATCGAGAAGGCACGCGCGGTGCTCGTCGACGACGCCGAGCGGGGCCGCTACACGGACTATCTGAGGAAGAACCTCGCGAACCTGTCGACGTCGTGGGCGATCGAGATCCCCGCGCTCAAGGCGGCTGCCGAGGCCTTCGCGCGCGGCCAGCGCACGCTCGGCGAAGGCGACGCGCACCGCGCGCTGGGCGACCTCGCGATGGCGTGCCGCCAGCATCCCGGCCATCCCGACTACGAAGCCAACCTCGCGTGGGCGCGCCTTCGCGTCGAGGTCGCGGCCGGCAAGGACCAGCAAGCGGTCGCGCGCGCGGGCCGTGACAGCGTCGAGAAATGGCTGGTCGGCCGTCGCCCGTGGCCGCGCGCGCTCGTCGCGCTCGCGTTGCTGTGCGCCGCCGGCGGCGACGCCGATGCCGCGCGCTGGCACCTGCACGTGGCGCTGACGATCGATCCGAACCTGCCCGCCGCGCAGCAGCTCGCGCAGCGCCTCGGCATCCGAAGATAGGCCTGAGGCCTGATCTCAGTCGTAGCGCAGGCCGTCGACCGGGCGCAGCGCCGCCGCCTCGAACGCGGGGACGATCGCCGCGCCGAGGCTGATGAGCATCGTGACGCCGACGACGATCAGCACCTCGAGGCCGCGGACGTCGATCGGCAGCGTGTCGATCAAGTACACCTTCGGATCGAGGTGGTAGCCGTACGAGCTGACGACGTAACACGTGACCAAGCCGATCGCGACGCCGACGATCGTCCCGACCGCGCCGATCGCGCCGCCGACCACCACGAACACGCCGCCGACGCTCGTCGACGTCGCGCCCATCGACTTCAGGATCGCGATCTCGCGCGTCTTTTCGGTCACCGTCATGAACAGCGCCGACACCATGTTCACCGCCGCGACCAGGATGATCAACGTCAAGATGATCACCAGCGCCAGCTTCTGCAGATTCAGCGCCGTGAACAGGTTGTGGTTGAGCTCGTACCAGTCCTGCACCTGATAAGGCGGGCCGCCGAGCGACGCCGCCAGCTTGTTCGCGATCACCTCGGCGCGATCGACGTCGCGCACCTTCATCTCGACGCCCATCACCTGATCGCCGCGCCCGACCAGATCCTGCGTGTCGTGCAGCGACGTGTACATCAGCCGCCGGTCGTACTCGTCGAAGCCGCTATAAAAAATCCCCGTCACCCGGAACTTGCGCGTGCGAGGCGCGCTCGACTTCGCGCGATACGTGTCGAAGTCGATGTTCGACAGCGGCACGACGACCGTGACGTCATCGCCGACCGTCGCCTTCAGCTTGTGAGCGAGCTCCCGGCCCATGATGATCGGCGGCAACTGGCCCTCGGCCGGCTCCGCGAGCAGCTTCTCGATCGATGCGTCGGGCGAGGTGTGCGGCGGGTCGTCCATGTGCTGCTGGAGGTCGAGCACGCCGCTCACCAGCTTCGGATCGACGCCCTTGATCGCGACGCCCGACAGCTCGCCCTTGCCGCGCGTCACGAGCATCTCGGCGAAGATGAACGGCTGCACCGCGAGGACGTCGGGATCGACCTCCATCGCCTTCTTCATCACGTCGCGGTATTCGGGAAACGTCGTCTGCGACTTCAGCACGATCACGTGCGCGTTGACGCCGAGCACCTTGTCGCGGAACTGCTGCTGGAACCCCGTCGTCACCGCGAGCACGATCGTGAGCGCGGCGACTCCGAGCGTGACGCCGAGGATCGAGACGCTCGTGAACACGCTGAAGATCGACAGCATCAGGAACACGGCGCACCAGAACATGCCGCCGATCAGCATCGCGACGCCCCACGGACTCTCGCCGTCCGACCGCAGCACGTCGGCCAGCCCGCCGAGCGCCAGCAGCGCGAACCCGGCCGCGATCAGCAGCATGAACCGGTCGCGCCTGCCGCCGTACAGATATCGCCAGCCGATCCGCAGCTCGTAACTCAAGTTGTCGACAGCTTGCCTTGCAGCGGCCTCGCGCGCCAGCCTACGGAGCGACCTCGTCGGCGCCGATGTCGCTGGCCGGTCCATACGGCCGCATCTGGCCGTCGAAGTCGATGGCCAGCGTGGCCGCCGGGTCCGCGGCGTCGACGCATGGTGAGGCGGACATCAGGTGGTAGTCGGTCGTCGAGGCGAACCTCGGATCGACATCGACGACGCCGGTGCCCGTGGTTCCATCCGGGCCGATATCGGAATAGCTGAACGCGCACGCGCCGGCGTTGCTCGAGATCTGCGCGCCGCCGTTGTTGTAGATGAGGTCGTCGGCGTAGGTGCTCGGCTGCGAGGCCGCGCTGCATTGCACGCCCGCCACGGCGCCCGCTTGCGCGACGTTGTCGGAGATCGTGTCGAACGCGAGCGTTCCGACCGCCCCACCGGTGATGGTGACGCCGCCGAACTGCGCGGTCGAGGATCCGTTCTCGACGATGAAATCGTTCTCGACGTCGAACTTCACGCCCGAGAGCAGGAGACCACCGCCGGCGTTGTCCACGATCGTCGATCGAAATACGTCGATCGTGCCACCGCTCGCCTGGATGCCGGACCCGGTGTTGCCGTCGATCGCCACGCGCTGCAACGTCACGGTCGGATTGCCGGAGGTCTCGATGGCGGCTTTCGTGCTGCCGGTGATCTCGAGGTCGTAGATCGCGACGGCGACCGAGGCGCCGATCTGGAGCGTCGGCTTGCCACCATTGCCGCCGCCCCCGCTCGTGAGCCTCGCGCCCGGGTCGGCGAGCACGGTCACCGCACGGCCGATGGTCACGGTCTCGGTGATCGTGCCGGTCACCTTGACGTACGCTCGGGCGGTCGCGAGCGCGTTCGCGACCGTCGCGCACGGCATGACCATCGTGCACCCCGTACCCGCGCCGGTCGGCGCGACGTACGCGACGTCGGTCTCGTCGGCGCAGGTCCCGTCGGGCGAGCACGCGTCACTCGCACAGTCGGAGTGCAGCGTGCAGGACGGCAGTGCGCCATCGCGCGAGTCGCCAGCGGCACCCGCATCGCTGGGCTCGCGCGTCGGATCGCCGAACCCGAGCAGTTGCTTGCAACCGCCCGTCGACGCGGCGATCGCTGCGAGCACGAGCCAGCGCACGGCTTCCACGATAGCCGAAACCGGATGTTACATACAAACAGTCTTGACTGACTGTTTTTCGAGCGGTACACCCCATCCGTGCCCGAGCCCGGACGTGTGATCGCCGCCCGCGCACCGCGCACGCAGCAGCAGCGCCGCGACGAGACGCGCCGCTCCCTGCTCGACGCAGCGGTCGAGAGCCTGATCGACGTCGGCTTCGCGCGCACGACGACGCTCGAGGTGCAGCGGCGCGCGAACGTGTCGCGCGGCGCGCTACTCCATCACTTTCCGTCGAAGGCCGAGCTGCTCGTCGCCGCCGTCGACCATCTCGCGTACATGCGCGGCGCGCAGCTCAAGGCGCTCGCGTCGGAGCTGCCCGAAGGCCGCGCGCGCACCGACGCGGTGCTCGATCTGCTCTGGCAGTGCTTCTCCGGCGAGTTCTTCCAGGTCGCGATGGAGCTGCGCACCGCCGCGCGCACCGATCCCGAGCTCAGGCCCGTGCTGGTCGCTGCCGAGCGCGTGCTGCGCGATCGCATCATCGGCCAGGCGCGCACGCTGTTCGGCAAGGATGTCGCCGACCACGCCGGCCTCGAGCGCGCGCTCGACCTCACGCTGCAGTTGATGATCGGCGCCGCGATGACGCGCGTCCTCCACGAGGATCCGCGCCTGCGCGAGCTGATCGACGACTGGAAGCAGCTGTTCCCGACGGTGTTGACTCACGCAGCGACAACCAAACGACGCAAGGCGAAAACATGACCAAGGAACTACGTTTCGATAATCGCGTGGCCATCGTGACCGGCGCCGGCGGCGGGCTCGGGCGCTCGCACGCGCTGCTGCTCGCGGCGCGCGGCGCGAAGGTCGTCGTCAACGACCTCGGTGGCAGCCACACCGGCGAAGGCAAGTCTGCCAGCGCCGCCGACAAGGTCGTCGCCGAGATCAAGGCGGCGGGCGGCGAAGCCGTCTCCAACTACGACTCGGTCGAGGACGGCGACAAGATCGTCAAGACCGCGATCGACACGTGGGGCAAGCTCGACATCCTCGTCAACAACGCCGGCATCCTGCGCGACGTCTCGTTCGCGAAGATGAGCCAGCAGGACTGGGACCTCGTCTACAAGGTCCACGTGCTCGGCGCGTTCCGCTGCACGCACGCCGCGTGGCCGTTCATGCGCGACGCCGGCTTCGGCCGCATCGTCATGACCTCGTCGGCGGCCGGGATCTACGGCAACTTCGGCCAGGCGAACTACTCGATGGCCAAGCTCGGCCTGCACGGCTTCGCGCAAACGCTCGCGACCGAGGGCAAGAAGCGCAACATCGTCGTCAACACGATCGCGCCGATCGCCGGCTCGCGCATGACCGAGACCGTGCTGCCCAAGGAGCTGCTCGACGCGCTGAAGCCGGAGTACGTGTCGGCGCTCGTCGCCAAGCTCGCGCACGAGTCGACCGAGGACACGGGCGGCCTCTACGAGGTCGGCGGCGGGTTCTACGCGAAGCTGCGCTGGGAGCGCGCCGTCGGCAAGACGTTCCGCTTGGGCCGCACGATCTCGCCCGAGGATCTCGACGCGGCGTGGAAGCACGTCACGGGCTGGGAGAAGACGGAGCACCCGGCGAGCATCGCGGAGTCGATGCAGCCGATCATGCAGAACGTCGAGGCCGGCGCGAGCAAGGGCGGCAACCAGTTCATCGATGTCGACGCCGCGCTCGGCTACAAGTATCCCGAGTTCTCGTCGAGCTACGACGAACGCGACGTGTCGCTGTACGCGCTCGGCGTCGGCGCCGCGCACGATCCGGGCAACGAGCACGATCTGTCGCTCGTC
Source organism: Kofleriaceae bacterium (assembly GCA_036490935.1). Taxonomy (GTDB): domain Bacteria; phylum Myxococcota_A; class Polyangia; order Haliangiales; family Haliangiaceae; genus JABFXX01. The sequence continues at coordinate 13,218 of DASXCY010000008.1, read as the reverse complement.
TACGAGCTCTCCGGCAAGGGCATGAAGGTGCTGCCGAGCTTCGCCGCGGTGCCGTCGATCAACATGGTGCTGTCGATGGGCAAGCAAGGCATCACCGCGCCGGGCCTGAACTTCGGGCTCGATCGCGTGCTGCACGGCGAGCAATTCACGCAGCTGTCGCGGCCGTGGCCGACGCACGGCAAGCTGACGACGAAGGCGACCGTCAAGAGCATCTTCGACAAGGGCAAAGGCGCGGTCGTCACGACCGAGTTCGTGACGTACGACGAGGCCGGCGACGAGCTCGCCCGCAACGAGGTCGCGACGTTCGTGCGCGGCGCCGGCGGCTGGGGCGGCGAGCGCGGGCCGAGCGCGGACGTGAACGTTCCGCCCGATCGCGCGCCCGACAAGGTGCTCGAGGACAAGACGACCGAGAACCAGGCGCTGCTGTATCGCCTGAGCGGCGACTGGAACCCGCTGCACGCCGATCCGGGCATGGCGAAGGCGTTCGGGTTCGCGCGGCCGATCCTGCACGGCATGTGCACGTTCGGCATCGCGACGAGGCACGTCGTCAACGCGTTCGCGCCCGACGGCGATCCGCGGTTCGTGAAGTCGATCAAGGTGCGGTTCGCCTCGACCGTGCTGCCCGGCGAGACGATCGTCACCGAGATGTGGAAGGAGAGCGATCAGCGGATCGTGTTCCGCAGCAAGGTCAAAGAGCGCGGCGAGGTGTGCATCTCGAACGCGGCGATCGAGCTGTGGAAGGAGCTGCCGAAGCCGAAGGAGAAGGCGAAGGCGGCGCCGGCCGCGGCGAGCACGGCGCCGACGACCGCGGACTACTTCCGCGCGATCGAGACGTTCGTGAAGGGCAACCCGGCGACCGCCGAGAAGGTGAAGACCGCATTCGGCTTCAAGATCACGAACCCGAACAGCGAGTGGACGCTCGATCTCACCACGCCGCCCGGCACGCTGTCGCGAGGCATCGTCGGCAAGCCCGCGTGCACGCTCGAGATGAGCGATCTGGATCTGCTCGCGATGTCGCGCGGCGAGGCCGATCCGATGAAGCTGTTCTCGACGGGCAAGCTGAAGATCACCGGCGATGTGATGGCGTCGCAGAAGCTCGGGTTCTTGAAGAAGATCACGCCGGAGATGGTGAAGCCATCGAGCACGAGCACGAGCACGAGCACGACGACGTACACGCCGACGGTGGCCGATGCGTTCGAGGTGTTCGCGGAGGTCATCAAGCAGAACCCGGAGATTCCGAGCAAGGTCGGCGTGGTCTACAAGTTCAAGGTCGGTCCCACGCCGTACGTGCTCGATCTCAAGAACGGCGCCGGTTCGGTCGCGCAAAACGACGGCGCCGCGGAGTGCACGCTCGAGCTCTCCGAGTCGGACTTCCTCGACCTCACGCAGGGCAAGTCGGATCCGATGAAGCTGTTCACGACCGGCAAGCTCAAGATCAGCGGCAACGTGATGGCGTCGCAAAAGCTGCAGGCGCTGTTCAAGATCGATCCCAGCAAGGCGATCGAGACCGTGATGGCGCGGCGTGGAGGCGGCGGCGCCCCCGCACCCGCAGCCACCGCGTCGGCCCCGAAGGCAGCGGCGACGAGCGCGGATCCGAACGCGCCGAAGTTCTTCGCCGCGCTCGACAAGCGCCTCGCCGACAACAAGGGCCTCGCCGATGAAGTCCGCGCGAAGCTCACATTTGTCGTCGGCGACGCGAACAAGACCTACGAGCTGGGAGGCGCGACCGCGGCGACGATCACCGTCGCCGATGCGGATCTTCCCGCGCTCGCGCAAGGCAACGTCAAGTCCCTCTTCCAGCACGGCAAGCTACGCGTCGACGGAGATGTCTCCGTCGCGCATCGCCTCGGGTTCCTGAAAGGAGTCATCTAATGCCCCGCAAGGTCAACGTCATCGGTGTCGGAATGGTCCCGTTCCAGAAACCGGGCAAGAGCGAGGAGTATCACGTGATGGCGAGCAAGGCCGGTAAGGCCGCGCTCGACGACGCGAGGGTTCCGTTCGGCGAGATCCAGCAGGCCTACGCCGGCTACGTTTACGGTGACTCGACGTGCGGCCAGCGCGCGATCTACACGCTCGGCCTCACCGGCATTCCGGTGTGGAACGTCAACAACAACTGCTCGACCGGCTCTTCCGCGCTGATGCTCGGCGCGCAAGCCGTCGCCGGCGGTCTCGCCGAGTGCGTGATCGTCGTCGGCTTCGAGCAGATGGAAGCCGGCGCGCTGCAGGCGAAGTGGACCGATCGCGCGAACCCGCTCGACAAGTTCGTCAACGTGATGAACGAGGAGCAGGGCTTCAACCAGGCGCCGCCCGCCGCGCAGATGTTCGGCGGCGCGGGCCGCGAGTACCGCTGGAAGTACGGCACCAAGCGCGAGACGTTCGCGAAGGTCGCCGAGAAGGCGCGCAAGCACGCGTCGAAGAATCCGTACGCGCTGTTCAAGGAGACCTACTCGGTCGAGGAGATCCTCGCGTCGCCCGAGGTGTTCGATCCGCTCACTCGCTACCAGTGCTGCCCGCCGACGTGCGGCGCGGCCGCGGCGGTGCTGTGCTCGGACGAGTTCGCGAAGAAGCACGCGATCAGTAATCCCGTCTACATCGCCGCGCAGGTGATGACGACCGACTTCCCGTCGACGTTCGAAGAGCACTCGATGATCAAGATGGTCGGCTACGATATGGCGAAGACCGCCGCGAAGAAGCTGTACGACCAGGCCGGCCTCGGCCCCGACGACGTCGACGTCGTCGAGCTGCACGATTGCTTCACCGCGAACGAGATCCTGACGTATGAGGCTCTGGGGCTGTGTAAAGAGGGCGAAGCCGAGAAGTTCATCTGGGACGGCAACAACACCTACGGCGGCGAGTTCGTGACGAACCCGTCGGGCGGCCTGCTGTCGAAGGGTCATCCGCTCGGCGCGACCGGCCTCGCGCAGTGCACCGAGCTCGTGTGGCAGCTGCGCGGTCAAGCCGACCAGCGCCAGGTCGACGGCGCGAAGATCGCGCTGCAGCACAACCTCGGCCTCGGCGGCGCCTGCGTGATGACGATGTACCGCCGCGACTAGCGTTGCTCGCCTGCGGCGCCGACTAGCGCCGCCGGACGCTCTGGATCACGACCGGCTGGTTCGGCGCGTCCTTCGCGAACGGGCCGGCCGCGCCGGTCGGCACGGCCCTGATCTTGTCGACCACGTCGATGCCGTCGATGACCTGGCCGAACACGCAGTAGCCCCAGCTCTGCTGATCCTTGGACTTGAAGTCGAGGAACGCGTTGTCCACGACGTTGACGAAGAACTGCGACGTCGCCGAGTGCGGCTCGCCCGTGCGCGCCATCGCGACCGTGCCGCGCGTGTTCTTCACGCCGTTGTCGGCTTCGTTCATGATCGCGACGCGCACCGGCTTCTTGTCGTAGCTCGCGTCGTAGCCGCCGCCCTGCACCATGAACGTCGGGATCACGCGGTGGAAGATCGTGCCGTCGTAGTGCTTGGCATCGACGTACGCGAGGAAATTCTCGACCGTGCTGGGCGCGCGCGCCGGATCGAGCTGGATCGCGAACGCGCCGAGATTGGTCACGACATCGACGACGGGAGCCGACATGCGCGCGAGCATAAATGCTAACGTTCGCGCCGTGAAGCCGACCGCGACGTTCTATTGGAAGAGCACCTGAACGACCTGTCGCAACGCGAGGAGTTCCTTGCGCAAGCACGGGTTGGAGATGACCGAGGTCGACTACGCGAAGCACTCGCTCGACGAAGCCAGCGTTCGCGCGATCGTCGCCGCGGCTGGCTCGGTCGCGGCGGTGCTCAACCTGCGGCACGCGACCGTGAAGGCCAAGGGTTGGGCAGCCAAGCCGCCCGACGTCGCGACGTTCGTCAAGGCCGCGCTCGCCGAGCCGAACGTGCTGCGGCGACCGATCTTGCTGACCGGCCGCCGCGCCATCATCGGCTTCGACGAAGCCGCGTACTCCAAGCTGTAGTTACTGGCAGAGCAGATTCACGGTGCCGCTCGCGCCGGTCGACAGCATCCACGCCGCGACGTTCGAGCCGTCGAACGTGATCGTCAGCGACTTGCCGCCGAGGAAGTCATGGACGAGCGAGCCGGTCGGGCAGCCGCCCGTGCAGCGCGAGATATTCGCGTCGTTCGAGCGCGTCGCCGACGCGACGCCGGTCGAAAATTCGGTCGACCACTGGCCGTCGATCGAGCCGCACTGCGACGCGGTGTCCCAGCTGAGCGTGTAATTGCCGTCGTGATCGATCTCGGTGCCGCGCGGCCCGGTGCCCTGCCCTTGCGTCTGCACCGCGAGCGTGTGGGTCGTGCCCATGACGCCGTAGACGCCCGTCGAGTCGAACGACAGCGTGGCGGCGTTGACCTGGAGGTCGGTCGCGGTGCCGTGCACGGTGATCACGCCGGTCGCGTCGACCGAGACCGCGAGATCGATCTCGCCGGTGACATGCACGAGACCGCGCGGGCCGGTGCAGTCGTCGAGGGTGACCGTGATGGTCGCGCCGGTCACCGTCGAGGTGGCGGTGCCACCACCCTTGCACTGCCAGCGCAGCGCGATGTTGCCGTTGATCGTGGCCGCGACCGTCGCGGCGTCGAGCGCGGTGAGCGAGTTGCCGTCCGCGCCGTCGGTGAACGCCATCATGACGTTGCCTTCCGACTCGACCGAATCCGACGAATCGACCGCATCCGAAGCGCTGTCCGTGCTGCTGTCGCCCTGCTTGGCGCAGCCGAACGCGACGAGAGACGAACCGAGCAAGATCAGACTAGTGAGGTGCCGCATGAATCGATCCTCCTGGGCCGTTCCTTCAGCAAACGGCTTGCCGGCGCCAGGTCCGCGAAACTGCGCGCCAGCCGGTACGTGCAGGTGCCGGTGCAGGCTGTTCCCTGCAGTCGGCCGGAACCGCGCGGTACCGGGCGCGATTACCTACCTTTCCACACGGGTTTGCGCTTGGCCAAGAAGGCCGCGATGCCCTCGGCGGCGTCCTCGGTCGCGAGCACGTGGCGCAGCTCGCCTTCGAGGAACCGCAGCGCGGGCTCGTAGTCGAGATCCTGCGCGCGATAAAACGCGCGCAGGCCGAGCGCGAGCGTGGACGGACTGCGCTCGGCCAGCTCGGTCGCGAGCCGCATCGTCTCGGCCTCGAGCTCGGCTGCCGGGACGACGCGCGTGACGAGGCCGCATGCCGCCGCCTCGGCGGCCGCGAGCTTCTTGCCGGTCAGCATCAGCTCGAGGGCGCGCTTGCGCCCGATGTTGCGGGCGATCTCGGCGGTGATCATCATCGGCCACAGGCCGACCGCGATCTCGGTCGTGCCGAGCTGGGCGGTGTCGGCGGCGATCGCGAGGTCGCACGCGACGACCAGGCCCAGCCCGCCGGCGAGTGCGTGACCGTTGACCATCGCGATGATCGGCTTGCCGAGCTCGTGCATCGCCTCGAACAGCTCGACGAGCGTCGCGGGAGGCGCGCCGGTCTGCGCCTGCATGCCGGCGAGGTTGCCGCCGGCCGAGAACATCGGGCCCGCCCCGGTCAGCACGATCACGCGCGCGGCCATCGCGCGCAGGGCATGGACGAGCTCGCCGCACATCGCGGGATCGATCGGGTTGCGCTTGTCGGGCCGGTTCAGCGTGATGCGGCCGACCGGCCCGGCGTCGTCGACGAGGATCGTTGCGTAGTCGGCCATGAGTTGTCGTAACACGAGTCATGTTAGGCTCGCGTCGATGCGAGCCATCACGGTGTTCGTGGTGCTCGGCGCGCTCGCGACGCCCGCGGCCGCCGATCCGAACGACCTCGTGCTGTCGCGGCTCGGCTACGCGCACGTGGACGCGATGGGCAACACGACGCTCGTCACCGGCGAGCCGCTCGAGTTCCGCGAGCTCGCGTCGCAGCTCGGCGTCGTGCTCGCGCCCGAGCTGCTGACGCCGGCCGACACGCTCGGTTTCTCGGGCTTCCAGTTCAGCGTCGATTACGCGACGACGTCCATCGATCAAAAGGCGTCGTACTGGAAGGCGCTCGACGGCCCGGCGCCTGCGATGATGCGCACGGTCGGCTTCTTCGCGCGCAAGGGCATGTGGTTGCCGGTTCCGTCGGTCGAGGTCGGCGCGGGCGCCGTGCACCTCGTCGATTCGCGCGACTGGATGGGCCAGCTCTATACCAAGGTCGCGCTCAACGAGGGCTATCACGACCTGCCGCTGCCGAGCCTCGCGGTGCGCGGCGCGGTGTCGCGGTTGATGACGCAAAGCCAGCTCGATCTGACCGTCGCGTCGCTCGACGTCGAGATCTCGAAGCACGTCGGGATCGGCGGGACGTGGCGGTTCGATCCGTTCGGCGGCTGGGACCTGCTGATGATCATCCCGCGCTCGCAGGTCGTCGACGGCACGCCGAACGTCGATCCGCTGCTGCCCGGCAATCAGGCCGACACGTTCAACAACTTCGTGTTCAAGGACCAGCAGACGATCTTTCGCAACCGGCTCTTCCTCGGCACGAAGCTGCAGTACTACGTCTTCGAGCTCACGCTCGAGGCGCAGATCGCGCTCAAGGGCAGCTCGGTCGACAACCGCAGCGGTACCTCGCAGATGTGCACGCTCGTGTCGCCGACGCCCGACTGCGACGCGAAGGACGCCGCCGCGCAGCAGACCACGCTGTCGATGTCGGCCGGCTTCGACTTCTGAGCGCTCGGTCGCTACTCGATCTGCGACGGTACCGACACCGGACCGGCGTCGCTCGCGCTACTCGCGGCGCGCGGCCCCGACGGCTTGCCGCGACGCGCGCGCGGCATCTTCTTCCATTGCTCGTCGGCGCGCGCCGAGCGCGACGGATCCGAGACTTCATACACGATGATCTTCTGGCCCTTGTCGAGCACGGTGTCGTACGAGATGCGGTTGATGCGTGCGAGATCGTGCGAGCCCATCCCGTACTTCTTCGCGATGTCGGCGAGCTTCTCCTTGCCCTGCGCTTCGTACTCGATGCGCCGGCGGCCGGTGCGCGACTCGGCGAGATCGAGGTGCTCGGGCGAGCCGCGCGTGACGACGACCAGATCGGCGTCGTCGAGCAGCGCCACGTGGTGCGCGTCGGCATCGAAGTCCGGCGCGACCCATGCCTGCACGACGAGCTTGGAGTGCAGCTTGGCGTCGTCCTCGAGTCCGTTCCATTCGGCGAGCTGCGCCGCCCGCACGCCGAACGAGCGTGCGATGCCCGCGAGCGTGTCGCCGACGACGACGCGATAGAACACGCGCTTCTTGCCGGCGACGACCGCAGCTTGATCCGGCACCGCGACGATCAGCTGCTCGCCGTCTTTCTGATCGACGCCGGAGCCGAGCAGCTTGGCCTTGGCCTTCGCCTTGTTCTTGTCGCGCTCGGCCGCGCTGATCCGCGGCACGACGAGCACCGTGCCGCCGTCGAGCTCGCTGTCGCGATCGAGCCCGTTGAGCTTGCGCAGCTGCGCGAGCGAGATCCCGAACGTGGTCGCGACGTCCTCGATGCGCTCGCCGTGCGCGACGACGTACGCGTCGTAACCGGCCCACTCGGTCTCGAGCTCGGTGAGCTTGCGCTGGAATTCCGGCTTGGCGCCGGCCGGCACGCGCACGACGTAACCGGCCTCGCCCGGAGGCGTGCGGCCGTGCTTGAGCTGCGGATTGAGGCGCTTGATGTCGGCCTCGCTCGCGCCGGCCGCGCGCGCGAGCACCGCGAACGACACCGACTCGGGCACCGCGACCTCATCCCACGCCTCGGCCGGCGCTTCCTTGACCTGATCGAAGCCGAACACGGCGCGGTTGTGGCCGACGATCGCGGCGGCGAGCACCTTCGGCGTGTACAGGCACGTCTCCCACGGGATGCCGTTCTCGTACTCGCACAGCTGGTAGTAGTCGTTCGTGTTGTAGCGCGCGATCGAGCGCAGCATCGCGCCGTAGCCCATGTTGAACGCGGCGAGCGCGACCTCCCAGTTGCCGAAGCGCTGGTAGAGATCGTGGAAGTAGTCCATCTGCGCGATCGTCGAGCGCAGCGGATCGCGCCGCTCGTCGACCCAGTGGTCCTCGCGCAGGCCGTAGATCTTGCCGCCCTCCGGCATGAACTGCCAGAGCCCGAGCGCGCCCGCCGACGAGCTGTCCTCGGGATCGTACGACGACTCGATCATCGCGTCGTAGATCAGGTCCTCGGGCAGATGCGCGGCGCGCAGGTGCGCGACGATCAGGTCGCGATACCGGCCCTGCGCGGCGAGCCAGCTCTGCATGATCCCGCGGCCGCGCGCGTCGTTCTTGTAAAACAGCAGGTAGTCGATCAGCTTCGGCGTCCACGTCACCGGCAGATCCGGCATCGAGAGCTTGTCGAGCCACGGCTGATCGGGGCGCAGCTCGCTGGGGCGCTTTACCCGGCGCGGCGTGCTCGGCTCCAGCCGGGAGCCCGGCGCGGCGCGCTCGTCCAACCAGGGCGAGCTGCCCGGCTTGGGAAACATCTCGACGTCGATCTCGCGCAGCTGATCCGAAGGGCGCTCGCAGGTGTCGCCGACCGCGCAGCCGCGGACGTTGCGGCGCGCGTCGAGATCCTGCTGCAGCGTCGGTTCGCCGGCGGCGACCGGCGGCGCGGCTTGCTCGCCCGGATGCACCGGCTGCGCGGCCACCACGCGTGCGACGAGGGTAATCGCAACGGCGAGCCGCATGCCCCGAGAACATAGGCGCGGCAACGCGGCTTCGCCAAGTTTTCTGAGGGTTTTTCACCGCCTGATCGGTGCTACAATTTCGACCAAGGAATCGCCATGCACGGACTACCCGAGCTCGTTCTCACGCCCATCGATCCGCACGTGCAGATCGCTCGTGCCATGTTTTCGGTGCCGGAGCTCCTCATCATGCTTGTCATCGTGCTCGTCGTCTTCGGCGCGAAGAAGCTGCCGCAGGTCGGTGACTCGCTCGGCCGCGCCATCAAGAACTTCAAGCGCGCCTCTGCCAACGACGACGAAGAAGAGTCCGATCCCGAGCCGGCACACGTGCCCGCAAAGAAGCAGGTGGCCGCGAAGAATACCAAGCAGCTCGAAGAGGCCGACGTTGCCAAGAAGGACGAAGACGACGAGGAGTGGGAAGAGGTCGTCGTGCGCCGCAAGAAGAAGAAGGCGACGTCGACCGCCGCTGAAGGCTAGATCGAAGGTCACGCTCGCGGGCGTGACGTCAGGCTCGCGAGTAACTCCGCGGCTTGCTCGCGCAGCTGCTCGGGCAGTGCGTGGTCGGCGGCGATCTCGGCGAGCTCACCAGGGCGCAGCGTGGTCGCGATGCGGATCGCGTCGGCGAGCGGCGTCGCTGGGTTCAGGACGAGCGCCCGCTTGACCGCGTGGCGCACCGACCAGCGTGCATGCGCGGCGATCTTGGCGAGCGACTCGGGTGCCGCGGGCCGTAGCGCGGCCATCTTCACGATCTCGGCCTCGGTGACGTGCGGATTGTCGAGCAAGATCGCGACGACGGCCGGGTGCGGATCGCGCGCCAGCAGGAGCAGCTGCTCGCGGTCGTGCGTGCGCGCGAGGGCCTTGCGCTCGCCGAGCGTCAGCGGGCGATCGGTGGGCCGCAGCGGCCGCTCGGGCCCGAGCTGCTTCGCGAGCTGGCGCGGCACGTCGGCGGGCGGCGATGCGGCCAGGAACAGGCGCGCGATCGCGGGCAGGTTGTGCGCCATGGCGGCCTCGTACAGCGCCTGGCGCGTCGCGTAGCGCAAGCTGGGCTCGGCGGCAGCATGCGTGATGCTCTCGAGCGTCTCGGTCGCAGCGGCGTCGTCGACGGTGTGGGCGCGCGCGACGATCGCCGCGAACACGTCGACCCACTCGTCCGGATCGCCGGTGGAGAGCGCCTCGACGAGCGCGAGCACGCGCATGCGGGGTTCGCGGATCGCGATGAGTCGCGTGACCAGCAGGTCCGGCGCCACGCGACAAGCATCTCACGTTGAGGTCATGCCGCGGTGCGTGATACGCTTGGAATCATTGGAGCGGACATGTCGGAGACGCGCATCATCAAGCGTTACGCGAACCGCAAGCTCTACGACACGGAGCACAGCCGGTACGTCACGCTCGATCAGATCAGCGAGATGATCCGCAACGGCGACGACGTCAAGATCGTCGACAACAAGACCAAAGAGGATCTGACGACGGTCACGCTCGCGCAGATCATCTTCGAGGAAGAAAAGAAGCAGCGCAGCTTCCTGCCGCTCGGCGCGATGCGCAACATCATCCAGAGCGGCGGCGAGTGGTTCGCCGAGGCCCAGCGCCGCGTGCAGAGCATCCTGCCCGGCAAGCGCAAGGAAGACGGCACACCCGAGCCGGTGGTCGAGCTCGACGACGCGCAGTCGGAAGAAGCCGAAAAAAAGCGCAGCGTCGCGGCGCTGCGCGAGTGGGTCGATCACTCGAAGACTCGGCTCGACGAGTGGCAGCGCCAGGTCGACGGCAAGATCCGCGGCGCGATCGAGAACATCCAGACGTCGATCAACCCGTGGGCGGGCGTGCAGAAGGACGTCAAGGCACTCACCGAGCGCATCGCCGAGCTCGAGTCCAAGCTGCGCGAGCTCGAGCTGCACGAAGCGAAGTAGCGCGACGAGCTCGACTACTCGAGGTCCTTCGACATCGTCTCGGTCTGGCCGGCCTTGATGACGACCGGATACGTGAACCGATCGTCGCCGATCACGAACGTCACCTTGTGCTTGCCGGGCGTCAGCGACAGCGAGTGGCCCGACACCGGCGTCGACTTGCCGGTGTCGTTGCCGTCGAGGAGGATCTTCGCCGCCGGCTTGCTGAACACCTGCAGGTAGCCGCTGCCGCCCGTCTCCGCCGGTGCCACCACGGCGGGCTTGGGCGTCACCGGCTTGACCTCGGGCACGGCCGGTTTCTCGATCTTCACGACCTTCACCTCGGGCTTCACCTCGGCCTTGGGGGTAATGGTCTTGAGCCCCGGCTTGGGCTTCACATCCTCGGTCTGCGTGCCCGCCACGCCCGACGCCGTCACGCCGCTTCCCGCAGCGGGTGCCGGTGCCGCAGCCGATCCCGCAGCGGGCGCCGCTGCCGATCCCGTTGCTGATCCCGATCCCGTCGCCGATCCCGTTGCCGGTGTCGCGGCCGATCCCGTCGCCGGCGCCGCGGCCGATCCCGCCAGCATCGTGCACTCGACCGTCGTCGTCTGCCCCGCCTCCAGCTTGATCGGCTCGTCACACGCCTGATTATTCGGCCCGACCAGCTTCACCCGCCGTAGCCCCGCCGACACCGGCACCTCATCTTTATCTCGCACTGCATTCGCCGCGACCTTGTCGTCGACGATCATCTGCACCGTGATCCCCGGCGGCAGCCCGAGCCGGATCGTCGCGATCGATGACGTCGGCGCGGCGCCGGAGCCGTTGCCCACGCTCTTGTCGCCGCTGTCGAGCACGAACAGCTTCACGACCAGGAAGCCGACCAGCACGAGCGCCGCGATCGCGACACCGATCAAGATGTCGCGCACCAGCGTCGACTTCTTGCCGTCGGCCGGCGCTTCCGCCGCCGGATGCGGTTGCCCGCCGGGCATGCCTTGCAGCCCCGGCATCCCGGGCGCGCCCGGCTGCTGCATGTAGCCCGGCGGATAGCTCTGGTACTGCGGATAGCCCATCGGCTGCTGCGACATGCCCGGCTGCATCGGCATGCCCTGCATCGGCGGCTGCGACGGATTCCCCGGGCGATAACCGCCCGACGCGCCGGCGTTGCCGTAATTGCCAAAGCCGGCCGGCGCCTGCATGCCGAGCACGGTGCGGCCCTGCGGCTGCCCCGGCTGCGCGAGCCCCGCCATCTGCGGATCGCTCACCGGCATCGCGCCCGGCGTGCCGAGCGCCATCGGCGGCGGCATCGATCCGCCAGGCTGCACGTACGGATACATCTGCGGCTGCTGCGGATAGGCCTGCTGCTGCGCCATGCCGTCGGGCATCCCCAGCGGCATCGGACCCGACGGCTGGCGCGCGAGCGGCGGCGGCGTCATCGGCGCCTGCGCCGCCATCGGCTGGCCGTAGCCGGGCTGCATCGGCGGCGGCTGCATCGGCGGATCGTTCGGCCGCTGCGTCGTGGGACGGCCGGGCGGCGGCCTGGGCGGACGCGAGCCCATGCCCGCGGTCGGCGCGCGGCCAGCGGCGGGCGGCGGCGGTGCATCTGGCAGCACGCCGTCGCCGAGCTCGCCGAAGATCTCGGTCGGCGCTTCTTCGCCGAAATCGCCCGCATCGTCCTCGTCGCGGCGCTGCGGCGTCGCCATCGGCTTGGAGCCGCGCGTCGCGCTCGGCGACTGCGTCGGATCGGGCTGCGCGCCCGCGGCTTGCTCGATGTCGTCGAAGCTTGGACCACCAAGCACCGTCGCATCGCCCTCGGGCACGCCCGCCTCGCCGAGATGCTCGACGACGTCGAGCTTCGCCTCGGCCGCCGGCACGCCCGCGATCAATCCGTCGCGGCCGACCCGCTTGTACTGCTCGAGCTGCTGGCGCTCGCGCTCGATCTCCGGCGAGAACGTCTCCTTGAGCCAGCTCGACAGCGTCTTCGCGGTGAACACCGCCTCCTGGCTCATCAGGTACTGCTGGAGATCGGCGAGCATCTCGCTGCACCACTGGTAGCGATCTTCGACGTCCTTCGCGAGCGCCTTCAAGATCACGCGCTCGACCGCTTCGGGGATGCTCGGGTTCACCGCGCGCGGCGCCTGGATGTCGACGTTGCGCACCTTCTCGAGCGTCGAGAAATCGGTCTCGCCCTGGAACAGGCGTTCGCCGGTGAGGCACTCGTAGAGCATCGTGCCGAGCGCGAAGATGTCGCTGCGGCGATCGAGCGGCAGGCCGCGCACCTGCTCGGGCGACATGTACCCGAACTTGCCCTTGAGCACGCCGGCCATCGTGCGCGAGTTGCGGCTCGTCGCCTTCGCGATGCCGAAGTCGATAACCTTGACCTCGCCCTCGTACGAGACGAGCACGTTCTGCGGCGAGCAGTCGCGGTGCACGATCTCGAGCGGCCGGCCGAGCGGGTCGCGCTTGCGGTGCGCGTAATCCAGGCCTTCGAGGACCTTGGCGATCGCGAAGCAGCCCATCGCGATCGGCATCGGCTGCTTGAGCTTGCGCAGCCGGTTCTGGATCTGGAGCAGGTCCTTGCCCCAGATGTATTCCATCGCGATGAAGTGAGAGCCGTCGATGCGGCCGAGCTCGAAGATCTGGCAGATGTTCGCGTGCGCGAGCTGCCCGGCGATCTTCGCCTCGTCGATGAACATCTTGATGAAGT
>DASXCY010000007.1:0-32599 GCA_036490935.1 Kofleriaceae bacterium | reverse complement strand
CTTCGTCGAGATGTTCGTCGGCGTCGGCGCGAGCCGCGTCCGCGACCTGTTCGAGCAGGGCAAGAAGAACGCGCCGTGCATCATCTTCATCGACGAGATCGACGCGGTCGGCCGCCATCGCGGCGCCGGCCTCGGCGGTGGTCACGACGAGCGCGAGCAGACGCTCAACCAGCTGCTCGTCGAGATGGACGGCTTCGAGAGCAACGACGGCGTCATCATCATCGCCGCGACCAACCGCCCCGACGTGCTCGACCCCGCGCTGCTGCGCCCGGGCCGCTTCGATCGCCGCATCGTCGTACCGCGCCCCGATCTGCGCGGCCGGATCGGCATCCTCCAGGTCCACACGCGCAAGGTTCCGCTGTCCGACAAGGACCGGCCGGGCGGCGTCGATCTCGAGATCGTCGCGCGCGGCACGCCGGGCTTCTCGGGCGCGGATCTCGAGTTCCTGGTCAACGAGGCCGCGCTGATCGCGGCGCGCCGCGACAAGGACCGCGTCGAGGCCGAGGACTTCGAGGAAGCCAAGGACAAGGTCCTGATGGGCGCCGAGCGGCGCTCGATGATCATCTCGGACAAGGAGAAGCGCACGACCGCGATCCACGAGGCCGGTCACACCCTGGTCGCGCGGTTCGTCGGCGTCGAGGCCGATCCCGTCCACAAGGTCACGATCATCCCGCGCGGCCGCGCGCTGGGCATGACGGCTCAGCTGCCGCCCGAAGATCGCCTCAACATGACCCGCGAGTTCGCGCTCAACCAGATCGCGATCCTGATGGGCGGCCGTGTCGCCGAGGAGATCGTCTTCGCGCAGAAGACGACCGGCGCCGGCAACGACATCGAGCGCGCGACCGAGCTCGCCCGCTCCATGGTGACGGAGTGGGGCATGAGCGACGAGTTCGGCCCGCTCAACTTCTCGAGCGGCAAGCACGAGGTGTTCCTCGGCCGCGACTTCTCGAACACCGATACGGTCAGCGAGGACACCGCGCGCCGCATCGACGCCGAGATCCGCCGCATCGTCACGGGGCAGTACGACCGCGCGATGGCGATCCTGACCGAGCGCCGCAAGGAGCTCGAGCAGATCGGCGAGGCGCTGCTCGAGTACGAGACGCTCGACGGCGACGACATCGACACGCTGCTGCGTGGCGGCAAGCTCGATCGCCCGGTCGCCGCCGCGGTCCGCAAGGCCAAGGCCGAGGCCGCCGCCGAAGGCGAGGGCGAGCGCAACAAGCGGCCGAGCATCCTGCCGCCGATCAAGTCGCCCGAGCCGGCGTAGCTGGGCATTGGGCATTGGGCATTGGGCATTGGGCATTGGGCTTTGCCCAGAGGGAGAACGTCTGTGTCTCTGGCCAAAGCCCACAGCCCAAAGTCCAAGGTCCTGATCCTGGGCGTGGTCAACGTCACCCCGGACTCGTTCAGCGACGGCGACCCCGATCCCGGCGCGGCGATCGAGCACGGCCTCGCGCTGCTCGCCGACGGGGCGGACCTCCTCGATGTGGGCGGCGAGGCGACCAATCCGCGCGCGCGGCCGGTCGGCGCCGACGAGGAGCTCGCGCGCGTGCTCCCGGTCGTGACCGAGCTGGCGCGCCACGCCCGCGTGTCGATCGATACGACCAAGGCCGAGGTCGCGCGCGCGGCGATTCGCGCCGGCGCGACGATCGTCAACGACGTCTCGGGCGGGCTGTTCGACCCGGCGATGCGCGACGCGATCGCGCAAGTCACGTACATCTGCGGCCACTTGCGCGGCCGCTCGCTTACCGAAGTCTTTCGTGAAGAGTCGCGCCCCGTCGCGTGGCAGGAGGTCGCGGCCGAGCTCGCGGAGCGGATCGCCACGCTGCCCGCCGGCGCCGACGTCTGGGTCGACCCGGGTCTCGGATTCGGCAAGGGCGGCGACCCGACCACGAACGAGCAGCTCGTGCTGCACGCCGGTGACCTCGGCCGCGCGCTCGGCGGCCGCCCGGTCGTGGTCGGTCCGAGCCGTAAGCGCTACCTGCGCCGCCGGCTGATCGAGGGCGGTATCGGCGACCCGACCGAGGCCGACCTCGACCGCGCCACGGTCGAGGCGTGTGTCGCTGCCGCTCGGGCCGGCGCGAACGTGTTGCGCGTCCACAACGTTGCCTTGCTCCGTGCGGGGCTGATCGCGTACACCAAATTGTAGGACCCGAAGCTTCCGGCCGCCGCGGGTCCATCCAGATATGACGGCCACCCTCCAGCGCTTCATCGACGGCCTCACCGTCGGCTCGGTCATCACGACGGTGATCGATATCGCGCTGGTCTATTACTTCATCTATCGCGTGCTGCTGACGATCCGCGGCACGCGCGCGGCGCAGATGGTCGTCGGCATCGTGCTGATCGGCGCGGCGTTCTTCGTCGCCGAGCGCGTCGAGCTGACGACGGTGTCGTGGCTGCTCGATAACTTCATCAGCTACTTCATCATCCTCATCATCGTCGTGTTCCAGGCCGACATCCGGCGCGCGCTCGGCCGCATCGGCCAGAACGTGCTGCCGTTCGGGCGGCGCTCGGAGTCGAGCGCCGTGGTCGACGAGGTCGTCGCCGCGTGCGCGCAGCTCGCCCGCTCGCGCATGGGCGCGATCGTCGTGTTCGAGCGCGACGCCGCGCTCGAGGCATTCGTCGACGACGCGACGCGCATCGACGCCGCGCTGTCGCGACAGCTCCTGGTGTCGCTGTTCGTGCCCGCGAAGGACAACGAGCTGCACGACGGCGCGGTCGTCATCAACAAGGGCCACCGCATCGAGCTCGCGCGCGCGCTGCTGCCGCTGTCGAAGGCGACCGACCTCGGGCCCGAGTTCGGCACGCGCCACCGCGCCGCGCTCGGCATCACCGAGGACACCGATGCGGTCGTCGTGGTCGTGAGCGAGGAGCGCGGCGAGATCTCGCTGTGCTTCAAGGGCTCGATCGCGCGCGACCTCGAGCCGGTGATGCTGCGCCGTGCGCTCGTCGGTCTGTTCGCGGGCCGCGCCGACACGATGGCCGAAGAAGCGCAGGCGGCGGCCGAGGTCGGCAAGGCGATCGCGAGCGTGGCCGAGCCGCGCACCGAGGCCGAGCCGCTGGAGGCGTCGGGATGAGGCCGCGCTCCGAGTCGATCGGCACGCTCGGCCGCGCGCCGGCGCGTGCGAGCAAGCAGCCGCCGCTTCCGGCGACGCCGCCGCCGCGCGACTCCGAGCCCGAGCGCGGCGCGGCACGCCGCTGGATCCACGGCGCGCTGTTCGAGAACATCGGCTTGAAGTTCCTGTCGGTCGTGCTCGCGGTCACCGTGTTCCTGCTCGTCAACACCGATCGCGATCGCGAGATCAGCGCGCGCGTCGGCGTGTCGTACACGGTTCCCGACGACAAGGTGCTGGTGTCGCCGCGGCTCGACGAGGTCAACGTCACCATCAAGGGCCCGTGGCAGCGGCTGCGCCGGTTCGACGAGCGCGAGCTCGATCGCATCCACCTCGATCTGCGGCGCGCGCCGTCGGGCGAGTTGCCGATCCGCATCACGCCGGAGATGATCCACTTGCCGCCCGGCCTCACGATCGCGGACTGGAGCCCGCACACGATGCCGGTGCAGTTCGACGCGCGCGTCGAGAAGATCGTCGAGATCACGCCGCAGGTGGTCGGCCGGCCGCAGCACGGCTACGTCATCTCCGACGCGAAGGCGGTGCCCGCGACGATCAAGCTGCGCGGCGCGGAGACCACGCTCGCCGCGCTGACCTCGGTGCGCACGCACGAGATTTCGGTCGACGGCCGCGCCGACAGCTTCGCGGTCGAGACCGAGGTCGACGCGCCCGACGGCGTCCAGGTCGAGACGCCGACACCCATCCTCGCGCGTGTCTCGATCGACGAGGAGCTCGTGACGCGCAAGGTGCCGGGGCTGGTCGTCCAGCTGCGCGGCGAGACCGGCGTCGACGTGTCGAAGTGGCAAGTCGAGCCGGCGCAGGTCGAGGTCACGCTCACCGGCGCCCTGCTCGCGGTCGAGAAGGCGCGGGCGGCGATGGCACCCGTCGTCAAGGTATCGCCCGGCGACAAGCCGCGTGAGGCCGACGTGAGCATCGACGGCGTGCCTCCGGGCATCGGCGTGAAGGTGTCGCCGGAGCGCGTGAAGCTCGCCCCGTCAAAATGAGGCATTGGGCATTGGGCTTTGGACTTTGGCCAGAGCGAGAAATCTCCGACCCAAAGCCCAAAGCCCAAAGCCCAATGCCCGATGCGCGTGCTACCAACTCTCGGTGACTCGCAAACTCTTCGGCACCGACGGCATGCGCGGCGTCGCGAACACCGAGCCGATGACCGGCGCGACCGTGACGCGCCTCGGGATGGCGATCGCGGCGCGGCTGCGCCAGCCCGGCCGCCACACGCGGATCGCGATCGGCAAGGATACGCGGCTGTCCGGCTACATGTTCGAGAGCGCGCTCGCGGCCGGCATCGTCGCGATGGGCGCCGACGTGTGGCTGACCGGACCGCTGCCGACGCCGGGCATCGCGTTCATCACCGCGTCGATGCGGTGCGATGCCGGCGTCGTGATCTCGGCGTCGCACAACCCGTTCGAAGACAACGGCATCAAGGTGTTCGCGCGCGACGGCTACAAGCTGCCCGACGAGCTCGAGGCCGAGATCGAGGCGCTGATGGCGTCGAGCGAGCTCGACGCGCAGCGCGCGGCGCCGGGCGATGTCGGCTACAACCGCAAGCTCGAGGACTCGCGCGGGCGCTACGTCGTGTACTGCAAGTCGACGTTCCCGAGCGAGCACACGCTCGACGGGCTGCGGCTCGTCGTCGACGGCGCACACGGCGCGGCGTATCGCGTCGGCCCGGCGGTGTTCGAGGAGCTCGGCGCGAAGGTCATCGCGATCCACACCAACCCGAACGGCAAGAACATCAACGCGCGAGCCGGCGCGCTGCATCCGCAGGCGATGTGCGAGACCGTGAAGCTGCACGACGCGCACCTCGGCATCGCGTTCGACGGCGACGCCGATCGCGTCGTGCTGTGTGACGAGCACGGCGTGGTCGTCGACGGCGACGCGGTGATGGCGCTGTGCGCGACGCGCATGCTGAAAGAAGGCCGGCTCGCGAAGCAGACCTTGGTCGCGACCGTGATGTCGAACCTCGGCCTGGAGCGCGCGGTGCGCGCGGCGGGCGGCAAGGTCGTGCGCACGCAGGTCGGCGACCGCTACGTCGTCGACGAGATGCGGCGCGGCGGCTACAACCTCGGCGGCGAGCAATCGGGGCACGTCGTGTTCCTCGATCACGCGACCACCGGCGACGGCATCGTCGCGGCGCTGCGCGTGCTCGCGATCATGAAGCGCGAGGGCCGGCCGCTGTCGGAGCTCGCGAACGTGATGACGCGGACGCCGCAGGTGCTGGTCAACACGCCGGTCGATCGCAAGATCCCGATCGAGCAGCTGCCCGACGTCCAGAAGCTGATCGCGAACGTCGAGCGCGAGCTCGGCGACGACGGCCGCGTGCTCGTCCGCTACAGCGGCACCGAGTGCAAGGCACGCGTGATGATCGAGGGCCTGGATCAGTCGCGCATCCAGACCTGGGCGGAGGAGATCGCGGGCGTGCTGGCGAGGTCGTGTCGGACGTAGGATGGCTTTGGGCTTTGGGCTTTGGGCTTTGGCCCGAGAAGATGCGATAGGCTGCCGCCATGGTCCCGGTCGTGACGGCGGCGGAGATGCGGGCGCTGGACAAAGCGACGATCGAAGAGGTCGGGCTTCCGGGCGTCGTGCTCATGGAGAATGCCGGTCGCGCGGTGGCCGCGGCCGCTGTTGACCTGCTGGCCAAAGCCCAAAGCCCAAAGCCCAGCTCGCCCAGCTCCCCCACATCGCCATCATCTCCGGCTCCGGCGGCAACGGCGGCGACGGCTTCGTGGCCGCGCGCGTGCTGCGCGAGCTCGGCTTCGACGCGGTCGTGTATCTCGCGGTCGCCCGCGACCAGGTCGCCGGCGATGCGCGGACGCATCTCGGGATTCTCGAGCGCGCCGGCGGCGTGGTGCGCGCGATCGATACGCCGGAGCGGCTCGGCGAGCTCGGGGACGCGATCGCTGGCGCCGAGCTCGCGATCGATGCGCTGTTCGGCATCGGGCTCGCGCGTCCGATCACCGGCCACCTCGCCGATGTGGTCTCGACGATCAACCACGCCGGCCAGCGGCTCGCGGTCGACATTCCGTCCGGGCTCGACGCCGATAGCGGCCGCGTGCTCGGCATCGCGGTGACCGCGCACCGCACCATCACGCTGGCGGCGCGCAAGATCGCGCTCGCCAGCGCACCCGGCTTCGCGCACGCCGGCACCGTCGAGGTCGCCGATATCGGCATCCCCGGGCGCCTGGTCGCCGCGAGCGCCGTCTGCGCCGGGCTCGTCGAGCTCGCCGATGTCGCGACCTGGCTGCCGCGGGCCACCGCGCTCGATCACAAGGGCCGCCGCGGCCACGTCGTCGTGATCGGCGGCATGCCCGGGATGCGCGGCGCGGGCCGGCTCACCTCGCTCGCCGCGCTGCGCGCCGGCGCCGGCCTGGTCACGCTCGCGTCGGCAGGCGAGGTCAGCGCCGACGACTCGGTCATGACCAGGAGCCTCGAGACCAACCTCGGCGAGCTGCTCGGCGGCAAGCACGCGATCGCGATCGGCCCGGGCCTCGGCCAGAGCGAGCTCGCGGCCGGCTGGGTCGGCGAGGTGCTCGCCGCCGGCGTGCCCGCCGTGCTCGACGCCGATGCGCTGAACCTCATCGCCGGTGTCGGCCAAGGGCCCGCTCGAAGCGGTCCGCTCGCACATCATGCGAACGGCCTCGCAGCGGTCGCGAAGGCCGCCGGGCCGATCGTGCTCACGCCGCACCCGGGCGAGGCCGCGCGCCTGCTCGGCCAGACCGTCGTCGAGGTCGAAGCCGATCGGCTCGGCGCCGCCCGCGCGCTCGCGGCGCGCACCCACGCGGTCGTCGTGCTCAAGGGCGCGCGCACGATCGTCTGCGACGGCACGCTCGGCGACGAGCTGTGCACGATCAACTGGACCGGCGGTCCGGAGCTCGCGACCGGCGGCTCGGGCGACGTGCTCACCGGGGTGATCGCCGCGTTGATCGCGCAGGGCGTCGCCCCGGCCGCGGCCGCGCGCGCCGGCGTGTACGTCCACGGCTGTGCCGGCGACGAGCTGGCGATTCGGCACGGCGCCCGCGGGGTCGTGTCTTCCGATCTCCCACCCGCGATCGCGGGAGTGATCTCGCGTCTGGGTTGAGACGCGACCCGTGTCCAGCCACCCGCGCCGCATAACAATCGCTGCGGTTCCTGACGGTTATGCATGGCACGTAGGGTGCTTTTGGAGCGGGCATGTCGCGCTCGCAGATCGTTCGCCGCCAGCCCGCTCACCCCGGCCGCACGCTTCGCGCTCCCAAGCATGCCGCGTTTGCCGAGTCGTGCCTGCCGCACCAGCCCGAGCTGTACGGGGTCGCGATGCGGATCGCGCGTGATCCCGACACCGCGAAGGACCTCGTCCAGGAGACGCTGCTCCGCGCGATGGTCGCGTGGGACAGCTTCGAGCCGGGCTCGAACGTGCGCGCGTGGCTGTTCCGCATCCTGACCAACGCGTTCATCAACGGCTATCGCAAGCGCCGCCGCCACCAGCGCTTCGCGACCGAGCGTCCGGGCGACGCGCTGACCGCGCTCTACGGCCGCGACCGCGACTCGACCGACGATCTCGAGAACGAGCTCTACGGCGAGACGCTGTCGGACGAGGTGACCGGCGCGCTCGCGAAGCTCGGCGCGGATTATCGCGAGGTGGTCGAGCGTGCCGACCTGCGCGGCGAGAAGTACAAGGACATCGCCGACGCGAAGGGCCTGCCGATCGGCACGGTGATGTCCCGGCTGTTCCGTGCGCGCCGCCAGCTCGAGCTCGACCTCGCCGACTACGCGGCACGCGACTACGGGATTCGGCGCGCGGCCTGAGGTAATGTCGCCGCACTATGGCGACTCGTTGGATGAGCCTGGCGCTCGCGGTGGTCGTGATCGCGGGCTGCAAGAAGAAGCCGAAGCAAGACGATCAGGAGCCGACGTCGGGCAAGCCGGCGACCGGCCACAGCGTCACGCACAAGAAGGCGGGCGGTGACGACGAGGGCGGCGGCAAGGCGCTCGGAGGCGTGACCGCGATCTCGGCCGGTGGTCAGCACGCGTGCGCGGTCGCCGACGGCAAGCTGTACTGCTGGGACGGCGCGGCCGGGCCAGCGGAAGCGAAGACCGACGCGCCGGGGCCGGTGCAGGCCGTGACCAACGCGTCGTGCGCGCTGCTCGAGGACGGCAGCGTGTGGTGCTGGCCGCATCACATCCAGCTGCAGGCGGCCGGCCGCAGCGGCGCGGGCCAGGTGGCCGCGAGCGACAGCGACGTGTGCGCGAGCCGGCAGCTGTTCGTGTGGTGCTGGAAGCCCGACGACGACTCGCCGCGCACGCAGTTCGACTGGCCAGGCATCGATCGCCTCGTGGTCGGCGGCGGCAAGACGTGCAGCGTGGTCGGCGGCAACGAGGTCGAGTGTCACGACGTCGCATCGGCGCAGGGCTCGCGCGCCGAGCAGATTCGCGACGTCCAGGACGTCACCGGGCTCGCGATGGCGTGGAACACGACGTGCGCCGTGCACGGCAAGGGCAACGTCGATTGCTGGAACGATCCGAGCCAGCGGCTGGCGATCGAAGGCGTCGCCAACGCGACCGCGGTCGCGCTCGGCAGCGACGGCGATGCGTGCGCGATCACCGGCGGCGGCGCGGTCAGTTGCTGGAAGCTCGCGCTCGCCGGCCCGTCGCTCGAGCGCCCGGCCGCCGCGGTCGACGGCGCCACCGCCACCGCCATCGCCGTCGGCGTCGGCTTCGCCTGCGCGCTCGGCGGCGACAAGAAGGTGCGCTGCTGGACGACCGACGGCGGCAAGCCGACGGTCGTTGGAAAATAGGGGGCATTGGGCTTTGGGCCTTGGGCTTTGGCCAGACCAGAACGCTTCCCTCTGGCCACAGCCCACAGTCCACAGCCCAAAGCCCAAGGTCCCAAGCCCCGCTCAGAGCTCCGACTCCCGGCTCGACGGCAACACCGTCCAGGCCGACGAATCGCCGGCCGGGACGTGCTCGGATGCGAGCTCGCCTTTGGCGTCGCTGTAAGTCGCCCAGGCGAGGCCGTCGGGGAACACCACGAAGTAGGGTTCCTGGCGGACCGGCTCGTCGCCCGTGCCCTTGTCGACGACCTGGAACACCACCCAGTGATCGCGCGGCGCGGTCGAGTGCGCGAGCGCGGCAGCGGCGCGCACGTGCGGGCTCTCGTCGTGCGCGAGCTGAGCGAGCGCCTTGGCCGCGTCGGGATCGGTGGCGATCGCGGCGAGCGCGTAGGCGGCGTCGATGCGCACCAGCCGCGACTTGTGCGCGGCGAGCTGGACGAGCAGCGCCTTGCGGTCGCCGGCGAGCAGCGCGGGGCGCGCGTCGGCAGGCAGCGCCCATAGCGCGCGGCCGAGCGCGGCTGTCGCGTCGATCGAGCCGGCCCAGCCGCCGTGATGCGCGACGTAGAGCCAGCGATCGACGAGCGGCGCGACGTGCGGATCGCGCGGCATGGTCGCGGCGAGCTCGCCGAGCGCCCACATCGCATCGCCCACGAGGCGATCGTCGTGGATCGCGAGCGCGCCGGTCAGCGGACCGAACGCGCCGGGATCGTGCAGCTCGCCGAGGGCCCACGCCGCGGCGCGCCGGCGGTCGGACGCGCCGCGCTCGACGACCGCGCGCAGCACCGGCGCGTCGCTCGCATCGCCCGCGGCGGCGAGGCCGGCGATCGCGGCGAGCGCGACGCGAGGATCGCCGTCGTCGACGAGCTCGCGGAGCAGCTTGCGCGCACTCGCGTCGGGGTGGTCGCGGAGCGTCGCCGCGAGCGCCCGCACGGTCTCGTGGCGCGTCGGGCCGCGATCGGCGCGGGCGAGCGCGACGAGTGCCGCGATCGACGGCGCGTCGGCGATGTACGACAGCGCGGTCGCGGCCGGGCGATGCAGCTCCGGCGGACCTTCGCGCAGCACGTCGATCAGCGCAGGCGCGGCAGCAGGCGAGCGGATGAGCCCGAGCGCGTCGATCGCGGCGCGGCGCAGGCGCGTCGGATTGCCGGTGCCGGCGAGCG
Source organism: Kofleriaceae bacterium (assembly GCA_036490935.1). Lineage (GTDB taxonomy): Bacteria > Myxococcota_A > Polyangia > Haliangiales > Haliangiaceae > JABFXX01. The sequence continues at coordinate 22,501 of DASXCY010000007.1, read as the reverse complement.
CGATCAGCTTGGTCGTCGCCGCGGGCAGCTCGAGCAAGCCGAGGTACTCGGCCGCGAGCACGCGGACCTCGAGATCGTCGTCGGAGAGGTGCTCGATCAACACGTCGCCGGCGCGCGCGTCGCGGCCGAGCAGCGGGCGCAGCGCGTTCATCGCGGCCAGCCGGATCGCCGCATCCTTCGCCGACAGCTCGCCGAGTACCGGGACGAGCGCGCCCGGATCGCCGGTCGCGCCGAGTGCTTTGAGCACCAACGGAATCGCGACGCGGCCGCGCTCGAGCTCGGCGGCGAGCGCGGTGGTCGCGCGCGCGTCGGCGGCATCGCCGAGCAGCGTGACCGCGATCGTCGGATCGCCCTTGAGCTGGCCGGTCAGGTTCGCGACGAGCGCCGGTACCGCCGCGCGGCCGGCGACGCGCAGCGCGTTTTGCGCGGCGTGGCGAGTCTGCGGCGACGCGAGGTTCTCGACCAGCGTGCGCATCGCGTCCTCGCCGGCCTTGCCCGAGCCCGGCGTCGCCGCGATCTGGCCGAGCGCGTACGCGACCTTCTCGCGATACGCGTCGCTGCCGGTCGCGAGCTGCTCGACGAGCGCGTCGATCGCGTCGACCGCGCCGAGCTGGCCGAGCGACCCGACCGCCGCGGTACGCACGTCCTCCTGCGGATCGGCCATCATGCGGACGAGCGCGGGCACGGCGGAGCGATCGCCGAGCCGGCCGACCGCGCGGATCGCCGCCTTCGAGACGTCCTTGCTCGGCTCACCGAAGCGCGCGACGAGCGGGATCACCGCGCGGCGGTCGCCGAGCTGCTCGAGCTGTTCGACGGTCTCCCGCCGCACGTCGGTCTTCGTGTCGTCGAGGCGCGGGATCAGCGCGACCACGACGCTCGGGTTGTCATGCAGGCCGATCTTGCCGAGCGCGCGCACGGCGCGCTGGCGCACGACGTCGTCGGGATCGCCGAGCGACCGCACGAGCGCCGCGGTGGCCTGTGGTCCGCCGAGGTCGCCGAGCACATCCGCCGCGATCGCCGCCATCTTGGGATCGGCATTCAGCCACTCGATCATCGTCGGCACCGCGGCCATCGCGCCGCCGCTGCCGAGTGCGCGCGCCGCGTCTTGCCGGACCTGCTGCGGCTTCGTCGTGTCGACGAGCGCCTGCATCAAGTACGGCTCGGCGAGGTGGATATCGTCGACCGTCAGCAGCTCGATCGCGTGCTTCTGCTTGGCCTCGTCGGGCGAGGTGAGCCCCTCGGCGTCGGCCTCGACCTGGCCGATCCAGTTGAAGCCAGCGACCGCCGGGCGCGCGACGAGCGCGATCCCGAGCAACGCACCGGCCCATCTCGACCGAGAGACGGCGATCGAGCGAGTGCGGAGCACGAGCCACCCTGACCCGAGGAAGTGCCGCGAACCGGCCATCCGGGCAGTATGTCACGGCGCGTGCGGGCCGCACGTGTACGGCCCGGGCGACTTCGCGAGGTAAGCGAGCGCGGCGGTGACGTCGGTGCGCATGCGATCGGGCAGGTCGAGCGCGAGCAGCTCGCGGTACTCGGCGATCGCGCCGGCGCGGTCGTTCGCGCACAGATCGAGCGCGGCGAGCGCCTTGCGCGGGTAATAGCTGCTCGGCGCGAGCCGCTTGGAATGCTCGAGCGCCGTGCGCGCGCGGCCGTCGTCTCCCGCCGCGTGGTAGAGGAGCCCGAGGTGCTGCCACGCGAGTGCGTCGCCGGGCTCGGCGGCCACCGCGGCCTCGAAGTGCTGCGTGGCGGCCGGCAGCTCGCCCCAGGTCTCGAGCGTCTCGGCGAACTCGCGATGCGCGAAGTGCCGGCTGATCGCGTCGCCCGCATCCGCGATCGCACGTTCGTACTCCGCCCGCGCGACATCGTGCTGCCGCTTCAGCTCCGCATCTTCCGCCCGCCTCACATCCGCCTGCACGATCGCCGACACGCTCGCCGCCCGCGGCACCTGCGGCGCCGGCGTCGAGCACGCGACCGTCAGGCCAAAGCCCAAAGTCCAAAGCCCAAAGCCGGTCCGCCTCACTCCTTCTTCTTCTTCTTCTCCACGCCGATCGCGCCGCGCCGCGCCGCCGGCGCGAGCTCGATCGCCGCCTCGATATCGTCCTCGTCGACCTCCGCGGTCGGCGGTGCCACGCGGCGGGTCGCCTCGAGCACCGGCTGCGAGCGCCGGGTCAACGTCGCGCGCTGCAACCGCTCGATCTCCTCGATCGGTTGCACGCGCGTCGGATCGGGCGGCGAGTCGAGCAGCGCCTGCAGCTCGGCACGACTCGGCGCGCGCTCCGGCGTGTCGAGGCCGAAGCCGTCGTCGAGCTGAGCGTCGATGCGCGCCGCCAGGCCGCGCGACCACGCCGGGCTCGAGTCGGCCGGCGCCGGCAGCGGCAGCTCGAGGTTCGGCGAGGTGTCGTCGAGCGAGCTCGGCGCGTCGTCTTGTTCGCGCAGCTCGAGACGTGGGTTCGTCGTCGCCGCTTCATCGGGCGGGATCGAGCCGGGCGGGGTCGAGCCCCGCGCCGGCGGCTTGATCCACATCGCCCCGGCGAGCGTGGTCTTCGGCGGCGGCGGGATCGTCGCGCGCAGCGACGGCAGCGTCGCGGCTCGTTTGCGCGCGCCCGACGGCGCATCGGCGGACGCTGGCTGGAGCGCCTCCTTCGCGACCTCGTCGAGCGTCTGCTTCGCTTCGGTGGCGAACAGCTTCACCTCGGGCGGCAGATCCGGCTTCGGCGGCGGCGGCGGCGTCGCGCGCTCGGGCGGCGCCTCGGCCGCGGCCACGCCGACGACCGTCGATCGCGGCTCGAGCTCGACCGGCTCGGTGGTCTGGATCCCGATCGCGTTCTCGCTCGCGCTCGCGGCGTCGCCCTTGCCGACGCGCAGCTTCGGCGTCGCCACCGCGCCGGTCACCGCGTACGCCTCTTCGCCCGAATCGCGCGGCGCGCGCGGCGGCCGCACCGGATCCGGCTTCGCGGGGCGATCGAGCGAGTCCAGCCGCGGCCCGGTGCCGGCGATCGCCTCGTGCGCCGACGCGCTCGCGTCCTGCTGCGCCTTCTGCCACGGATACTCGATGCGGCCGTGGTTCGCGTGCTTGATCGTGTCGCGCAGCGAATCGGCGACGCGCCGCAGATCCGCCATCGACAGCCCGCTGTCGTCGAGCTGGCCGAGGTGCAGCTTGCCGTACACGATGCGCTGCACGAGCGTGTCGACCGCCGCCGGCTCCGGCTTCTTCAGCGTGCGCGACGCGGCCTCGACCGCATCGCAGATCGCCAGGATCGCGGTCTCGCGGCTCTGCGGCGGCACGCCGGGATAGCGAAAGTGCTCGACGCTCAGCTTGCCGGCCTGTTCCTTGTGCTTCGACCAGAAGTATTCGAGCACGCCGTTGCCGTGATGCATGTGCATGAAGTCGACGATGCGCTCGTGCAGGCCGGCCTTGCGCGCCGCTTTGATACCGTCGGTGACGTGCGAGAAGATCGCGTCGCACGAGGCGCTCGGCGGCAGCTGGTCGTGCGGCGACGTCTCGCCCGGCTCGAGGTTCTCGATGAAGTACTTTGGCGCGATCGATTTGCCGAGGTCGTGAAAGTACGCGCCGACACGCACGAGCCGGCCGTTCGCGCCGATCGCGTTGGCGGCGAGCTCGGCCAGGTTCGCCATCATCAGGCTGTGCTGCCACGTGCCCGGCGCCTTGTCGGCGATCTGCTTGAGCAGCGGATGCGACAGATCCTCGAGCTCGACGAGCTTGCCGTGCGTGATCTCGCCGACCATGCGCTGGTACAGCGGCAGCAGCGGCAGCGCGAGCGCGGTCGCGATCGCCGGGCCGATCGCCGCGGCGATCCACGCCGAGTGCAGCGGATCGCGCAACTCCGCGAACGGCAGCTCCCAGGTGGTGAGATACACGAGCAGCGGATACGTGATCGCGGTGAACGCGGTGGTGAGGCCGCCCGCGACGAGCGCGGCGCGGAGGCGCGATTTCGGCCGCTCGGCGACGACGAGGCCGGCCGTGCCCGCCTGGACGAGCAGCACGATCGCGACGCCGACGTCGAACGGCAGCAGCAGCGAGACGACGAGCGCGGCGAGCGTGCCGGTCGCGAGCCCGACGACGCGATCGAGCGCGAGCGTCGGCACGAGCGCGAACAGCGCGACCGGCACGACGAGCACGCTGACCGACGTCAGCATCATCAGCGCCTTGACGCCGAGCGCGGTCGCGAGCAGCAGCGCGAGGTGCGTGGCCTGCACGCGCACGAGCCGGCCGTACGTCGAGCGCCGCAGGTGATGCGCGAACAGCCCGGCGAGCGCGAGGCCGAGCAGGAAGTACGCGGCGTACGGCGGGAGCCCGTGCGGCTCGGCTGCGGCGAGCGCGAGCACGCGCGCCTCGTCGTCGGGCGTCGCGACATCGCCGCGCCCGATCACGACGCCACCGCCGCCGCCACCCCCGATCACGCCGTCGCGCGTCTTCGCGCCGGCGAACGGCGGCACGCGCACCGTGCGCTTGGCGGTGAACCAGGCGTGCACGTGGCCGGCACCGAGCGCCACGACCATCCGCTCGGCCGTGAAGATCGGCGTCGCGAGCGTCGCGAACGCGAACGCGAAGACCAGCAATAGACTAGGTGACACGCGCGGCCGGCGCGGGATCACGCGCGCGAGCTCGGCCTTGGGCCCTTGGCGCGGGTCGGCGTTGGACGGCGCGCGCGGTAGCGCTTCTTCGCCGTGCGTGGTCATTTGGATTCCGCGAGCGCGTGCGCGCGGAGCTGTCCGTGGCCGCGCGCCATCCGCGCGCCATCGCTCGCATTCGCGCGCGCCGGTCGAGGACGGGTCGTGTTCCGTCGCGCGCTCATCAGAGGTTGATGTCGAACTCGGCGCGCGTACGCGGGCCGTGGATGGTGGGGAACTGCATGCCGCGCATCACGCGGTTGATGCAGCCCCACAGCGCGCCGCTGGCCGCGTCGTTGACCTTGACCCAGTTGATGTGGCCGCTCGGGCCGTCGATGATGATGCCGATGTGCGCCGCGCTCGAGCCGGTCGATTGCAAGCAGCCGCCGAGCTGCCCGCCGTGTGTCGAGTAGACCGCGAACACCCTGTCCATGCCGAGCGTCTCGGTCTCGTCGCTGTCGTCCGACAGATCGAGGGACAGGTTCTCGTTCGCGTTGCCCGCGCCCCAGTTCTTGTGCCCGCCGCCGCCAGCTCCGCTCGCGTGATGCTTCGCGGGCGGCACCTTCGGCGGGTTCACCTTCACTTCCAGCTTCGCGCCGTCGATGCCGGTCACGCTCGCGACGACCGGCTCCTCCTCGTGATGCTGCATCTTCTCGTACACCAGCCACGCACCGGCGCCCGCGCCGGCGATGCCGAGCGCGATCACGGCATACAGCACGGCGCCGCGCTTCTTCTCGGCGCTCTGGACCTTGACCTCGGCCTGCGCGCGACGCTGGTCGTCGATGCGCGCGCGTGCCGCTTCGACGAGCGGACCGAGCAGCGGGTGCTCGGCGATGTCGCCGCGCGCGCCCGAGTCCTTGTCCATGATGACGTTGCCCGCGACGACGTCGCCGTTATCGATCTGCTTGACCACGTCGGCGAGCGAGAACGGCCCGTAGTCGAGCCGGCCCTTGCTGACCAGCCACTTCTCGGTCGTGTCGGCGAGCGCCCCGGCGAGCGCGCGATCGACGACCATGTTGCCACTCGCGCTCGGCGCGGCCGGCGCGGCGATCTCGCTCGCGAGGCTCTGGACCTGCTGCACGTGCTGCTCGAGCGTCGGCGCGCGCTTGAGCGTCGGCACCGCCGACGTCTCCATCGCGCCGCCCTTGCCGAGCGCCTCCGAGACGACCTCGCCGAGCACGTCGACGCGTCCGAACCGGCGATCGGCGTCGCGGTGGCAGGCGCGCGCGACGATCTCGTCGATCTGCGTGTTGGTGCCGGGCACGACGTCGCTCGGCCGCGGCCCGCCGCGCTCGAGCGGCGCGCCGACGAGCGCCTCGTAAAGCAGCGCGCCGACGCCGTAGACGTCCGTCGCGCCGCTCGGCGCCGCGCCGGAGAGCACCTCGGGGGCGATGCAGCTCTGCACGGGCACCAGCCCGGCGGCCATCGCCGCGATCGTGCCGGTCGCGAGCGCGAGATCGGTGACGCGGATGCGTCCGCTGCGGCTCACGATCACCGACTCCGACGACAGCGCGCCATGCGTGATGTCGGCGAGCGCGGCCGCGACGCCGGTGATCAGGTTGCCGGTGCCGCGCGCGCCGAACCCCGACGTGCCCGACTGCTTCTTCTTGATCAGCATGTCGCGCACGAGCGAGCCCTCGACCTCTTCGGTCGCGATCCACAGCACGTCGCCGGTGAGGCCGGCGGCGAGCGTGCGCACGAGGTGCTTGTGCTCGGGCACCGCGGCGGCGGCGCGCGTGCCGGCGACCAGGTGGTCGCGCACGATCGAGCTCCCCGAGATCGCCGCGTGCACCACGTAGATCGTCGCGGGCCCGCGCGGGCCGTTCGCGCGATACGCGTCGGCGATGCGCAGCGGCCACATCGGCTGGCCGAGCACGAAGTCGCCGAGCTGGACGCCTGCGGCGAGGCGCGGCACGAACGCGGAATGGCTGCCCGACGTGGTCCCCGGTTGTGCTGTCATCGACGAGCCAGCGAGTAGAATAGAGGCGCGTCGCGAGCGGGGTCAATCGCCGGGGCAGCCGGCCTGATGCGCTCGGGCTCGCGCGGTCGGATTGCGCCCGAGATCGCGTAAGTACTTGCAACCGTGCTCGAGATCGCCCGACCCGAGCAGGGCATCGCCGATCAGGTAGCGCGCGCGGACGTCGTGCGGGTCGAGGCGAAGGGCGGCATCGGCCTCTTCGAGCTCGACGAGCCAGCGTTTGGCGTGGCCGGCGGACTCGGCGGCCGCGATGTGGTGGGCGATGGCGGGGTTGGGGACTTCGGGCTTCGGACTTCGGACTTCGGACTCCGGAGGCGCATGTGCGACCGCGGCATCGCGAGGAACCTCGGCCACCAGGGGCGCGGCATCGGTCGGTGCCACGTTGCGCGCGATCGCCGCGTCGGTTGCGGTCCGAAGTCCGAGCTCCGAAGTCCGAGGTCCCGCCTCCTTACCTCGCACGGCGATCGCGACCGCCGCGGCGATCATGCCGGCAACCACCAGCGCACCGAGCCCCAGCCACAGCCCGCGGCGCGCGCGCGATGCGACCAGCGCGCCGGTCGTGGTCGGCAGCGCCTCGATGTAGGCCGACTGCGAGGTCGGTAGCGCGTGGACCGTCATCGAGGCGGCGGGCGGTGCGGCCGCCGGCGCGCGATCGAGCGTCGGCTCGAGCTCGGCGATCAGCCGCGCGAGCTCGTTCGCGTCCTGCGGCCGAGCATCGCGGCGCTTGAGCAAGCAGCGCTGCAGCAGCTGATCGAGCTCGGGATACGCCGCCAGCTCGGGCCGCGCCTCGGCGAGGTGCGGCGCGGCTTCCGTCGCGTGCAGCGTCAGCCACTCGAGCGCGCTCGACGCGCGGTACAGCGCACAGCCGGTCAGCATCGCGAACATCGTCGCGGCGAGCGAGTACAGATCGCTGCGCGGATCGAGCGGCAGCCCGCACGCCTGCTCGGGCGACATGTACTCGGGCGTGCCGAACACCATGCCGGCGGCGGTGATCGCGAGCTTGCTGCGATCCGAGCGCGCGGCGCCCTCCATCAGCTTCGCGACGCCGAAATCGAGCAGCTTCGTGAAGTCCGCGTCGTCGCCTTCGCGCGACAGCAGCATGTTCTCGGGCTTGATGTCGCGATGCACGAGCCCGCTCGCGTGCGCCGCGGCGAGCGCGTGCAAGGCCTGGCGCGCGATGTGAAGCACGCGGCGCGGCGCGAACGCGCCGTCGACATCGAGCTCGCGCTGGACGGTGCGGCCATCGACGTACTCGAGCACCATGTAGTAGTCGCGCTGCGGCGTCACGCCGAAATCGAGCAGCTTCACCGCGTGCGGTGAGTCGACGCGCATCGTCACGCGGGCTTCGCGCGCGAACCGCTGCAGTGCCGCGTCGTCGTTCGTCAGGTGCGGCTTGAGCAGCTTGACCGCGACCTTGCGATCCATCGCGAGGTGATGCGCGCGAAACACCGCGCCCATGCCACCTTCACCGAGCACGGCATCGAGCCGATATCGTCCGTCGAGGACGATGCCGACCAGCCCTTCCGCGAAACCGTCCTCGCCCACGGAAACTAGAAGCGCATGCCGTTCTTGACGCGGAACGAGAACCAGTCCCAGGCGAGGTAGGCCGCGCCCGCGAGGCCGATCACGCCGATCACCGGCGCGCCCGCGACGGTCACCAGGCCGGCTCCGACCGCGGTGGCGGCGGCGATCGCGCCCTTCCGCTTGGACACGACCTTGTTGCGCTGGACCAGCGAGCTCACGAGCAAACCGTAGCACATCGTAACGTGGCCGGCCGGACACGCCCGACGCGTCCCCGGTGACACAGCCGGATCGATCCGGCCGCAGTCCGCGGTCCGTAGTCCGCAGTCCCCCTTCTTGCATGAGATACTCGCCGGTGATGGCTTCTCGAATGCGACAGCGCGGCTCGGTGCTGCTCGGTGGTGCAGGCGGCATGCTCGTCGTCGCCGCCGGGCTCGCGAGCGCGTACTACGTGACGTCGACGCGGAGCGAGGCTCGCGCGGCGCCCGCCGCCGAGCCGACGCAGGTCGCGCCCGTGCAGGCCGGCGAGTCGTCGCAATCGATCAAGGAGCTGCTCGCGCGTCAGGTCGAAGTGAAGACCGGCACCGCGACGACGAAGCTGTCGTGGGCCGAGCTCGGAGTCGAGGTCGATCCCGACGAGCTCGCGCGCGCGGGCAGCGCCGATCTCGCGGCGCTCGGCGCGAAGGCCGCGATTCCGGTGCGCGTGCAGCGGCCGAACGCGGCGATCGCGCTCGTGCACCTCAAGGCGCGCTACGACCGCTCGCCGAGCGACGCGTACCTCGATCTCGAGGAGCGCGCGATCCACGACGACGTGCCCGGGCAGGGCATCGACGTATGGGCGTCGATCCCGCGCATCGAAGTCGCGGCGCGCTCGGGTGCGGCGACGGTCGAGCTGGCGAGCGTGCCGCTGCCGGCGAGCGTGACCAAGCAGAGCCTCGGCATCGCGGACATCTCGAACGTGATGGGTCACTTCACGACGAAGTTTCCGGTGACCGATCGCGATCGCAACTACAACCTCAAGCTCGCGGCGTCGAAGATCAACGGCACCGTGCTGCAGCCGCACCAGGAGTGGTCGTTCAACACGTCGGTCGGCGAACGCTCCGAGAAGGAAGGCTACAAGATCGCGCACGTCATCACGGCGGGCGAGATGGTCGACGGCCTCGCCGGCGGCACGTGCCAGATCTCGACGACGCTGTTCGGCGCGGCGTTCTTCGCCGGCCTCGACATCGTGAAGACCACGAACCACTCGCGGCCGAGCGCGTATACGCCGCTCGCGTTCGACGCGACCGTGGTGTGGCCCGACACCGATCTCGTGCTCAAGAACCCGTACGAGTTCCCGATCGCGATCCACTATCGCGTGGCGAACGGCGAGGCGGTCGTCGAGATCCTCGGTGCCAAGCGGCCGTGGGACAAGATCGTGTTCGCGCGCCACATCGAGGAAGAAACGCCGTATCCGAGCGAGGAGCGGCTCAAGGACGACATGCCCGACGGCCAGACCGTGCTCGCCCAGGCCGGCTTCAACGGCTACAAGCTGAAGCGCTACCGCCGGTTCTTCCTCGGCAAGAAGCTGGTCAAGGAACAGAAGTGGACGGTGCAGTACAAGCCCGTCACCGAATACATCGAGCGCGGCACGGACAAGGATCCGGACGCGAAGATGCCGCCGGTCAAGGAAGTCCATTCGCCGCATATTCCGACGAGCGACGACTTCGAGATGGCGCAGTAGGAGGGACTTCGGACCTCGGACTTCGGACTTCGGACTTCAGCCCGAAGTCCGAAGTCCGAAGTCCAAAGCCCGAAGCCCGATCACGAGCCGTACGGATCTTCAACGTCCGCCGGGCTCGCGCTCGGCGCCTGCGGCGCCTGGGCCTGGCCGCAGTTCAAGTTCACGTTGGAGCCCGAGATCACGCACGACGAGCCGCCGTCGATCTTCGCGTCGGCGTCGGTGCCCCAGGACATCGCGCCGCCGGCGTGGATCTCGAGGTTCTGGGTCGCCGTGAATTCGGCCGTCTTCGCGACGATCGTCATCGTGTCTTGCGGCGACTGGAAGCAGACGTCGCCCTTGAGCGCCTCGATCGTGATCTTGTTGCTGCTCGAGTCGATCGTGATGCGCGCCTCGCCGCCGCCGTCCTCGATGATGATCTGCGGCGAGCCGCCGTCGTCGAGCAAGATCCGCGACCCCGAGCGCGACTTGATCACGCGATGGTCGTTGTTGCCGTCCTTGTTGTCGGCCGGCGCCTTGTCCTTGCCGTTCCACAGCGAGCCGACTACGAGCGGGTGATCGAGGTCGCCGTGCTCGAACATCACGAGCACCTCGTCCTCCGGCTCCGGGATGAAGAACCAGCCGCGGTTCTTACCGGCGCCCTGCATGATGATCGGCACCCAGAACGTGGTGTCCTGGTCCGAAAGCACCATCAGCTTGACCTTCACGCGGCCGAGCTTCTGCGGGTCCTTGTTGTCGGTCACGAGCCCGATGACCGGCTCGTAACAACGGCCGCTCTCGGCCTCCGCGGTCTGGATCTGATCCGCGAAGTAGCTGGCGAGATCGAACAGCGGACGCATGGCTCCGAGCTTACTACGGCGCCGGCCGGGCCGAGCTTCCCGCCAGCGGCAGGACGCCCAGAACCGCCAGATCCGCCTCGTTCGACGGGGCCGGACCGGCCGCCGGGGGCTTGCTGCCGTGGGCATCCGCCGCGACCAGGCCGATCGCCACCGCATCGCCTTGCCAGCCGCCCGGGATGGTCAGGCTGAACCGCTCGCGCACGTGCTGGCCGGGCTGCCACTTGTCGGCCGGGAACAGGCCGTCGGCGGTGCTGCGCATCGTCGACCGCGCCATGTTCGCGAGCGGCGCCGGATCGGTCGGCTTCCAGGTCGCGCGGTTGATCGGCCACGCCGCGAGCAGGAACTTGTACGGGACGTCGGTGCGCTCGTGGACCTCGAAGTAGACGTGGATCGCGACGCGCGCGCCGGGGGCGAGGCGCGCGCCATCGGCGAGCCCGATGCCGGTGATCTCGATCTTGTCGCCGTCGATCGACTGCCCGGTCGTCGCGACCTCCGGCGTCGGCGTGGCCGGCAGCAGCACGTCGCGCAGCCGCTCGTAGGCGGCGCGCTCGAGCCAGCCGTCGAGGGCTTGCTTCATCGTCTCGAACGCGGGCGGCCGCTTCGACGCGAGGTTGTCGTGCTCCCACGGATCCTTCGTCAGGTCGTACAGCTGGTACACGTTCGACTGCAGGTAATAGATGAGCTTCCACTGCTCGGAGATCGCGGCGCGCTGCGGCGTCGGCGCGTCGGTCTCGGCGAACACGACGCGCGCGCGGTCCTCCTTGCCGTAGAAGATCGCGGGGACCTCGGAGCGACCCTCGAAATGCAGATCGCTCGTGTCGATGCCGGCGAGCTCGGCGATCGTCGGCACGATGTCGAGGTTCGACACCGCGCCGCGGATGAGGTGCGGCGCGTTGTCGGGCACGAAGAAGATCATCGGCACGTTCTGCAGCTCGCGATACAGCGCCGTGCCGTGCGTGCCGAGCGGCACCTCGTGCTCGGCCATCGAGTCGCCGTGATCGCTCGTGATGACGATGATCGTGTTGCCGTAGCTCGGCAGGTGCTTGAGCTCGTCGAGCAGCCGGCCGATCTGCTGATCGGTCCACGCGATCTCGGAGTCGTACCAGTCCATCTGCGTCGGGCCGTAATCGGCGACGTCGGGATGGTTGACGTAGTAGCCGTGCGGATCGATGTAGTGCGCCCACATGAACCATTTCTTGCCCTGCTGGCGCGAGATCCACGCGAGCGCGTGATCGGTGACCTTGTCGGCGGGCGCGCGATACGGATCCGCGGTCTTGCCGATCGAGTTGTCGTAGTCGTCGACGCCCTGATCCATGCCCCAGTCGTTCCACCACTCGTGCGACGCGACGACGCCGGTCGTGTAGCCGCCGCGCTTCATGACCTCGGACAGCAACGTGTTCTCGGGCTGCAGCTTGGGCGGCGTGCCGGGCGGGCGGTTCTCGTCGACCGCGAGCCCGTACGAGAAGAACTTCGACGTGATGATCGCCGGGATCGACCACATCGTGCCGGCCGAGGGCGCGTTGCAGAACGTGAACGACGTCGACTGCTTGACGAGCTCGGCGAGGCGAGGCGTGGTGTTGCGCTTGTAGCCGCCGAACGTGGTGTGGTCGTAGCGCAGCGTATCGATCGTGATGAACAGGACGTTCCACGGCTTCTTGAACTGCGGCGGCACCGGCAACGTCGGGCCGGTCGGCGCGAGCGGCGTCTTCAGCGAGTAGTCGTGGCCGTCGCAGTTCTGATCGATGCCGTCGTCGGGGATGTCGATCGCGCCGGGATGGATCGAGGGATCGAGCGGCGCGCAGTCGTTCTCGCCGAGCAGCGAGCCGAAGCCGTCGCCGTCGAGATCGTTCGCCACGCGCACGAGCGCGACGAGCCGATCGAGCGCGGGCGACGCGGTGATCGCGACGTACTTGGTCTGCGGATCGGCGCCGAGCCACAGGAACGTGGCGACCTGCAGCACGAGCATCGCGCCCGCGACGGCGACGGCGACGCGGCGCGAGCGCTTGCGGCGGCGCGGCCGTACGTGCCACAGCGCGCCCTGGCCCATGCCGTACGCGATCGCGGCGATCGAGATGATGATCCGCGTCGGCAGCACGCTGTGGCTCTGCGGCACCGCGAACCAGAACGCGACGAGCACGCCGACGCCCGCGCCGGTCAGCGCGCCGGCAGCGGCGCGCCAGCGGCCGAACGGGTTCGCGCGGCCCAACGTCGGGGCGAGCGCCGCGGCGGCGAGCGCGGCGGCGAGCCGGGCAGGGCGGCGGAGCACGATCGCGAGGCCGACGCCCGCGATCGCGACGGCCGCGAGCACGACCGCGGTCAATTGCGGCTCCTTGTAATGCGTGACGATGTAGGCCGCGGCGCGCTGCACCACGAACCCGACCGCGCCGATCGTCGCGAGCGCGGCCCACAGGCGCGGTACGCCCGGCCGCACGCCGCCGATCGGCGGGCTCGGCGCGAACCAGCCCGGGCCGCGCGCGGCTTCGCGATCGAAGGCGCCGCGCACGAGCCGCACCGCGACCAGCACGATCGCGAGCCCGACCGCGAGCACGAACCACAGCCACAGCGCGAGCGTGGCGACGAGCGCCGCGAGCGAGAGCGGATGCTCGACCGGTCCGGCGTACGCCCATGCGGTGAGCGCGTACTCGATCGGCGCGAACACCGCGACGCCGCCGGTCGCCATCGCGATCGCGCGCCCGACGTCGGCGATCGCGCCGGCGCGCGTCGAACGGTAACCCAGTGTCATCGTGGTATTGAAGGAGAGAATATCGTGATCGCCGCCCTGCGCCAGCGCTTCGCCCGTCATGGCTGGCTGGTGGCGATCGCGGTCGCGTACCTGTACGTGTTTCCGTATTTCCCGCGCATCCAGAGCGCGAACGAGCTGCCGCGCGTGTATCTCGTGCGCGCGATCGTCGACGATCAGACGTTCGCGATCGATCGCGGCGTGCACGACTTCGGCGCGACCGCCGACGTCTCGCCCTCGCACGGCCATCAATACTCGAACAAGGCGCCCGGCAGCTCGTTCGTCGCCGTGCCGTTCTACGCGCTATGGAAGTGGACGCTCGGCGAGCCGAGCCTCGCGCAGTCGATGTGGATCTGTCGGTTCGCGGCGGGCATCGTGCCGGCGATCGCGTTCCTCGCGCTGCTCGCGAGCTTCCTCGCACGCATGAACCTCGATCCCGACGCGCGCCGGCTCGCGCTGGTCGCGTACGCCCTCGGCTCGATGGCGATGACGTACGCGCTGCTCTACTACTCGCACCAGCTATCGGCGGTGTGCGTCGGCGCGGCGTGGATCCTCGCGACCGACGTCGTGGAGGAGCGCCGCGGCTGGGTCGCGATGCTCGCCGCCGGCGCGCTCGCCGGCGCGGCGCCGCTCGTCGATTACCAGGCCGCGTTCGCGTGCGTGCCGGTCGCGATCTTCGTGCTCGCGCGCGCGCTGCGCTGGCCGCTCGGCGTGGCCGCGCGCCGGCTCGCGCCCGCGATCGCCGGCGCGGCCGTGCCGATCGCGATCCTGCTCGCCTACCACGCGGCGTGCTTCGGCAGCCCGTGGCGCACCGGCTACGACGCGTCGCAGACGTTCGCCGGCTTTCACCAGCACGGCTTTCTCGGCCTGACGCGGCCGCACGCCGACGCGCTATGGGGCTCGCTGGCCGCGCCCGACAACGGCCTGGTCACGCTCGCGCCGTGGCTCCTGCTCGCGATCCCCGGCGGCATCGCGCTGTGGCGTCGCGGTCAGCGCGGCCTGGTCGCGACCGCTGGCTCGGTCGCGGTCGTGATGGTGCTGTTCGTGTCGTCGATCAACTTCTGGCGCGGCGGCTGGGGCGTCGGGCCACGCTACATCACCGTGATGCTCCCGTTCCTCGTGCCGCTGGCGGCGGCCGGGTTCGGCGTGCTCCGCGCCCGGCCGCTCGCGCTGGGCGCAGCCTGCGGCACCGTCGTCGTCGGCGTGGTCGTGTACGCCGGCTCCGCCGCGACGTTTCCGTACTGGCCCGATTCGCTCCGCGTTCCGCTTTATGAAGTGACGGTTCGGCTGCTCGGCGATGGCGCCGTCGCGCCGAATGTCGCGAACACGTGCGGCCTGTACGGCTTGCTGTCGATCGCGCCGTACGTCGCGGCCGTGGCCGGGCTCGTCGGCTGGGCGATCGCGCGCGCGGCGGGCTGGCGCGGCCTCGGCCTCGCCGTGGTGGTCGGCGCGCTGCTGATCGGCGCGCTCGGGCTCGTGCCGCACGGCGGCGAGCACGCCGATCGGGCGTACGTGCAGACGATCCGTCCCGCGCTTCCGCCGGCGTGGTAGGAACGAACGCGTGGGTGTTCGGCTCGTGCTGCTGCTCGCGGTGCTCGGCTCGTGCCAGAGCAGCCGCGCGAAGCCCGCTGCCGATGACGCCGCGCAGGACACCGCGGTCGATCCCGCCGAGCAGGCCGCCAACGACGACAAGCAGTGTGTCGCCGGCGATCTCGAGGCATGCCGCCGGCTCGGCACCGCGTACCTCGAAGGCAAGGGCGTCTCGCAGGATCTGCGGCGCGCGACCGTGCTGTTCACGCAGGCGTGCAACGGCGCGATCATGTCGGCATGCAACGCGCTCGCGCTCGCGTACGCCGAGGGCCTCGGCACCGAGAAGAATCCGCAGCGGGCCGTCGAGGCGTACCAGCGCGCGTGCGACGGCGGCTACAAGCCGGCGTGCCGCAACCTCGGCCTGATGCTGCGCGACGGCCGCGGCGTGCCGATCGACCTCCCGCGCGCCGAGCTGCTGCTCGAGAAGGCGTGCAAAGGCGGCGTGCCGTTCGCGTGCACGAGCGCGGGCGACCTCGATGCCGCGCTGGCCGCCAAGGGCGCACCGACACGGATGAAGCAGGCGATCGCGCACTACAAGCACGGCTGCGATACCGGCGATCCGACCGCGTGCCGCCAGCTCGGCCTCGTGTATCTCGACGGCAAGGGCGTGCCGAAATCGCCGACCGCCGCGGTCGTGTGGCTGCAGCGTGCGTGTCTGGCCGACGAGCCGATCGCGTGCCGCCTGCATGGCCAGATGCTCGTGCAGGGCGCGGGCATCCCGCGCGATGTCGAGCGCGGCAAGCAGCTCCTGGCGCGCGCGTGCGACGGCAAGGATGCCGAGGCGTGCAAGCAGCTCGAGACGCTCCAGCCGCCGGCCAGCGGCGATGGCGGGGTGGACGAGGCCACGGACGCGGGCTCCGAGCTGCACGCCCAAGACGGCCCGTGACGTGGCGTCAGCGCTCGCTCCCGGTCCGGATGAAGGGGCATGTAGGTGTGATTCGCATCTCCCGCGACATGTGACCTAAGTACGCGAAGGTCCGTCGCTCCCGGATCCCCCCGGCACACCGGGATCACAGGTTATTCACACGCGACCGGCGCCACGATGGGCTGCCTTGGAATTCGGGATGTTAGGTGCCGATCGGGTTGTGAATAACCCCCGCCTGAAACCGAGTTGTTGACAGGCATCTACACAGCGCAATGCGTCACGACCACGGGATCACACGTTGTGACGACGGCGCACACCGTCCTGGTCCAAAACAGTCCGACCACCGGACGCCAAGGTCCGCCTCTCGGACTACGGAGGTCCGACCGGCGGACGACATTGTCCGGGCCGCGGACAGTTTGGGAGCTTACTCGACGAGCCCGCGGTACAGCGCGACGTAGTCGTGCGCCGGGGCGGTCCACGACGAGTCACGCGCCATCGCGGCCCGACGCGTCGCGAGCAGGCGCGCGGGCGAACGTGCGAGCTGCACCGCGCGCTCGCACGCAGCGAGCAGCGCCGTCGCTGTCGCCGACTCGAAGCAAATGCCGGTGTCCGGATCCCGGACGGTGTCGCGCAGGCCGCCGACCGCGTGGACGATCGGAATCGCGCCGTAGCGCATCGCGTACAGCTGGCCCAGGCCGCACGGCTCGAAGCGCGAAGGCATCGCGAAGAAGTCGCTCGCGGCGTAGATGCGGCGCGACAGCGCGAGCTCGAAGCCGATGCGCACCGCGAGCCGCTCGCGATACTCGGTCGCGAGCGAGCGAAATCGATCCTCGAGCGCCGGTTCGCCCGATCCGAGCACGACCATGCGCGCGCCGAGCCGCTCGAGCTCGGGCACGACGTCGGCGATCAGATCCAACCCCTTCTGCCCGGTCATGCGCGCGATCACGCCGATCAACACGTCCTGGTCGCGCAGCGGCAGCTCGAGCTCGTGCGCGAGCGCGGCGCGACACTTCGCCTTGCCCGCGAGCTGATCGCCCGAGAACCGCGCGGGCAGCGCCGCGTCGCTCGCCGGATCCCACGCTCGCGTGTCGATGCCGTTGACGATGCCGACGAGGCGGCGCACGTCCCAGCGCAGGAACGCGTCGAGTGCCTCGCCCATCTCCGGCGTGAGGATCTCGCGCGCGTACGTCGGGCTCACGGTCGTCGCGATGTCCGCGAGCGCGAGCGCGCCCTTCAAGAACGACACCTGATCGTAGAACTCGAGCTGGTGCAGCGTGAACAGCGCCCACGGGATGCCGAGCTCGGTCATCACGTGCTTGGGGAAGATGCCGCGGAAGGCGAGGTTGTGGATCGTCGCGATGACCTTGCACGGCGCATTCGCGATGCGCGCGTAGATCGCCGCCGGCGCGCCTTGCCAGTCGTGCACGTGCAGGACGTCGATCGGTCCGCCGACCGCGAGCGCGCCGAACTCGAGCGCCGCCTTGCCGAGCGCGGCGAACCGCACGTGGTTATCGGTGAACTCGCCGGCGCCGCCCGGTCCGTACAGCGTGCCGGCGCGATCGTAGAGCGGCGCGCAGTCGAGGAACGCATACGTGACGCGGCCGACGCGCGCGCGGCGCAGGCGCGCCTCGAAGCGGTGCCAGCCGAGCTCGATCGCGATCGGCGTGCCGTCGTCGAGCGCGATGCCGGCCGCCGCGAGCTTCGCGGCGACGCCGCGATACAGCGGCACGACGATCGCGACGTCGAGGCCGGGCGTCTCGGCGAGCGCGGCCGGCAGCCCCGCGAGGACGTCGGCGAGCCCGCCCGACTGCGCGAACGGCGCGACCTCGCTCGCGACGTGAACTACCCGCACGCGTCACCTATCGTGATGATCGCCGGAGAACCGCTTGAAGCGCGCGCCGACCGCGCTCTCGTAGCTGTGGCGGTTTTGCATGGACACGACGAACGAGCCCGGCCGCATCTTCTCGACGAGCTCGGCCTCGTTGTGGATCAGCTCGGCGATATCGTTGGCGAGCACGCACGGGCCCTTCGCGGGCACGACCGTGCCTTTGGGCACGATCACGATGCCGCTCTCGGTGCGAAATGGAAACCGCTCCTCGTCTTGCTGCGGGTCCTCGCCGATCACGCAGCCCGGCTCGATCTTGCAGTTCTTGTCGAGCAGCACGCGATGCAGGCGCGCGCCGCGGCCGATGTCGCAGCCCGAGAGGATCACCGAGTCGTGCACGAGCGCGCCGCCATGCACGAAGCAGTCGTAGCCGAGCACGCTCTCCCGGATCGACGACGACGCGACGATCGCGCCCTCGCACACGAGGCTGTCGTCGATCTCGGCCGCCGGTTGGCCTTCGCCGCCGCGCACGAAGCGCGCGGGCGGATAGTCGCGCTGCGCGCTGCGGATGCGCCATTGCCGGTTGTAGAGGTCGAGCGCGGGCACGCGCGCGCGCAGCTCCATGTTCGCGGTGAAGTACGAATCGATCGTGCCGACGTCGCGCCAGTACGGCGCGATGCCCTCGGGCTCGCCCGGGACGCGGTTCTGCGCGAAGTCGTAGACGTAGACGCGCGAGCCCTCCGCGACGAGCCGCGGGATGATGTCGCGGCCGAAATCGTGACGGGGTTCGCCGTTGCTGTGCCCGTTGCCGTTGCCGCCGCCGAGCACGCGCTCGAGCACCTCGCGGCGGAACAGGTAATTCCCCATCGACACCAGCGACCAGCCCGGACGGCCGGGCATCTCGGGCGGGTTCGCCGGTTTTTCGACGAAGCCGACGATGCGCCCGCGCGCGTCGACGTCGATGATGCCGAACGCGCTGGCCTCGGAGGTCGGCACCGGGAACGCGGCGACCGTGAGATCGGCGGCGAGGTCGCGGTGGAAGTCCTCCATCTGCGCGACGTCGAACTTGTAGATGTGGTCGCCGCCGAACACCGCGACGTGATCGGCTCGCGCGTCGCGCACGAGGTTCAGGTTCTGATACACGGCGTCGGCGGTGCCGCGGTACCAGAACTCGCCGAGCCGCATCTGCGCCGGCACGACCTCGATGTACTCGCCGAAGCCCGACAGCCGCCAGTTGCGCGACAGGTGCTTGATCAGGCTCGACGACATGTACTGCGTGAGCACGTAGATGCGCCGGTAGCCCGAGTTCACGAAGTTCGAGAGCACGAAGTCGACGATGCGATAGCGCCCTGCGAACGGCACCGCCGGTTTGCTGCGGTGAACGGTCAGCGGCCCGAGGCGCGAGCCCTTGCCACCCGCCATCACCATGACCAGCGTGTCCTTCATGCGTCCGCTGATCCATCCTAGCAAGACCGCGGCCGCAGACCTCGGGAGTTGTTACCGAGCTTTCGGACAGTTGACGGCTGAATATCCGGCGAATATGCTCTGGATATGCCCGCGAAGAAGCCGCCGCAGGTCCCGCTGTACGTGAAGCTGCCTTCAAATGCGATCGACAAGCTCCAGCGTGCGTCTCAGGCGCTCGGCGTGCCGAAGAAGGAGCTCGTCGCCGGCCTGGTCACGCGCTATGTCGATCCAGACACCCAGCAGGGGCTGTCCGCCCTCGGTGCGCTGGCGACCCGGCGCATTCCGCCCCCCAACGACGGAGGCCCGATGATCGGCTCGTATTCGTTCCAGCCCTACGATCCGCCCGAGGTCATGAACGCCGAGCAGGCCGGGCAATTTCTCCAGATCAGCGACAAGAACGTCATCGAGCTCGCCGAAGCCGGTAAGCTGCCCGGCAAGAAGCTCGGCCCGGTCTGGCGGTTCTCGCGCGAGGCCCTGGTCGCATGGCTGTCGACGCCGGAGGTGAAGAAATGAAGCCGCACATGGAGCTGATCCCGACCGTCATCGAGCAAACCCACCGCGGCGAGCGCGGCTGGGACATCTACTCGCGCCTGCTCAAGGATCGCGTCGTGTTCCTCGGCCGCGAGATCGACGACACGCTCGCGAACCTCGTCATCGCGCAGCTGCTGTTCCTCGACTCCGAAGATCCCGACAAGGACATCATGCTCTACGTCAATTCGCCCGGCGGCGAGCTGGCGGCCGGGCTGGCGATCTACGACACGATGCAGTTCGTGCACGCCGATGTCGCGACGGTGTGCGTCGGGCAGGCGGCGTCGATGGCGAGCTTCCTGCTCGCCGCGGGCGCGAAGGGCAAACGGTACGCGCTGCCGAACGCGCGCGTGATGATCCACCAACCGCTCGGCGGGTTCCGCGGCCAGGCCGCCGACATCGAGATCCACGCACGCGAGATGTTGCGCGCGCGCGAGGAGCTGAACGCGCTGTACGCGCAACACACCGGCCAGCCGATCGAGCGGATCGCGCGCGACACCGACCGCGACAACTTCATGTCGCCCGACGAGGCGCGCGAGTACGGCCTGATCGACGCGACGATGGCTTCGCTCAAGAAGCGGTAGGCGGCGGTGCCGGCGGCGGCGGCGGCTGGATGAACACGTGCTGCTTGTAGTAGCGCAGCTCGTCGATCGACTCGCGGATGTCGTCGAGCGCGCGGTGGGTCTCTTTTTTCTGCGGCACCTTCGCGGTGATCGCCGGGAACCAGCGCCGCGCGAGCTCCTTGACGGTCGACACGTCGACCATGCGGTAGTGCAGGCGCTTGTCGAGCAGCGGCATGTAGCGCCGCACGAACCGGCGATCCTGATGGATCGAGTTGCCGGCGAGCACCGGCCGCTCCTTCGCTGGGACGTGCGCGTTGATGAACGCGAGCAGCAGCGCCTCGGCCGCGCCGTCGTCGATCGTCGACGCCTTCACGCGCTCGACCAGGCCCGACGCGCCGTGATGCGACGTGTTCCAGTCGTCCATCGCGGCGAGCACGGCGTCGGCCTGGTGGAGGACGAGCTCGGGGCCGATCGCGAGCTCGCCGAGCTGGCCGTCGGTGAGGATCATCGCGACCTCGATGATGCGCTCGCGCTGCGGATCGAGCCCGGTCATCTCCATATCGAGCCAGACCAGGACGTCACTGCCTGCCATCGGGCGCGAACCTACCACTAGTCACAGGTGTCGTAGAGATAGCCGGGGCTACGCGCGCATGCGGCGAGCCCGGCGCGGGCGAGGGACACGGGGACGTTCGGCACGTTCAGGTTCGCCGGGCAGTCGCGCCGTACGTGTCGACCTTGCTCGTCGTACCGCGCGCGTCGGATCTATCGCGAGCGCGGCTCGCTAGGCCGCGGCGGTCGCGACGCGGTCGGTCTCGGGCGGCAGGCCCCAGCCGGGCGAGTAGCCGAACACGTCGCGCGCAGAGCGGGTCTGCGCCGAGCTCGCCACGATGTCGAGCGCGTCGAGCGGGACCAGCGCGGGGTGCTCGCGGCCGCACGCGTGGGCGAGCTGGACGAGCTCCTTGCGCAGCGTCGCGAGGTAGTTCGCGAGCCGCGCCGACTTCAGCGTCGGATCGAGGCCGCGCATCAGCCACTTGCTTTGCGTCGCGACGCCGGTCGGGCAATGGCCGGTGTGGCAGCGCTGGGCCTGGACGCAGCCGATCGACATCATCGCCTCACGCGCGACGTTGACGAGATCGCAGCCGAGCGCGAGCGCGAGCAGCGCGCTCTCCGGAAACCCGAGCTTGCCCGAGCCGATGAACACGACCTGATGGTGCACGCCGGCCTCGGCGAACACCTTGTAGACCTCGGTGAAGCCGAGCTTGAACGGCAGCGCGACGTGATCGGCGAACACGAGCGGCGCGGCGCCGGTGCCGCCTTCGCCGCCATCGATCGTGACGAAATCGGGGCCGCGCTTCGTCCTGTCGATCTGCGCCACGAGGTCGCGCCAGAACCCGAGGTCGCCGACCGCGCTCTTGATGCCGATCGGCAGGCCGGTCGCGCTCGCGAGCTTCTCGATGAAGTCGAGCATGCTCGACACGTCGCCGAACGCGGAGTGGTTCGCCGGCGAGATGCAGTCCTTGCCGAGTGGGATGCCGCGAATCGCGGCGATCTCGGGCGTGATCTTCGCGGCTGGCAGCACGCCGCCCAGGCCGGGCTTCGCGCCCTGGCTGAGCTTGATCTCGATCGCGCGCACCTGCGCCGACGCGACCGACTCGAGGAAGTGCTCCATCGAGAAGCCGCCGCGGTCGTCGCGGCAGCCGAAGTAGCCGGTGCCGATCTGCCAGATGATGTCGCCGCCCTTGCGGTGGTAGTCGCTGATGCCGCCTTCGCCGGTGTTCTGCAGCGCGCCGGCGATGGCCACGCCGCGGTTCATGGCCTCGACGGCGGCGCCCGAGAGCGCGCCGTAGCTCATCGCCGACGTGTTGACGATGGAGGTGGGCCGGAAGGCGTACTTGCGCTTGCGGAAGCCGCCCAGGATCTTGGCCGCGGGCAGCGTGTACATCGGGTCGTAGCCGGGCTCGCCGTCGTGCGGCGCGCTCAGCGGGAAGGCGGCGTGGCGGATGATGATGTAGCCGGCGCTCTGCTCGAGGTCGTTGTCGGTGCCGAAGCCGAAGTAGTTGTTCTCCCGCTTGGCGCTGGCGTAGATCCAGCGCCGCTGATCGCGCGAAAAGGGGCGCTCTTCGTCGTTGCCGGTGACGATGTACTGGCGCAGCTCGGGACCGATCCGCTCGAGCAGGTAGCGCGCGTGGGCGATCACCGGATAGTTGCGCAGCAGCGCGTGCCGCTTCTGCTG
>DASXCY010000006.1:0-8909 GCA_036490935.1 Kofleriaceae bacterium | reverse complement strand
CGGCCTGCCCGGCGACCATCGCGCCGCGCCCGAGAAGATCGAGCTGTCCAGCGACTCTCCGGATCGCTGGCCGCTCGGGCTCGTGCTCGCCAATGGCGGGCCGATCGTGGTGGGTAACCTCGGTGCGCGGTTCGGGCCGCTGCCCGGCGGCGAGTTCCCCGAGCCCGCGCACTCGGCGATCCTGCTCCCGCTCGTTCGCCCGGGCGTCGCGCATCCGTACGGCGTGCTGGTCGCGGGCATCAGCCCGCGCCGCGCGATCGACGATCGCTACCGCGGGTTCTTCGACCTCGCCGCCGATCACCTCGCGACCGCGATCGGCAACGCGCACGCGATCGAGCAGCAGCGCCGCCGCACCGACGAGCTCGCCGCGCTCGATCGCGCGAAGACCGCGTTCTTCTCGAACATCTCGCACGAGTTCCGCACGCCGCTCGCGCTGATGCTCGGGCCGCTCGACGAGCTGCTCGCGGGCCGCCACGGCGAGGTCTCGCCCGGCGTCGCGCTGCAGCACCAGCTCGTGCACCGCAACACGCTGCGCCTGCACAAGCTCGTCAACGCGATGCTCGACTTCGCACGCATCGAGGCCGGGCGTGCGCGCGCGCTGTTCGCGCCGACCGACCTCGCGACGCTGACGACCGAGCTCGCGGGCATGTTCCGCGCCGCGGTCGAGCGCGCCGGGCTCGAGCTCGTCGTCGATTGCCCGCCGCTCGCCGAGCCGGTCTACGTCGATCGCGAGATGTGGGAGAAGATCGTCCTGAATCTGCTCTCGAACGCGTTCAAGTTCACGTTCCACGGCCGGATCCGCGTGACGCTGCGTCCGGCGGCCGAATTCGTCGAGCTCACCGTGCGCGACACCGGCTGCGGCATTCCCGCCGACGAGGTGGCGCGCGTGTTCGAGCGCTTCCACCGCGTCGAGCGCGTACGCGCCCGCACGCACGAAGGCACCGGCATCGGCCTGTCGCTCGCGCTCGAGCTCGCGCGGCTGCACGGCGGCTCGATCGACGTCGCGAGCGAGCTCGGCAGCGGCACCACGTTCACCGTGAAGATTCGCGCCGGGCGCGCTCATGTTCCGGGCGACCAGCTCGTCGCCGAGTCGCACGGCAACGGCATCGCCGCGG
Organism: Kofleriaceae bacterium; assembly: GCA_036490935.1. Lineage (GTDB taxonomy): Bacteria > Myxococcota_A > Polyangia > Haliangiales > Haliangiaceae > JABFXX01. The sequence continues at coordinate 7,794 of DASXCY010000006.1, read as the reverse complement.
CGTTCGTCGAGGAGGCGTTGCGCTGGCTTCCCGACGAGACCGTCGTGCGCGCGGAGGTCGCGCCGGCGACGTCCGGGGCCCGCGTGCTCGTCGCCGACGACAACGCCGACATGCGCGATTACCTGCGCCGCGTGATCGCGCCGTGCTGGCAGGTGATCACCGTGGCCGACGGCGCCGCCGCGCTCGCCGAGATCCGGCGCACGCCACCCGACATCGTCGTCACCGATGTGATGATGCCCGGGCTCGACGGGTTCGGCTTGATCGCCGCGCTGCGCGCCGACGAGCGCACGCGCGAGCTGCCGGTCGTGGTCGTGTCCGCGCGCGCCGGCGACGAGGCGCGCGCCGAGGGCATCGAAGCCGGCGCCGACGATTACCTCGTCAAGCCGTTCCACGCGCGCGAGCTGCTCGCCCGCATCTCGACGCAGCTCGCGGCCGCCGAGGCCCGGCGCGAGGCCCGAGCGTCGACAGCCGAGTTGCGCGACGCGCTCGCGGTGCTCGATTGCACGCTCGCGAGCGTGCCGGTCGGCCTGTGCATCTACGACCGCGACCTCCGCGTCGTCCGCATGAACGATCAGCTCGCCCGCTGGATCGGCATCACGGCGGCAAGCGCGCGAGGGCGCGCGCTCGACGAGGTCGCGCCGGCGCAGCTCGTCGCGGCCACCGAGGTGCGCATCCGCTCGGTGTTCGCGACCGGACGCCCGAGCGAGTCGATGCCGCTGGCGATCTTCACGCCGGCGAGCCCCGACGTGCGGCACTGGCTGCTCACGCATTACCCGGTGCGCGCGCCGAGCGGCGAGGTCGCGCATGTCGGGGTGGTGGTCGTCGATGTCACGGCCGAACGCCGCGCGCTCGCGGCGGCCGAGCTGCAGAAGCGCCACCTGCACGCGCTGCTCGTGCAGGCGCCGCTGCCGATCTGCATCCTGCGCGGCGGAGAGCACGCGATCGACCTCGCGAACGACAGCGCGCGCGCCGCGTGGGGAGAGCTCGGCCCGGCGGCCGCATGGCCGGAGAGCCCGGCGGAGCTCGACCAGGTGCTCGCGACCGGCGAGCCGTACTTCGGCAAGGAAGCGCGCCTCGAGGTCGGCGGCCGCGCGCACTTCTACAACTACGTGTTCGCGCCGATGCGCGATGTGGACGACACGATCGGCGGCGTGCTCGTCATCGCTTCGGAAGTGACCGACCAGGTGCGCGCGCGGCGCGAGCTGTCGCGCACGGTCGAGTACAACGAGCGGTTCACGGCGGTACTCGGCCACGACCTGCGCAACCCGCTCAACGCGATCACGACGAGCGCGCAGCTGCTGCTGCGCCGCACGAACCAGGTCGATCTCGCGCGGCCGGCGCAGCGGATCGTGTACAGCGCCGATCGCATGGCGCGCATGATCACGCAGCTGCTCGACCTGACGCGCGTGCGCGTCGCGAGCGGCCTGACGCTGCAGCCGCGGCCTCTCGATCTCGGCGAGCTGTGCCAGCTCGTGATCGACGAGCTGTGTCAGGGCAACCCCGAAGCACGCGTCGAGCTCGCGATGACCGGCTCGCTGCACGGCAACTGGGACGGCGACCGGCTCGCGCAGGTGGTCTCGAATCTCGTCGGCAACGCGATCGAGCACGGCGACGCGCGCGCGGCGGTGCAGGTCCAGCTCGACGGCCGCGACCGCATCGTCTCGATGAGCATCGCGAACCGCGGCGCGATCGCGCCGGAGGTCATGGCGACGTTGTTCGAGCCGTTCCGCGGCTCGCGCCAGCGCGTCGAGAAAACGCGCGGCCTCGGCCTCGGCCTGTACATCTCGAAGGAGATCATCGTGGCGCACCGCGGCACGCTCGACGTGCGATCGAGCCAGGACGACGGCACGTGCTTCGAGATCGAGCTGCCCAAGAGCGTGGAGAGAACCCCATGATCCTGATCGTCGACGATGAAGTCCACGGCCGCGACACGCTGCGCGACGTGCTCGAAGATGAGGGCTATCACGTCGCGGTCGCGAGCAGCGGCAGCGAGGCGATGCTGCAGCTCGAGACCACGCGTCCCCAGCTGCTCATCCTCGACCTGCTGATGCCCGGCATGAGCGGCAACACGTTGTACGACGAGATGCAGAAGACACCGCGGCTCGCGACGATTCCGGTGCTCGTCACGACCTCGGATCCGACCCGCGCGCCGCGCGGCGTGCCGACGCTCGCCAAGCCGCTCAAGCTCGACAGGCTGCTGTCGCTCGTTCGCCTCGCGTCCGGTCAGCTGTGACCGCAGTGCGCGCGTACGGTGTCGATCAGTCGATCGAGTGACACCGGCTTCGCGATCACCGGCACCCCGTCGGGCGCGCGCGCCGGATCCGAGGTCGCGATGACGACGGACGTCGACGCGAGCACGGGATCGGCGCGCAGCTCGCGATACAGGGCATGGCCGTCGAGCACGGGCATCGACAGATCGAGGAGCAGCAGGCACGGCGGGCCGCCGAGGCGCCGCAGCAGGTCGAGCCCGGCCCGGCCGTCGCACGCGACCTCGACCGTGTAGCCCTCGTCCTCGAGGGCTTCCTTGACGGTGTCGCAGAAGCCGGGCTCGTCGTCGACGATGACCACGACCCCGCGGTTCAGCGTGGCAGGCACAACCGCACCGTGGTTCCGTCGGCTTCGGTCGACAGCACGTCGATCGTGCCGCCGTGCGCGAGCACGATCTGTTGCGTCAGGTACAGGCCGAGGCCAAGTCCCTGGCCATGGGCGCGCTTGTACGCGGTGCCGCGAAACGGCTCGAACATCCCCGGCAAGATCTCGGGCGGCACGACGCCATCGTTGTGAACGCTCGCGGTCACGCGGTCGCGCACGCTGCCATCGATCTCGATCGCGACCGAGGACTCGCTCGTGCCGTGCACGATCGCGTTGTGGACGAGGTTACTCGCGACCTGAGCGAGCCGATCCGGATCCCAGTCACCGTGCGCGTCGTCGTGCACGGTCACGCCGATGCGGCCGGGAGACTGCGACGGCGCGAGCTCGTCGACGACCGTGCGCCAGACCTTCCCGAGATCGGTGCGGCGGCACGCGAGGTCGAGGCCGTGGCCGATGCGTAGCCGCGTCAGATCGAGCAGCTGCTCGATCATCCGGCGCATGCGCTCGGCGCTCGACACGATGCGCGCCGCGGCGCGTGTCGTGCGCGGCTCGTCGGACGAGCGCGCGATGTGACTCGCGCCGATCGTGATCGTCGACAGCGGATTGCGGAGATCGTGGCCGAGCGAGCCCGCGAACAGCTCGTTGAAGTGGTGCGCGCGCTCGGCGCGCAGGCGCGCGGCGTGCTCGCCCTCGAGGGCTTCGCGCAGTGCCGCGACGAGCTCCCGATGTTGCGCGAGCTCGTGCTCGAGCGTGTGCGTGCGCTGCACGTCGTCGCGATCGGCGAGACTGCAGAACCCGCCCATGACGTACGCGCGCCGCAGCACGAGCGAGCGGCCGGACGCGAGCTCGTTCCACCAGCGCTCGAGCTGGAGCGCGGACGAGCGCTTGCCCGCTTGCCAGAGGACATCGGCGAGCTCGCCGTACGCGCGCACGACCGCACCCGCGCGGCCCGAACGCGCACGATCGAGGGCGCCGCCGACATGCTCGACGAAGCGGTCGCGCGACGGCTCGCCGCCGAGCATGACGTTCGCGATCATCTCGTCGGCGTCGTGAATCGCGACCTGGCCGCGCGCGCGAGCCGCGGTGAGATCGTGGCCGAGCTCGGTCAGGCGCCCCGCGATGTCGTCGCGGCGCGCCGCGGTCGCGATGACGAGCAACTGTTCGCCTGCCGCGAGCCCGTCTGCGAGGTAGCGCGCCACGCGCTCGTGCAAGACGTGCTCGTCGTCGAACACGTGCACGTCAGCGCGTGCAGCAGCGTTCGTCATCGTCGACGATGCTAGCTCGCGCGAACAATGCGCGCGACTGTGCGCGAACGCCACAGCGTGCGTGGATGCGCAGTCGCGGTACTGTCGGCCATGCCGATCGCGCGAAGCGTGGAAGTACCGTCGCTCTTCTACGGCACCGCGTGGAAGGAGGAAGCGACGGAAGCCTGCGTGCTTGCCGCGCTGCGTGCCGGTTTCCACGGTATCGACACGGCGAACCAGCGCAAGCACTACTTCGAGGAGGGCGTCGGGAGGGGAATCGCCGCCTCGGGGGTCGCGCGAGACGCAGTGTTCGTGCAGACCAAGTTCACGTTTCGCGACGGCCAGGATGATCGCCTGCCGTACGACGAGCGCGCGAGCGTCGGCGAGCAGGTGATGCAGTCGTTCGCGAGCTCGCTCGAGCACCTCGGCGTGACGTGGCTGGATTCGTTGGTGCTCCACGGACCGTCGCGCGCGGACGGCCTGGGGCGCGTCGATCGGGAAGCGTGGAGCGCGATGGAGGAGCTGGCGCGCGGCGGGAAAGTGAAGCTGATCGGCGTCAGCAACGTGACGGCGCGGCAGGCCGCCGACGTGGTGGCGATGGCGAAGGTGGCGCCCGCGTTCGTGCAGAACCGGTGTTACGCGGCGCGCGGCTGGGATCGCGACGTGCGCGCGGTGTGCGCCGGAAATGGCTTGGTGTACCAAGCATTCTCGGTGCTGACGGCGAACCGGCACGTGCTCGCGAATCCGGGCGTGCGTGCGGTCGCCGCGAAGTACGGCGTGACGGGGGCGCAGGTCGTCATGAGGTTCGCGGTGCAGAGCGGGATGATCGTCCTGACCGGGACGAAGGACGAGAATCACATGAGAGAGGATCTGGCGGTGGCGGGGAGCGGGCTGGAGCTGGAGACGGGCGAGCTGGGGATCATCGCGGCCGCCGGATAAGCGCGGCGTCGGCGCTCACTTCTTCGTCACGAGGTCGAACACGGCGTGCACGGCGCCGATCGGATCGACCTCGAGGCCGATGGTCGCGGACCATTCACGCGGATCGTCCGTCGAGCGGTTGATCGACGCGACGACCCGAGCACCGACCACATGGCGGGCCCACGGGAGCCACGGGGCGTGGCTCGGCCACGATCCGAGATAGCCGATTCCGAGCGCGCCGGTGACGACGTGACCGTTGGCGCCCGCGCGAAGCACCAGGCTCCCCGACCCGGCGATGCGACTGCTATCCGGGCTCGGCGGCAGGTGCTCGAGGACGAGCTCGGCGCCCACCACCGGATCCGACGACGTGCGGACCTCGCCCCACGCGCCGAGGCGCAGATTGCCGTCCAGCGCCACGCGAAATGTCAGATCCGCGCCGGCCGCCGCTTCCCACATCGACGACGACTCGGCCATCGGCGGAGTCAGGCTCCGCGCGATCGCGCTCGGCTGCTGCGACTCCATGCCCACTCCGAGCCGGCCCCACGTCGACCATGCGAGCGCGGGTCGCTTGCGATCCTCGACTTCGATGATGCCCATCTCGATCGGAACCCCCATCAGCGGCGGGTCGTCGACCCCCAGCGGCTCGGCGGGCGCCGGGGTTGCAGCGGCGGGATCCGCGGCCGGTCCCGGCGCATCGGTGGTCGAGTCCGCCGGCGGCACGTCGGCCCGCGCGGGCGACGCGATCGCGAGCGCGGTGCCGGCGGCCAGCGAGCTCGCGACGACCGCGAGGCGCCGCCCCTCGCGCCGCGTGCTCGTCGGGCAATCCGTGGTCATCACCGTGCCGTCGGGACGACGATAGAACCGAACGCACGGCGTGAGGCCGCGCGTCGCGAGCACGGCCTCGGCCGCGTCGCGCGTCATCGCCGACAGGTTGAACACCGTGCGCGCGCACCCTTTGCAGGCTCGCACGCGATCGTCGCCGACCATGTCCTCCCAGCGCTCCTTGCACGCAAACCCGAGGCGGAGATCGGATAGCGCCATCGGAACATCAACGCACGAGCCGGCCGAATGGTTTACGGCGCGGCGCTCTCGGGTCCCGCACCCGCGATACGGGAGGCCGACGATCACCAGCCCGCGCATCATCATTCCAACCGGTTCTACCAGCGCCGGCGATACTCGCTCCGGTCGGACCTGTCGGGTTCGACCGACAGCCGCGCTGCTTCAAACTGTAAGCGAGTTTTTCGTTGATCCCGCTCGGCGCGCCGCTAGGATGCGCCTCGATGGTGCGGGCCCTGGCGATCCTCGTGGTGGCGATCATCGCCGCGTGTGCGAGCGCGACGACCGGCAACGGCGAGCAAGACGCGCAGCCGCAGCGCTTCGACGCGGGCGATCACGTGTTCGACGATGCACCGCGTACGCAGCTCGACGCGCCGCGCGCGCTCGACGCGTCGGTTCCGCTCGACGCACCCGCGCCGCTCGACGCGGGCAGCGGCAGCGGCGGTCAGTTCTGCAGCGTGAATATGGATTGTCCCGACTCGGGCACCTGCTGCTTCGTCGCGATCTGCGTCCCCGGCGCCGGCATCGGTAGCGATCTCTGCTTTCCGAGCTGAGCTCGGGGCCGCTGGGCGCCCTTTACACGCCGCGTCACTTCGGCCACGCTGCCGGGCAACGCCGTGGAGAACGACCAGCTTTCACGCGACCTCGCGTCGCTGAAAATCGACCGCAGCGCTCCGCGCAGCGCCGGCCGGTCGCGCGTCGCGTGGACGCTCGGCATCGTCGGCGCGCTCGCCGCGATCGGCTACCTCGTCGTCTATCCACGCGTGCACGAGGCGTTGACCACGCCGCAGATCGAGCTCGCCGAGATCGAGCTGGTGTCGCCGTCGCAGGGCGACGTCGACGTCACCGCGACCGGCTACGTGATCGCGCTCACGTCGGCGAAGGTCGCGTCGAAGGTCGCCGGCCGCATCTCCGAGCTGTACGTCGATATGGGCTCGGTGCTGAAGCAAGGCGACAAGGTCGCGCGCGTCGACGACACCGAATTCAGAGGCCAGCTCGCATCGGCCCGCGCGCGCAGCGCGGCCGCGCACTCGAAGATCGCGATCGCGCGCGGCCAGCTCGCCGAGATCAAGGTGCAGATCGATCGCGAAACACCGATGGTCGCGAGCGGCGTCAGCGCGCCGGCCACGCTCGCCGATCTGCGGACCCGCTACGACTCGCTCGGCGCGGCCGTGAAGGCCGCCGAGGCAGACGCCATCGCCGCCGACGCCGACACCGCATCGCTGAACACGCAGCTCGAGAGCTACATGATCTACTCGCCGATCTCCGGCACGGTCGTGAACAAGCTCGTGCAGGTCGGCGAGGGCGTGTCGCCCGGGTTCGGCACGCCCGGCGTCGTCGAGGTCGTCGACATGACGTCGCTCGTCGTCGAGGTCGACGTGCCCGAGACCAAGCTCGATCAGATCGAGGTCGGCGGGCAATGCGAGATCGTGCTCGACGCGTACGCGACGAAGCGCTTCCAGGGCACGGTCAAGGAGATCGTCCAGCGCGTGAACCGGTCGAAGGCGACCGTGCCGGTGCGCGTGGCGTTCGACAACCGCCCCGAGCGCGCGCTGCCCGACATGGCCGCACGCGTGAGCTTTCTCGCGAAGAAGCTCGACGCGAAGGCGTTCGAGGCGCCGGCCAAGCTCGTCGTGCCGGCCGCGGCCGTCGTCCAGCGCGGCGGCTCCGACGTCGTGTTCGAATACGACGACGGCGACGTGCGCATGACGCAGGTCAAGGTCGGCCCGGTCGAGGGCGACTCGCGCGAGGTGCTGTCGAAGATCCCCGCCGGTACGAAGGTCGTGGTGTCCCCGCCGGCATCGCTCGCCGACGGCCAGAAGGTCAAGGAGAAGAAGTGATGGCTGAAGACATCGTCACGCTCAAGGGCATCGACAAGACCTTCTACCGCGGCAAGGAGCCGATTCCCGTGCTCGAGAAGCTCGATCTCGACGTGCCGGCCGGCTCGTTCGAGGCGCTGATGGGCCCGTCGGGCTCCGGCAAG
>DASXCY010000005.1:0-14080 GCA_036490935.1 Kofleriaceae bacterium | reverse complement strand
GGTCGGCGGCGCGCTCCGCGAGCTCGCCGGTGAGGAACAGGTCGCAGCCGGTGCGCGCCGCCGCTTCGAGCAGGTCGGACGCGGCCCCCGAGCACAGGCCGACCCTGCGAACGGGGTCGGGACCGTGGGCGAACACGAAGCGCGGCGCCGCGCCGCCGCACACGCCGCGGGCGATTCGCGCGAGCACCTCGTCGCGCGCGACCGGCTGCGGCCAGGTCGCGGCCAGACCGAGCGGGCAGCCGCGGACGTCGCCGAAGGCCTCGCGCGCGGGCGGCAGGCCGATCGCGTCGGCGAGCCCGGTGTTGTTGCCGAGGCGCGCGTGCTTGTCGAGCGGCAGGTGATAGGCCGCGAGCGAGCAATCGTTGCCGAGCAGCAGCTTCATGCGGCGCGCGGTCACGCCGGTGATCGCCGGCAAGCCCATGCCCCACACCAGCCCGTGATGGACGACGATCAGGTCGGCGCCGAGCTCGATCGCGGCGCCGATGAGCTCCGCCGACGCCGAGACGCCGGTGACGACGCGCTCGATCTCGGCCGCGCCTTCGACCTGCAGCCCGTTCGGCCCGTAGTCGCGAAACCGCTCGATCTCGAGGGTCGCGTCGAGGTAGCCAACGACATCGCGCAGCTGGACCGCCACGGCTGGAGATCATAATGATACCAACGGCCGGTGACCACCGGATTCCGGCCGAGGGCGTCGCCCTCGCGCCGCGCCGAGTCATCGCATCGAAGCCGCGACGACCTTGTCCATCGCCCCGTACTCGAGCCGCGCGGCGCGCGCCAGATGGCCCGGCGCGAGTTGCGTGTTTCGGCAAGTGACCGATTCGCTTACGTGGTATCTCGATCTCCATGGCCCCGGTGAAGAAGCCCGATGCGGCTGCGCCCGAGTTCAAGACGATCAGCGGAATTCCGCTGCAGGCGACGTATCGGCCCGAGGATCTCGCCGGATGGTCGTACGCGGACAAGCTCGGCGAGCCCGGGCAGTATCCGTTCACGCGCGGGCCGCACGCCACGATGTATCGCGGCAGGCCGTGGACGATGCGGATGTTCGCGGGGTTCGGGACGCCGGAGGACACGAACCGGCGGTTCAAGTTTCTGCTCGAGAGCGGGCAGACCGGGCTGTCGACCGCGTTCGATATGCCCACGCTCATGGGCTACGACCCCGACCATGCGCGGTCGCTCGGCGAGGTCGGGCGCGAGGGTGTGTCGGTCGCGACGCTCGACGACATGATGCGGCTGTTCGGCGACATCCCGCTCGATCAGGTGTCGACGTCGATGACGATCAACGCGCCGGCGGCGGTGCTGCTCGCGCTGTATGTGGCCGTCGCCGAGAAGCAGGGCGTCCCGCCCGCGAAGCTGCGCGGCACGCTGCAGAACGACATGCTCAAGGAGTTCATCGCGCAGAAGGAGTGGATCTCGCCGATCCGCGGCCACATGCGGATCATCCGCGACATGCTCGCGTGGTGCACGAAGACCATGCCGCAGTGGAACACGATCTCGATCAGCGGCTATCACATCCGCGAAGCGGGCGCGACCGGCGTGCAGGAGCTCGCGTTCACGATCGCCGACGGCATCGGCTACTGCCAGCTCGGCCTCGACGCCGGCCTCGCGATCGACGACTTCGCGCCGCGGCTGTCGTTCTTCTGGGACGTCCACAACGACTTCTTCGAGGAGATCGCGAAGTTCCGCGCCGGCCGCCGCATGTGGGCCAAGCTGATGCGCGAGCGGTTCGGCGCGAAGAACCCGAAGTCGTGGCTGCTCCGCACGCACGCGCAGACCGCCGGCGTGTCGCTGATGGCGCAGCAGCCGCTCAACAACGTCGTGCGCACGACGATGCAGGCGCTCGCGGCGGTGCTCGGCGGCACGCAGTCGCTGCACACCAACAGCTTCGACGAGACGTACGCGCTGCCGACCGAGGATGCCGCGCAGCTCGCGCTGCGCACGCAACAGGTCATCTTCGAGGAGAGCGGCGTCGCGAACGTGGTCGATCCGCTGGCCGGCAGCTACTTCATCGAGAAGCTGACCGACCAGGTCGAGGCCGCGGCGTGGGAGTACATCCACAAGATCGACGCGATGGGCGGCATCGTGAAGGCGGTCGAAGAGGGCTATCCGCAGCGCGAGATCGCGCGCGCCGCGTTCGACTTCCAGCGCGAGATCGACAACGGCCGGCGCGGCATCGTCGGCGTCAACAAGTACGTGACGCCGGACGAAGGTGATCACATCCCGACGTTGAAGATCGCGCTCGAGATCGAGCGCGCCCAGGTCGAGCGTGCGAAGCAGTTCCGGTCGGCGCGCGACGAGGCCGTCGTGACGCGCGCGCTGGCTGCGATTCGCACCGCGCTGAAGGACGACAAGGCGAACGTGATGCCGCCGATCTTCGACGCGGTGAAGCAGCACGCGACGCTCGGCGAGATCTGCGACCTGTTCCGCGCCGAGCTCGGCGAGTATCGCGACCCGGCGTATCTCTAATACACGCGCGCCAGCCGAAGCAGCTCGACCTCGGCGGCCGGGACGCGCCGGAGCTCGCCGTCGATCAGCACGAGGCTGCCGGCGGGATCGACGCCGAGATCATAAGTGATCGCGGCGCCGGTGCGCGTCAGCGTGCGGATGCCGCCGTGCGCGCGGGCCGTCGCACGGGCCGTGCACCAGCCGCCGAGCTCGTGCACGCACTTCGCGTGGCCGCTGTGCCCGGCGATCTGCAGCAGGCCTTCAGGCAACGTCCGCGGATCGAAGCGGCGCGGCTGTGCCCGCGCCGACGGGCGGTGATACAGCAAGCCGTCCCCTTCTTCGCCGTTCGCGCCGGCGCGATGCAGCGGCGCGAGCGACAGCGGTGCGAGGCCGCGCGCCACCGCGGTGCGCAGCTGGAGCTCGAGCGCGCCGGCGATCGCGTGCGCATCGCCTTGCACGTCGAGCAGCGCGAGCTCGCGCGAGGTCACGCCGGCGTGCGTGAGCAGCGCGGTGCGGCCGCCGAGCTCGGCGACGAGTGCGAGGTGAAACCGGCCGGCGCGCAGCAGCTCGGCGACGAGCTCGCGCTGCTCGACCGTGAACGACGCGTAATCGCGCACGAGCACGTGCTGCGGCGGCAGGTGCGCGAACCGCGCCGCGTACGTCGCGTCGTCGCACGTGCGGGCGAGCGCGAACTCGGCGTCGTCGATGGCCGCGAGCTCCATGACGCGCGCGGCGTCGTGATTGCCGAGCAGCAGGTGCACCTGCGCCGGATCGTGCGACGCGAGCCAGCGCAACAGCGACAAGCCCTCGCGCGCGCAGCCGTCGGGATCGCGGTGGTCGTAGTCGAAGTGATCGCCGATCGAGACCAGCACGACGTCGCCGGCGAGCCGGTCGCCCGCGAGCAGGCCGTGGCGATCGAGCACCTCGAGCACCTTCGCGAACGGCCCTTGCGGATCGCCGATCGCGTACGTCCTGGTCACGCCGCGCTCCTGGCGCCGCGCCCGAGCGCGTGTGCCAGCGCCATCACGGTCAGCCCGACGAGCGCGATCGCGAGCGTGCGCAGCCGGTTGACCATCGTGAACAGCAGCCCCGACGACGGCGACGCGCCGAGCATGCCGTAGAGCACGTAGTTCGTGCCGTCCGCGATGCCGATGCCGAGCGGGAACACGTTGGAGATCCACGTCACCAGGATGCCGACCGACAGCATCGCGACGACGAGCACGGGGTGCAGCGGAATCGCGGCCGCACGCAGCACGACGATCGTGCCCACGCCGTTCAGCACGCGCGAGGCGACGACGCCGGCGACGCCGCGGCGAAGTCCGGAATCGCGGCGGTGGCTGCGGCCCGGCGCGAGCTCGCGCAGGTGGGTGTCGATGCCGGCGATCGCGGTGCGCCAGCGCTTCGCGCGGTCCTTGCCGATCAGGCTCGCGCCGGCGAGCAAGTCGACGAGCGTCGCGACCGCGCCGCGCCGCACGATGATCGCGAGCGCCGCGGCGAGCAGGACGAGCACCGCGGTAGCGATCCACACGATCAGCGACACCTGCGCCGGCAGATCGAGCAGCAGCAGCGTGACCGGCACGCCGATCACGATCACCGCGATCGCGACGTACAGCGTCAGCAAGTTGAACATCACGATCGCCGACACCGCGAGCGACGACGGCACGTGATGCGCGAGGCTCGTCACCTTGACGGGCTCGCCGAGCGTGCTCGCCGGCGTCAACCGGTTGATCGCCATGCCGGACAGCTGCGCCGCGAGCACGTTGAAGTAGCCGATCGGCGCGCGCGGCCGCAGCATGCCGTGGATCGCGAACGCGTCGCAGCAAGCGGAGACGACATCGATCGCCGCGATCACGAGGAACCAGCGGCCGACGCCGACGACCGCGTCGTGCAGGCCCCGCGCACCGAGCTCGTGCATCGCGAGGGCGAGCCCGATCCCGCCGACCAGTAGCACGACGAGCTGAAACAGCCGTTTCTTGCGGTGCTGCATCATTCGCCCGGTGCGATCGACATCCGCTGGAAACCGGCGGCCTTCGCGTGCGAGAGCACGTCCATCGCGCGGGCCTGGGGCGCACCGCGCGCGGTCCGGACGACGACCTCGGTCGCGGGATCGTCTGCATAGGTGCGTCGGAGCAGCTCGTCGAACGTGTCGAGATCGATGGACTGACCACCGAGCACGAGCCCGCCGGTCGCGGTCAGTCCGACGACGAGCTGCGCGTGGAGCATGGCCGGCGCGGCCGCCACCACCGGCGTGCGGCCGAGGCGCGCGTCGAGCGTGCGACGCATGATCGCGAGGCTGCGCTCGTCGAACGCGGCGGCCTTGTCCGAGTAGAACGGGTTCATCAGCGTGTCGGATTCCTGATCGTGCGGCGCGCCGAAGTTGTGGCCGAGCTCGTGCAAGAGCACGCCGGTGGTCTTGTGGCGGCGGCGCGCCTCGAGCACGGCCTCGCGGTCGTCGGGGGGGATCTTCGGGAACGCGAGGTCGAAGGCGCGGCGCTCCTCGAGATCGGCGTAGCCGCGGAGCATCACGTGATTGCCCGGCAGGCTCGCGACGCCGATCGCGTCGAACGTCGCGGTCGTGAGGCCGAGCGATGACGTCAGCCCGACGACGGTGAACACGCCGTCGCCCGGGTCCTGCTGCGCGAGCGCCGCGAGATCGTCTTCGAGCGTCGTGCCGGGTGCATGGCGATGCCACTCCTGGTACTCCGCGACGTAGCGGATGCCGAGCAGCGGCGCGAGCACCGCGTTCGCGTAGTCGAGCTCGTCCTGGAACGTCTGCTGCCAGTGGAGGTTCTGCGCGCGATACTCGTCGTCGGCCCAGACCCGCAGCTTTTCGGTGCGAATCTCGGTGCCGAGCGAGGGCTCGGTGACGAGCTGCGGCGGCATCAGCTTGCCGAGCGTGACCTCCTGGGCTTCTTGCGCCGACTTGCCGGCGCCGAACTTGATCGGCGGCGTGACCAGGCACCCGCACAGGAGCGCGAGCACGACGGCAGCCCTCATCGGGCGACTATCTCACGTCCGGTTTCGTCCGGCTGGCGGACGGTTTGTCCGAGCCGCGGACGTGCGCGCCGGACGGCGGATCGCAAGCGCGCGAGATCGCGGGCGTGCGATCTGGCGCACCGCGTGAAGTGCGTCGTGGCATGCCTCGCCTCGCTCGCTCGCATCCTCATCTCCAAGAACCCGCGTTGCGCGCCGTGATCGATGCGGCGCCTCACGTCGCCGAGCTCGCGCGGGCGATCCGCGATCCGGGCGAGCTGCTCGGCGCGCTCGTGCTCGCATGCGGCGAGCTCGTGCACGGATACGCCGCGCCGCCGGACAGCCCCGCGCGGCGGGTTGCCCATCATCGCGCGTGGTCGGCGGTGCGCCAGCTCGACCGCGGCGTGCTCGCGGCCCGGCTGGGACGACGTGCGCCCGCGGGGGTCGTCGCGAAGGCCCAGCGCGCGGTCGATCGGGCCGACGTGTTCGTCGGGGCGCTGCCGGGCGTGATCTGCTGCTAGCGAAAACGGTGTGTTGCGACCGGGTGTGCGACTTCCCGGCGAGCCCTCCTCTACGGTGTGTACTCTGGACAAAAGGGAGCCTGACCGATGCGTATCTATCTCGTCCTCGCGTGCGCTGCGCTCGCGGCAACTGGTTGCAAGAAGACCACCGCCGGCGGCGGCGGTGGCGGTAGCAGTTGGCTGGTCGGCGCGGCCGGCCTCATGACCAACGTCGACGATGAAGGTCAGGTCGGTCGCGACTATCCGACCGTCTCGACCGCATCGCTCAACGGCATCGCCTGCCGGTACCTCGGCGAGGCCTGGGTGGTCGGCGACCGGGGCACGCTGCTGTACACGAACGACGGCGGCACGACGTGGACGGCGGCGCCCGTGCCGACCAGCTCGAACCTGCGCGCGCTCGCGACCCAGGATGCGGGCCCGGTGTTCGTGGCCGGCGACGGCGCGTTCCTCGAGACGACCGACACGGGCGCCACGTGGCACGCGTTCGGCGATGGCACCGAAAGCTTCCGCTCGGTCGCAGCGGCGCAGGCGGGCTCGACCGTGCTCGCGCTCGGCGAGGACGGCGGCGTCTGGAGCTTCGACGAGGCGGCCGGCGCGCTCGCGCAGACCGGGACGCTGTCCGGTGCGCATGCGGTCGCGGTCTCGCCCGATGGCAGCACGGCCTACGTCGCGGGCGCCGGCTTGTGGCGCTCGCGCGATGCGGGTGCCTCGTGGACGCAGCTCGCGGTCGATCCGGCGCTCGCGCTCGACGCGGTGAACGCGAACGAAGACGGGGGCGCGGTCGCGGTCGGTGCGGCCGGCGCGATCGTCGAGGTCGAGGCGAGCGGCGCGATCGCGGTGCAACACGCGGGCAACGCGAGCTTGCACGCGCTGCACATCGCCGACGCCGATGATGCCGACGCGATGGGGTTCGCGGCCGGCGACGGCGGTGAGGTCTGGATCACGCGCGATTCGGGTGTGACGTGGCAGCTCGGTCCGACGCTCGCGCGCACCGTGCTCGGCGTCGACCAGATCGGCACCGGCCACAACTAGCCGGCCGGCGCAGACGGTACGCGGGCTGCACCGGGTAAGAAACGTGCGGATCGCGATCGCGCTGCTTGTACTGGCGATGGCCCGGATCGCCGCGGCCGATCCGAAGCACCTCGCGCTTCCGGCCGAAGAGATCGAGAAGATCGCGAGCGAGCAGCCACCTCTGGCGCCGCGCGCGATCGCGCACGAGGATGGACAGCTCGCCGACAGTAGCAGCGCACGCGGTGTCGACGCGGCGCTCGTAGAGCTGGTGGCGCACGCGAGCGCGCTCGCCACGCGGTTGACCGGGCTCGGGCGCCCGCTTGGTGCGTACGCCCAGGTCGGCGACGCGCCGCGAGTCGTCGTGGTCGGCTTGCGATTCGGCGCGCCGGCCTACTGGCCGGTGGCCGCTCCGAGTGGCAGGCCGTAGAGATCGAACAGCGCGGGATCGCCGAGCTTCAGCTTGTCGAGCTCCGCCCGGATCTTCGCGAGGTCGCCGACGACCGCGATCACCAGCTGGTCTTGCGGGACGAGCGCGGCGGCGACCGCGCGCACGTCGGCGGCGGTGACCGTGCGGACCTCGGCCGCGTAGCGCGTGTAGAAGTCATCGGGCAGGCGGAGCAGCGCGAGCTCGCCGAACGTGCTGGCGGTCGCGCTGTCGGTGTCGAACAGCGCGGGCAGCGCGCGGATCAAGTTCTGCTTGGCGTTGTCGAGCTCGGCGGCGGGCAGGTCTGCGCTGGCGAGCCCGCCGACGATCTGGAGTGCTTCGGTGATGCCCCGCGCGGTCGACGGCGTCTGGATCGCGCTCGTGATCTGGAATGGCCCGGATGCGAGTCGCCAGTCCATGCCGGCGACGACTCCGTAGGTGATGCCGAGCTGCTCGCGCAAGCGCTGCTCGAGCCGGCTCGTGAAGCCGCCGCCGAGTGCATTCGCCATGACCTCGAACGCGAAGTAGCGCGGATCGGACCGCAGCGGGCCGACGAGCCCGATGCGCACGTCCGATTGCTCGGCGCCCGGCCGGTTCGCGAGCAAGAGCCGATGCGCGAGCCTGGCGGCGGCGGCGACCGGCAGCGCCGGCCGCACGGCGGCGGCGGGCCTCCACGCGCCGAGCCCGGCGTCGAGCTGCGCGCGCAGCGTGCGGCGATCGACGTCGCCGGCGACGACCAGCGTCATCGCGGCCGGATTCCAGTGCGTGGCGTAGAACCGGCGGGCGTCGGGTAGTGCGAGCTTGGCAAGCTCGTCGCGCCCGCCGTCGTCCGGGTGACCGTAGGCGCTGCCCGGCCCGTACAGCGCGGCGTGGAGCAGGATGCCGGCGACCTCGCGGGGCCGATCGCGGCGCTGTTCGAGCGAGGTCAGGCGGTCGCCTTGCACGCGCGCGAGCTCCTTCGCGTCGAACGCGGGTCGCGTCACGACGCTGGTCATCAGCGCGAGCGTCGGCGCGAACGTCTTGGCGAGCGCGTGGGCCGAGATGTAGGCCGCATCGCTGTCGACACCGAGGTCGAGCTCGGCACCGAGCCGATCCTCTTCTTCGGCGAGCTCGAGCGCGGTGCGGCCGCCGGCGCCTTCGTCGAGCAAATCCGCGGTGAGCGCGGCGAGCCCGCCCTGCCCTGCCGGATCGTCGGCGGCGCCCGCGCCCGGCACGACCAGCTCCATCGCGACGATCGGCAGCGCGTGGTTCTCGATCACGAGCACGGTCAGGCCGTTCGCGAGGCGCTCGCGCACCGGCACCGGCGGGCGAAACGTCGGTTCGGCGCCGGGCGGCGGCACCTTCGTCCAGTCGGAGATGCCCGACTTGCCCCACGGCGATCCGGCCGAGGCGGTGGCCGCCGCGCACGCGACCACGAGCGACGCGCGCCGGATCACTTGCGCACCTTCTTGCCCGGCACGATCGCGAGCACGACGCGCGCGGTCGGCGACAGGTACGCCGCGACCGCGGCCCGCACGTCGGCTGCCGTGACCGCGCGATAGCGTGCGAGGTCCTTCGCGAGGAAATCGCCGTCGTGCGCGAGCACGTCGTATTCCGCGAGGCGCTGCGCGCGCGCGAGGGTCGGCTCGAGATCGGTGACGAATTCCGATTCGTGCGCGTTGATCGCCCGCTCGAGCTCGCGCGGCTCCGGCGCGGCGGCGGCGAGCTTGCCGACCTCCTCGGTCACTTCCCGCACGAGCCGCTTCGGATCGGTGCCCGGCTTCGCGGTGACCACGATCTGCAGTTGACCGCCCAGCTGCTCGCCCTCGTCGTACGCGCCGACGTCCTGCGCGATCTGCTCGGCGTACACGAGCCGCTTGTAGAGCCGGCTCGACTTGCCGCCGCCGAGGATCGACGCCGCGAGATCGAGCGCCGGCTCGTCCTTGCTGTACGCCGCCGGTGCGCGCCAGCTCACGTACACGCGCGGCACCTCGACGTCGTCGGTCGTGTCGATCGCGATCGACTTCGCGAGCGGCGCCGGCGGCTTGTACGCCGGCCGCGCCGGCTCGGGCGCGCGCGGGATCCACGCGAAGTACTTCTCGACCAGCGGCTTGACCTCGGCGAGCGTGACGTCGCCGGCGATCACCATCGTCAGGTTGTTCGGCACGTAATACTTCTGGAAGAACGCGCGCACCTCGGGCAGCGCGGCGGCCCGGATGTCGTCGGTGTAGCCGATCGCCGACCAGTGATAGCCGAAGCCTTTGGGCCACAGGTTGTCGTCGATCAACAGCTCTGCCATGCCGTACGGCTGGTTCTCGTAGCTCTGGCGGCGCTCGTTGAGCACGACATCGCGCTGGTTGTCGAGCTTCTTCCGGTCGAGCGTGTCGGTGAGGCCGGCGAGCCGGTCGGCCTCGATCCACAGCATCTGCTCGAGGAAATTCGATGCGGCCACGTTCTCGTACACGGTCGAATCGCTCGAGGTCGTCGCGTTCGACCAGCCTCCCGCGGCTTCGAGCAGGCGATCCATGAGGCCGTCGGGGAGGTGCGCCGATCCTTTGAACATCAAGTGTTCGAACAGGTGCGCGAAGCCGGTGCGATGCGCGACCTCGTCCTTCGAGCCGACGCGCACCCACATCACCTCGTACGCGGTCGGGGCCTTGTGGTCCTCGAGCACGTATACCCGCAACCCGTTCGCGAGCTCGAACGTCTGATACGCGAGCTTGGGCTCGTCGGCGCGCGCGGAGCTGGCGAGCAAGGCAACGACCACCAGTGAGGCGCGCATGGCTCGGATTGTGACCAACGGACGTGCGTGCCACAATGGCCGTGATGCGCATCGCGCACGCGTTGCTCGTCGCCATGGCCGGCTGCGGGTTTCACTCGGGTGGCCCATCGGCCACCGACGCGCCGCCTGCGCAGGGCGACTGGCTCGCGGTGTCGGCCAACGGCAACACGACGTGCGCGATCGCGCTCGATCAATCGCTGTGGTGCTGGGGCGACAACGCGAACGGTCAAGTCGGCGTCGGTGCGAGCGACGCCGAGATCGCCGTGCCGGCGCGCGTCGGCAGCGCGACCTGGACCGCGGTCTCCACGGGCGGCTTCCACGTCTGCGGCCTGCAGAGCGACGGCTCGCTATGGTGCTGGGGCCGCAACGTCGAAGGCCAGCTCGGCGTCGACGAGACGACCGGCGTCGTGACGACCGAGACCGCGCCGGCTCCGGTCGCGACCGCGGTCGCGTTCGCGCAGGTCTCGGCCGGCTACGTGCACACGTGCGCGATCGCGACCGATCGCACGATGTACTGCTGGGGCGACAACTACTACGGCGCGTACGGCGATGGCACGACGATGGCGTCGCGCGTGCCGTTGCAGACCGCGGTCACGAGCTGGAGCTCGATCGCCGCGGCGTTTTACGCGACGTGCGCGCTGCGCTCCGATCAGACGCTGTGGTGCGCGGGGCTGAACAACAACGGCGAGCTCGGCAACGGCACGAGCGCCGCGACCGGCAACGTGTCCGAGCCGTTCGCGACGCAGGTGCCCGGGAGCTGGCAACAGCTCGCGATGACGTACCTGCATGCGTGCGCGATCCAGACCGACGGCCGCGTGCGCTGCTGGGGCTACAACGGCGAGGGCCAGCTCGGCAACGGCACCACCACCGATAGCTGGTCGCCCGAGGCGGTCGGCGCCGATCACGACGACTGGACCGCGATCGCGACCGGCGTCGAGCAGACGTGCGGCACCCGCGCGGGCGGGCAGCTGTGGTGCTGGGGCGGCGACCAGTTCGGGCAGATCGCGGTCAGCGAAGCCGGCGCGCTCGAGAATGCCGAGCCGATGCAGGTCGCGGCGGTCCCGACCGCGGCGGCGATCTCGCTCGGCGCCAACCATTCGTGCGCGATCGACGGCAACCACGTGCTGACGTGTACCGGGCTCGCCGCGCTCGGCCAGCTCGGCGACGGCACGACGAGCCGGCGCGCGCCGGTGCAGATTCCGGGCACGTGGGATCGCGTGTCGGCGGGTGCGGCGACGACGTGCGCGCGCGCTCTCGACGGCTCGCTGTCGTGCTGGGGCGACAACACGTACGGCCAGCTCGCCGACGACCGCGCGACGCCGAGCCAGGCGCCGATCGCGAGCGTCGCGCCGGGCCCGCAGCAGCTCGCGCTCGGCGCGGTGCACGCGTGCGAGCTGCTCGCGACCGGCGAGGTGTGGTGCTGGGGCGACCCGTCGCTCGGCAAGACCGGCGATCCGGATCACGCGCGCTCGACGCCGGGCATGGTGCCGGCGGTCGACGCGACCGCGGTGTCGTCGCGCGATCACACGTGCGCGATCCCCGCCGCGCCGGCACGAGGGCTCGTGTGCTGGGGCAACAACCTCTACGGCCAGCTCGGCGACGGCAACGCGACGACCGTGTACACGACCGTGAGCGTGTTCGCCGGCACCGGGTTCGCGATCGTCGCCGCGGGCGGCCAGTTCTCGCCGCGCGGCCTCGGCTTCACGTGCGGGATCTCGACGGTGGGCGTTCTGTACTGCTGGGGTGACAACCACTTCGGTCAGATCGGCGACGGCGCGACCGCCACGACGCCGGTGTTCGGCGCCTCGCCGATCGCGGGCACGTGGTCGAACGTGGCGCTCGGCGCGTATCACGGCTGCGCGATCGCGCAGGCCGGCACGCTCGCGTGCTGGGGCTACAACTCGAACGGCCAGCTCGGCGACGGCACGCTCACCTCGCAGAGCTCGCCCGAGCCGATCGGCAGCGCGACCTGGGCGCAGCTCGCGCTCGGCACGCTGCACTCGTGCGGCATCCAGAGCAACGGCTCGCTATGGTGCTGGGGCGCGAACCTGCGCGGCGAGGTCGGCAACGGCACCAGCACCGACGTCTCGGCGCCGGCGCAGATCGGCACCGACACGACGTGGATGGCGATCACCGCCGGCGATCAGCACACGTGCGCGATCAAGGCCGATCACTCGCTGTGGTGCTGGGGCAGCAACTCGAACGGTCAGATCGGCGACGCCACCGCGTGGCGCGCCGCCTGGGCGGCGATTCCTAAGGTTAGACCGTGACGCGCAGCCGCCGCCGGCCGAACGAGCCGACGCGCTCGTCGAACCGGCCCGGGATGCGCGTGCCGCACGCCGCGCAGGCATCGCGGTCGAGGCGCGTGGCCAGGATCTCGTACCAGTCGCGCTCGATCACCGCCGCGCCGCAGCCCGGGCAATACGTCGCGTCGGCCTCGCGATCGTGCACGTTGCCGACGTAGACGTAGCGCAGGCCCTCGCGGCGGGCGAGGTCGCGCGCGCGGCGCAGCGTCGCCGGCGGCGTCGCCGGCACGTCGGTCATCTTGTAGTCGGGATGAAATGCCGAGAAGTGGAGCGGGACATCGCGGCCGAGGTCGCGCGCGACCCATGCCGCGAGCGCGCCGAGCTCGGCATCGGAGTCGTTCTTGCCCGGGATGACGAGCGTCGTGATCTCGGTCCAGACGCTGGTCTCGTGGACGAGGTAGCGCAGCGTGTCCTTCACCGGCTCGAGATGTGCCGCGCAGGTCTTCCAGTAGAAGTCGTCTGTGAAGGCCTTGAGGTCGACGTTCGCGGCGTCCATCTTCGCGTACAGCTCGCGGCGCGGCTCGGCGTGGATGTAGCCGGCCGTCACCGCGACCGTGTGGATGCCGAGCGCGTGACACGCGTCGGCGCAGTCCATCGCGTACTCGGCGAAGATCGTCGGATCGTTGTACGTGAACGCGACCGAGGTCGCGCCGGCCTCGCGAGCCGCGCGCGCGATCGCCTCCGGCGACGCGGCGTCGACGAGCCGATCCATCTCGCGCGCCTTCGAGATGTCCCAGTTCTGGCAGAACTTGCACGCGAGGTTGCAACCCGCGGTGCCGAACGACAGCACGCTCGTGCCGGGATGGAAGTGGTGCAGTGGCTTCTTCTCGATCGGATCGAGGCAGAACCCGCTCGATCGGCCGTACGTCGTCAGCACCATGCGATCGCCCTGCCGCGCGCGCACGAAGCACAGGCCGCGCTGGCCGTCGCCGAGCCGGCAGTCGCGCGGGCACAGATCGCACTGCAGGCGACCGTCGTCGCACGCGTGCCACCAGCGGGCGGGAGAGTCGCTCATGACGCGCCCGGAGCCCGATCGACGTAGCGATCCGTCGTGTAGCGCGAGTAGCGCAGCTCGGGGCTGTCGAATGCGCGCGACAGGCCGGCCTTCTGCTTCAGCACGGCGAGAAATTGCGCCGGCTCGGGCAGCTGCTCCCACATCACGGGCAAGAGCGTCGCGCGCGTGCCGCGATGCTCGAGCACGATGCCGTCGACGCCCGGCCGGATGTCGGCGACCGCGACCGGCTCGACCTCGGACAGCCGCGAGATCTCGAGATCGAGCTCGGCGACTGCAGGGAGCACGAGCATCTCGCCGCGCGGATCGTGCATGCCCGCGGCGATCACGTGCTGCGCGACGTCGTCGGCGATCGCGCGCACGGCCACGAGCGTGCCGATGCAGCCCTGCAGCGCGCCGCTATCGCGCCAGCGCAGGGTCACGAACGTCGCGGCGCGCTCGCCGCACCACGGCTCGCTCGGCCGCTGCGCGACCGGCCCACCGAGCGCCTCGCGCAGGTGCGCGCGTGCCCAGGCCGCGAGGATCGGTCCGCGTTCCGTCATTGCACCGCCTCGTAGCACGCGAACGCGCCATAGCCGACGACACGCGCGCGATCGCCTGCGGTATCGCCCGAGCTGCGAAGATCGACGA
>DASXCY010000004.1:0-30175 GCA_036490935.1 Kofleriaceae bacterium | reverse complement strand
GAAGACGCTCGCGGCTGAGTTTCCGGAGCTCGATCGCGAACGCCTGCAGGGCGCCATCGAGCGCGCGTTCGTCACCCGGCTCGCGGCGTTCGACGAGGCGCCGGTGGTCGCCGATCTCGATCCGCTGCTGCGCATGGCGCGGGT
This sequence comes from Kofleriaceae bacterium, assembly GCA_036490935.1. GTDB lineage: Bacteria > Myxococcota_A > Polyangia > Haliangiales > Haliangiaceae > JABFXX01. The sequence continues at coordinate 30,031 of DASXCY010000004.1, read as the reverse complement.
CACGCAGCGGTCCGGCGAGCTGCCGCTCGAGACCATGACCGCGCTCGTCGACATCCAGGACGAGGCGAGCGCGCGCCGGCTCTCCGAGATCGCCGCCGCGTGGCGCGAGCTCGACCGCGGCTACTACGCCGCCGACTGCTACGAGCGGGTGCTGCTCATCGATCCGAAGGATACCGCCGCGAGCGAGGCGCTCGAGGTGTTCTATCGCACGGCCGGCGAATGGCCGCAGCTCGTCGACCTGCTCGGCCGGCGCGCCGTGCACGTCGAGCTCGACACCGACCGCGCCGAGCTGTATCGCGAGATGGCCGTCGTCTACGAGCGCGAGCTCGGCGACGACAGCGCCGCGCTCGACGCGTACCAGGACGCGAACCGCGTCGATCCATCGTCCGGGCCGAGCAAGCGCGAGGTGCTCGAGGCGATCGCGCGACTCGCGCAGCGCGTCGGCAACATGGACGAGGACGCGCTGGCCGCGCTCGAGGCGGCGATCGATCTCGAGGTCGACGCGAAGTCGCGCGCGGACCTCGCGCTGCGCGCGGCCAAGCTCGCGTCGACCGTTAACTGGGACAAGGCGCAGAAGCTGTACGAGCGCGCGCTCGCCGGCGATCCGGATCTGGTCGCCGCGGTCGACGGGCTCGTCATCTTGCTTCGCGATCGCGGTCAGCTCAGCGAGGCGGTGACGCTGCTCGTCAACTCGGCCGAGCGCGCGTCGCTCGTCGCCGAACGCTCGCGCTGGCTCACCGACGCCGCCGACTACTGCGTCGCGCTCGGCGATACCGACTGGGCCGCACAGCTGTACCGCGAGGCGCGCATCGCGGATCCGGCGAACGCGAAGGCCGGGATCGCGCTCGTCGAGCTGACGCGCGACAGCAGCGCGCTGGTCGAGCTCGTGCCGATCCTCGACGACCTGTGCCGCACGACCGACGATCCGGGCCGGCTGCGCGGCTACCTCATCACGCGCAGCAAGATCGCGCGCGACCTCGGCGATCAGACCGGCGCGCGCAACGTGCTGTGGCGCGCGCTCGACCTCGATCCCGCCGACCTCGCGACGCGCCGCGACCTCGCCGACATGCTGTTCGACGCGCAGCAGTGGCAGAAGGCGCGCCAGGTGATCGAGCCGCTGTTCGAGCACGAGGACCTGCTCGGTCAGGACGCCGCGGTCGAGCTGCACTACCGGGTTGCGAGATGTGCGCGCGAGCTCGGCGACCTCGAGGGCGCGAGCAAGCACGCCGCGATCTCGCTCGCGCTCGCGCCCGACCACCGGCCGTCGCTGCTGCTGCGCGAGGAGCTCGACGCGAACGATCCGGTCGCGCTCACCGCGCACCAGCTCGCGCTCGCGAACCTGGCGCCGCCCGAAGAGAAAGCGCAGCGCTTCACCGCGCTCGGCGATCGCTACATCGAGCTCGGCGACCGCGCCACCGCGCGCGAGATGTATCGCGAGGCGCTCGTCCACAAGCCGGGCGATCACCTGCTGCTGACCAAGTTCCTCGAGCTGATCGCCGACGAAGGCGACTGGAGCTACTCGCTCGATCTGGTCCGCCGGCTGATCGAGACCGAATCCGATGCGAAGGTGCGCGCGCGCTACGGCCACCTCGCGGCGATGATCGCGCGCGACGAGCTCGATGACGAGGAGCTCGCGCAATCGCTGATCGAGCGCGCGCTCGAGGACGATCCGATGTCATTCCCGGTCGCCGACGACCTCGAGTCGCTGCTCGACACGCACGGCGAACGCGACGCGCTCGCCTCGTTCTATTACCGCCGGCTCGAGCACGTACGCGAGGTCGAGGGCCGGCCCGGCGAGCGGCTGCGGCTGTGGAGCGCGCTCGGCGAGCTGCTGCTCGAGCTCGGCCGCCACGACGACGCGGTCGTCGCGTTCGAGGTCGCGCAGACGCTCGACCCCGACAATGCGGCGCGCCGGAGCCGGCTCGTCGACCTCTACGAAGGCGACCCGCAGCACGACCAGAAGGCGATCGCGCATCACCAGGCGCTGCTGCGCGGCGACAAGCGGCGCGTCGCGTCGTACAAGGCGTTGCGGATGCTCTACGACCGCGCGAAGCAGCCCGAGCGCGCGGCCGCGGTCGGCGAGGCGATCGAGGTGCTCGAAGGCCTCGACGTGCGCGTGATCGAAGACGGCATCGAGAGCCTGTTCGATCCGGGTGCGAACGCGGCGGCACCGGCGCGTTCGCGCGGCGAGATCAAGACGCGCTCGCTCAACGACGCCGACTGGCTCGCGCTGTCGCGCATCGACGTCGATCTCCAGCTATCGGCGCTGTTCGCGCTCGTCGCGCCCGCGTTTGCGGCCGAGCGCGCGCGCATGCGGCCGCCGCAGGGCGTGCCGGCGCGCGAAGACGACGTGCCACCGACCATCGCGCGCGTGCTGGCACGGGTGGCCGGATCGTTCGGCTTGACGCTGCCGCCGGTCTATATCGATCGCGACCAGCTCTCGCCATGCAAGGTCGCGATGCGGGCACGGGACGGCCGGCTCGTGCCGGTCCTCGTGATCGGCCGGCCCGCGCTCGAGCACCCCGACGAGCCCGCGCCAGAATCCAGCGTGTTCGGCCGCGAGCACGAGCTCGCGTTCGTGCTCGCGCGCCAGCTCGCCGACCTGCGCAACGACCGCATCGCGCGCCTGCTCGTGCCGCGCGCCGGCGAGCTCGCCCAGATCATCGAGCTCGCGCTGGGCGCCAAGCGCGCCGGCAACGGCGCGGACGCCGCCGCGACACGCAGCGCGCGCTGGCTCACCGACTCGCTGCACCCGCTCGAGCTCGATCAGGCGATCGCGCTCGGCAGTCGCCTGCGCGACCGCAACCTCGTGCCGCTGCGCGCCGCGGTCGACTGGCTCGCGGCCACCGAGCGCGCCGCCGATCGCATCGGCTTTGTCGTCGTCGGCGAGCTCGCGAGGTGCGTGCGCATCGTCGAGCGCGACCCGAACGCGCAGAGCGGCGAGGTTCACCGCGTGCTCGAGCTCGTGTGGTCGAGCGTGACCGACGACGTGCTCGCGGTGCGCAGCCGCGTCGAAGCCTGGACCGGCTAGGCCGCTGCCGCGTTAGCCGCGGCCGAGCTGCTACAGCGTCGCCAGCGCGGCGATCTGCGGAGGGGCGAGCGCGTCGTCGTACAGCCGCAGCTCGTCGAGCTTGCCGGGGAACGGCGCATCGTTGTCGCCGTTGTCGTCGCGGTCGGATCCGAACGTGAACGAGCCGGCCGGGGCGAACTCGAGCGGCGTACACGACGTCGAGATCACCTGCGCGCCATCGACGTACAGCGCCGCGCTCGATGGCGTCCACGTCAACGCCAGGTGGTGCCACTCGAGCGCCGCGATCGTCGTCGACGTGCCGAAGTTGAACGGAGTCGCCGCGAGATACACCTCCCAGCTCGAGGTCGGCCCCGCGTAGCAGATCTGCCAGGTGTCGGCGCCGCCGCCGCCCGGCAGATATGCGTTGACCAGGCACGCGTAGGTCGTGGTCGGCAGCGTATCGAGCTCGAACCACGTCGCGACCGTTCCCGATTCGGTCTGCAGATCGGGCGCCGCGGCGACGTCGAACCGCTCGTTGACGAAATCGTACGCGTCGCCGACCACCCCGAACGCCTGAGTCGGGCACGACGTGCAGGTCCCGTCGTGGCCGCGGCCCGTCGCGTCGATGATCGCCGCGAGCTCGTCCATCTTGTAGTACGCGACGAGGTCGCTCGGAAACGCGTCGACCGTCGAGACATCCACCGTCGGGCGAGCATCGCGCGCGGCGTCACCCGGCCCACCGCTCGGCGCGCCGGAACGGAACGAGCACGCGCTCGCTACGACCAGGACCGCGAGCCTCATCGGCTCATTGTACGCGGTCTACAGCGACTGCAGATACGCGACGAGATCGCTGATCTGTGCGGCCGTCAGCTGCGAGGTGTGGCCGTGCAGGTCGCCGCCGCCTTGCGGACCGAAGCGGTCGGCCAGGGTCGGAGCGCTGCCGTCGTGCAGGTAAGGCGCGCGTGCCCCGACGCCGAGCAGGCTCGGCACCTTGAAGCTGCCGCCCGTGCCGACGTTCACGATCGTGTGGTTCGTGAACAGCGGCCCGTTGTGGCACGTCGTGCAAGCTGTCTCGGTCGCCTGGAACAGCACCTGGCCGCGCGCGACCGCCGCCTGGTCGAGCATGCTGCTCGGCGCCGGCGCCTGGACGCGCTCGAGGAACGCGGGCAGCATCGTGTGCTGGCTGTTGGTCGGCTGCGGGCCGGCCATGCGCGTGGCGAACACGTCGTCCATCAGCGTCGGCAGATCCGGCTCGTCGCCCGCCCAGTGATACGGCGCGCGATCGGTGATGTCGCCCGCGAGGCTCTGCGTGCGGCGCGTGCCCTCGGTGTCGAACTGCCAGACCAGGCCGTCGTCGCGGCCTTCGGGATGGCACGACGCGCATGCGAGGCCGACCGAGGTCTGCGTGTGGAAGAGCGCGCGGCCCGAGTCGTAGCCGATGCCGCCGGTGAGCGTGATCGTCTTGGCCTGCGTGCCGTGGTGCACGACGACCGCCGGCAGCTCCGGGTAGTAGACGAGCAGGTCGCCGGCCGGCGTGAACTGCACCGACGTCGGGGTGCCCAGGTGATCCTGCATGTCGCCGCCGTCGCTGCCGCCGTCGTCGCTACCATCACCGCCGCCGTCGCCGCCGCCGCACATCTGATCGTCGGGCGTTTGCAGCGCGGTGGTCTCGACGACGTGCACGGTCTGGCTGCCGGCCGTGACGATCGCGAGCCGATCGCCGGCCGCGGTCACCGCCATGTCGACGGGCAACGCGCCCACGACCGCCGGCGCCGACGCGAATACGCCGGTCGTGCTGTTCGGATCCATCATGACCGTGATGCCGGTCTCGACCGGGCCCTGGCCGCAGCCCGCGCCATAGCCGCCCTGCGTGGTGTGCAACACGGTCTGCAGCTGGCGCTGGTGGACCATCACGATGCGTCCGTCGGGCAACACGAGCGTGCGCCACGCGACCGCGCCTACCGCAGGGACCTCGCCGACCGGGATCGTGCCGCTGCCGCTGCCGCTGCCGCTGCCGCCGTCGACGCCGAGGCCGCCGTTCTGGCTCTCGTCGAAGCGCGCGACGACAGGCGGGGTCACGCGGGTCACGATCGCGCCGCTGGCGTCGAGCGCGAGCAGCTCGGCCTCGCGGAACCGCGTCACGTACAGCTTGCCGCCCGAGATGACCGGATCGCGCAGGTCGCGATCGACGAACACCGCGCGAGATACCGCGTTGCCGCCTGCGGGCACGGTGACGAGCTCGCCGCCGGTGCACGCCACGTCGATCGCGTTGCTTGCCTGATCCCACACCAGGCCGCGCGGCTCCGGGCACACCGGCACGCGTGCGACGACGCCGAGCGTCGAGTAGTCCGACAGCTCGAGCAACGCGCCGCCGCGGCGCAGCGCGACGTAGAACCGGCCGCCGCCGTCCTCGACGACGCGACCCGGCTCGTCGCCCGGGTTGAGCGGCAGCTCGGCCGCGACCTGGTTCGTGCCGAGATCGATGCTGAGCACGCGATCGCGATCCGGATCGGCGACGATCACGTGCGAGCCGTCATGCGCGACGAGCATGGTGCCGCCGCTGACCGGCGTGCCCCACGACGGAGGCGGAGTCTTCGACGGGCTCGTCGAGCTGCAAGCTGCGAGGAACAGGGCGAGCGAGATCTTGTTCACGGGTTACCCTCCGTTGCCGAACCGCCGTTGGTGCCCGGCTGGGCGAAGCCACAGTTGCTGGACGCGCTGAAGCTGTCGAAGCTGACGTCCGAATTCGCGGTGTTGCCGTCGAACGTGACGTGGCAAGCGGTCGGCGTGAGACCGGACGGCGTGGGCAGCGTCGGACCGTTGGGCACGGGCGGCTCGGTGCCGCCGAACCCGCCGCCACCGCCTTCGAAGCGCGGCGGCTCGAACGAACCGAACAGCTGCACCATCTGGGGCAGGTTCGAGAGCTCGTACGTGCACAGGTCCATACAGGCGTCGGCGTCCATCCGGCAGCTCTCGATCCGGAGCTGGAACGGCGGCGGCGCCTTGGACTCGTCGACGCCGAACGACAGCTTCGTGTGCTGCGTGCAGTCGGTGCCGGTCGGCGTGAACAGCCCGGGCAATTGGCCGGAGCCGTTGTCGCTGCTGCTCGTGCAGCCGAAGGCCACCGGGGCGGATACGAGCAGGATCCAGGACAGGAATCGCCGCATGGGCAGCGTGCCAGTGCAACGACCATTCCACTGCGACACCACTTGGTGTCGCGGGCTTGGCCCGGCGTGAACCGCATGATTGTTGGCACCGCCGCGCGAGACACCCTCGAAAAACTGATGCTACCAACGGCCCATGGATGTCTTCGGCAAGCTCTCCGCGTACGACTTCGGCGAGGTCCACTTCGAGCTCGACAAGGCCACGCAGCTCCGCGCGATCGTCGCGATCCACGATCACCGGCTGGGCCCCGCGCTCGGCGGCTGCCGGTTCATCGAGTACGACACCGACGAGTCCGCGCTGGTCGACGCGCTGCGCCTCGCGCGCGGCATGACGTACAAGGCCGCGCTCGCCGGGCTCGCGCACGGCGGCGGCAAGAGCGTGCTGATCCGCCCGCGCCAGCGCTTCGACCGCGTCGCGCTGTTTCGCGCGTTCGGCCGGTTCGTCGAGAGCCTGCGCGGCCACTACATCACCGCCGAGGACTCGGGCACCGGCCTCGAGGACATGGAGATCATCCGCACGCAGACCCAGCACGTGACCGGCATCGACCCGTCGCACGGCGGCTCGGGCGATCCGTCGCCGTTCACCGCGCTCGGCGTGCGGCGCGGCATCGAGGCGTGCGTGAAGTTCAAGCTCGGCAAGGACGAGATCAAGGGCGTCCATGTCGCGGTCCAGGGTGTCGGACACGTCGGCTACCAGCTGTGCAAGGAGCTGCACGGCGCCGGTGCGAAGCTGACGGTCGCCGATGTCGACAAGCTCAAGAGCGAGCGAGCGCAGCGCGAGTTCGGCGCGGCGGTCGTCGGGCTCGACGCGATCGCGCAGGTCGACTGCGACGTGTTCGCGCCGTGCGCGCTCGGCGCCGGCCTCAACGACGACACCGTGCCGCATCTGCGCGCGAAGATCGTGGCGGGCGCCGCGAACAACCAGCTCGCCGAGCCCCGCCACGGCGACGACCTGCATGCGCGCGGCATCCTGTACGCGCCCGACTACGCGATCAACGCGGGCGGCCTCGTCAACGTCGCGCAGGAGGTCAAAGGCTACGACGCGAAGGTGGCGCGCGAGCGCACGCTCAAGATCTACGACACGATCTTCGAGATCTGCGACCGCAGCAAGCGGCTCGCGGCGCCGACCTACAAGGTCGCCGACATCATGGTCGAGGAGAAGCTCGCGGCGGCTGCCAGGGCCGGGTGATGCGCGACGAACCGGCGACGCTCGACGCGGCCGCGATCGCGAGCGCGTACCGCGAGCTGCGCGGCAAGATCGCGCGCGACCCGCTGTTCGCCGACGACGCCGACGATCAAGGCGTCTCGCTCGACGAGCTCGATCGCCGCATGCAGCAGGCGCCGCCGCGCATCGCGAGCGCCGACGAGCTGTACCGCTGGCTCGACGGCGCCGATCCGTATCGCTACGCCGGGCTGCTCGTGCTCGAGCGCGCGATGGGCGGCGGCCCGGCCGAGCAGCTGACCGGGCGCGCGACCGTGCCCGAAGCGACCGCGCGGATCGCGCGCGGCGACCTCGCGATCGACGGCGACCTCGTCCTCGAGGCCGGCGCGATGCTCGTCGTGCTCGGCAAGCTCGCGGTGACCGGCGCGCTCGTCGGCGCCGAGTTCGACTACACGCTCGTCGCGGCGCGCGAGATCGCCTGCGCGCGCGGCATGACCGGCGGCGAGCTGATCGCGAGCGAGCGCATCGCCGTGCCGGGCGAGTTCTACTTCGCCGGCAACGACTACTCGGCGCGCGCGCCGCGCTACGAGGGCGGCCTGCTCGTCGACTTCGAGCGCGCGAACGCGTTCACGCACGTCGCGGTCGAGCGCCGGCTCACCGCGTGGAGCTTCGAGGACGCGGCCACGGCGCTCGGAGTCGCGACCGATCGCGATCTCGCGAGCGCCTACCACGCCAAGCTGCTCACTCCTCGCGCTGCATGATGTGGATGCCGAACTGCGTCTTGACGACGCCGACCTCGCCGACCTTGAGGCGCAGCCCGAGCTTCTTGAACTCGGGCACCAGGCTCGCGTCGGCCGTCACCGGGTAGGACTTTCCCGACTTCGCCGACCCCGGATCTTCCGAGAGCTCGGCCATCAGCGGCTCGATCTTGTCGCCCTTCTTCAGCTTGGCGACGGTGTCCTTGACCAGCGCGTCGAGCTCGGCGCGCGTGCGCTTCTTGCCGCGCGGATCGCCGGTGTTGACCTCGGACCAGCCGAGCAGGATGTGCTTGACGACCGCCTTCTGGGTCACCGGCTCGCGCTTGAGGATGTCGGTCGAGTCGAGCGGATCGGGCGGCGGCGGCGGCGGCTCGGCGACGCGCTTGATGACGAGCCAGCCGAAGTCGGTCTTGACCATGCCCGTCTCGTTCAGCTTGAGGCGCAGCGACAGCGTCTTCAGCTCGTCGGGGGACTTGTCGGTGATCTCGACAGGCGGCTCCTTCTTGTCCTTCGCGCCCGGGATGTCGCTGGTCGACGCGATCAGCTTGTTGAAGTCCTCGCCCGCATTCGCCTTGGTGACGGCGTCCTTCGCGATCTTGTCGGCGTCCGCCTTGCTCCGCGTGATGCCCGGCAGCGTCTGCATCGCTTCCTTGTAGCTGACGACCAGGTACTGCACGTAGACCGACGCGGCGGTCGTCGTGCGCGCGAGGATGTCCGCCGACTCGAACGGGTCGGGTGGCGGCGCCGCGACGCGCTCGATCACGTGGTAGCCGAACCGTGTCTTGACGATGCCGACCTCCTTGTCCTTGAGGCGCATCGCGAGGTTCTTGAACTCCGGCACGAACGGCGTCGACGCCTTGATGTTGTACGGCTGGCCCTTGAGCGAGCTCGGATCCTCCGAGTACTTCTGCACCAGCGCGTCGATCGCGTCCGGGTTGGCCTTGAGCTGGGACTGGACGTCCTTGGCGAGCTTCGCGGCGTCGGCGTTGGAGCGATCCTTGCTGCGCGGATCGCGATTGGTGCCCTTCCAGCCGATGAGGACGTGCTTGACGTACACGTCGGGCGAGGTCTCGGTCCGCGACAGGATGTCCTTGCTGTCGATGTCCTCGGCCGGCTCGACCGGCGCGGCCGAGCCGCCGTGCATGATCCCCGAGCCCATCGGGCCCACCGAGGCCGCCGACCCCACACCGGCCGTCGGCTTGGACGCTTCATCGAGCTTGCTCTTGCCCTGCTGACACGCCGCGGCGAGCAGGAAGATCGCACCTGCAACTAGGTAAGTACGCATGAGGCGCGCACCTTATCAGGTGCCGGTGCCGCGTGCACGGACCCGGCGGCGCAGCGTCGCCGCGTAGCGATCGAAGCTCGCCGTGGTCTCGTGAAGTCGCGTGCGCAGGTCGCGCACGTCGTTTCGCGGCGCGAACGCGCGCAGCTTGGCTTCGACCTCGCGCGCGCGTGTGCGATACGCGGCGACCTGGGCGCGAAGGAGCGCGAGCTGTTCGGCGAGCGCCATCCTGTTCTCTTAGAGGCGCGAGACCGGACTTGGTCGCATGCGAATTCCTGACTCGCAGTGACAAGACGATGCGTCTCGTCAGATCGCCAGTGCATGTTCCAGCTCTGCCAGCGATTCGTCGGTGTGATCGAGCATGCGCTGCAAGGCTGGGACACTCCTGCGACACGCGATGTAGCCAAACCCCATCTGCCCCGCGTAGCTCGTGATCGTGATGTTGAGTGCGAGGTAATCGACGGGGATCGACACCGGGTACGACTCGTCGAGACGCATGCCGTCGAGGTACAGCCGGTCCGTAGGACCCGGTACGTTCGAGATCACGACGTTGTAGATCGGCCGCCGCTTCGCGAGACCGGTCAGCATGCTCGGCGCCATCGGCGCGCTCATCGCCGCCGCGTGCGCGATGCGCTCGAGCCGCGACATCTTGGAGAGGCGATCCTTCGCGGTCGACGTCGACTCGACGATCGTGTGCAGGCGCGCGAGCGGATCCTCGAGATGCGTCGCGAGGTTCGCGAGCAGGATCGTGAGCTGATTGCCGCCTTCGCCCTGCTCGCTCGCGCGCACCGACACCGGCACCATCGCGACGAGCGGCTTCTCGGGCAGCGCGTCGTGCATCATCAGATAGCGGCGCAGCGCGCCGGCGCACACCGCGAGCGTGACGTCGTTGACGGTCGCCGGCGCGGCGGCTTTGCCGACGTCCTTGAACCGCGCGAGCGAGTACGACTGCGCGGCGAATCGGCGCGACCCCGAGATGCGCACGTTGAACATCGTCGGCGGCGCATGAAATGGCTGAGCCTCGGCGCTGTCGGGCTCGGCCGCGCGCACGAGCTCGCGCAAGCCGCTGCGAATGCCCGGCATGATCTCGGCGCCGGCGGCGAGCACGCGCTCGGCGAGCCGGGGGAAGGTGGAGGCAGGGGTTGGGGGCATGGGGGAAGGCCGCCCTGGTGGCGAGTGCGTCTCGGCCTCGGCCTCGCGGCGCGGGCGATGCGGGCGGTCCTGCGCCCACAGCGGCGGCTTGTGCTCGCCCGGCTCGCGCGACAGCGCGGTCTGCATCAGCCGCATCGCCGCGACGCCGTCCATCATCGCGTGGTGGATCTTCGCGTACAGCGCGACGCGCCCGTCGGCGAGGCCCTCGATCAGATGTAGCTCCCACAGCGGTCGGGTGCGATCGACGAGCGAACCGTGCAAGCGCGACACGAGCGCGAGCAGCTCGCGGATGCGGCCCGGCCGCGGCAGCGCGGAGTGGCGCAGGTGATATTCGATCTCGAAGTCGTGATCCTGCTCCCAGAACCAGTGGCCGACCTTCCACTCGGCGCGCTCGTCGAACGGCGGCCGCGCGTACGGATGCTCGCGCCACGCTTCGACGAGCTGCTGCACGAAATCGGGGCCCGCGCCGGCCGGCGGCGTGTACAGCTGCAACCCACCGACGTGCATCGGCTGGCGGCGGCCCTCGAGCCACAGGAACATCGCGTCGGTCGGCGATAGTGGCTTCACGCGCCCCCTCGATCGAATGTTACCCGCCGATCGGGCGGCACGAACAGCAAGAACAGCACCCACGCGAGGCCGATCAGCCCGGCGTAGCCGGTGGCGACCCACGGATACGACCACGCCATCGCGACCAGGCACACGGAGGTCAGCACGATCGCGACGATCGGCACGACCGGATACAGCGGTGCGCGATACGGGCGCGCGAGCGCGGGCTCGCGGCGGCGCAGCACGATGATCGCGAGCATCGACAGCAAGTACAGCGTGAGCGCGCCGAACACCGCGACGAGGATGATGAGCTGCGTCTTGCCGGTGAGCAGGACGACCAGCCCGATCGCGAAGTTCGCGAGCAGTGCGGCGACCGGCGTGCGCGTGCGGGCGTTCACCTCGCCGACGACGCGCGGCGCGTAGCCGGCGCGGCCGAGCTCGAGGATCGCGCGGCTCGCCGCGACGAGGAAACCGTGAAAGCTCGCGACGAGCCCGACGAGGCCGATGCCGGTGAGCAACACGAACCACGGGCTGTCGGGCGACACGACGTGGCGGATCGCGAGCGGCAGCGGCGAGTCGGTCTCCGCGTAGCCGATCGCCTGCCAGCCGGCCGCGCCGACCGCGCCGAACAGCGTGATCGCGGTGAGCACGACGAGCGTCGCCATCGCCGACAGGAATCCGAGCGGCAAGTCGCGTTGCGGCCGCTTGGCCTCCTCGGCGACGTTGCCGAGCCCTTCGATGCCGAGATAAAACCAGATCGCGAACGGCAGCGCCGCGAATGCGCCGCTCCAGCCGTGCGGCAGCGGGTCAGCAGAGAACCGCGCCCACGAAAAGTGCGGCAGCACGACCGCCCCGAAGACGAGGAGCTCGACGACCGCGATCGCGGCGAGCGCGAGCTCGAACGCGGCCGAGATCCGCACGCCGACGATGTTGACGAACGTGAACACGACATACGCGGCGACCGCGGTGACGAGCACCGGCACGCCGGGCGCGAGGAGGTTGACGTAGCCGCCGATCGCGAACGCGATCGCGGGCGGACCGAGCACGTACTCGACGAGCTGCGCGGCGCCGCCGACGAACCCGAGGTGGGGACCGAACGCGCGCGAGGTGTAGACGAACGCGCCGCCGGCACGCGGCAGCGCGCACGCGAGCTCCGCGTACCCGAGCACGAACGCGGTGTAGAGGATCGTGACGGCGGCGGTCGCGACGAGCATGCCGTACGGCCCGCCCTTCGGCAGGCCGAGGTTCCAGCCGAAGTACATGCCGCTGATGACGTAGCCGACGCCGAGCCCCCAGATCATGACCGGGCCGAGCGACTTCTGGAGCTGCGTCATGCGCGCGCGAACTGCCAGACGCCGAACACGTTGCCGGATGGATCGCGGAGCTGGGCGACGAGCACGTCGCCTTCGCGATACGGCGCCTTGATGACTTCGCCGCCGAGCGGCGCGACGCGCGCGACCGCGACCGCGACATCGGCGACAGTGAAGTAGCTGACCGGCCCGGCGCCGCCGGTGCCCCGCTGAAACCGCCCGATCATGCTCGCATCGTCGTCGGAGAACCGAAAGTCGTCGGCCGAGCGCTGGTCGATCGTCCAGCCGACGATCGCCTCGTAAAACCGGGCCGCGCGCGGCGGATCCGACGCGGGGATTTCCAGGTAGGTCAGCTTCGCCATCGCGTGCATCATGCCACGCTGTCACTGGCGCACGGCAGCGGCAGCGGCGCAGACGTCAGCCCGCGATGCGCTCCACGGCGCCTTCGAGCTGCGCGCCCGCCGCCGCCACGTACACCACGCCGCCGGTCACCGACAGCTCCCATTTGTTGTTGCGATCGAGGGTGCCGGCGAGGCCGTCCAGCAGCTCCACCGGCAGCGCGACCAGCTCGGGCGCGCGGTGCAGGCGCGCGCCCGCGAGCTCGGCGGCAAGCTGCTCGGGCTTCCACGTGTACACGACCACGCGCGGCGCGGCCTTGCTCGCCCGGTGCAGCCGATCCACCGCCGGTGAGCCGACTTCGATCCACGCCAGCAAATCTCCCCGCAAATCTCGCTGCACGAGCGCGGGCTCGACCCCGTCCGAGACGCCGCCCTTGCTGAAGTCCAGTCCCTCCGCGTGCTCGAGCGCCCGTGCCAGCACGCGCGCGACCAGATATCGGTCGCTTTCCGACGGGTGTTGCGCGACGCGCCATGACAATTGCTCGTAGACGCCGCGGTCGGCGTCAGCGAGCGCGAGGTCGAAGCGCCGCATCGTCGCGCCATGCGCCATCGCATCATTATATCCTCGCGGCGATGTCCCCAGTCTCGCTGCCGAGCCACGCGCGCGTTGTCATCGTCGGCGGCGGCATCATCGGGTGCTCGATCGCGTATCACCTCGCCAAGCTCGGCTGGCGCGACGTCGTGCTCGTCGAGCGCGACCGCCTCACCTCCGGCACCACGTGGCACGCCGCCGGCCTCATCGTCACGTTCGGCTCGACCTCCGAAACCTCGACCGAGATGCGCAAGTACACGCGCGATCTCTACGCGAGCCTCGAGGCCGAGACCGGGCAGTCGACCGGCTTCAAGCCGGTCGGGTTCATCGAGGTCGCCGGCGATCGCGATCGCCTCGAGGAATATCGCCGGGTGTCGGCGTTCAACCGGCTGTGCGGCGTCGACGTCCACGAGATCTCGCCCGCCCAGGTCAAGGATCTGTTTCCGCTCGCGCGCACCGACGATCTGCTCGCCGGCTTCTACATCAAGGAAGACGGCCGCGCCGATCCGGTCGGCTGCACGATGGCGCTCGCGAAGGGCGCGCGGGCGCACGGTGCGACGCTCGTCGAGAACGTCCCGGTCACCGGCTTTCGCACCGCGCGCGAGCGCGTCACGCACGTCACCACGGCGCACGGCGACATCGCGTGCGATCACGTCGTACTGTGCGCGGGGATGTGGTCGCGCCAGCTCGCCGCGCGCGCGGGGGTCTCGGTGCCGCTGCAATCGGCCGAGCACTACTACCTCATCACCGAGCGCATTCCGGAGCTCAGCGCGTCGTGGCCCGTGCTCGAAGATCCGGCGTCGCACGGCTACTTCCGCGAGGAGGTCGGTGGCCTGATGATCGGCCTGTTCGAGCCGATCTGCGCGCCGTGGCAGGTCGGCGGCGTGCCCGACGACTTCTCGTTTGGCGAGATCCAGCCCGACTGGGATCGCATGGGCCCGTACGTCGAGAAGGCGATGGGACGTGTACCGCGCGCGATGGACGCCGGCGTCCGCAAATTCTTCTGCGGTCCGGAGAGCTTCACGCCCGATCTCGCGCCGATCGTCGGGCCGTCGCCCGAGCTCGACAACTTCTTCGTGTGCGCCGGCCTCAACTCGATCGGCATCATCACCGGCGGCGGGATGGGTCGCGTCGTCGCGCACTGGCTCGATCGCGGCCGCCCCGACGTCGACACCAGCTACATGCACATCGATCGCCTGCACGCATATCAAGGCAACCCCGACTATCGCCGGCTGCGCACCGTCGAGTCGCTCGGCATGGTCTATCAATGTCATTACCCGTTCCGCTCGATGCAGACCGCGCGCGGCGCCAAGAAGTCGCCGTTCTACGAGCGCCTGGCCGCACTCGGCGCGTACTTCCGCGACGTCTCGGGCTGGGAAGGCGCGGATTTTTACGTCGGCGCCGGCAAGCACGCGGGCCCGACTCGGATCGATGGCGGCGCGCCGGAGGCGTTGACCTGGGGCAAGCCGAGCTGGTTCCCGCACTGGGCCGCCGAGCATCGCGCCGCGCGCGAGGGCGTGATCGTGATGGACATGTCGTTCATGTCGAAGTTTCGCGTCGAGGGCCGCGACGCCGGCCGCGTGCTCGACTGGATCAGCGCGAACTCGGTCGATGGCGCCGCGGGCCAGATCACGTACACGCAATGGCTCGACGAGGCCGGCAAGCTGCAGGCGGATCTCACCGTCACCAAGCTCGACGACGAGCACTTCTGGGTCGTCGCGAGCGACACCGTGCACCGCCACGTCGAGACCTGGATGAAGCGCCACGCGCGCGATTCGCACGCGTTCGTGTGCGATGTCACGAGCGGCTACGCGCAGCTCAACGTGCAGGGTCCGCGCTCGCGCGAGCTGATGCAGGCCGTGACGTCGGCCGACCTATCGAACGCGGCGTTTCCGTTCCGCGCCGCACGCGAGATCGACATCGGCTTCGCGCGCGTGCTGTGCATCCGCATCACGTATCTCGGCGAGCTCGGCTACGAGCTCTACATCCCGACCGACCAGGCGCTCGGTGTCTACGAGCGGCTCGTCGAGGCGGGCGCGCACGTCGGCATGCGGCACGCCGGCCTCAAGACACTCGCGAGCTGCCGCATGGAGAAGGGCTATCGCGATTACGGTCACGACATCGACAACACCGACACCGTGCTGGAAGCCGGCCTCGGCTTCGCGGTCGATCTCAAGAAGCCGCGCGGCTTCCTCGGCAAGGACGCGGTGGTCGCGCAGAAGGCCGCGGGTCCACTCGAGAAGCGGCTCGTGCAGATCCTCCTCAAGGATCCCGAGCCGATGATGTTCCACGCCGAGATCGTGCTCCGCGACGGCGCGCCGATCGGCTACATCCGCGCGGCCTCGTACGGCCACACGCTCGGCGGCGCGGTCGGGCTCGCGATGATCGCCGCCGGCGTCCCGATCGATCAGAAGTGGCTGGATGCTGGTCGCTGGGAGGTCGAGATCGCCGGTGTGCGCCACGCCGCGGTCGCTTCCCTACGGCCGCTCTATGACCCCGATAACTCGAAGGTCAAAGGCTAGGTCCGACCGCAGTCGCCCAGGCGAATGCGTCACGGTGTGTCTAGGGCGACCGCCGATCGCGGAAATCCGCTACGGTCCGACGACGAAATAGCGTGGCACGCGGGTTGTAACCGCTTCCCTCATGACCGAGCTGGCCCCCGTGGATGACGCCGCCCTCGTCTACGTCAGTCCGAATACGCAGACGGCGCTGACGTACGTGCGCGGCGCGGTATTCAACCCGGTGAGCCTGTCGGTGATGGCGTTTGCCGTGTGCGTCGGCGTCGGGTATGCGGGCCTGCTGGGTGCGGTGATCGCGATGAGCGTGTTCCTCGCGATGGGCACCGCGGCGACCCGCTACAAGTTCGTGCGCCGCCAGCTCGACAAGCAATTCGATTATCGCGTGCGCCAGAAGCGCGAGGCCGATCGGATGAAGGCGCTCAAGCCCGCCGGGCCGATCCGCCAGCAGCAGTACATCGACCTGCGCGATCTCGTCGGCGAGATCGAGCGCGCGGATCCGAGCGAGGCGCAGCGCTTCGAGCTGCAGGAGCTGCTCGATCATTTCGTGCGGCTCGCATCGAGCCATCAGAAGTGCCTCGACTCGCTCCGGCTGGCCGGCGGCACCGATCTACCGCGCGCGATGCCGATGGGCGACTCGACGCGCTCGGCTCGCCGCCGCGAGATCATGGCGCGCCGCATGCGCCACCGCGACGAATGCATCCGCCGCATCGAGCGTCTCTCCGACGAGCTCGAGGCGGTCGACGAGCTGGTGCGGCTGGTCGCGCAGCGGGTTGCCTGCCCGTCCCTCGACGGCGATCTCGATCGCGAGATCGAACGCCGGCTGTGGGAGCTCGATGAGGTCGACAATGCCCTCAAAGCGTTGTCGGCGTGAGCGGGCTTTGGGCCTTGGACTTTGACCGGACCTGAAAAGCTCGCTATTGACTTTGTTTCAATAGCCGCTATGTTCCGGTCATGCTCTCCGCGGTCGTGGTCGGCGCAGGGTTTTCCGGGATCTGCGCGGGTGTCGAGCTGCGCCGCGCCGGCATCGAGGACTTCGTCATCCTCGAGAAAGCGGCGCGCGTCGGCGGCACGTGGCGCGAGAACACGTATCCCGGTGCGGCCTGCGATATCCCGTCGCACCTGTATTCGTACTCGTTCGAGCCGAACCCGCGGTGGACGCGCGCGTATGGCAAGCAGGCCGAGATCCTGGCGTACCTCGAGCATTGCGCCGTCAAGTACGGGCTCGGTCCGCACCTTCGCTTCGGTCAGGCGGTCGACGAGGCGCGCTTCGACGAAGCGGCCGGCACGTGGACGGTGAAGACGCACGGCGGCGAGACGTTCGTCGCGCGCGCGCTGATCCTCGGCAACGGCGCGCTGCACGTGCCGCAGCTGCCCGACGTGCCCGGGCTCGCGTCGTTTCGCGGCGTGCAGTTTCACTCCGCGCGCTGGAACCACGACTTCGAGCTCGCCGGCAAGCGCGTCGCGGTGATCGGCACCGGCGCGAGCACGATCCAGTTCGTGCCCGAGATCGCGCCGCGCGCCGGCCAGCTACACGTGTTCCAGCGCACCGCGCCGTGGATCGTGCCCAAGCACGATCGCTCGATCACGAGCGCCGAGCGCTGGCTGTTCGAGCACGTGCCGGCCGCGCACTGGCTGCGCCGCACCGGCCTGTACTGGCTGATGGAGAGCCGCGTGGTCGGCTTCGCGTACGCGCCCAAGGTCAACGACGCGATCGCCGGGCTGGTCAGGCGGTTCCTCGCGCAGCAAGTGCCGGAGCCGGAGCTGCGCGCGCGGCTCACACCCGACTATCACTTCGGCTGCAAGCGCGTGCTGATCTCGAACGACTACTACCCTGCCCTGCGCCGGCCCGACGTCGAGCTCGTCACCGAGCGCATCACCGAGGTGACCCCGCGCGGCGTGCGGACTGCGGATGGCCGCGAGCGCGAGGTCGATGCGATCATCTGCGGCACCGGATTTCGCGTGACCGAGTATCTGTCGTCGATCCGCATCGTCGGGCGCGGCGGAGTCGAGCTCAACGACGCGTGGCGCGCATCGCTGCGCAACTACCTCGGCATCGCGATCTCGGGGTTTCCGAACTTGTTCCTGCTGATGGGTCCGAACACCGGGCTCGGTCACAACTCGATGATCTTCATGATCGAGGCGCAGGCACGCTATGCGGTCCGCGCGGTCGAGGCGCTGCGCGCGCGCGGCCTCGCGTTCATGGACGTCAAGCCCGAGGTGGAGCACGCGTTTCGCGACGAGCTCGCGCGCAAGATGACGCACACCGTGTGGACCACCGGCTGCACGAGCTGGTACCAGACGCCGACCGGAGAGGTGTTCCTGTGGCCGGGCGCGTCGGTCGACTACTGGCGGCGCACGCGACGCGTGGAGCTATCCGATTACGAGACCCGCGCGTAGTATCCGCGGGATGTCGAATGTAGAGCTCGAGCCGGAGCGCGACCTCTCCACGTTTCGCAAGATCGCGCTCGGCACGTGGCGCACGACGCACGATCCGAGCGTCTACGGCAGCCTGACGCTGCGCATGGACGCCGCGCTCGAGTACATCGACGCGTTTCGCGCCGCGACCGGCCGCCGGATCACGGTCACGCACCTGATGGCGCGCGCGGCCGCCGCGGTGTTCGAGCAGGTGCCCGATGCGAACGCGATGATCCGGTTCGGCCGCATCTACCGGCGCAAGCGCATCGGCGTGTTCTTCCAGGTCGCGATGGAGGACGCCGAGACCGGCAAGATCGATCTGTCGGGCGCGACGATCCACGATCCACAGGCGAAGACGCTGCTCGAGATCCTCGACGAGTGCGAGAAGCGGTTCGCGAAGGTGCGCAAGAACACCGACGAGCAGCTGTCGCGCACGCGCAACCTGATGAAGAAGCTGCCGATCGCGGCGATGGGGCCGTTGCTCGATCTGACGTCGTTCGCGAGCTACACGCTCAACCTCGACCTGACATGGGCTGGAATCCCGCGCGATGCGTTCGGTTCGATCATGATCACGAACATCGGCGCGCTCGGGCTCGAGGAGGCCTACGTGCCGCTCGTGCCGTACAGCCGCGTGCCGTTGCTGCTCGCGCTCGGCGCGGTGAAGGAATCGGCGGTCGCGCGCAGCGGCCGCGTCGGCGTCGAGAAGACGATGCGCGTGTGCGCGACGTTCGATCACCGCATCCTCGACGGCGCGCACGCTGCGGCGATGGCGAAGACGGTACGCGCGTGGATGGAGCAGCCGTTCGAACATTTCGATAAGATCAGCTGACGCATGGCGGGGCAGCGCAAACCAAAGGCGACGTCGAAACGCAAGCCGGCGCCGAAGCGGAAGCCGAAGCCGAAGCCGAAGCCGAAGCGGAAGCCGAAGCCGAAGCCGAAGCCGAAGCCGAAGCCGAAGCGGAAGCCGAAGCCGAAGCCGAAGCCGAAGCCGAAGCCGCGCCGCAAACCGCGCGCGCCGACGTTCGAAGCGCGCTACGCCGAGGCACTGCAGGAGCCGCCCGCCGAACAGCTCGCGGCGCTCGCCGCCTTGTACGACGCGGCCAGCGTCCTCGACTGGACCGACGGCAAGCCGAAGATCGAGAACATCGAGCACGCCGAGGCTGCGATCGCGCTCGCCGCGCGCGACGATGCCACCGCGCGGCGCGCGTTCATCGCGCACGTCGTGGCGCACAAGTGGCGCGCGAGCCTGATCGTCGCGCTCGGAACGATCGCGGCCGATGACGTGTACGCGTGCGTGCGCGAGCAGGCGGCCGCGCAGCTCGACCTGCCCTACTACGAGACCGTGCCGGCGTGGCTGTTCGCGCTGGCCGAGCTCGCGCACGTGCCGCGGTTCACCGCGGACGCGCGTGCGGTCTTGCTCGGCGGCTTCGCACACTATGCGAACAAGGCGCGCGGCACCACCGAGCGCGTGCTCGTCAACTCGATCGGGTTCGGCGCGCTCGCGCATGCCGTCGCGCACCTCGACACCCCCGACGCCGGCCCGGTGCTGCGCGACGCGTTCCGCATCGCGGCAGGTCAGAGCGAGCTCGACGCCCACTACGAGCTCAACAAGACGTGCGGGCCGATCGCGATCGCGCTCGCCGCCGCTGGGTTCGTGCGCGCGCTGCCCGAGCTCGACACGTTTCTGACCGAATACGCCGTGTCGTACGCCGGCGATGGCTTCGTGATGCAGGTGCTGTACGCACGCTGGTTGCTCGTCGGTGACGCGGCAGCCGCGCTCGCCTACGTCACCGAGCCGGCGAACACGAAGGGGCTCGCGTACGCCGCGGCCGCGCTCGCCGATCTGCAGCACGTCGCCGCGTACGAGGCGCTCGCCGCGCGCGCGAAGACGCTCGAGCACCCGGTCGCGCAGGAAGCGTTCGCCGAGGCGCTCGCGCGGCTCGCGCGCCAGACCGCGCCGCCGCCGGTCGAGGGTCGCATGATCTGGCTGTTCGGCCGCAAGTCGGCGACCGAGCAAGCACTCGGCGAGGACAGCGACAACGTGTTCGTGCAGCGCGCGATCGAGCGGACCAAGCGCGCCGAGCTCGGCGTCGTCACCGAGGCCGACGAGTCCGCGCCCGCTGATTAGAACCATTCTTCGCATGGTGCGTTCGAGCCCCATGCCCCGCCCGATCGCGACGATCAATCCGCTCGTCGGCGACGCCAGCTTCGTCGCCTGCCATGGCCGGCTGCCGAAGCCCGCCGACGACCAGACCGAACGCATCGCGACGCACCTCGCGTTCGCCGAGCGGCTCCTGCGCGCGGTGAAGGTCGCGCCATCGCAACACGCCGCGCGCGCCGAGCTGCTCGCCGAGCTGCGCGCGTACATCGCGGCGCGCCGGTTTCCGCTGCCCGAAGCCACCTGCGGCCGGCTACCCGCGTTCGTCGATCGCGAGGGCACGCGCTGCGCGGTCGCCGCGCTCGTCGATCACGCCGCCGGGCCGCGCGCGAGCGAGCGCATCGACGCGCGCTATCACGACGCGTTCGCCGCCGACATCGACGACGACGCGCTCGCCGTGCTCGCCGCGGAGGCCGGGCTCACGCGCGGCGAGCTCGCGCTGATCCAGCCGACGTACCACTACATGCCGCCGCCTCCGCCGATCGTCTACGAGGTCGACGCCACCGCCGAGGCCGCGGCCGACAGCTCGCCCGGCGATCATCCCGCCGCCGGGCTGCTCGGCCTGGGCGCGCGCTGGGAAGGACGCCACAACGAATGGATCGGCGATCCGATCGTCGCGATCGACGGCCGTCTCGGCGCGGACTCGAGCGGCCGCGTGCCGTACAGCGCCGAGGCGCGCATCGGCGACGAGGCGCTGTGGTTCGCCGGCACGCTGACCGGTATTTGCAACCCGTGCAGCGCGCATCGCACCGGGATCCTCGCGGGCGTGCGGGTCGATGCCGACGGCTCGCGCGTCGGGCAAGCCTGGACGATCCCGGTCGACGCCTACTGGTACGTGCCGTACCCGAGCAACCACGGCTATCACCTCGGCGCGGTCGGCGGCGTCGCCGTGCGGTTCGCCGGTGCCGATCGTGGGCTCGGCTGGAACGCCGGCGTCGACCTCGCGATCACGCGCCTGGTCGATGGGCCCGCATCCGGGTTTTCGCCGCACGACTGGCACGTCGAGCTCGGCGCGAACCACATCGCCGACCTGACATTCATCGCCATCACGGTCGGGACCTCGAGCCCCGGGCGCTATGACCGCGACGGCGAGGACTGGGCGCGCTAAGCGGTCGCCGCGAGCGCGTCGCCGAGCACGCTGATCAGCCGATCGAGCTCGGCCTTCTCGCTCGTGAACGGCGGCGCGAGCTGGATCGTGTCGCCGCCGTAGCGGACGTACATGCCCTTGTCGAGGCACTTCATCGCGACCTCGAACGGGCGCTTCGCCGGCTCGCCGGGCACCGCCTCGAGCGTGAAGCCCGCCGCGAGCCCGTAGTTGCGGATGTCGGCGACGTGCTTTTGGCCCTTCAGCGAGTGCACGAGGCCCTCGAAGTACGGCGCGAGCTCGCGCACGCGCTCGATCGCGCGGTCTTTCGCGAGCAGGTCGAGCGCCGCGACGCCGGCCGCGCACGCGACGGGGTGCGCCGAGTACGTGTAGCCGTGCGGCAGCTCGACCAGGTACTCCGGTCCGCCGGCCGCCATGAACGCGTCGTAGATCTCCTGCTTCGCGACCACGCCGCCGAGCGGCTGCACACCGTTCGTCACCTGCTTCGCGAAGTTCAGGAGGTCCGGCGTGACGCCGAACGCCTCGGCGCCGGTCCACGCGCCGGCCCGGCCGAAGCCGGTGATGACCTCGTCGAAGATCAACAGAATGTCGTGCTTCGTGCAGATCTCGCGGATGCGTTGCAGGTAGCCGGCCGGGGGGATGATCACGCCCGCCGAGCCCGCGAACGGCTCGACGATCACCGCCGCGATGTTGGACGCGTCGTGCAGCGCGATCAGATCGAGCAGCCGATCCGCGAGCTCGAGGCCGCCGTCCTTCGGCATGCCGCGCGAGAACGCGTTCTTCGCGAGCAGCGTGTGTGGCAGGTGGTCGGCCTCGACCGCCTGGCCGAATGTCTTCCGGTTTCCGGCGATGCCGCCGACCGAGATCCCGCCGAAGTTGACGCCGTGATAGCCCTTCTCGCGGCCGATCAGCACGCGCTTCGCCGGCTGGCCCTTCGCACGCCAGTACGCGCGCGCGATCTTCAACGACGTATCCGCCGCCTCCGAGCCCGAGGACACGAAGAACACGTGATCGAGCCCCGCGGGCATCACGTTCTTGATCCGGTTCGCGAGCGCGAACGAGTGCGGATGCCCGAACTGGAAGGCGGGCGCGTAGTCGAGCGTCGCGACCTGCGCGCACACCGCCTGGACGATCTCCTGGCGGCCGTGTCCGAGGCCGCAGCACCACAGCCCCGACAGGCCGTCGAATACTTTCTTGCCGTGCGTATCGATGTAGTACGCGCCCTCGGCGCCGACGAACATGCGCGGGTGCTTCTTGAACTCGCGGTTGCCGCTGAACGGCATCCAGTGCGCTTCGAGCCACTCGGGATCGGTGCGGTACTCGGGACGTGACGTCATAACGAAAACGTTCCTCTGCGAATGAATTGCCCCCGCCCCTGCACGCGATTGGCGACCCACACGTCGTTCTCGACGACGAGCTCGCCGCGCGAGAACACGTGGCTCGGCGCGCCGACCACCTTGCGGCCTTCGAACGGCGAATAATCGACGTTCATGTGCAGCGTGTCCTTGCCGAGGATCTTCTCGCGCTTGGGGTCCCACACGACGACGTCGGCATCGGCGCCGATCGCGAGCGTGCCCTTCTTGGGGTACATGCCGAAGATCTTCGCGGGCGCGGTCGACGTGATCTCGACGAACCGATTGATCGAGATCTTGCCCTGCGTGACGCCTTCCCAGAGCAGATACAGCCGCGTCTCGACGCCCGGCATGCCGTTCGGGATCTTCGAAAAGTCGTCGCGGCCGAGCTCCTTCTGATCCTTCATGCAGAACGGGCAGTGGTCGGTGGCGACGACCTGCAGGTCGTAGTTGCGCAGGCCGCGCCACAGGTGGTCGTGGTGATACTCGGGCCGCAGCGGCGGCGTGCACACGTAGCCGGCGCCCTTCCACTCGTTGCCCGGCTCGCCGCGCAGATCGTCCTCGGTGCAGAACAGATACTGCGGGCAGGTCTCGGCGTAGGCCGGCAGGCCGCGGTCGCGCGCCTCCATCACGCGCTCGAGCGCGCGTTGCGCCGACAGGTGCACCATGTACACCGGCACGTGCGCCATCTCGGCGAGCGCGAGGGCGCGCTCGGTGCCGGTCGCCTCGGCGATCTCGGGCCGCGTCAGCGCGTGATAGACGGGCGCGCGGTGGCCCTTCGCGAGCGCCTGCTGGACGAGCACGTCGATCGGCAGCCCGATCTCGGCGTGCATCGTGATGAGCGCGCCGAGCTCGCCGGCACGCTGCATCGCGCGGAAGATCTGCTGGTCGTCGACGAGGAACACGCCGGGATAGGCCATGAACATCTTGAACGACGTCACGCCCTCGCGAATCATCGCGCTCATCTCTTCGAGCGCCGACGGGTTCGCCTCCGTCATGATCAGGTGAAAGCCGTAGTCGATCGCGGCCTGGCCTTCGCTCTTGCCGAACCACGCGTCGAGCCCGGCGCGCATCGAGCCGCCCTTGGCCTGGATCGCGAAGTCGACGATCGTCGTCGTGCCGCCGTGCGCGGCCGCGACCGTGCCGGTGTGGAAGTCGTCGCTCGCGGTCGTACCGCCGAACGGCAGCGACATGTGCGTGTGGCAGTCGATGCCGCCCGGGATGACGTACTTGCCGGTCGCATCGACGGTGTGGAACATCCCAGACGGGAGCGCTTTCAGTCCGTCCATGAGGACCGGCGCCTGGATCGACATGATCTTGCCGTTCCCAATGACCACGTCCGCGGCGAACGTATCGGACGCCGTGACGACCGTACCGCCTTTGATCAGCGTCAGCTCGGTCATCAACGATCCTCCGTCAGGATGCCGTAGCTATCGGGCCGGCGGTCGCGGAAGAACTGCCACGTGCGCCGCACCTCCTCGATCATGCCGAGGTCGAGCTCGCCGACGACCAGCTCGTCCTGGTCGCGGCTGCCCATCTTCACGAACTGGCCGCGCGGATCGACAAAGTACGACTGACCGTAGAACTCGCCGATGTTCCACGGCGCCTCGGTGCCGACGCGGTTGATCGCGCCGACGAAGTAGCCGTTCGCGACCGCGTGCGCGGGCTGCTCGAGCTTCCACAAGTATTCCGAGAGCCCGGCCACCGTCGCCGACGGGTTGTAGACGATCTCGGCGCCGTTCAGGCCGAGCGCGCGCGCGCCCTCGGGGAAGTGGCGGTCGTAGCAGATGTACACGCCGATCTTCGCGTACTTGGTCTGGAACGTCGGATAGCCCAGGTTGCCCGGGCGGAAGAAGTACTTCTCCCAGAACCCGCTGGTCTGCGGGATGTGGTTCTTGCGGTACTTCCCGAGGTAAGTACCGTCGGCATCGACGACCGCGGCGGTGTTGTAGTAGACCCCGGCCATCTCGCGCTCGTAGACCGGGATGACCATCGCCATCGCGTACTTCTTCGCGAGCGGGAGCAATTTCTCGACGGTCGGGCCGGGCACCGGCTCGGCGGCGTCGTACCAGCGCTTGTCCTGACCGGGGCAGAAGTACGGGCCATTGAAGATCTCCTGGAGGCAGAGGATCTGCACGCCCTGCTTGCCCGCCTCGTGGATCATCGGCAGGTGCTTCTCGAGCATCGCCGCCTGGATCTCGGCGACCGACTTCGTTTCATCGTTGATCGGATTGGACGCCTGAATGAGTCCTGATGTGATCTTGCGCATCGTGCTTCCTCGAATTTCCCGGAGACTTCAGCGACACAGATCTTGGGGGAGCCGGGACAGCTCCCCCAAGACCCCCATCCGGGATCCTAGTTCGTAACGAGCGTGCCGGTTTCCTTCGAGATGTCGCCCTTCCACGTCTCCGCGTCGCGATTGCTGCGCTTCTCGGCCTTCGCGTCGCGCGCCGCCTTCTGGCGGTCGACGAGATCGTGGTGGGTCGTGAAGTACGGCAGGCTCTTGCCGACGAACTCGCGGATGTTGGCGAACTTGTGGTCCGTCATGAACTTCGCGAGCTCGTCCTTGAGCTCGCTGATGATCTCGTAGCCGCGCAGCATCGCGCCGGTGCAGACCTGCACCGTCGACGCGCCGAGCAGGAAGAACTGCGCCGCGTCCGTGCCGGTCTCGATGCCGCCGATGCCGCTGATCGCGACGCCCTGGTTCGCGCGCGCCACTTCCATCACCTGGCGCAGCGCGATCGGCCGCACCGACTGGCCGCTGTAGCCGCCGGGCACGCTGTGGCCCTCGACCGTCGGCATCGGGCGCAACGTCTTGAGGTCGATGCCGCACACGCTGAGGATCGTGTTGATCATCGCGATGCCGTCGGCGCCACCGCGCAGCGCGGCCGCGGCCGGCACGGTCGGGTTGCCGACGTTCGGCGTCATCTTCGCCCACACCGGGATGCGCGAGACCTGCTTCACCCAGCCGACCACTTCCTCGACGATGTCGGGGTTCTCGCCCATCGCCATGCCCATCTTGCGCTCGGGCAAGCCGTGCGGACACGACAGATTGAGCTCGAAGCCGTCGACGCCGGTGTCCTGGACCTCGCGCACGATCTGCTGCCAGGCCTCCTTGCGGTACTCCTCCATGATCGACGCGATCAGGATCTTTCCCGGGTACTGCTTCTTCAGCTGCTCGAGATCGTCGATCCAGTCGCCGTACGGGCGATCGCTGATGAGCTCGATGTTCTGGAAGCCGATGACTTCCTCGCTCGTGCGGCCGCGCAGCTTCGCGTAGCGCGGCGCGGTGTTGATGACCTTGCTCGCGTCGAGCGAGAACGTCTTGCACACCATGCCGCCCCAGCCGAGGTCGTAGCTGCGCGCGATCACCTTGCCGTTGGTTCCCGGGGGCCCCGATCCGAGCAGGAACGGATTCTCGAACTTCATGCCATTGACGGTGATTGCGAGATCGACCACGGCGGCTCCTCGGGCTGTACGGGAAAGAGCTGGGCTAGCACGTCCTCGGAGGGACGTTCAACCTCGATCTGTTCCGTGGGACAATCAAGGAGATGTCCCGTCTCGGGTGGGTCGGCTGGTTGGTCGTGCTCGCGGGGTGCGATCGCGTGCTCGGGCTCGATCCGGTGCCGCCGCTCCCCGACGCGCCGGTGCAGGCGCCCGGCAACTGGGCGCAGGTCGCCGAGGGCGGCGCGCACTCGTGCGGGATCCGGCTCGATGGATCGCTGTGGTGCTGGGGCGACAACTCGTCGGGCCAGCTCGGACTCGGCACCAAGACCGAGGCGGCCCCGAATCCGACGCGGATCGGCACGACCACGTGGACGCAGGTCGCGGCCGGGCTCCTCGATACCTGCGCGATCGACGGCGCGGCGGCGCTGTGGTGCTGGGGCTCGAACTCCAGCGGGCAGCTCGGCGACGGCACCGAGATCGATCAGCCAGATCCCGAGCTGGTCCACGGCGGCCCGTGGAGCGCGGTCGCGGTCGGCGATCGCCACGTCTGCGCGATCGACACCGCCGGTACCGCGTGGTGCTGGGGCGACGACAGTTACGGCGAGCTCGGCCAGAACGACCAGAGCCCGCGCGCGACCCCCACGAAGATCGCGAGCGCGAACCGGTGGACCGCGGTCACCGCCGGAACCGACGAGACCTGCGCGCTCGCGGCCGATCAGACCGCGTGGTGCTGGGGCTTCGGTGCGTACGGCGAGATCGGCAACGGCACGTACGGCCAGTTCATGGTGCCAACGCAGGTCGACCACGAGGCCTGGTCGTCGATCTCGGCGGGCGGCACCCACGTGTGCGGCTCGCGCAGCGACGGCCGCTTGCGCTGCTGGGGCTCGAATTTCTCGGGCGAGCTCGGCGTCGAGCAGATCACGACCTCGATCTCGCCGGTCGCCGTGGGCGACGACTCGTTGCGGTTCACGACCGTGTCCGCGGGCGCGCAACACACGTGCGCCGCGACCACCGACAATCACCTGTGGTGCTGGGGCAGCAACCAGAACGGCCAGCTCGCCGCCGCCGGTGATTCGCCGTTCAACCCCGACCCGCGCCAGATCGCCGGCGGTGCGGTGAGCTGGGCGAGCGCCGCGGCCGGCAAGACGACGAGCTGCGGGCTCGGCACCGATCACAACCTGTGGTGCTTCGGGCACGGCAGCGACGGCGGCGGCGCGGTGGCGACGCCGACCCAGGTCGCGGGCAGCTGGAGCCAGGTCGGCATGGGAGGCTCGACCACCTGCGCGATCGCGACCGACGGCTCGCTGTGGTGCTGGGGCTCGAACGCGTACGGCGCGCTCGGCGATGGCTCGTACACGAGCCGTACGGAGCCGACGAAGATCGCCGATCCGGCATGGCTCTCGATTTCGGTCGGCGATTACGCCGCGTGCGCGCTGCGTAGCGATCACTTCGCGTTTTGCTGGGGCAACGGCCCGATCGGCGACGGCTCGACGATCCGGCTCATCCCGACGCAGGTGAACGGCGGCCCATATTCCTCGATCTCGGTGGGCGGCTTCCATGCGTGCGCGATCGACGCCGGGACGCAGCTCCTGTGGTGCTGGGGCATGAACAGCTCCGGGCAGCTCGGGACCGGTGACAACAACGCGTATCTGGTGCCGACGCAGATCGGCACGATGACGTGGACGCAGGTGATCGGCGCCTTCGATCATTCGTGCGGCTCGAGCGGTGGCAACGCGTTGTGCTGGGGCAACGGCAGCACGGGCCAGCTGGGCGACGGGGCGACGAGCTCGACCACCCTCCCGACTCCTGTCGGCACGGCGTCGTCGCTCGCCGCGGGCCAGTTCGACTCGTGCGGGCTGCAGAACGGAGCGCTCGCGTGCTGGGGATGGAACGAGTACGGCGAGGTCGGCGACACCAGCTTCATGGAGCGCGTGTTTCCGGTGCCGGTCCCCGGAACCTGGACCGAAGTCGCCATGCAGCTCGTGCACGTGTGCGCGCTCGCGTCCGACGGCACGCTGTGGTGCTGGGGCAACAACGTCGACGGCCAGCTCGCGCAGCCGACGACCGAGCCCGAGCTCGGCGCGCCGATCCAGGTCGGCAGCTCGAGCAGCTGGAAGCAGGTCAGCGTCGGCGGCGACGCGAGCTGCGGGATCCAGAGCGATTCCAGCTTGTGGTGCTGGGGCGATAACTCGGCCGGCCAGCTCGGCATCGGCACGACGATCGTCCCCGGACCGGTGCTCGTTCCCTGATCGATATCTCCGCGAATTTCGGAGCTGTACGGCGCGCACGCGCAGTGCTAGGACTCGCGACCATGGCGACGAAGACGATCGCGCACTGGATCGACGGCAAGCTCCACGAGCGCACCCCCGAACGGACCGGCGACGTGTTCAATCCGGCGACCGGCGAGGTCCAGGCGAAGGTCGCGTTCGCGACGCCCGCGATCGTCGACGAGGCGGTCGAGTCGGCGGCGCGCGCATCGGCGAGCTGGCGCTCGGCGTCGCTCGCGAAGCGCATGAAGATCCTGTTCGCGTTTCGCGACCTCGTCGATCGCCACAAGGGCGAGATCGCGAAGCTGCTCACGCTCGAGCACGGCAAGGTCACCGCCGACGCGATGGGCGAGGTGCAGCGCGGTCTCGAGGTGATCGAGTTCGCGTGCGGCATCGCCGACCTCGCCAAGGGCGAGTTCTCCGAGAACGTGTCGACCGAGGTCGATTGCTACTCGATCCGCCAGCCGCTCGGCGTGGTCGCCGGCATCACGCCGTTCAACTTCCCGGCGATGGTGCCGATGTGGATGTATCCGATCGCGATCGCGTGCGGCAACACGTTCGTGCTCAAGCCGAGCGAGCGCGATCCGTCGGCGAGCATCCTGTGCGCGCAGCTGTTCGCCGAGGCCGGCTTGCCGCCGGGCGTGTTCAACGTCGTGCACGGCGACAAGGTCGCGGTCGATCGCATCCTCGAGCATCCGAAGATCGCGGCGGTGTCGTTCGTCGGCTCGACGCCGATCGCGCAGTACATCTACGAGACCGGCACCAAGCACGGCAAGCGCGTGCAGGCGCTCGGCGGCGCGAAGAACCACATGATCGTGCTGCCCGATGCCGACATGGAGCTCGCGGCCGATGCCGCGGTCTCGGCCGGCTACGGCTCGGCGGGCGAGCGCTGCATGGCGATCAGCGTGCTCGTGTGCGTCGGCAACGCGGCCGACAAGCTGGTCCCGATGATGAAGGAGCGCATCGCGAAGCTGCGCGTCGGCGACGGCCTCGACGCCGGCAACGAGATGGGCCCGCTCGTCACCAAGCAGCACCTCGACAAGGTGCGCGGCTACGTCGATCGCGGGGTCACGGCCGGCGCGAACCTCGTCGCCGACGGGCGCACGCTGCGCGTCGAGGGCCACGGCAACGGGTTCTTCCTCGGCCCGTGCCTGTTCGATCGCGTCAGCCCCGCGATGGAGCTCTACAAGGACGAGATCTTCGGCCCGGTGCTGGCGACGGTGCGCGTCGCGACGTACGACGAGGCGATCGCGCTCGTGAACAACAACCCGTACGCGAACGGCGTCGCGATCTTCACGAACGACGGCGGCGCGGCGCGCAAGTTCCAGCACGAGGTCGAGGTCGGCATGGTCGGCATCAACGTGCCGATTCCCGTGCCGATGTCGTACTACTCGTTCGGCGGCTGGAAGGCGTCGCTGTTCGGCGACCTCCACATCTACGGCCGCGACGGCGTG
>DASXCY010000003.1:0-10186 GCA_036490935.1 Kofleriaceae bacterium | reverse complement strand
GAGTACCACCTCGAGGGCGTGAAGCGGTTCATCACGAACGGCGACTTCGATCACCCGAAGAACATCGTCCACATGGTGCTCGGGCGGCCCGAAGGCGCCGGGCCGGGGACGAAGGGGCTGTCGATGTTCCTCGTGCCGAAGTTCTGGGTCGAGGCCGACGGGTCGCTCGGCGCGCGCAACGGCGCGGTCGTGACCAACGTCGAGCACAAGATGGGCATCCGCGCGTCGGCGACGTGCGAGCTCACCCTCGGCGACGGGGTCCCCTGTCGCGGCCTCCTGCTCGGCGAGGTCCACGACGGCATCGCGCAGATGTTTCACGTCATCGAGTACGCGCGCATGTGCGTCGGCACGAAGTCGATGTCGACCCTGTCGACCGCATACGGCAATGCGCTCGACTACGCGCGCGTGCGCAAGCAGGGCGCAGATCTCGCGAAGCAAGGCGACAAGACCGCGCCGCGCGTCGAGATCATCCATCACCCCGACGTACGCCGCATGTTGATGCTGCAGAAGGCGTTCGCCGAGGGCCTGCGCGCCGTCGTGATGTGGACCGCGCACGTGCAAGACGAGGTCGAGCTGTGCGGCGGCCACGGCTCGGCCGACGCGCGCGCGTTCGACGCGCTCAACGATCTCATGCTGCCGATCATCAAGGGATACGGCTCGGAGAAGGTGTACGAGCTGCTCGCGGTGTCGCTGCAATGCTTCGGCGGCTCGGGCTACTGCCAGGATTATCCGATCGAGCAGTACATCCGCGACCAGAAGATCGACTCGCTCTACGAAGGCACGACGCACATCCAGGCGCTCGATCTGGTTTTTCGCAAGGTCGCGCGCGACGGCGGCCGTACGCTCGGCGCGTTGCTCGCCCGCATCAAGGACGACACCGATGCGTTGCCGGCGCAGCTCGCGCGCGAGCAAGCGGCGCTGCGCACCGCGCTCGAGCAGTTCGGCGCGATCATGCCGGCGATGATGAAGAAGCTCGCGCAGAGCATCTATCACGTCGGCTTCCAGGCGAACCGCATCTTGTTCGCGCTCGCCGAGCTCGTGATCGGCTGGCGGCTCGCGGTCGCGGCCAAGGTGGCGGCCGAGCGGTTGCCCGCGGCCGGCGAGGCCGACGCCGCGTTCTATCGCGGCAAGCTCGCGGTCGCGCGGTTCTACGCCCACGAGATCCTGCCCGGCATCGCGCTCGCGCGCCGGCTCGTGGAGGACGGCGATCTCGATCTCATGGACGTCGCCGACGCGAGCTGGTGATGGGGTTTTGCGCTAGTCTGGCGCGCGCATGCCCCCTGAAAAGCTCCAGCCGACAGGCGACACGCTTCAATTCATGCAGCGTCTGTGGGAGCTCGTACATGCGCTCGACGTCGCGTCCAAGCGCATGGCCACGACGATCGGCGTGACCGGCCCGCAGCGGCTCGTGCTGCGCATCGTCGGCCAGACGCCGGGGCAGTCGGCGAGCGAGATCGCGGCGACGCTGGGCAAGCACCCGAGCACGCTCACGGGCGTGCTGGCGCGGCTCGAAGGCCGCGGCCTGATCTTGCGCGAGGCCGACACCGCCGACCGCCGCCGCACGCGGTTCACGCTCACCGCCGGCGGTAAGCGCATCGATCGCGAGCGCAAGGGCACGGTCGAGGCCGCCATTCGCCGCGCGCTCGGTCGCGCCGACCCGGCGAAGGTCGCCGGCATGGTCGCGACCACGCGGCTCCTCGTCGACGAGCTCGAGCGAATGGCCTAGGAAGAAGCACTTTGGACTTCGGGCTTCGGGCTTTGGCCCGATCAGAGGTGTCCCTCCGGCCACAGCCCGAGGCCCACTGCCGTCATTTCGCCGAGTCTGGCACGCCGGCATCGCCTGGCGGGCCGCCGAGCTGGTGCTCGAGCGCGCCGATCCGGGTGGCCAGCACCGAGGCCGAGGCGTTGAGCCGCGCGACCTCGTCCTGCGCCGTCGCGAGCTGCTCGGCGAGCTTGTCGCGCTCGGCGCGCGCCGCGTCGCGATCCTTGCCGGCGGCGTCGCGCTCGCCGCGCGCCGCGTCGCGTTCCTTGAGCGCCTGGTCGCGGTCCTTCGCGGTGCGATCGGCCTCCTGGCGCGCCGAGGTCCAGAACCCCTCGTACATCGAGCGGCCGAGCTCGGCCGCGGCGCGATCGCTGCGCGCGATCGTCAGCTGGTCGACCAGCGCGCGCGTCGCGGCGTCGGCATCGTGCAGCGACTTGTCGCGCGCGGCGATGATCGCGCGATAGCTCGATTCCTCGTCGGTGAGCTCCTGGTGCAGCTTCGCGAGCGTCTCGGTCTTCGCACGCAGGTCGGCCTCGGCCGACGCGGCCTCGCGGCGCGTCGTCGCGACGCGCACCTCGAGCTCGCTGTTCGCGTTCTCCTGATCGGCGACCTGCGCGGTCAGCTCGCGCGAGCGCGCGCGCAGATCGACGACCGTCACGTACGCGGCGAGCGTCAGCGTCGCGAGCACGACCGCCGCGCCGGCGGTCAGCGACAGCTGCGGGTTGCGGCGGCACCACAGCCACGTGCGCAGCGCGCGGGACCGATCGAGGCTGGTCGGCCGCTGCGCGAGGTACGCGTCGAGCTCGTCGCCGACGTCGGCCGCCGACGGATAGCGCGCCGCGGGATCGAGCGCGGTCGCCTTCGCGATCACGCGGCGCAACCGCGGCGGCGCCTTCGCGAGGGGCACCGGCTCGGTGCCGCTGGCAGCCACCTCCCACGCCTCGAGCGGGCCGGCGCCGCGCCACGGCGGGCTGCCGCCGACGAGATCGTACGCGAGCGCGCCGAGGCCCCACACGTCGATCGCGACGAGCCGCGCGCGCTGCGCCGCGTCGCCGGCGTCGAGCGAAGGCGGCACCCCGCGCGCTTGCTCGGGCGCGAGGTATTCGGGCGTGCCGGCGAAGCTGCCCGCCGCGACCGCGAGGCCAAAATCGGCGATCCGCGCGCGCCGCGATACCGGCGCGATCAGCACGTTGTCGGGCTTCAGGTCGCGGTGGAACACGTCGCGCAGGTGAGCCGCGTGTACGCCGCGTGCGACGTCGCGCACCCAGCGCACGGCCTCGTCGCTGTCGCGCGGCCGCATCGCCTCGGCCGACGCGCCGGAGATCTGCGTGCCGCGCTTCGGATCGTGCTCGGCGATCAGCTCCATCACGATGTACGGCCGCGCACCGTCGTGGACGTCGAGCACGCGCACGACGTGGTCGCTGATCACGTCGCACGCGGCGCGCGCCTCGGCGAGCGCACGCGCGTCGGCCTCGTGGAACAGCTTGATCGCGACGTGACGGCCGAGCTTGCGGTCGAACGCCTGCCACACCTCGGCGCTCGCGCCGGAGTCGAGCCGGGTCGCGAGCACGTAGCGCTCGTCGAGCGCGGGCGCGTCGGCGCGCTCGGCCGCGAGCCACAGCCGGGCCTGCGCGCGCAGCACGGCGTCGTCGGGGAATGCGGTCGCGAGCAGCTCGTCCCAGCGCGCGGGCGGCGCGGCGGCGATCGCGGCGAGCTTCTCGCGGATCATGCCGCGATGCCTCGCTCGATGCCCTGCAGCACCGCCAGGTAGCTCGTGCCCTCGGCGATGCGACGGTTGACGAGCCCGAGCGACACGCCGAGCTCGGCCGCGATCTGGCGCTGGGTCTTGCCCTCGAGCTGCATGCGCAGCGCGCGGCCGACGTCCCGCGGTGCCGCGAGCGGGATCTTCATGCGCGGATCCGGCTTGCCGTCTTCGAGCTCGGCGATGCGGTCCGCGATCCAGCGCCGGAGCTCCGCCAGCTCGATCATCTCGGCCAGCAGGGCCTCGTCTGGCATCACGACCTCGGGCGGCAGCTCCTCGCGCGTGCCGCGCCGCCGCAGCTGGGCCAGCCGATCGAGGATGAACCGGCGCACGCTCTCGCCGATGTGGCGATCGCCGGCCGGGAGTTCCCGCAGCCGGTCCCACTCGCCGCTCTGCACCCAGCGCATCACCAGCGAGGCCAGGATGTCGTGGGTGCTGTACGAGCCCCGGTAGTTCATCGACTGCTTGACCCGCCGGATGATGCGCTCGAATTGCGCAGCCATTTCACGGTCGTCGGCACTCCCGGCCATCGGCCGTGAACATACTGCGAGTGGCTGCGTCTTCGGGGGTGGAAATCGTTGGAGGACAAAATGTCTCGCTATCTCTTGCTCGCGGCCGTGCTGGTCGCCTGCCATCACGACAAGGCCGTGAAGACCACGCCGGTAGAGCCGGTGGCGCAAACGCCGCCCGCACAGCCACCGCCGCCGCCCCAGCAGGACTCGAAGCCGGTGAGCTCGAACCTGAACGCCGGCGCCGACCTCATCAAGCTGTGCAACCTGCGCGCGTCGAGCGAGCAGCAGGCGGCGCCGAAATTCTCGTACAACGAGTTCCAGCTGACCTCGCAGGATCGCGACGTGCTCCAGCAGATCGCGACGTGCGTGACCAGGGGCCCGGCGAAGGGCCATCGCCTCCAGCTCACCGGGCGCGCCGATCCGCGCGGCACCGAAGAATACAACATGGGGCTGGGCGATCACCGCGCGAACAGCGTGGGCACGTATCTCGAGCACCTCGGTGTGTCGACGAGCGCGGTCAGCTCGTCGACGCGCGGCGCACTCGACGCGACCGGTACCGACGAGTCGGGCTGGCAGATGGATCGCCGCGTCGACCTGGAGCTCGATTAGGTTTTCGCCGCCCTGGTCGCACGGTGCTCTCGGGATCTCCGGCTTGAAAGCTCGGCGATCAGGGCGGCGAGCTTAGCTGGTCGAGATAGGGGATGACCGCGTCGGCGACGCGCGCGCAGCCACCCGGCGAATGCGTGACGGTGTGCGAGGTCTCGAGCTCGATGCCGGCGTAGCGCTGGCCGGCCAGCTCGCGGCGCAGCGACGTGCACACCGCCGGGCCGGTGCCGCTGTACGGCTGGTTCGCGCGCACGACGAGCCCCGCGCCGAGCAGCCGGAACATGAGCCGCTCGGCCAACTCGGCTTCGAACGCGTGTGACGGGTCGTAGAGCACGCCGACGTCGAACGCGCGCACGTCGGGATCGAGCGCCGGATCGAAGCTGTGCGACGACAGGTGCAACACGGCGCCGCGATCGAGGAGGCGCGCCTGCACGTCGCGGCGGACCGCCTCCCAGTACGGCGCGTGAAACATCGCCATGCGCGCGGCGCGGTCGCCGCCCGACAGGTGCACGTTGCCCGGGACCGGCGCACCATAGCTGACGAGCGGGATCACGTCGGGATGGTCGGGCGCACGGTTGAGATCGACGAACATCCGCGTGAACGCGCCGGCGTGCACGGGCAGCCCGACGGCCTCGGACCAGCGCGAGGCGATCTCGAGCGCGCCGTGATCCCACCCGGCCTGCGACGCGAGGACCGTCGGCGGCACGCCGAGGTCGACGCCCGGCGGCAGCGTCCACGACGCGTGCTCGCACGACAACACGAGACCGATCGCGCCCACCGCAAAAGCGTAGCAAACTAGCAGCGAGAAACGCCGGCGCGTGCTCGGGATCGTGCTGGGCCTCGCCCGGCCGGCCAGGCGGCCGCGATGCGGCCTAGCGAGCCGCCCGCGGGACGATCGCCGCGGCGAGCAGCGCGGCGACCACGACCACGCCGCCGTGGATCAAGCCGACGTGGTAGCGGTCGCTGATCGGGCAATGCATGTGGAGGAGCAGGCCGCCGAGGCAGCCGCCGCCGGCGCCGAGCGCGGCCGCGACCCAGCGCGAGCGCACGGTGAGCGAGCCGCGCAGGAACAGCGAGCCGAGCGCGACGGGCGCGAGGGCGGTCGCGAGGCCGAGCCAGAGGCAGCCGTGGCCGCGCAGGAAGTGCTCCCAGCCGTAGTCCTTGCTCGACGCACCGTGCGGGTGCACGTACCAGCCGAGCACGACGAACGCGACCGATGCTGCGATCGCGAGCACCGCGGCCGCCTGCCAGCGCGGCAGCATCGAGCCGGCGCGCGGTACGATCGCGAGGTAGCACGGCACGACGAACCCGACGAACCATGCCGCGCCCGCGCCGACGAGCCAGCCGACCGGCAGCTCGCCGAGATCCCGCCGCACGCTCAGCACCGCGAGCAAGCCGGCGGCGTAGACGAGCGAGCACGCGGCGAGCACCGCGACCTGGCGGCCCGGCCGGCGCGGCTTGACCGGCGCGAGCTGGGCGAGCTCGGCCTCGAGCTCCGCCGAGACCGGCGGCGCGGCCGGCGGGGGCTGCGCGGCGAGCGCGTCGAGCTCGCTCATGCGGCCTTCTCCTTCTTGCGCCCGCCGAGCAGCGCGCGCAGCCGTTCGTAGCCGCGATGCGCGCGCACCTTCATC
Source organism: Kofleriaceae bacterium (assembly GCA_036490935.1). Taxonomy (GTDB): domain Bacteria; phylum Myxococcota_A; class Polyangia; order Haliangiales; family Haliangiaceae; genus JABFXX01. The sequence continues at coordinate 3,913 of DASXCY010000003.1, read as the reverse complement.
GCGCCGACGGTGGTGCCGGCGATCTCGGCGGCCTCGGCGACCGACTTGCCGTCGAGCTTGGTCAGCACCACCGCCTCGCGCTGCTGCTCGGGCAGCTCCGCGAGCGCGGCGAGCGCGGCCTGCGCGAGCTCGGGATCGACGCGCGGCTCGTCGCGGCGCTCGTCGGTCTCGCCGGTGAGGCCGGCCGCGACCTCGGGCACGTCGTCGCCGGCCGGCACGGCGGCGCGCTTGCGCCGGCGCGCCTCGTCGATGAACGTGCGATGAGCGATCGCGTACAGCCACGGAACCGGGTCGGCACCGCGCACGTACGCGCCGCGCGCGCGATGGACTTTGAGGAACGTCTGCTGCAGGACGTCGTCGGCGAGCGCGCGGCTGCCGGCCATCTTGACCAGGTAGCCGAGCAGGCGCGGCGCGACGAGCGCATACAGCTCGCGGAACGCGCGCGCATCGCCGTCTTGATACCGCTGCATGAGGTCCCTGGGATCGGCCATTACGGCCTACCGGATATACGACGGCCAGGTGCACTGGTTACAGCCCTGCGTGGCGGTGTATAGACGCGCCATGAGCCAGCGCAGCAAGCGCTCCTTGAAGAGCCGTCCCAAGTTCAAGCAGACGCGCCGGTTGAAGGATCGGCGCATGAAGGCCCGCAAGAAGGCCTGGCACAAGCGCGGCCTGGCCCGCAACAAGGCCCGCCGGCGCCGCCGCGGCAAGAAGTAGCTCGCTCGGCTCGCTAGAAACCGATCGAAGACGGGCAGTCGTCGGGCCAGCGGCAGGCGGCATCCTCGAGGTCGAGCCAGTCGATGACCTGGCGCGCGGCGCCGGGCTGCCAGGGCAGGACCTCGCTGGGCGGCGCGCCTTCGACCAGCACGTCCTCGGCCTGCCCGTACGAGGTGAAGATCATGCCGTCGGTCGTGATCTGGTCATACGGATCCGGGCTGCACAACAGCGCCGGAAACGTGGTCGCCGGCGCGATCGACGCGCACGCCGTTCCGAATCCGTAATGCGCGAGCAGCTGCGGATACGCTTCGGTCTGGAACGCGTCGTGCGCGATCTGCGGCGCTTGCCCCGGCGGTGGTGGGAACGTCGGGGTGCACGCGGCAAGCACGAGACAGCCGAGCCAGCGCATGCCGAAACTATAGAGCTAGGCGAGCGACCAGGCGATCAGCAACTGGCCGGCGTAGTAGGCCGGAAGCCCCCACGCGCGGTTCGAAAAGCCCCGCGCGACGAACGCGTCACGGGCGACGGCGAGATCCGAGACGAAGAACAGCACCGCTCCCGGTGTGAGGCGCGGCTGCCACGCGGCGAGGGCTCCCGCGGTCATCGCGACGATCACCGCGACGTACGCGATCACCGGAACGCGCATCGTATCGAGGTGCGGCCACAGATACACGAGCGCCGCGACGCCGGCCGCGGCCGGCACGAGCGCGAGCGGCTGCAGCCAGTCGGATGGCGGCACCACGCCCGCGATGCCGGCGACGTACGCGGCGTGGCCGAGCCAGAACGCGCCGAGCCCGGCGAGGAACGCGCGCTTGCCCGCGCCGAGCAGCGCGAGGTCGCCGACGAGCCCGAGCGCCAGGCCCACGATCATCCACGGCCGGCCGCCGCCCGCGAGCACGCCGACCGCGACGAACGCGAGCGACGCGCACGGCTTCGCGACCACGCGCACGCGCTTCGCGCCGCGCCATTCCGCCCACACCAGCACGGCGCACGCGACCGCACACGCGATCGTCGCGGCGATCACGACGGCGGCTCCCAGCCGCCGAGCGCGCGCAGCACGAGGTCGAGGCGGTCCTGGCCCCAGATTACAAATCGCCCGTCGACGACGAACGTCGGCACGCCGAACACGCCCGCCGCTTGCGCCGCCGCGGTGCACTCGGCGAGCGCGGTCTTGAGCCCGGGCTCGCGCGTGCGCTCGACCCACTCGCGCGGCAGCCCGCAGTCGGCGAGCACGCCGCGCAGCGTGTCGTGGTCTTCGAGATCGCGCTGTTCGGCCCACAGCGCGCGGCCGAGCGCGGTCGCCAGGCGCGGGTCCTCGCCGGCCAGCAAGCACAGCCGTTGTGCCGCGACCGTGCGCTGCGGGAACTTGCGTGGTGCCTCGAACGGCACGCCCCACCAGCGCGCCCAGCGCGCCATCTCGTGCTCGACATAGCTGCGCTTCGCCGGCACCATCGCGTGCAGCGGCACGTCGGCCTGGCCGATCGCGCGAAACAGCCCGCCGAGCAGGATCGGGCGCAGCCGCGGCGCGACGCCCGCGAGCTCGGCCAGCCTCGGCAGCTGCGTCAGCGCCAGATAAGCGAACGGGCTCGCGACATCGAAGTAGACGTCGAGCGTGCGCGGCGACGCGAAGCCCTGCGCGCCGTCGCCGAACGGCCGCGCGACCTCCTCGGTGCCGGCGAGCGCGGCCTCGACCCACGGGATGCGATCCTGGCCCCACGCGACGAGTCGATCGGCCGCATGGCCTGGCTCTGCGGAGACGACCCAGGCCGGTGCGCCGAAGATGCCGAGCTCGATCGCGCGATCGGTGCGCCGGCGCAGCTCGTCCTTGAAGTCGTCGGCGCGCGCGAGCGCGGCGGCGATCTCGTCGTCGCCGATCGCCGCGCGGCGCAGGGCGGCCGCGATCGCCTCGTCGCCCGTGATGTCGTCGCCGCGCTGCCAGTAGGCGGCGTACAGCTCGTCGATCGCGCGCGGCCACCGGGAGTGAGGTAGCGCGAGCAGCACGCGCAGCGCCCGAACCGTACGCATCGGGTGCCCGGCCGGCACGCGCAGCGGCACCCCGAACAGGTCCGCCCAGCGCATCATGTCGGCGTGGTTGTGCGCGGCCTTGGCCAGCCCGAGCGTCGCCATCGGGCCGGCGCCGGCGCCGACGCCGCGGAACACGCCGCCGAGCAGCATCGGCTGCCAGACCAGAGACGCGCCGAATGCGCGGGCGACGCCGGGCGCGCGCCGCGACGCGAGGTACGCGTACGGGCACGAAAAGTCGAACCACAACTCGAGCTGCACTGCAGCCGATCATGCCAGGTGTTCACGTGTGTGATGCACCCGCGATCACCCTCTACCGCTTGGGACTTTCGCGATCGCTGTCGGAACGTTAGACTCGGTGGGTCTCAGATGGCCAAGCTGGTCGACGGCTTCAAGGACGGACGCCCCGAGCTCGGTCGCCGCACATTTCTAGTGCCCGAGAATCACTCCGAGGTGCTGGCGCTGCTCTATCACGAGCAGACCGGCATCGTCGGCGGCCTGCCCGTCGGCCCGGTGACCACCGACCCGTTCGGCGCGCACGGGATCCGCATGTATCCCGATCAGGACCCGGTCGTGCTAGAAGAGACGCGTCGTTACTTCGAGAAGCTCGCGGAGCGGTTCTCGAACGATCTTCCGAAAGCGTAAAACGGTCTCAGTGAAGGGTTTCTCGGCGGTGGCGCTCGCCACTGGCCTCGCAGCGTGCTCCGGCACGCAGGTGAAGCAGGCGGGTTGTAGCAAGGACACGGATTGCCGCGATCCGCGGGTCTGCGAGCGCGGAGCCTGCGTCGATCCGCGGCCGATTCCGGCCGCTCGCGATGCGGGCGCGGCCGACGCGGCGGTCACGGCGTCGGCCGCGACAGGTGCGCGGCCGTTCGCGATGTTCGGCGGCGACGCGCGCCACACCGGGCGGCGCGGCGGGCCAGCGCCGGCGGGCGCACCGAAGGAGCTGTGGAGCGTCGACGTCCACGGCGTGGTCGCGGGCTCGCCGACGATCGGGCCGGATGGCACGATCTACGTCGCGTCGCACGACGGCGGGCTGTACGCGGTCGATCCCGCGGGCAAGGTGCGCTGGCGGTTCGCGATGAAGGATCGGTCGTGGAGCACGCCCGCGGTCGCCGAGGACGGCACGATCTACGTCGGCTCCGACGACGATCACCTGTACGCGGTCGGCTCC
>DASXCY010000002.1:0-79510 GCA_036490935.1 Kofleriaceae bacterium | reverse complement strand
CCACGGCACCGAGTGCGTTGCGGCGTATGTCGGGTTGGACCCAGCCGATGCTCGTCGGGATCGTCGGCGGAGCCGCTACGTGATCTCGGCGGGCTGCTGGATAAAGACGATCCGCCGCCGAAACAGTCGGGGCTATGTCAGATCCAACTTTGGGCGAACCATGCGCTCATGTGGCGCGGACTCGGGTGATGCGGCAGGCAAGCCATCAGCTGGCGCTCCGGCCTTAGGGCCAACGGCAACGCTGGTTTCGTCGCCGAACCGAAGGATGCGCGCGCTGTTCACCACGACCGCGATCACGGCGACACTTTGCGCCAGCGCGCCGGTCACCGGATCGAGCGCGCCCCATGCGGCGAACCCGATGAGCACGAGCGACAGGCCGAACGCAAGCCAGACGTTCTGGCCGAGGATGCGGCGCGTGGTGTCGGCGAGCCGGATGAGGCGCGGCAGGCGAGCGAGGTCGGCGCCGAGCAGCGCGGCATCCGCGCCACCGAGCGCGACCTCGTTGAGCTCCGCGCCGACCGCGATGCCGACGTCGGCTCCGGCGAGCGCCGGGGCGTCGTTGACACCGTCGCCCACCATCATCACGACACGCCCCTCCTTCTGGTGAGCGCGGATGACGTCGAGCTTCTGCGCCGGCAACACCTCGGCGATCACCTCGTCGACGCCGAGCGCGGCTCCGACCTCGCGCGCCGCCGCGGCACGGTCGCCCGTGAGCAGCACGAACCGATCGATGCCGAGCGCACGCATCGCCGCGAGCGCTTCGTGGGCGTCATCGCGAGGACGATCGCGCAACGCGATCTGACCGAGATAGCGTCCGGCGCGCGCGACGAGGACGCTCGAGACGTCGTCATCGATACCTGCCGCGACCTCGACGCCGCACTCTGCGAGCAGGGCCCGCCGACCGAGCGTGCATGGCTCGCCGTCGACGGTCGCCACCACGCCGAGGCCGGGCCGCTCCTGGAGCTCGGTCGGTCGCGCCACGATCCCGCGGACGTGCCCGGCCGCGACGACCGCGCGCGACACCGGATGCAGCGACCCGAACGCGCACGCCACCGCGGTCGCGAGCAGCTCGTCGTCCGACACGCCGACCATCGGGCGTAGCTCGGTGACCGTCGGGGCGCCGAGCGTCACCGTGCCGGTCTTGTCGAGGATCAAGGTATCGACGTCGGAGGCGCGCTCGAAGAAGTCGGAGCTCTTCACGAGCACGCGCAGCCGCGTCGCGACGCTCATCGCGGCGACCATCGCGGCCGGACCGGCGACGACCAGCGCGGTCGGCGTCGCGACGACCAGTATGGTGATCGCGCGCGACAGATCCTTGGTGAAGAACAGCGTGGTCGCCGCCAACGTGAGCACGAGCGGCAGCCACACGCCTGCGCGCTGCTCGAACAGCCGCAGGATCGGTACCGAGGCGCGTTCCACATCTGCGAGCAGCTTGACGACGCGGCCGAGCACGGTATCGGCGCCCGCGCCGCGCACCTGGATCTTGAGCATGCCATCGAGCGCGATCGACCCGGCGAACACGGGGCTTCCGGGCCCGACGTCGTCGTGCACCGACTCGCCGGTGATCGCCGAGGCATCCACCGCCGAACGGCCCGTGAGGACCGTGCCATCGACCGCGATGCGCTCACTCGGCCGCACGACGATCTCGTCGCCGACCACCAGCGTCTCGGGATCGACGCGGAGCTCCTCGTCGCCGTGGAGCTTGACCGCCTGGCGTGCGGCGAACGCGCGGATGCCGTCGATCGCGGCGCGTGCGCCGAGGGCGCTGCGCTCCTCGAACAGGCGGCCGATCTCCAGGAACAGCGGGATCAGCGTCGCCGTGACGAAGTGGCCGGTCGACGCGGCGGCGAGGACGGCGATCGCGACGAGCTGATCGGTGGTGCGGCGCGTGTCGCCGGTGATGATGCCGCGAATTCCCGACACCAGCGTCGGGACCGCGATCACGAGCGCGGCGATCCCGCGGCACAGCTCGCCGACCTGCCATTGATCGGGCGCGACGCGCAGGAGCACCGTGCCGATCGCGAGCAAGCCCAGGCCGGCGAGCCCGGTCCCGAGCCGCACGCTGATCCGGCGGCGCTCGTCGGGTGCAAGCGTCGCGGGCAAGCTGGAAGGAGCTTCCATCGTCAATCTTCTCCCGGAGGTTGCTGTGACGGCGTCTCGTCTTGCTCGCGTGATGGCGCCACCGCAGACGAGGGCGCGGTCGGAGCTCGGCCCTCGCGTTCGCTCTCGGGTCCCGCCTCCGTGCGTTCGATCTCGACGCGAAAGTCCGTGTACCGCGCGCCGGCGGGTGGCGGCACCCAGCGCACGTTGGCGTGCCCGAGCGCTTGCTCGACGGCCTCGCGGTACAGCCGCTCGCGTACGACGATCGGGTTCTGCCGGACCTGCTCGGCGAGCGCGACGAATGCGCGTGCGTCGCTCTCGGCCCGAGCTTGCGCGGAGGCCGCTTCTCCGCGCGCCGATTGGACCGCTTGGTTCGCGGCGGCCTGCGCGGCGGGGACGGCGGTTTGCGCGTACGCCTGCGCCTGCTTCTTCGCCGTCTCGGCGCCGATGAACGCGCTCTGCACCGCGTCGAACTCGCGCGCCACCGCAACCGGCGGTTCCAACCGCGTCAGCTCGAGCCCGGTCAGCTCGAGCCCGCTTTGCGCCGCATCGAGACCGGCTTGCGCGCGCCCGGTCGCGGTGGTGATGAGCTGCTTGCGACCGTCGGACAGCACGCGATCGACGCCCATCTCGCCCAGCGATCGCACCATCGCGGCGCTCACCTCGGTGCGCAGCACGTCGTCGGCGTTGGGACCGTAGAACGCCCACGCCACCGGCTCGCGCACGCGATAGCGCGCGACGATCTGGACGTGGACGATGTTGTGATCTCCGGTGAGCGCGTAACCCTCCTTCACCGGATCCAGCGTGCTCGCGCGCCCCGAGTCGAGCAGCGTGTCGATGTGGAGCTCGGAGACTTGCTTGATCGGCGCGCGGACGACCTCGTCGATCGGCCACGGCAGCGCGTACATCGCGCCCGGCCCGTGCGCGCCGCCGACCACATGCCCCCAATGCAGCACGACCGCGACCTCGCCGGGCTTGACGATGCGGATCCCGGAGACCGCGTAGAGCACGACCATCGCCGCGAGCCACCAGTGCATCCGTCGCCACGCAACGTCGAGCACCCGCGCGAGGGGCGTGACGAGCCGGGCGATCTCCGACTGCGCCTGCGACCGCCTCATTTCGCCGGTTGTCCCTGAAGGAGGGAAAACGGTTCGGAGTCGGTGCGCAGGATCAGCGAAGACGTGTTGGTGACGAGCTGATCGAGCGACTCGAGCGAGCGCGTGAAGCGGTAGAGCTGCGGATCGACCCTGTGCGCATCGGCGTAGGTCTTCGCGACCTCGGCGGCCGACTCGCCGCGGATCCGCGCGGCCTCCTCGTCGCCCTTCGCGCGGATCTTGGCGGCCTCGAGATCGGCCTCCGAGCGGATGTGCTTCGCCTCGCGGTCGCCTTCGGCCTGGTACTTCGCCGCGAACTCGCGGCGCTCCGCGCGCATCTGGTTGAACACGGCCGTCACGTTCTCTTCCGGCAACGAGATCCGCTCGAGCCGGATCTGATCGATCACGATGCCGTAGTTCTCGAGCGCGACGGTCGACGTCGAGGCGAGCAGCTCGCCCTCGATCTGATCGACCTGTAGATCCTTCGGCTCGGTGGAGACCAGCGCCGAGAGATCGTGGCCGCCGAGCGTCGCGATCGCCGCGTTGGTGAGCAGGCCATCGAGCTTGCCATCGGCCTGCGACTGATCCCCCACGCTCTGACTGAACAGCAGCGGATCGCCGATTCGCCACACGACGAACGTGCGGGCGATGACGTTCTTCTTGTCGCGCGTGAGCATCTCGGTATGCCCGGTCTCGTAGATCCGGCGACGCATGTCGAGGTACGTCGTCTCGTCGATCGGCCATGGCGCCTTCCAGTGCAGCCCCGGTTCGGTCGCGATGCGGAGCGGATCGCCGAGTCTCGTGATGACCGCGGCCTGTCCTTCACGGACGACGACCGCCGAGGCGTGCAACCCGATCGCCGCGAGCGCGAGGGTTCCGAACCCGAACCGGAGCCAGCGGCCCCGCGTGAGCGTCACGGCCTGAGCCATAGTCCACCACCGTCTTTGAGGATGCGATCGTCGATGATCGTGAGCTCGCGCCCGGCGAGCCCGTTCTCGAGCGTCTCGAGCCGGCGCCGGAAGCGATACTCCTCGGGCGCGGTGTTGTACTGCGCTTCGAGCGCGCGAAAGCTCCACGCTTCGCCGGCCGCGCGAGCGAGCCGCTCGGCGGCCTCGGCGCTCGCGGCACTCGCTGCGCGCTCGGCCTCTGCTTCTGCATTCGGGAGGAGGCGATTGCGTTCCGCACGCGCGTCGACCACCGCGGTGACCTTGCCGAGCTCGGCCGACACGACGGCTTGATATGAAGCGGCGACCGCGACCGGCGGGTGCATCCCGCCGATCGTGAAGTCGATGACCTCGACGCCGAGCCCGAGCTCATCGGCGTCGTGCTGGACCGTCTCGCGCATCCCCTTCGTCAAGGTCGCGACGTTCTCCGACAGCGCATCGGCGAGCGTGCGGTCGACGGTCGCCCGCATGACCGTGCGGTACGCGATCGCGCGCAACGCGTCGCTCGGGTTGGCGCACGCGTACGCCCACGCGCGCGGGTCGACGACGCGATACTGCACCGTCGCGTCGACCGTGATCAGATCGCGGCCGTTGCCGAGCAGCAGCGTGTACTCGTTCGCCGCGTGTTGCCGCGCCCATAGCACGTTCTCCGGGCCGGACTCTTCGCCTTCGTGCCCGACGACGAGCGAGCGCACGCGCTGGACCGGAATCCGCGCGACGTGGTCGATCGGCCACGGCCAGTGGACGTGGATACCGGGAGATAGCGCGGGACCCTCGATCGGCACGCCGAACCGTTCCACGAACGCGCGCTCGTCGGAATGAACGATCGAGATGGTCGTGGACAGCCAGCCGAGCGCCGCGAGGCCGAGCGCGAGCGGCAGGATGCTGCGGCGGACGACGGTGAGCGCCCACGTCGATCGCAGGTCGATCCCGAGCCGACGCTCGCCGGCGTCGAGCATGCTGCCGATCATGTTCGGCCGTGCGCCGAACACGGCGAGCACGCCGAGCTCGAGCGGGAATGCGGGGTGATCTCGATCGATGCGCTTGCGAAGCAGGCCGATGCAGGCGCCGACGATCACGGCCGCGGCGACTAGATGCGCGGTCCAGAACACCGCCGTGACACCGAGCCTCGCCGCCGCAGTCGCGATCGCCGCGAGCACGAGCAACCACGCGGTCACGCGTGCGCCTCGGCCGAGCGCAGGTGCATCGGACCACTGCGCGACTTCGATCGACGTCAGGTAGCGCGCAGCCAGGCCGGCGGCGCCCGCGGCCGCCAGGCATGCCGCGATGACGATGCCGGTCGCGACCCAGCTCGTGCGGCGCGCGGCGTCGAACAGCCACACGTGCTCGAGGGTGACAAGCGTGATCGCCGCCCCTGCGATCCACGTACGCAGCGCATCCAGATCATCCGCCGGCGACGACGGCGGCGCTACGACGGGCGCTTTCTTGGCGGGTGGGATCGAGACCTGACGGGCGCCCGATGCCTCGCCGGTCGGCTCGACGTTCGGAGATGCAGATGTTTCGGTGGATGGCTCCGGCGACGCGGGCTGTTCGGTCGTTACCGGCAGCTCGGGCGCGGCTGCCACCGATGATGTCTCGTCGCGAAGCTCTGGATCGGGATCGACGGGCGGAGGTTCGAAGTGTCGATCGGTGGCTCGCTCGCGCCGCCTGCGTCGGAGCGCTCGGGTCTTGGCCGTACCGGCGATGACGCCGGCGGCAAGTCCCAACATCACGACCGCATCGAGGACGGCGGGCGCGGGCACCGCGATCGCGGCTCCGAGCGCTCCGATGGCGCCGATCACCGCGAGCGCGAACAGCAGGCGCAGCACGCCGCGAAACGGATCGCCTGCTGAAGACGGTCTCGCCGGTTCGGCTACCGGCTGCGGCGCAGAGGGTTCCGGCATCACCAGCGCATAGTCATCTCATATGCATACCGGTTGCAATAGCGCAACGCGGCAACTCGCGTGAAGAATCTGCTAGCGGAGCTCGCCGGCGTGCGCGAGTGCTGCGCTTACGAGCTCGCGGACATGATCGTCCGCGAGTCGGTAGTAGATGTGCTTGCCCTCGCGGCGGCGCTCGACGATGCGCTCCGCGTACAGAAGCCGCAACTGCTGCGACAGCGTCGAGAGCTTGGTGCCCTCGCTCTCGGCGAGCTCCGACACGCACCACTCGGTATGCGCGAGCGTGTGCAGCAGGCGCAGCCGTGCGACGTCGCCGGCCGCTCGAAACAGTGCTGCCGCGCGCACGAATGCGGTATCGGAGGGACGCTTCGGGGGCGGGCGGCGAGCGTGGGCGTGGACGGTGCGCTGGCGGGTGGGCGTTCGATTCACCGCGCGATTATTCCATCAACCACACGAATGATGAAGTGTCAGAGCCGCCGGATCACGCGGTCTGAAGCACGCCGTGGTCGTCGCAGTGACCGGCGTGCGCGTGGTGAAGGTGGCCATCGACCAGGTAGTCGACGTGATCGCCGTGCGGCACCGCCTCGTGGCCGCAGCTCGCACCGTGCACGTGACCGGCCGCGTGCCCCTTGCACGTGTGACCGGGGGTGCAACCGGCCGGGTTCGCCGCGTCGACCGCGACTGTGCATTCGTCGACGTGGTCGTCGTGGATCATGTGGAGGTGGCTGTCGTGGAGGTAGTCGACGTGGCCGCCGTGCCGGACGGCCCGATGCCCGCAGTTGGCGCCATGGACGTGATCGTGTTGAGGGTGAACCTGGTGGGTGCTCATCGCTGGATTCCCTTCGTATGTCATTTCAACGAATGATGAACTGATAGATCGGATTGCCCCGCCGAGTCAAGCGCGATCCGCGACGCGCAAGGCTATCGAATAGACGCGAGAAACGGCCGCGGTCCGCGGCGCACGACCTCGAACAAGATCCAGGCCGCGACTCCGACCGCCGCCGCGTACTCGAAGCTCGCGTGATGGTGATGACCGAGCTCGTGCAAGCGCGGGATCGGCCCGAGCAGCGCACCGATCGCCATCGAGCCGGCGCTCCCGACCAGAAACGCGACAGGGAGGCGCCAGGAGATCGGGCGCTGCCGGTCGCGCGACGCGACGACCACCGACGCGAGTGCGAACGCCAATCCGAAGCCCGGCCAGAAGCCCTTGTGAACGAGGATCGCGGCGATCGGGACGAGCCCCGCGGCGTTCATCGGTACCAGACATGCTGCGGCGAGCGCGAACGGCACCACGACCCATCCCAGCGTCGTGAGCAGGTCGAGGGCGTCCGCCGGGACCGCTGCTTCGACCGTCACGGCGATCACGATGCCCGCCGCGTACGACGGGAGAATCGCCTTGGCGCGCGGAATGAATGCAGCCAGCGTCGGTCGACGCCCGGATCCCCACCACACCGCCGCGGGGCCGAGCACCAACAACGCCACGGCGAACGACGGCCCGAGCCAGAACGTCGCGAGCATCGTCGCGACGAGCCAACCGGCCGGCCACGAGCGATCGGCGTGATGCGTGGCGACAAGCCGGTCGGCGAGCTGTCCGAGGATCAGCGCCGCGATCATCAAAGGGGCGGTCTCGAGAAACAAGGGAACGATCGCCTGTGCCGCCGAGAGCTCGTGTGGCTGGCTCTGCTCGAACAGCTGCCACGGCGCCGGCACCGCGAACGAGAGCACCGCGGCGCCCAGGAACGCGAGCCCACCGAGCCATTCGCGGCGCGGACCGGCGTCGACGTGCTCGTGGTGATGGCTATGCACGACCATCCTGAGCATCACGCCGAGCCCGACCGCGACGACGACGTGCAGGGCGCGATCGGGTGTATGTGCCAGCAGCTCGCGCCCGATCAGCGCGCCGATGATGGTCATCGCGGCGAGCGCGGCGACGCGATACATCGTGCCGCGAACGCCAAGCGTCGGCACGAGCGCGGTCGCGATGACCAGCCCTTCGGGAATGCGATGTAGCACCAGCGCGGCACCGAGGGTCGCGCCCGCGGCATCGGTGCCGCCGTGCTGGAACGCAATCGCGAGCGCGGTGCCGTCCAAGAACGAGTGGATCCCGAGCGTGGGAAGCAAGATCGCGGCGCCGAGCTGCGTCGCGCGCGCGTGGGTGCGCGATTCGAGCGCGGTGAATGCGACGTAGCCGACCGCGACCGCAGCCACCGCGATCCCACCGATCTCGTCGACGATGTGCGGCACGAGTCGGAGTAGCAGCAACGGCAGGACGATGCCGAGCATCGCCGCGTCGATCACGCGCAGCGACGCCGACCGTCCGTGTGCCCATGACGTGATCGCCGGACCGATCAACAGTCCGGCGATCGAGAGCGACAGCGCTACGCCGAACACGATGCGTCCGCCACAGATGCAATCAGTATGCAGTCATATACGCTGTGCGTATAGCGGGAGCGCCGGGTTCTTCCCGAAACTTATTGCAATCACATTGCAGATGCCGTGCAGTACGATTGCACGAGCTTGAAGCCAACCGAGCTAGCGCGGTTGCGCTGCCATTCTCGACGACGTACAGTGGCTTCATGGCGCACCGGTCGAAACAGATCGAGTTGCGCGACGAGCTCCGCGACAAGGGCATGCGCGCGACGCCGTCGCGCATCGCGGTACTCGATCTGCTACGTTCCGTCCGCGAGCCGATGTCGCACAGCGACGTCGCGGATCGACTCGAGCAAGCAGCGTGGGATCGCGCGACGATCTACCGCAACCTCGTCGACCTCGCCGAGGTCGGTCTGCTCCGTCGAACCGACGTCGGCGATCACGTCTGGCGCTTCGAGGCGATCGGCAGCGAGCACGAGGCCAAGTCGCATCCGCATTTCGTCTGCACCGCGTGCGGTACGGTCGAGTGCCTCTCGGACACCACCGTGGCCGTATCACCGGCGAAGACGCCGCGCGCCGTCCGTCGACGCGAGGTCGAAGTGCACCTTCGCGGACTCTGCGACGACTGCCGGTAGCCGAGCCGCGCCGAGCGCGCGTCGCGACCCCTCGGAATCCCCGGCCTTCTCGCGACTCCGTCGCACGCCCGCGCGGGAGCTCGCGGAGTTCGCGGACGAACCGGCGCATCGTATCCGCGCATATCGTATCCGCGCATACCGTTCCTGCTTGCTAACCCTGAGGATCACTGTCCGTTACCTCAACATTTGCGAGGACTCGGTCGGACCGGAGCTCATGACCCGCAGGATCCCGCTCGTCGAGCTCACGACCTCGACACTTCGTTGGTGCGTCGCGGCGGCCGTGCTGTCGGCCGCGGCCGTGATCGCGACCGACCTGACCCCGTTCCGGGAGCCCCTCATCCTGCACGTCTTGCCGATCGCGTTCGCCGCGTACTTGGGTGGGCTCGTGCCTGGCCTGGTCGCGACGCTGACGATGATGTTCGGTGCTGCACTCCTCTTGAGCGCTCCGAGATTATCCCTGGCGATCGACGATCCCATGCAACTCCTCGAGGTCATCTCGCTTGGCGTGACGGGCGTCATTGTCAGCCTGCTTTGCGAGGTGCTGCGACGGTCTCGTCGCAGCGTGGAGTTCAGCCTTCAGGTCGCCGTGACATCCGAGCGCCGGTTCTCCGATTCCTTCCACGAAAGCCCCGTGGCCCAGGCGCTGACTCGCCTCGACACGCGAGAGATCGCGGAAGTCAATGCGGCGTACGTGAATCTGCTCGGCTGGTCGCGAGCCGAGCTGATCGGACGCACCGGGTCAGACCTGGAGCTGTATCCCGTCGAGACTCGCGAGCGCTTGCTCCGCCGGCTGCAACGTAGCGGTCCGATCCGCAATCACCGAGAAGCGCTCCGCCGTCGGGACGACGTGATGCTCGATGTCGTGCTCGCGATGAACCTCGTCGAGATCGACGGCGTGGCTCACTCGTTGACGACCATCGTCGACGAGACGGAGCGCAAGCGTGCCGAGGCCGCCCAACGGGCGAGCGACGAGCAGCTCCGCGAGCTCGCCGGCAAGATCGATGAAGTCTTCTGGGTCACGAATGCGATGCGCGATCAGCTCCTCTACATCAGCCCGGGCTACGAGAAGGTGTGGGGTCGCAGCTGCGCGAGTCTGTATGCAAATCCGATGGATTGGTTCGAGGCGGTGCACCCGGACGACCGCGCTCATCTCGCAGAGAAGGCGGCGATCGTCGAATTGCCTGATGGCCACGAAGACGAGTTTCGGATCGTTCGTCCAGATGGCGCGATCCGTTGGATCCACGCGCGGCTCTTTGCGACTCGCGACGAGCACGGACGCACCGTCCGATCGATCGGGGTCGCGACCGACATCACGGACGGGCGTATGCTCGAAGAGCAGCTGCGACAGACGCAGAAGATGGAATCACTCGGGATGCTCGCCGGTGGCGTCGCCCACGACTTCAACAACGTGCTTGCGGTGATCTCGTCGTGTAACGGACTTCTTGCCGAGTCGATCCCCCAAGCTGCCCCTGATCGCGAGCTGGTCGACGAGATCGAGAGCGCGGTCACCCGGGCGGTCCAGCTCACCGGCCAGCTGCTCGCATTTTCGCGCAAGCAAGTCGCGGCCCCAGCCATCGTGGACGTGAACGTCGCAGTCCGCGACGCGAGAAAGATGCTTCGGCGGCTCCTCGGCGAGGACGTGGCGATCGTGCATTCACTTGATCCCGAGGTCGCGAGCGTCCGCATCGATCCGGGACATCTGAGTCAGGTCGTCATGAACTTGGCTGTCAATGCCCGCGACGCGATGCCCCGCGGCGGTCGGCTAGAGCTAGCAACCCGCAGTATCGACATCGCTCCCCTGGGGCGCGCCGTGTGTCTGAGCGTCACGGACACGGGTGCCGGGATGTCCGACGAGGTGCGCGCACGCGCGTTCGAGCCGTTCTTCACGACGAAGGAGCCCGGCAAAGGCACTGGCCTCGGTCTCGCCGTCGTTCATGGGATCGTCGAGCAGGCTGGTGGTAAGCTCGAGCTCGAGTCCCGGCTCGGCGTCGGCACGACCTTCCGCATCTACCTGCCGGCGATCCCCGCGACCGCGAAGTCCGAGCTCGTGCAAGGCGAGCATACAGGGGAGGGGCCCGAAACGATCTTGCTCGTCGACGACGACGAGCACGTCCGCAAGGTCGCTGCGCGCATGCTGCGAGCGAAGGGATATCACGTGCTCGAGGCAGACTCCGGCAGCGCCGCGCTCGGACTGTTGAGCGATCACCCGATCGACCTCCTGCTCACCGATGTCGTGATGCCGCACCTCGACGGTCGTCGGCTTGCGGAGCTCGCACACGGCGCGCACCCGGAGCTCAAGGTTCTGTTCATGAGCGGCTACACCGATGATGCCGTCGTACGCTATGGCGTTCAACGCGGCGAGATCGACTACGTCGAGAAGCCATTTCAAGGGCGCTCGCTCGCGGCAAGGGTCCGACAGGTGCTCGACCGCGAACGCTTCCATCAGCGTTCGGCGTGTCCGTGACCTCCGGACGCTGATCACGGCTTACCATCGCGAGATGGAGCCGGATCCGAAATCGAAGGCCGCGGGCGTCGGCCCCGCGCCAACCCAGGACGCCGCCAGTGCGCCGACGCTGTTGCCGACCGACACGACGACGATCGGCGACACCGTCGCGCCGTCAGGACAGCAAGCCGGAGCCGGCATGCCGCCACGCGCTCGGTACCAGCTCGGCGACGTGCTCGGTCGCGGCGGCATGGGCGAGGTGATCTCGGCGCACGACGCGCAGATCGGCCGATCGGTCGCGATCAAGCGCATGCGCTCGGACCACGCCGACCCCGGCGCGGTCGCGCGGTTTCTGCGCGAGGCGCAGATCCAGGGCAAGCTCGAGCATCCTGCGGTCGTCCCGGTGCACGAGCTCTGGCGCGACGAGCGTGGTCAGCCGTTCTTCGTGATGAAGCAGCTCGCCGGCGTCACGCTCGGCGACGTGCTGATCAAGCTCGCTGCGACTGATGCCGAAGCGATCAAGGCGTATCCGCGGCAACGCTTGCTGCGCGCCTTCGCCGACGTGTGTCTCGCGATCGAGTTCGCCCACACGCGCGGCGTCGTGCATCGCGATCTAAAGCCGGCCAACATCGTGATCGGCGACTTCGGCGAGGTCTACGTACTCGATTGGGGCATCGCCCGGATCGTCGGAACGCGCGATCGCGACGAGGCGGCTCGCCGCAACTTCGACGACGTCGTGGAGCTCGACACCGGCACGCACGCGACGGTCGCGGGTTCGATGCTCGGTACACCGGGCTACATGGCGCCGGAGCAGATCCGCGGCGACACCGATCTCGACAGTCGGGCCGACGTGTACGCGCTCGGCTGTATGTTGTTCGAGATCCTCGCGCTCGTGCCGCTACATCCGCGCGGCGGTGAGGGCCTGGCATCGACGCTGTCGGGCGCGTCTGTGCGGCCGTCGCTCGTCGCGCCCGACCGTGGTATCGCGCCGGAGCTCGACGCGATCTGCCTCGCGGCGACGATGTTCGAGCGCGATGATCGCTACGCCACCGCCCGCGAGATCGGCGAGGCGGTGCAGCGTTTCCTCGACGGAGACCGCGATCTCGCGATGCGCCGCGAGATCGTGCGGACCGAGATGGCCGCCGCGCACGCCGCGCTCGCGCAAGGCAACCGCGAGGGTGAGCGGCGGATCGCGATCCGCGCTGCAGCACGCGCCCTCGCGCTCGATCCGTCCGACCGCGAACCCGCCGATCTCGTCGCGCGATTGATGCTCGAGCCGCCCGACGAGGTGCCACCCGAGGTCGAACAAGCGCTGCTCGCGCTCGACCTCGATGCACTCGTCAACGAGCGCCCGTTGCTCGCGGTCTCGGCGTTGGCGTTCATCGCGTTCGTGCCGGTGTTCTTGTGGGCCGGGATTCACGCGTGGGCATTGCTCGGGCTCGGGTCCGCGCTCGCCGCGGCGATCGCCATGATCGCGATCCTGCCCCCGCGCAAAGCCATGTTCGCCGCGAGTCGCGCCATGTTCATCGGCTGGTTCGGGCTCGTCGCCGTGTTCGCGTTGCTCGTCGCACCGCCGTTGATCGCCCCCGGATTGGCCGTCGTGGTGGCGATGGCGACCGCGACCCACCGGCGCGTCGCTCCGGCCTGGATGCTGGTCGTAGCATGCACTGCTGCGGTGCTCATCCCTTGGCTGCTCGGCGACCTCGGCGCGATCGACAACCGCATTCACGTCATCGCCAACACGCTCGTGATGGACGCGCCGACCGAGCATCTCGATCCAACCGGTACGCGCGTTGGCCTCATGCTCTACACGCCGGCGATGGCGACGCTCGCGGTGTGGATCGCGACTCGGCTCGCACGCGACCGGCGCGACGCTCAGCGCACGACCCAGATCCAAGCGTGGCAACTGCGCCAGCTCGTGCCGCGCCCGACCGAGAAGTAACCCGGTCGATCCATCCGGTCGCCGGGCGGACGCACGAATGGGTCGATCACGTGCTGACCGAGCATGGCGCTGGCCGCGAGCGATATGATAGACGTATTTCGAAGTGTCGATGAAGTCAACCGCGTGTCTCAGCGTGCTCGACCCTCTTCATCCAGCTCGCAACTGATGACGGATCGCGATTTCTCGTGGCTCACCGGCGGCCTCTGGGTCGTGCTGCTCGGCGCGTACGCGATCCGCGTCGCCAGGTACGGCGGCTTTCGCAGCGAGCGTGTGGTGGGGGTCGGGGGAACGGTGATGGTCGGCGAGAACATCATGCAGGCCACGTACTGGGCCATCGAGCCGGTCGTGAAGGCGCTGGTTAGACTCGGCGCAACGCCCGACGGCGTGACGTATGCGGCGCTGGTGTTGGGCCTCGGTGCGGGAGCTGCGCTCGCGTGTGGTCGGTTCGGGCTCGCTTGTCTGCTCGCGACGTGTTCGACGATCAGCGACATCCTAGATGGACAGGTCGCGCGCCTCACGAACACGGGGTCGAACGCGGGCGAGTTGCTCGACGCGGCGGTCGACCGATACACCGAGTTCGCGTTCATCGCCGGCTTCATCTTGTTCGCGCGGGGTTCGGCCATGCAGCTTGCCCTTGCACTCGGCGCGCTGTTGGCCAGCTTCATGATCAGCTACGCGAGTGCAAAGGCGGAAGCGGCGCAGGTCTCGACACCGCGTGGGCTGATGCGCCGGCACGAGCGCGCGACCTTCTTGGTCCTGGGGGCCGGATTGACGCCGGTGCTCGGCCCGGTGATCCATGCGAAGTGGCCAGCGCTACCCACCACGACGGCGTTCTTGGTGTCACTCGGCATCGTCGGCGGCATCGGCAACTGGGCCGCGCTGCAACGGCTGGTCAGGATCCATCGCGCGCTTCAGCGGTGATCAGCGCGCGCGACGTCGTCGTTTCGAGACGGCACGCCGCTTGGAGCTCAAGCGTCGCGGCAGCAATGCGATCGCCTGGTCCACCAGCTCGCGGTTGACCGAGATGAATCCACGCTGGCCCTCGCGGCGCACGATCAGGATCTTCGCCTCGGTGAGGATCTTCAGATGATGCGAGATCGTGGGTTGCGAGACGTCGAAGCGCTCCGCGACCTGGCCACACGATAGCTCCCCGACCGCGGCGATCTCCTGCACCATGCAAAACCGGCGCTGATCGGCAAGTGCCTTGAGCACACGTACGAGCGCCAGATCGTCCACGAATATCAAACATACGTCTGAACCGCGACGTGCGCCAACTTCGTCGTGGCGTCCGGAAGATCACTGGAACGTAAACGCGCCCGGCAGCGTCGCGGTCTGGCCGCTGTCGGTGACCGAGACGTCGACGGCGCCTGCGTCGTGGGCGGGCGTCTTCACGGAGATGAAGGTCGGGCCCGTCGAGACCACGGTCGCGGCCACGCCGCCGAACTGGACGGTCGGCGTGACGCCGACGACGTCGCCGAGCTCGATCGTGATGTACTGGCCTCCGGCCGCGGGTCCGGTCGCGGTCGTCAAGCGCTCGAGCACGGGCGGCGCGAGATCGGCGAACGTGTACCCGGCCGCCAGCGTCGCGGACTGGCCGTCGCCGTTGGTGACGACGATGTCGGCGGCACCTGCGGGATGCGCCGGCTCGATCACGTCGAGCTCGGTCGCGGTCGCGGCCGTGATCGCCGCCGCGACACCGCCGAACGTGACCGTCGCCGAGCCGAAGCCGGTGCCGGTCAGCGCGATCGTGCGGCCACCGCGGCTCGGGCCGATCGTGGCCGACGCGGCGGCGAGAGTCGGCGCCGGCGACGCCTCGTACGTGTACGCGTTCCCGAGGCTCGCCGTCTGACCGTCCGCCGAGACGGCCTGCACCAGGACCACGCCGGCCGCGTGGCCCGGCGTCGTGACCGTCACCGACATGCCGTCGGCGCTCGGGGCGATCGCAGAGGCCGCGACTCCTCCGAACGTGACCGAACGAATCGCGGCGAGGTTCGTTCCGGTCACCGTGACCGACTGGGCTCCGGCCGCCGGTCCGCTCGCAGCCGCGACGCCAGTCAGCGTGGGCGCCGGGCCTTGCACGGTCAGCTGGACGTACGAGAGATGGATCGTGCTGTTCGCATCGACCGAATAGACTCCGATCTCGCCCTGCGACGCGACGGTCGACGCCGAGGTGAGCGTGATCGTCGCAGTCTGGCCGCCGCTGATCTGCGTCGGATCGATCGCGGCCGTCACGCCGGCTGGCAGCGAGAACGTCCCGAGCGATTGCGCGGCCGTGCCGGTCGCCGTGAGCTGCAGCGTGACCGTGCCCGACGCGGGCGCCGTCACCTGGCCCGGTGCCACGCTGATCGCGGATTGCGACGCCGGCGACGCGCCGACGCAGCCTTGCGCCGCGTTCGACCACTCCTGTTGCTCCATCAGGCCTGCGGCGGTCGTGAACGAGAGGCCCGCGCAGATGTCACCGATCTCGTTGCCGGTGAGCGGATCGATCCACGCGTAACTGGGTCCTCCCGTGCTGATCGCGCCGACCGCGGCGTCGGTCGTCGCCTCGGTGACCTCGTGAGACGACGCCATGTAAACGTCGTTGAGCGGGGTCGGATCGTACGCGCACGCCGACTTGCATGGATCGACCGTCATGTCCGGAATGACCGCGTAGAACGCGTTCGTGCCGTTGCGATAGAACGAGCCGTGATAGCCGCAGAACGCGACGCACGAGTTACCGAACGGAGTCGTGACCGTCGCGCCGGGCGGCATGTACATGACGTAGAGCTGGTTGCCGTCGTTCGCCGGCGCGGTGCCGGCATCGATCATCCGCGTCAACTCGACCTGGATGTCCTGGTCGCTGATCGTGGTTTGAACAGGCGCGTCGACATCCATGATCGCGCCCGCGAAGTGCATTTGCGTGATGAACTGCGCCGGGCTCGCGGTGTCGTACTGCCCGAGCATCGGAACGACCGTGCTCTGCGCGAGGTCGCCGAACCACGACGTGACCGCGGACTGCGTGTCGGGCGCCACCGCCGTGCCCCAGAACACGGCGTGGAGCTCCGGCGCTTGCAGCATCGGGCCGCCGTTGTAGGTCAGCGCCGGTTGCCGGGCCTGCCCGGTGCCGTCGGCCTTCTGTCCGAGCGGACCGCCGGCGGCGTGGATGAGGCCGGGGTTATCGAGCGAACCGACGTTCGTGACCGATGTCGGCTCGGCTTCGGTGCAGCCCGCAAGGACCGTGGCGATCACCGCCAGCTTGCGGGCCCGCCGCCACCGACTACTCGTGTTGCCTCCCTGGCGCATGCGCCGCGCCTGTTGCACGCGAGATGCCGCCGCAGGCCCCTGAATTCGCGACGCGCACGGCGCGGGTGGCTACGGAAGGCGCCAGCGGTTCGTCGACGTCCCCCCGCGCGCTCCACGTCCTCGTCGTCACTCTGCAATGCGCGAAACAAACTCGGCGATGTCCTCGCCGTCCTTGCGCTGCCAACCCGTGCGCGAGTAGTAGCGCGTCACGCCGTGCGTGGAACCGGAGACGTCGAGGCAGTAGTCCATGTCGTGCTCTTCGCAGCGTCGCGCGTGCACCGTGATGTCCTCGCGGGTCTTCGACCACGGAAACACGGCATGGATGACGTCGCCGGAGATGTCGAAGCGGAAGCGCTCGATCTGGCCGCGCCACTGCGTCTCCTGTGCGAACGCACCGATACCCTCGGGTGTGTGGACCACGAACACGTTGAACGGGTCGCGTTCGGTCGTTGGAAGGTGATCGACCCAGAATCGATTCAGCGCGAGGTTTCGCGGAGCACGGCTCGCGGCTCGATGCTGGTAACGCCAACCAGCCAGAGCCGCGCCGACGAGAATCGCAACGACCACGAGCTTCCGCATCGGAAGAGCATACGCCAGCGGGCGGGACTACGCTCGCCGGCATCACTCGCCTCGCTCAAGGCTGCCCGGTCTGGCCGAACGTCGCGAGCGAGACGCGGAGCGCGGCGACGATGCGGGCGGGCGCGCGCAGGCGAACGCGGGTGCCCGCGTCGTGGTGCACTTCGGCGAGCACGGTCGCGCGCTCGTGCATCGAGTGGATCACGCGTTGTGCGGCCCACGGCACGTCGAGCTCGACCTCTTCGAGCGCTCCGGCGAACAGCTCGATCATCTTGTCGCGCAGCGCCGCGACATCGCCGGGAGCCTTGGCCGAGAGCTGCAGCGCACCGGGATAGCGCTCCGCGAGCGCGTCGCGCCCCGGCGCATCGACGCGATCGATCTTGTTGAGCAAGAGCCAGGTTGGCAGCTCGCGAGCGCCCAGCTCGCCGAGCACTTCGTGGGTGACCGCGAGCTGGTCGGCGTGCGCCGGATCCGACGCATCGATCACGTGGAGTAGCAGATCGGCATCGCGCGCCTCGTCGAGCGTCGAGCGAAACGACGCGACGAGATCGTGGGGGAGCTTCTTGATGAAGCCGACGGTGTCCGTCACGAGGATCGGCGGCTCGGTCGGCGGCTGCAGCCGTCGCACGGTGGTGTCGAGTGTGGCGAACAGCTTGTCGGCGATGTAGACGTCCGTCGTCGTCAGCGCTCGCATGAGCGACGACTTTCCCGCGTTGGTGTAGCCGACGAGCGCGACCGTCGGGAGATCGCTGCGCCGGTTGCGCCGGATGTCCGCGTCGCCTTCGATCTGTGCGAGCTCGTGGTTGAGCTCGGCGATCCGATCGCGGATCCGCCGGCGATCGAGCTCGAGCGAGGTCTCGCCCGCACCTTTGCCGCCGACACCGCCGCGCACGCGATCGCCCCCACCCGAGCCCTCGCGCAGTCGTGGTGCGAGATACTTCAGGCGCGCGATCTCGACTTGCAGCCTTGCCTCGCGGGTCTTCGCGTGGCGCTGGAAGATCTCCAAGATCACCGAAGTGCGATCGAGGACGCCGACCCCGGTCGCCTTCTCCAGGTTGCGCTGCTGCGTCGGCGACAGATCGTGATCGACGAGCACGACCGTCGCCTTCGGCGTGCCGGGCGCGAGCTCGGTGGTTGCCACGGCGGCGGCGTCGCCCGCGTCGTCGTCATCATCAGCGTCCGAGCCCTGCCCCGGTTTCTGGTACGGACCGACCACGCCCGGGCCGCCGGTCCAGGTGGCGAGCTCGCGCAATTTGCCTTCGCCGAGCACCACGCCCGGCGCCAGCTTCGCGCGTCGCTGCGTCATCCGGCCGATGGGCGAGAGCCCGAGCGTCTTCGCGAGTCGCTCGAGCTCGGCGATCGACGATTCGAGCTCGCGGTCATCAACTCCGCGGGTCTGCACGGCGACGACGACCGCGCGCGAGGTGTTGGTGTCGTCGGCCATGGCGGCGCACCTTACGCGATCTCGGCCTCGATCGCCGCCTCGCCTTCGCGAAACGACGGATAGCGCAGCGCGAGCTGCAGCTCGCGCTTGAGCTTCGCGTTGCGAATGCGCCGGTTGCGATGCGCGACCCGTGCGCGGCCGGGCTCGATGATCGGCCGCGATGGCAGCATCGCCACGCCGAGCCGGTCGGAGAGCCAGCGCGCGTACTCGCCTTGCGTGGTGGGTTCGTCGTCGCCGACCAGATACAGCGCGCCGCGCTGCGCGTGCGCCTCGGCGGCGGCCACGACGCCCACGACGTCATCGACGTGGATGCGCGAGGTCACGTGCTGGCCGTCGTCGAGGATCTTGTAGTCGCCCTTGCGCATGCGCTCTCGGACCCCGCGGCCCGGACCGTAGATCGGTGCCAGCCGGAGCGTGACCGTGCGCAGGCGATCGAACGCGCATGCGCGGATTTCTTCCTCGTCGGCGGCGATGGCCTCCATCGCGGCATCGGGCGCGACCGGCGTGTCCTCGTCGATCCACGTGTCGTCGTCGGGCGCGTCACCGTAGAGCCCGCACGAGCTGAAGTAGATGAAGCAGCTCGCACCGCCGCCATACGCCGCTTGCAGCGCGGCGCGCATCGCGTGCCGCGGCGGCAGCGATGTCACCGGCGGGATCGAATACACGACCGTCGCGCCGGGCATGCTCGCGAGCACGCCGGTGAATGTCTTCGGCACGCGTGCATCGAAGTACTTCACCTCCGCGCCGAGCGCGGCGAGCGGCTGCAACCGCGCGGTCGAGCGCGATCCGACGCGGACCTGACGTCCCGCCGCGAGCGCCGCACGAGCAAGCCGCGAACCGACGTAGCCGCATCCGAGGATCACGAGTCCGGCCATGACAGGATCTTACGCCGACATCCGCCGCATGCTCGCGGCATCACGGAAACCTGAGAGTGAGCTCGCGCTCGACGCGGACGCCGTCTGGCGGCGGATCGAGCTCGAGCGCGTAGAGCTGCTGGGTGATGCAGTCGCGGATCGTCTGCTGCGTGATCGAGGTGTTGTCGTCGATGATGTCGGCGCGCTCGAGCAGGCCGCCGACGTTCGGCTCGCCCACGAGCGTGAAGCGAAGCATGACGGTGCCCTGGAGCGTCGGATCGTCGGCGCGACCGAGGTCGTAGCACTGGCCGAGCAGCGAGCTCAGCGTGCCGAGCGTTCGCTTCTCCCACTCGCTGGTGTCGCCCGTGTTGTCGACGATGTCGAGGGTCGTGGCGGTGGGGTTGCCGGCCGGCTCGGCGGTCGCATGGGCCGGTGCGGCGGTGCGATGGCTCCGCGCCGTCGCGATCGCCTCGAGCATGGCAGCTCGCTCGGCCGCGACGCGTGCCGGAAGCGGATGCGCCGGGGGCCGCGCGTCCGGCGTCGCCGGGGCCGAGCTGGCACCGGAGGGGGAGCGTCCACGCGACATGGTCGGCTCGGGCCGCCCCGCAGGGGGTGCCTTGGTGTCGCCCGCGCCGCGCGTGAGCCAGTACACCACGAGCGCGATCCCCAGGACGGCCGCGAGCGCGAGCGGTGCACGAGCCGTCACGCGCGCCAACGTGGTGACGGCCGCGCGTATTGGCAAGCCCGAAACCTCGTGACTTCGGGCGGTTCCGCAGATCGCGCCGTGTAACATCGAAAATTACGCGACCGGTCATGTCGGTCTGGCTCCAACGAACGTGATGAACCGTGTGTGGCCAGGTGCGCTGGCTCTAGCTTTATTCTCCGCGTGCAGCGATCCGAGCTACACGACCGTGCACGTCGAGGTCAGCTCGCAAGCTGGGCTCGGCGCCGACCACTACGACGTTCGGCTCGCCGAGTTCGAGCACTCGCTGTCGCCGAGCAAGTCGTTCGAGCTCGTGGTGCCATCGGACGCGATCGGCGAGCCGACCACGATCGTCGTCGCGGCGATGGCTCACGGCACGCAAGTCGCGTACGGCGCCGCGATGGTGACGCCGACGTCGGACGCGACGACCGAGGTGACCGTCACGCTGGCGTCGAGCGCGTGCGCGACCTCGTGCACGCAAGGCGAGACGGTGTGCTCCGGCGAAGCGACGGTCACGTGCGAGCTCCGGTCGAACGGTTGCTACGACTGGTCGCAGCCGGCGGCGTGTCCGTCCGCGAAGCCGTACTGCTCGAACGGCACCTGTGCGGCCGCATGCTCGAACGACTGCTCGCAGATCGGAGAGACCGACTGCGATGGCGTCGCGGTCCGCACGTGCCAGCCGAGTCAGACCGACACGTGCCTGCACTGGTCGGTGCCCATCGCGTGCGACGCGCCACCGGACCCCACGTGCAGCTCGTCGACGACGCTCCGCACGTACGGCGCCGGCACGTGCAGTAGCGGCGCGTGCTCGTATCCGCCGACCGACACCGCATGTCAGGCGCCGGCAAACGGCACGGCGCTCTGCAGCACCGATCAGTGCACGTACACGTGCGACCCCGGCTACACCGACGATGGCGTCGGCGACTGCGTGGGGATGGGCTCCGGTACGACCTGCTCGGTGGCCTCCTGTGTCAGCGATGCCGACTGCGGCGATGCCTCGTGCGGTCCGTGCGTCGACAACATCTGCTTCGGCATCTTCGGGGGCACCTAATGACGCCATACGCCACACCATTGCTCGATCGGTCGCCCGCAACGCTCGGCGTGCCGTTCGATCCGACCGCGTGCCCGGCGTGCCGGGCGCCGCTCGAGTCGCTCGGGTTCTGTCCGCGCGACGGCGCGATCGGTCGCGAAGGCCGGTTCGTGGTCGCGACCCACTACGTCGCCGAGGAGCTGCTCGGTGCCGGCGAGCGCTCGTTCGTCTATGCAGGTCATCGTGCCGGCAAGCCGATCGCCATCAAGCTGCTCCGCGATGCCGACACCTCGTCGTCGTCGGCGGCCACGCGCAAGTTCCTGCGCGAGGCACGCAATGCGAGCCAGCTCGTCCACGACAACACGATCGCGATCCACGAGTTCGGTCAGGACGAGGCGCTGGGCGTGCCGTTCATCGCGATGGAGCTGTTCTCCGGGCAGTCGCTCGAGCGCGTGTTGCGCACGTCGGGCGCGATGACCGTCGCGCGGACGATCTCGATCCTCGTGCAGGTCGCGCGCTCGCTCGCCAACGCGCACATGGCCGGCGTGCTCCATCGCGAGGTCACGGCGCGCAGCGTGCTGGTCGGGCGCGGCGACGTCGTGAAGCTCGGCGACTACGGGCTCGGCCGCGCCGACGATGCAAGCGGCAGCGAAGCGGACGTGCTCGGCTTCGGCCGGCTCGCCGTCGCGATGCTGCGCGGGCGTGCGCCGGCCGTGCCGCAGGCGATGCTCGACAAGGTCTCGACGAGCATTCCGGCGGAGTTACATCGGGTGCTCGCGCAGTGCCTCGATCCGAGCGTCTCGGCGCGTCCTCGCGCGGCCGAGCTCGAGGAGCGCTTGCTCGCGGTCGGCACGCAGCCGTTCGCCGCGCCGCCGATCGTCGCGGCGCCGCCCGTGGTCGCGCCGACGCCGGTGGTGGTCGCGCCGCCGCCGCCGGTGATGGCCGCGCCGCCGCCGGTGATGGTCGCGCCGCCGCCGGTCGCTATCGTCGAGCCGGTCGCGGTCGCGATCCCCGCCGTCGAGCCAGCCCCGGTCGACGAGCTTCTCGACGCCGAGCCATCGGCGAGCTGGCGCAGGCCGAGCCGCCGCGGCTGGTGGATCGCGGGCATCGCAGTGGCCGCGGCGACAATGGTCGCGCTCGTCGTGTATGCCGCGGCGAGCCACACCAGCACCGCCGATCGGACCGAGCACGCGCTGACGCCGTCGCCCGCGCCGATCGCGTCCGCATCACCGAAGCGCGAGCCCGAGCACCTGATCGTGCACGAGCCCCCGCCGCCCCCGCCGCCAGCACCGCCGACGCCACCGCCGGCAGCGCCCGATCCGGCGCCGGCGCCTGCGGCGAAGCCATCCGTCGTCGCGACGCCGCCTGCGCCTCCACCGATCAAGAAACCGAAGCACAAGGACGACGCCGTGATCGCCGATCCGTTTTCAGACTGAGGGAGAGCTCGATGAGATCCGCAATCCTGATATTCGTCGTTGCGTGCCTGAGCTCGGTCGCGTTTGCCGACAACGGCGATCACCTCGCCGATGCCGCGAAGGCACACTACCAGCGCGGCCAGAGCCTCTACTCCGGCGGTCAATTCGCCGAAGCGCGTGCCGAGTTCCTCGCCGGCTTCGAGCTCAGCCACAAGCCCGCCTTCTTGTTCAATGCGGCCGAGTGCGCGCGCTTGCTCGGCAACACCGACGACGCCCGCGACGGCTATAATCAGTACTTGAAGCTCGATCCCGGCGGCAAGCTCGCGCCGCTCGCGATCCTGCGACTCGGCGAGCTCGCTCCCAGGGACACCGGGGTTCCGCCGCCGCCCGTCCTTACTCCGGCGTCAGCCGTCGCGCCGCCGCTGACATCGCCTCCGATCGCGACGACCACCGTGACCGTCACGCCATCGGCTCCCGCGACGGCGGACTCGCATGACTTCGAGCGCTATGCCGGCATCGGCACGGCGGGCGTCGGCGTCGCGATGATCGTCACGGGTGCATTCTTCGGCTACAAGAGCGCGTCGCTCTCGAATCAAGTCTCGGGTGCGTGCGCGACCGGTTGCGTCTGGAGTGACGTCTCCGATATCGACTCGTACGCGCGCACCGATGCCACCGCGCAGTGGTGGCTCTACGGGCTCGGTGCCGCCGCCGTCATCACGGGCGGCGCGCTGTACTGGCACGCCTCGCGCACCGAGCATTCGTCGCTGTTCGTCGCGCCAACGCCACACGGCGCGGCCGTGTCATGGAGCGGCCGGTTCTAGCCGGCGACGACCGCAGTCGTTCACTCAGAAATCTGACAGCGGATCCAGAAGAATGACGTTCGGTCACCGCGATCGCGGTGGCAGGCGAGATCCGTCGCGCCGGTGTCGGTACATCGTTTGCTCGACGGTCGGGCACCATGCGCCGGGGTCTCGCAGCGGTGTGGGCGAGCGCGACCGCCGCGATCAGCTGTAGCTCGCGGCCGGCGGAGCTCGTACCACCGGTCCCGGAGCTCGCCGTGCATGAAGTCGGCGGTTCGCCCCACGGCGAGCGGATCGCCATGCCGGCGGTCGCATCTCGCGCCGTGATCCCGAGCCACGCGCACCCCGAGGTCGCGGTCGCTGCGATCCACGACGGCGCACTGGCCTCGCGCGAGGAGCCGGCGGAGCTCGCCGCGGCGTGGCCCACCGAGGCGGCCGAGCTGGCCGCACCGGCCGCAGCGGCCGAGCCGAGCGATCTGGCGATCGCGGACCTCGTCGCGCCGGTGCGCCGGCGCGGCTGGTCGCTGGCGTTTGACGTGGGCGTGCCCGACGGCGCGACGACCGCCGTGATCGTTCCGCTGCGGCCATCCGTCGAGGTGAGCGCCGGCATGTCCTACAACGGCATCAGCCCGGGCGTCCGCGTCGGCGTCGCGTGGAAGCCGATCCGGCGCTGGCTCACTCCGACGCTCTCGGTCGACGTCGGCCACTACTTCGACGGCGACGCGAACCCACTCGTCCGGCTCGTGACCGAGAATCCTAACTTCTCGTCCGCGGTTCTCGACCGCGTCGGATACGACTATGTCGATGCGCACGCCGGGGTCGAGCTCGGCCGGCGCGCGCTTCGCTTCTTCATCCGCGCGGGTGTGACCCGCGTCGCCGGCACGATCCACGTCGTCGGGACGATGACCTCGGGCGCGATGCCGGCACCGTTTGGAGGCAGCGATCCGGACGTCACGATCACGGCTGTGTCAGCGCGGATCGGAATGGTCCTGCACTTCGGGAGGTGACTGAATGCCTGCGAATCATCTGCTCGTGTTTGCCCCTGTGGCGTTCGCATCCGCATGCACCGTCGTGTCGGCGCAGGTCGACGTCTCCGATCTGTGCGTGCCGTACGACGGCGTGACGATCCATGGAGTCGCGCAGGGCACCACGACCGTCGACCACGACTGGACCTTCGACAAGCTCGCCGCGCTCCAGGCGCTCGCGAGCTCGGTCCAGGATCTCCAGTTCGTGAGCATCGATGCGAGTGCCGCGAGCGGCGTGTCCAGCCTCGACTTCATCGACGCCGCGCACGTCAGCGTGGCGAGCGGCAACCCGGCTGCGATGCTCCCCACCGTCGATGCCTATGATTGCACCGGCGACTGCGTGCCCGACGGCAGCACGCTCGCCGTCCCGTCCGTGCTCCAGCAGAGCGCGATCGCGTACATCGAGTCCGGATCGGTGCTCGTCGACCTCGAAGTCGACGGCACGCTCCCGGTCGAGGACTGGACCATCGACGTGCAGCTGTGTTTCCGCGGCGACTTCGGCTACTCGCAGCCGCTCTGACGATCAGCCCGCGGCGGGCGTGGATGCCGGCGGAGCGGGCTGCGTCGGCCGGTCCGTCGAACCGTAGCGCCGGACGATCGCGACGAGCTCGTCGCCGAAGCGCGCGATGCGGTTGGGCCCGAGGCCGGGGATGCGCGCGAGCGCGGCGAGCGAGTCCGGGCGGTGGCGATCGATCGCGATGATCACGCTGCGCTGGAACACCATGAACGCCTTCCAGCGCAGCTCGCGGGCCATGCGCTTGCGAAACCGATCGAGCTCGACCGTGATGCTGCTCGTGGGCGAGCCATCGCGGCCGCGCCGCGCCCGGGCATCGCGCGGCGCGCCGGCCTTCGCCAGGCCAGGCAACGCCACGGTCGGATAGCTGCGGCCGCGTCGCACGAGCCGGCGCTCGCGGATCAGCGATTCGATCGTCGCGGCGATGTCCGGCTCTGAGCACGCGGCGAGCGCCCCGTGTTGCGCGAGCCGATCGAGCCCGTGAATCAAGACCGCCTTGGCTTGGCTTCCCCGCAACGCCTTCGCGAGGTTGCCCTTGCCGACCGCGCGGCCGTGCGCCGCGAGCGCCGCGACGATGATCTGCTGCTCCGCGCTGCCGAGCACGGAGGCCGCGGGCGCCGGCGCGAGGCGCGCGCCCTCCGCGGGCGCCAGACACGCATCGCACGAGCCGCACGCGAGCTGATCGGCGGTGCCGGTGAAGTGCGCGCACAAGCCGCGCTGCCGGCACGCCCAGGTGGTCGCGTATACCGCGACGGCAGCCAGCGAGTCCTCGAGAATCACCAGCCGCTTGCCGGTGGCGCCGTGCTGTGCGATCCGGCGCTGCATCATCAGATCGCCCGCACCGTAGAGCAGCAGGCAGTGCGCCGGCTCCCCGTCGCGGCCGGCACGCCCGGCTTCCTGGTAGTACGCCTCGAGGCTGCCGGGTGCCTGGAAATGTACGATCACGCGCACGTCGGGGTAGTCGACGCCCATCCCGAAGGCATTGGTGGCGACCAGTACCCGCATGCGGCCGAGCGCGAACCCCGACTGCGCGCGCTGCCGCGCGAGTGCGGTGCGGCCGGCGTGATAGTGGCCGGCCGCAAAGCTCGCGGCTGTCAACGCGGCGGCGACCTCCTCTGCCTTCTTGCGCGTGCTGCAATACACGATGCCGCGGCCCGCACCGCTGCGGCCGCGCAGGCCGGCGCGATCGAGCGCGTCGATCGTCGCGGTGAGACGTGATTCGTCGCCGCCGCCGCGCGGGCCGATCTGCACGACCTCGAATGCGAGGTTGGGCCGGCGAAAATCACCGCGGATCGCGACCGGCATGCGCAGCTCGAGCGCGTCGCCGATCTCGGCGAGCACGCGGGGCGTGGCGGTTGCGGTGAGCGCGATCAACGGCGCGTCCGCGAGGCCCGCGATCGCGCGCAGCTCGGCGAGCCGCATGTACTCGGGCCGGAAGTCGTGGCCCCACTGACTCACGCAGTGCGCTTCGTCGATCGCGATCATCGCGATGCGCGTGCGGCCGAGCAGGCGCTTGAACCCGTCGAGCACGGCGCGCTCGGGCGAGACGTAGAGCAGCGCGAGCTCGCCGCGCATCAGCCGGCCGACCGCTTCGGTGCGCGCGGCCTCGTCGCACTGGCTGTGCAGCGCGGCCACCGCGACGCCACGTGCCGCGAGCGCGCTCGCTTGATCGTTCATCAGCGCGATCAGCGGCGAGATCACGAGCGTCGCGCCCTCGCCGCGCCGCGCGCGCACGATCGCCGGCACCTGGTAGCACAGCGACTTGCCCGCACCGGTCGGCAGCAAGACGAGCGCGTCGCGATCCGCGAGCAACGCGTCGATCGCTTCGCGCTGGCCGGCGCGAAACTCGTCGTGGCCGAAAACCTCGTGCAGGATCGCGAGCGCGTCCATCTCCAGCACGTATCACAGGGGTCTGAGAACGCAGGCTGGGTTCCGCGACCCTCAGAACGCGTAGCCCAGCGTGCCGTCGAGCTGTGGCCATAGCGACGCGAAGCTCGGCTTGGACGAACCGCCGGGAATGCGCGCGTCGTCGTACTGGACACCGGCGCCGAGCGCGACGTGAACGTGAGCCCAGAGCAGCCACGCGTAGCCGACCGACACGCCGGCGGCTGACACCACGCCGGAGCGGCGCGTGCCGTCGCGCTTGGCCCAGCCGATGCCGACCTGCGCGAACGGCGAGAGCCACCAGCGCGTCACGGCATCCGCGTTCGCGTAGAACACGGGGCGGCCGCGCACCGCGATGCCTTGCAGCTCGAAGAATCGAGCTTCCTGCGTCCACGGCGTGTACGACTCGAGATCGAGCTGGAGCGCGACGTGCGAGGCGACGGGGAGCTGATAGCCGGCGCCGACCACGTGCAGGCCCAGATCGGCGATCACGACCCGCTCCGGCTCGGCGCCGGCCCGCGCGGCGATCAGCATCGACAGCCATACCAGCCGCACGGCTGGATTGTAACGCGAGCGCGGCATGGGATTCGAGCGTGCCGCGATCGCGCTATCATCGTCGCGATGATCCTGGCGTGCCCTGCTTGCGACAGTCGGTATGACGTGACCGGTCACCAGGACGGCCAGCAGTTCCGCTGCCAGTGCGGCACGATGATGACGCTGCACGAGCCGAAGCAAGCCGGCCTCTTGATGTGCCCGCACTGCGGCGGCGGCGTGTCGCCGACCGCATCGCGTTGCCAGTACTGCAACGAGGAGCTGTTGCTCAAAGCATGCCCGCGCTGCCTGTCGCGCGTGTTCGCGGGCCACAAACATTGCCCGGAGTGCGGCACCGAGCTCGATGTCGCCGCGATCGGCGCGACGTTGAAGGATCGGCCCTGCCCGCGCTGCGCGACCGCGATGCGCGCGCGCCTCGTCGGCGACATCGTGATCGACGAGTGCAGCAAATGCCTCGGCCTGTTCCTCGATCAAACCGCGATCAAGCGCGTGATCCTGGACCGCGCGCAGTCTCGCGCCGACACGCTGCTCGGTGCGCTCCCCAAACACGAGCTGTCCGCGATGCGGCCCGCCGACAAGATGTACGTCAAGTGTCCGATCTGCGCGCAGATCATGAATCGCACGCTGTTCGCGGCCGGATCCGGCGTGATCGTCGATGTCTGCCGCGCGCACGGCACGTACTTCGACGCCGGCGAGCTGCCGGTCATCATCGAGTTCGTCATGCAGGGTGGGCTCGAAGAAGCCCATCGCAAGGACCTCCACCGGGTGCACGAGCAGATCCGTCGTGAACGCGACGAATTGCGCGCCGACAAGCTGCAAGTCTCGCTCGATCCGCTGGTCGCTTCGCACGGCACCGGCGGGGCACTCGTCGATCTGTTCTTGTCGCTGCTGCGCTGACCGGTGGCGCGAACCGCGCCTCGCGACCGATGAAATAATGCAACCCGGGCCGCGCGTTCGGTGTCTCATGGCCATGGAGCTCGTACGCCCTGCGGTAGCCCGACCTCTGCTCGCCGGCTGCTTGCTGCTCGTCGCGGCGGCCGTGCCGCGCGCACGAGCGACGAGCGCGAGCCCGCCGCC
Organism: Kofleriaceae bacterium; assembly: GCA_036490935.1. Taxonomy (GTDB): domain Bacteria; phylum Myxococcota_A; class Polyangia; order Haliangiales; family Haliangiaceae; genus JABFXX01. The sequence goes on along the minus strand of DASXCY010000002.1, from coordinate 50,925 downwards.
GGCCCGGAGTGCCGAGCGCGCGCCCGCCCGCGTGCTCGATTACACCGTCGAGCAGGTGTTCGAGGACTCGCTCGCCGCCAGTGGGGGTCGCGCACGGCTCGCACGGCTGGTCGCGATCCGGGGCGTAGGCTCGTTGCGGCATCAGGACGGCTCGGTCGAGCACTGGCGCGAGCAAAGGACGGCGCCCGGCAACGCCGACTATTCGGACGGCTGCTACGCGATCTCCATTCACGTCGACGCGCATGGCGCGAGCGAGCTCGAGTACGAACACGGCAACTGGCACCCGGTGAGCGGCGGCGAGCTCGAGGACGACGCGCTCGACGCGCGGTTCGATCGCGATCTGCGCTGGCGCGAGTCGTTCCGCGAGGCGCGCTTGCTCGGCGTGGCCGACTTCGACGGGCAACCGGCGTACGCGGTGCGACTGGTCACGCACGGCGGCCGCGTGCGCACGCGCTTCTTCTCGGTCACCAGCCACCTCGAGATCGGCTACGAGGAGCAGGTCACGATCGCCGATCGTCATCGCGACGATGCCACCTCGGTGCCGAGCCCATTCACGTTCCGCGTCGGATACACCGATTTTCGCACCGTGAACGGCGTGGTGTTGCCGTTCCGCACCATCCGGCACGCCGCCGTCGACTATTTCGACGAGCTCGAACGCACGTGGGACAGCTACGAGCTCGAATTCGCCCCTTGATCGTGTAGGCCAGGCGTGGGAACAGGGCCGCATGCGCGAGCTCTTCATCGTGTGCGTCCTGGCAGCATGTGGCAGCAGTAACGCGAAGCCGGATGCGGCGATGGCCCAGGACAGCAGATCGATCGATGCGGCGTCGCTAAACCAGGGTGTCGTGACGCTGTTGCAGGGCTACGACGGCGCCGAGAATACCGGCCAGGCGACCGCGGGATTCGTGATGGGCAACGTGTTCGGAACGCCCGTCGCCACGGACGGCCCCTGCGGGCTCAACGGCTCCGCATCGACGATGGTGCTCGACGCGGGTGCGATCACCGTCACGGGCACGGCTTCGCCGGTCACGCTCGACTACGGCGGCAGCCCCGCGAAGTATGAAGCGAGCCCGACGCCGCCGTATCCGCTGTTCACCGCGGGCGCGACGATCACGGTGACCGCCGCGGGCGGCGCCGGGGTGGCCGGATTCACCGGCACGGTCACCGGACCCGCGAACGTCGCGGGGTTCACGCGCCCGACCACGATGTCGCGCGCTGGCTACACCCTGACGTGGACCGCGGGCGCGGGGCCCGGCATGTGGGTGCTGATCGCCGGCGTGGATGACATGTTCGACAGCTCCGGCATCGTCTGCATGGTGCCCGACACGGGCACGTTCGCGATCCCGGCCTCGACCTTCGCGTTGCTCCCCGCCGCCGACACGATGGGCGGTGTGGCGATCGTCCGCGTCGCGCAAACCGAGGTCACGGACAGCGACGGCACGAAGGTGTATCTGATCGGCGCCAGCCAGGACTCGTCGACGATCATCCCGCTTACCGACTAGCCCGCATTCACCCGCGTGGGCGCGGAACCGGCAGTGGCTAGCTCGGGCTCGGATACGAGGTGAGCGAGACCGCCATCACGCAGGTGACCGCGGGCACGAGCAGCAGCGGGCCGAACACGCGAGACAGCAGCGCCGCGAGGCATGCATTGGCCGCGGCGAGCGCGAGCATCTCGAACGGACGCGCGGGGCGCCGGGACACGACGCGCGAGACCGCGGCGAGCACGACGCCGAACGCCCGGGTCGCGGTTCGGCCTTGATGATGTTGCACTTCGGACTCGCCGGCCGCGACGACGCCGCCGGACCGTGGCTTCCGCGCGTGATGTTCTTCGTGCCGCGCGGCCAGGCGGCGACCTGGGCCGCCGGTCTCGAGAGCTCGCCCATCATCGGCCGCGAAGGCACCGGGCTCGAATCGACCGTGCTGTTCGTTCCCGTGCGGCGGTGGTCGGATGGATCACCAGCACCGGCACCGACCGAACCGCACGTGCATACGCACTAGCCGCTGCCCAGCGCATCGGCCGCAAGTGGATCGTGCTCGGCATGATGGCCGCGAGCTGGCTCGTCCCCGTCGTGCCCGAGCGGCTCGGCATCCTCGCCGAGACGTGGAGCGTTCGTGACGGCGTCGTCAGCGCGTCCTCGTCCGTCGTGCACGTCGGCGGCGGCGCGACCATCGCGCTGCTCGTCGGCACCAACGTGCTCATCATCGTGGTGATCGGCCTGTTCGCCAACGCGCTGGCCGCGGCGCGCCGCGATGCCCAGCGCCAGGTCACGATCCAGGCGTGGCAGCTGCGGCCAGCTCCTGCCGCGCGGTCGATCGAACGGCTGCGCGCGCTTAGCGCATCTCGTGTACGCTCGCGCGCGTGATGCGTGACTTGATCATCGTCGCGATCGCAGGGCTCGCGGGTTGCGGTCACGCGCGGAACGATGTGGATCATCCAGCGCCCGCAGCGCCCGCAGTTGCCGCGGCGCCGGCGTCGAGCTGGTGGGAGATCGACGAGGTCGAGGACGCCGGTGTCCTCGGTGGGGCCGCGCTCCGGCTCGGCGGCGAGCCGGCCTACCTCGTGATGCCGACGATCCCCGCCTACGAGGTGGCTCGGGTGACGATCGTCGGCTCGCACGTGACCGTGACCGGGATCGGCCAGGACGAGGCGGCCGAGCTCGTCGGCGATCGGTTGGACTTCACCCGCGGCTTCGGCGCGCATCGCGCCTCGCCCGCGCGATCCGCGGAGCTCGACGCCATCATCCCGGCGGTGAAGGCGAAGTGCGATCGCGCGCGCCTCTGCTATCGCGCGGCGAGCGCCGTGCTCGGCATCGAGAACCGCGAGGCCGGCGAGTTCGGCCCGCTGTTTCGGTCCGACGCGTGCGACAACATCATCACGAACTTCGTCAGCGACGTGCAGGAGGCCGGCAAGTCCGTGCCTGCGGAATGTTCGGGTTCGGCTTCACCCGCCGCGGGACAGCTCGCCATCACGGGCCTCGAGCCGGCGCACGGCGATGCGGCGGGCGCCACGTTCGTGCTGCTTCGCGGCTCCGGCTTCACGTCCGACGGCCCGCGCGCGGCGAAGGTGTACTTCGGCTCGCGACAGGGGTCGATCGTGCGGTTCGCGAACGACCACGAGCTTGTCGTCCAGGCGCCCGGCGGCACGGCCGGCGAGACCGTCGACGTGCTCGTGATCTTCGCACCCGGCGGCGAGCTGCTGCTACCGCACGCGTTCACGTTCGAGGCGAAGCCGTGACCGCGAGCTGCTCGAGCGAGCGGCCTTCTGCGGCGACGCCGAGCAGCCGCGCGATCACGGCGGCGCCGATCATCAGCGCGGCCGTCGCGAGATAGCCGGCGAGCAGCTGGCGCGGAGCGTGGGCGTCGATCATCGCCCCGAAGACGGCGGGAGCGCCGGCGCCGACGAGCGTCGCGAACGCGTAGAACACGGCGATCGCGCGAGCCCGGAGCTCGACCGGAAACAGCTCGCTCACCGTCAAGTACGCGGAGCTCGCCGCGGCCGACGCGACGAAGAACACGAGCGACCAGGCGAGCGTTTGCGTGAGCGCGTCGAGCCAGCCGGCCGCGAACAGCAGGCCGGTGAGCGCGAGCAGCACGCCCGTGATCGCGTAGGTCGCCGGGATCATCACGCGGCGGCCGATGCGATCGAACAGCGGCCCGAGCACGAGCGGACCGAGGAAGTTGCCGATCGCGACGGGCACGATGTACAGCCCGACGCGGCCCGGGGCGACGCCGTCGAACACGCGCAGCACGAGCGCGTAGCTGAAGAAGACCGCGTTGTAGAGCGTGGCCTGCGCGAACATCAGCACGAAGCCGAGGATCGTGCGCCGCCGAAACCGGACGACGAGCGTGCGCACGAGGTAGCCGAGCCCGACGCGTCCGGTGACGTGCACGCGCACCGGCGCGACCTGCGCGTCGGGCCGCCCGACCTCGTGCTCGATCGCGTCGACCGTCGCGGCCGCGGCGCGCGTGTAGCCGTGGAGCAGCAGCCAGCGCGGGCTCTCCGGCACGCGGCGGCGCACGACGATCACGATGAGCCCGAGCACGGCGCCGAGCCCGAACGACAGGCGCCAGCCGATCGCGACCGGCAGCAGCGCCGGATCGAGCACGATCAACGTCAGGACCGCGCCGGCCGCGACGCCGGCCCAGTAGCTGCCGTTGATCCCGAGATCGATCCGCCCGCGCAGGCGCGCCGGGACGAGCTCGTCGATCGCGGAGTTGATCGCCGCGTATTCGCCGCCGATGCCGGCGCCGGTGAGAAACCGCAGCACGAGGAACACGCCGAGGGTCGGCGCGAGCCCGCTCGCCGCGGTCGCGCACAGGTAGAGGCCGAGCGTGATCAGGAACAGCCGCTTGCGCCCGAAGCGATCGGTCAGGTGCGCGAAGCCGAGCGCGCCGAGCACCTGGCCGACGAGGTAGCACGTGTTCGTCCAGCCGATCTGCGTCGCGGTCAAACCGAGCGCGCGCGGGTCCTGCAGCGTCGGTGCGAGGTTGGCCACCAAGCTGGCCTCGAGGCCGTCGAGCACCCACGTGATGCCGAGCGCGAGCACGACGCGGCGATGCCACGCCGACCAGCGCAACATGTCGAGCCGCACCGGCACGTCGGAGTCGATCCAGCTGCCGACCGCGACGTCGGGCGTCATCGCCGAGTGTAGCCGCGCGCCGGCGCCGCTTCGACCGTGCGCCGGCGCTACGCGGGTCGGCGGTGCGCTCCGTGCAAGGCTGCGTGCTCGTGGATCTCGTACCAGGTCAGCTTCTCGCTGTCGGCCGCGCTGCTCGCGGGTGGGCGGTCACCGGCCTGTGCCAGGTACTACCGATCCTGGACGCATCACTCGATCCATTACCGCATCGACGCGTCGCCGCTCGTGCACGCGGTCTCGCCGCGGTCGCGCTCTCGCTCTATCTCTGCTTCGTGTTCTATCGCAAGTCACAAGCGGTAATGAAACTGCAGCAGTGCCCAGCCTGAAGTCGGGCCGCCGGCGCCGAGCGCGATCGTCTGGACGCGATCGGTCACGAGCAGCTCCCAGTGCGAGCTGGCAAACCAGTGCAGATCGACATCCACGCATTCGAGGTCGACGTCCTTGATCTTCGTGTCCTCGTCGTACTGCCCGGCTCCCACGTCGAGCATCCAGCCGCGATGCACGAACCACGATCCGATCAGGTAGCTCACGAGCTGCGTGCGGGCGCTGCCGGCCGGAAACGATTGCCGGATCACCTGGCCCTCGGCCTCGAGCAAGACCTCGGCCGGCGCGACCCAGTACTTCGCGGTGACGCCGCCGTCCCAGCGCGTGTCCACGCTGCTCGTCGCGTAGCGGCCTTCGACGCCGATCGACGCGGCCTGGGTGACGCGCAGCTCGGTATAGAGCGCGGCACCGTCGCCGTGTTCCACGGTGTCCTGGATCGGATCGTGGACGAACCCGGTCACGTGCGCTTCCCAGCCGGGTTTGACGTACTCGAGCGCCGCGCCGTAGGCTTCGCCGTACAGCTGCGCTCCGCCGTACTGCTCGGTCGGCGCGGTGTGCTCCGCGAAGCGGAGCCCGAACACCGGCATGAACCGCCCGACGCGCAGGTACAAGCCATCCGTCGCCGACTGATCGGGTTGCCACATGAGCCAGTGCTCGCGACTCGCGACGTAGCTCGCGGCGGTCGAGCCCTGTTGCGGACCGAGCGTGCCGAACAGCGTGAAGCCATCGCCGTGCACGAGCGCCTCGCCATCGGCTTGCATCGGATACGCCGCCGCGCCCAGGCCGCGTGCGGCGACCAGCCCCGCGCCGCCGCGCAGCTCGGCTCCGACCTCGAGCCAGCTCGGCCCGACCAGCGCGCCGTGTGCGGCTTCGGGCGCGACATCGTACGTGCCGAGGCTCTGCGCCGTGGACAGACCGTTTTCGTTCAGCAGCCAACCGCCGGCCGGATCGACGTGACACGCGGTGCACGCTTGATCCTTGCTGAGCTGGAACTGCGGGTAAGCGGTCGCCACGCCGCCCGAAGCAGCGACCGCGACGACCGCGACGACGACGGCCCTCATGGTGTGTAACCGGGAGCGCCGTCATCGATCCACGTCTTGACGAGCTCGATGTCCGCGTGCGGCAACGTCCACGCCGGTGGCATCGGTTTGTCGGAGCTGATGAGGACCACGTAGAGCTCGGACTCGTCGGGCTGGCCGGGATCGACGAGCAGCTGGTCCCGGGACGAGTGAAATGCGGCCAGCGTGTCATCGACGGTATCGAACGCGTAACCGTGCGCCTGAGAAGCCGCCGTGTGGCAGCCCGCGACCGCGCACTGCGGTGCGAGCACGGCATCGACGATGTAGTCGATCGTGGCGGGGCGCGAATCGGGCTCGGTGCCGCACGCGGTGAGCGCGATGGTCACAGTCACGCAAGCGAGCGATGCGCGAGCCACGCGAAATCTCGTGATCACACCCAAGACGTAGTCCACCGTCCGCCCGCCGTGCAACGTGCGTTCCCCACAATGCGTCGTTCCGAGGTGTGCAGCGTTCGTGCAGTCCGTCACCGGGGCGAGACGCCGAGCTTGGCCAGCACGCTCTCGAACACGTCGAGAGTCTGCGCGCCCTGCACGACGAACCGATCGCCGAGCACGAACGTCGGCACGGCGTGAATGCCGATCTCGTTGGCCGCGGCGATGCGGGCGTCGACCTGCGCGGTCCAGGCGCCGGCTTCGACCTCGGCGCGCATCGCGGCGGCATCGAGGCCGGCCGAGGCGGCGGCCGCGGCGAGCACGTCCCAGTCGTGCAGATCCTTGCCCTCGCTCCAGTAGGACGCGAGCACGGCGGCGTGAAATCGTGCGAGCTTGCCCGCCGAGCGCGCGTGCTCGGTGCATTCGTGCGCGCGCCGCGACGACGGCACCCACTCGCGTTCGGCCAGCGTGATCCCGAGCGACCGCGCGCGCTGCGTCAGCGGGTTATCGGGCCGGCCCAGCTTCGCGCGCACGTGCTCGGGCACGGCCCAGCCGGTCTCCGGCGCGCCGGGCCGCAGCTCGAACGGCTCCCACTCGAGCTCGACGTCGTAGCGCGCGTGCACCTTCTCGACCTCGACGAGGCCGACATAGCACCACGGTCAAACGTAGTCGGACCAGATCCGGATCGCGGTGGCCATACCCGAGCCTAGCACTAGCGTTCGATCGCGACGTCGACAAGCGCGGGCGCGAGCACCCGCACGGCCTCGCGCGGATCGAGCGCGACGAGCAAGCCGCGCGCGCCGCCGTTGATGTAGATGCGCGGCAGCTCCGCGATCGAACGCTCCATGTAGATCGGCATCGCGCGGCGCAGCCCGAACGGCGACGTGCCGCCGACCTGATACCCGGAATGCTTGTCGGCGACCTCCGGTGCGCACGGCGCCACCGCCTTGCGGCCGACCGTGCGCGCGAGCCGTTTCGCCGACACCTCGCGATCGCCGTGCATGAGGATGCACAGCGGCGCGCGCGTCTCGTCTTCGAAGATCAGCGTCTTGACGACCGCGTGCTCGTCGACGCCGAGCGCCTCACTCGACGCGCGCGTGCCGCCGTGCGGCTCCCACGCGTAGAGCTGCGGCTCGAACGCGACGTTCGCCGCGCGCAACGCGCGGATCGCCATCGTGACCGGATGCTTCGCCACCCGGCCGGCAGCTTACGGCGTCGCTTTTGCGGCCGCCGCCTTGCGCCCGGCTTTCGTCTTCAGCGCGCGAGCCTTCGCCCTGCGCACGCGCGACTTGACGGCCGTGCCGATCTTGCCGGCGGTCTTCTCGGTCCGGCCCTGCGCCTCGCGCAGCTTGTCGCCGGTGACCTTGCCCTCGAGCTCCTTCAACTTGCCTTTGATCTTCCTGGTCGTTGCACTCATGCCGCCGACGCCATGCAGAGCGTATGCCCGATCGTGCGCGGAGCGTTCGGCACGCGAGTTGAACTAATCCTCGGCATGCTGATGCTATTGCTATTACTGCTTCTCGTAGTTGCTCTGTTCGGCGGTGGATACGGGCACTCGCGATTCGGCTACTACGGCTGGTCGCCGGCGGCGGTGATCTTCGTGATTCTCATCGTGGTGCTGCTGAGCGGACGGTTCTAAGTGAATCCGAACCTCGCCGGCGAGGTCAAACCGCTCGGCGGGTTCAGCCGATTTGCCGGGGCGGTAGCGCGCGGTGCCGGGCGCTCGAGCACGTTCACGATCGCCCTGCTCGTGGTGGTCGCGTGGGCTGTCACCGGCCCGATGTTTCATTACTCGGACACGTGGCAGCTCTGCATCAACACGGGCACCACGATCGTGACGTTCTTGATGGTGTTCCTGATCCAGAACACGCAGAACCGCGACGGGGTCGCGATCCAGATGAAGCTCGACGAGCTCATCCGCGCCACGAAAGGCGCGCGCGACACGCTCCTCGATCTGGAGGAGTGCGGCGAGGGCGAGATGCACCAGCTGCGGCAACGGTACCTCGAGCTGGCAAAGCACGCCCGCGAGCACGCGAAGTCGCGCTGAACCGGCTACTCCGCTGGCCACGTGAACGCCGGGAGCCACCGGCGTCCGAGCATTCGCGGATGGTTACGAGGGTACGTGCGTTGCACCCGGCGCGGCCCATGCGCTGGCTCGTCCTCGTCGTCGCTTTCGGCTGCTCGTCTTCTCATCCCGGCACGACCTCGCCCGACGGCTCGGTCGGCTCCGACGGCAGCACCATGCCGGGCTCGGACGGTGGCGTCGATGCGGCGGTGCTCGGCAACGCGTGCCCGACCCAGGTCACCGAGGTGGCGCGCATCACCGGCGCGCTGTCGGACTACCCGTACGACCTCGTGCAGCTGCTCGTCGGCGACGTCGATCACGACGGCAAGGACGACCTCGTCGCGGTCGAAGGCCAGAGCGACAGCGCGAACCAGCGCTACTTGCTCCGCATCCGCGCGTTCGTGCGTACGGCCACCGGGTTCGCGGCGCCCGTGCAGTCGGATCTGATCTTTCCGTATTACGGCCCCGAGCAGATCGTGCTCGGCGACTTCAACGGCGATCACCGGCCCGACATCCTGCTCTCGTACACCGACTCGGGAGACGAGTCGCGCACGTCGTACGTGTACGTCGCGCTGCAGCAGCCCGATCACACGTTCGTGCTCGGCTCCGGCATCGACGTCAGCGCGTGCTCGTTCTCGGACGACGAGCGGCTGTTCGCGCTCGCGGTGATCGATGCGAACCGGGACGGCTACGACGACGTGCTCGCGACCGTCAGCTACGACGGGCTGGGCGCGGCACCGGCCGGGCTGTCGTACCTCGCGGGCAGCGCGAGCGGGCTCGGCTACGCGACGTGCGCGCGCTCGGCGTCGGCGCCGAATGCCGGCTATCCGCTCGACATGGTCACCGCCGAACGCTTCGCGACCGGCGACTTCGACGGCGACGGTAAGCGCGATGTCGTCGGGCTGTACAGCGATCACGCGACGTCGTTCCTGTCGACCGCGGCCTCGCAGCTCACCGAGGGGGCGGCGACCGCGAGCCTCGACGAGTATGCGTTCGTCGCGACCGATCACGTGGCGGCGCGCACCGATCGCGGGCTCGTCGCGCTGTCGACGACGGAGACCGGCAGCACCGCGAAGCGCTACGCGATCGCCTCGAACGGCGTCGCCAACGGTGCGTCGATCGCGTCGCTGACCGAGGACGACGGTGGCTGGGGCATCCTGCGCGGCTTCGCGGTAGGCGACTTCAACGGCGACGGCTACACCGATCTGATCGAGGTCGGCTACCACGATTACTCGGACAACTATCCCGACCCGATCTCGTTCGGCATGGCGTGCGATCGCAGCGCGGACTGGCAAGCATCGACGGGCATGTTCCCGAACGGCATCTATAACCTGCGCGCGATCGACTACGCCGGCGCCGGTACGAGCGACGTCGTCGTCCGCGAGGGCAGCGACTACGATCTCGTCATCTATCAGCTGCACTAGCAGCTGGTCGCCGATAGGATTCCGTCATGCGAACCATCTGCTTGCTCGCGGCGCTCGCGGCGTGCGGCGGCGGCCAGAGCGGGCACACGACCGACGTGAAGCCGACGCTGTCGTTCTCGGCGCTCGACAACGCGACGATCGAGCGCCTCGTCGACGCCGCCGCGGGCGACGACGTCTTCGCCGCACAAGACGCGGTCGAGCAGTACTCGACCTCGAACGACGTCTGCCCGGCCATCGGCGCGATCGGTCAGACGATCACGCTCACCGGCGGCTGCACCGACGCCTTCGGCGTGATGCTCGCCGGCGCCGCGCGCATCGACAACCCGGAGTCGTGGCCGCAGGTGGAGTACGACCCGTCGCAGCCGACGCAGTACACGTTCGAGCAGCTGACGTTGACGTCGTTGACCTCGACGCAAACGTTCGACGGTCTGCTGGGTCTCCAGAACAGTCTGTCGACGTACGACGCCGACCTCGACGCCACCATCGCGGGCGTCGAGGTGCGCTCCGATCTGTTCCTGCGCTGCACGGCCGAGGGCGGGTCGCAGCTGTCGTGCAGCCTGTCGACCAGCGGCATCGAGCTGACCGGGCAAGGCGGCGCGCTCGTCTCGGGCACGATCGTCGACTCGTCGGTCAGCGCCTCGCTGACGGCGCAGCTCACGCTCGACGGCGCCGACACGCTGACCGCGACGATCACGCAGAACTGCGTCGCGTGGACGATCAGCGACAGCGCGAACGCGAAGACGTGCCCGTAGCCGCGCGCCGCGGAGCTGTCACGGGTACGGGACGCGTCCGACGCTGAACGTGCCGTTCGCGATCGAGGTCGCCCCGACGGTCGCGGAGAACGTGCCGGTCACCGGCTGACCGACGTCGCCGATGCTCGCCGGCGTGACCGCGCACGTCGAGGCCGACGCCGCGACGGCGGCGTTGCCGGCGTCGTAGTCGAGCTTCGTCGCATCCGCGCAGCTGTAGTCGCCGGGCGTCGCGGGCACGAGCAGCGCGAACGTCTCGACGCCGCGCGCTTCGATCTCGACGTACGAGCCGACGACCGCGGCCGCGCGCTCGCCGGCAGTGACGGGCGCGGCCTCGACGTCGGCCGCGAACGTGCCGCCGGCCGACGACGCCGTGCACGTGTAGCCCGTGACCGTGATCGAGGGCGAGGCCCACCGACACGATCGCGCGCATGCGGCACGAACGTGCAGCGGCCGCGCCAGCTGCAACCCGGCTACATCCGGCAGCCGCACCTCGGATTTTCGAGGCTATGATCGCGATCATGAGGGTCGCAGGCGCCGCGCTGGTCCTGTGCGCGTGCGGCCGCTTCGGGTTCGCGCCCGCGGCAGGCGACGGCGGGCCGGGCGGCGGCGGCGCGGACGGCGCGGCGGCGAGCCCTCACGCGTCGATCCTGACCGGCGACGGCATCGACTTCGCGCTGCTCTCGCCCGACGGCCTCACCTGGACGCAGCAGCTGCTGCCGTCGACGCAAGCGTGGGACGCAGTCGGCGCGAGCGATTCGACGTACTGCACGATCGCGGGCAACACCGACCTCGCCGGCCAGGCGACGGCGGTCTCCGGCGACGGCGTCGCGTGGACGACCGGCAGCATGCCCGAGGGCGCGCGCTGGAACTCGGTGGCGTGGGACGGCGCGAAGTTCTGCGCCGTGCAATCGGGCGGCAGCAGCGTCGCGGCGACCTCGACCGACTGCGTGAGCTGGACCGAGCAGGCGATGCCGTCGTCGAACTACTGGGGTCACGTCGTGTGGACCGGCTCGCAGTTCGTCGCGATCGGGCTCATCTCGAACGTCGCCGCGACCTCGCCCGATTGCATCGACTGGACACCGCAAACGCTGCCGTCGTCGGAATACTGGGACGGCAACGTGGTGTGGAACGGCTCGGTGTTGTGCGTGCTGTCGGGGTTCCTCGCCGACGGCATGACGCCGAGCGCGACGTTCGCGTCGTCGCCCGATGGCATCACGTGGACCGCCGGCACGATGCCGGCGGTCCAGTTCTGGGGAGCGCTGGCGTGGAACGGCTCGACGTTCAGCGCCGTGGCGCAGGACTCGAGCCTCGCCGCGACCTCGCCCGATTGCGCCACCTGGACGATGCAGACGATGCCGTCGGCGCAGAGCTGGATCGTCGATGTCTGGAACGGCTCGGCGTTCGTCGCGGTGGGCAGCGGGACGAACATCGCCGCGCTCTCGCCCGACGGCGTGACGTGGGCACAGGTCACGCTGCCGGCGACCGAGGCCTGGTGGTCGCTGGCGGTGAGGCCGTGAGGTCGAGCCGCGCGGCCTTCGCGGCGTTGCCGTGCTCGTCGGCGCGGCGAACGCGTTCCAGTGGAGCGAGCTCGCCATCTCGGCGGCGCCGGCCGCGGCCGGCTGGGTGGTCGCCGATTCCTATGCCGCGGCCGCGTGAGTATGCTCGTCGCGTGACTCGGCGCCTCGCCGTGTGCGTGCTCGCGGTCACGGCAAGCTGTGGCCCCGGGCCGACCCAGCCCGACGCGTACTGCGGCATCGGCTCGGCGTCGACCACGGGCCTCGTCGCGACGGCGGGCACGACGGCGCTCGCGTTCGCGAACCTGTCGGCGAGCCCGAACAACGACTGCCCCGATCCGGCCACGCCGGGTGTCGTGTCGATGACGATCGAATCGCCGGATGGCGCCGATCCGCTGCTCACGCTCTGCATCCCGCACCCCGAGCGGCTCCCCGGCGGGCTCGCGCTCGGCAGCGCGGCGCAGCTCGTCGATCTCGACGGCACGGCGGCCGGCTGCTCGTTCGCGATCGACGCCTCGGTCGCCCCGGCCGGCACGGTGTCGGCGACCGGCCTGTGCGACGCTGGCTCCGCGCACGCCGGCTTCGCGCTCGTCGCCGCAGGCACGGTCTCGCTGACGCGCACGTGCGGCGCGACCGTCGACCGCGTGTCCGCGACGCTCGCGGGCACGATCGCGATCGCCGGGCCGTGACCCGCTACTGCTTCCCGATCATCCCGAGCATCCCGGCGAGCAGGTGCGCCTTGTTGCCGCCCTTGTCGAACTTCTCGCCCTTCTCGGCGAGCGCGTCCTTGATCACGTCGTCGCGCAGCTTCTGGAACTGCTTGTAGTCGGCCTTGTCGAACAGCTCGGGGTTGTCGAGATCCTGCGGCGCGTGATACGGGCGCTGCACGCTCGCCGCGCCCTTGGCCTGCGACGGCGTCGCCGACGCGGTGAGGCTCGGGTGGCCGACACCGAACTCGAAGCTGTACACGATCGGCGGCGTCTTCGCCTCGACGACCTTGCCCGTGCCGTCGATCTGGAAGCCAGTCGCCTCGTCGGCCGAGAAGTCGATCGCGGTGCCGCCTGCGAGCTCCATCAGGAACTTGTGACGCGTCGATTTGATCTGCAGCGCCGGCTTGACGTGCCCGGTGTCGCCCATGAGCTTCGCCATCTCGGTGCCGCCCGGCCCGGTGGTCTTGCCGCCGCTCAGCGCGTGGTCGAGCGTGCGGCCGAACGCGTTGTCGATGCTGGTGTCCTTGACCAGCGCGTCGAGCTTCGCGGCGCCGCCGTCGGCGGTCACGCCCTTGCGATCGAGGTTGACCTGCGCGGCCAGCCGGATGCTCTCCGGCGTGCCTTCCTTGCCGTGCGAATGGCCCTTGACCGCGAACAGGAACGTGTCGGCGGGATCGGTCGCGACGTGGCGCTCGCGCAACACGATGCTGTTTTCGAGCAGCGCGTTGTCGTGCCCGGCGCTGCCGGCGATGTCGTAATACGTGTCGACGTACTGCTTCGGATCGCTCTTCGACATCTTCTGGATGCCGAAGTGGTCCCAGTACTCCTTGGTCGAGGCGATCGAATCCATCTTCGTCACGATCGCCTTGAACTTCTCCGGCTCGACGCGGAACTCGGACTCGGCCTCGAGCGTGGTCGCGAGCTCGCGACCTTCGGCCATGATCCCGGGGAACTTTTCGAGCACCGCGCGGTCGGCCTTGAGCTTCTCGCCCATGTTCCAGCTCGTGATCCGCTTGTCCTTCTCGGTCGCGAGGAAGTCGGTGGACGCGATCTTCTCGAGCGGCACCACGCCCGAGCCGCCCTTCTGGTTGATGCCGCCGCTCGTGTGGTTCTGGTTGTTCTTGCCGGCGACCGTCGCGAGCCACTGCGCCTTGACGCCGAGCATCTTGTACTTCGACGTCACCGCGTCGCGCGCGGCGGAATTCGACATCTCGGCCGCGCCCTTCAGGCGGATCGCCTCGGCGAGCGCCTTCCACGTGTACGAGACCGATCCGCTCACGACGTTCTTCTCCGCCGACGGCTCGACGACCGCGATCAGCTCGGCGTGCTCGTCGGGCGCGGTCTCGAGCTGCAGAGGCACGAGGTCGCGAACATCGGGCTTCGCCGCCTTCGCGTCGCCCTTCGGGTACTGGCGCGCGCACATGTACTCGGGATTCGAGCTGACGACGTACTCGATCGTCAGCTTGTCGTCGGTGAAGCGCGATGACACGTCGATGCGCGCGGTGTCCTTGAAGTCCTTGGCCTCGGACTTGAGCGCGCCCGGCACCTTGCCGTCGTAGCTCGTGACGGCGTCGCTGAACGACGCCGGCGTGCCGAGCTCGGCGGCGGACTTGTTCTCGAAGCCCGGCGTGCCGATCAGCTCGTCGGTGAGCAGCGTGTGCTCGCCGCCGACCGTCTTGTCCTGCTTCGCGACCGGCTTCCACGACTTGTGGACGGTCATCCAGCGCTCGACCTCGTGCGCGTACTGGTTCTTGATGACGAGCTTGTCGTCGCGCACGGCGATCACCTCGAACACCCGCTCGGGATCGACGATCGGGCACTTGCACGAGTCACCGACGACGAGCGGCGCGGTCTTCTCGGCTTGCTCGACGAGCTTGCGCGTCGCCGCGCTGACGTCGCTGATCGCCCACTTCTTGACGTCGAGATCCTGGCTCGTGTCGCCGGGCTTCGCGTGCTTCGGCCGTACCTTGTAGCTCGGACCGGTCTGCGAGACGACGATCCAGATGCCTTTCTCCGACTGCACGTTGATCTCCATGCCCGGCTTCGGCACGAACGGCTTGGGCTCCTCGGGCTTGGGCGGGGCGAGCGTCACGTCGCGCTCGTGGACCTTCACGTTGCGCGCGGCTCCGGGCTCGCGGATCTCGTAGTTGTCGGCGTCGATGATCGCGGTGATCTTGCAACCGGGCTTGCGGTTCTTGACGGTGACCTCGGCGTCGACCGCGAGCCCCTTCACCATCTGCACGCCGCGCGGTGGCGCCGAGCCGGCCGAGCGGCCCGGCGCGACGCGATCGAGGATCGGCTCGGCCGATTCGCCGCGCACCACGCGCGCGGCCACTTCGTCCGCGTGCTGCTCGAGCCCGTCGCCGGGGCCGTGGCCCGCGCGCTGCTGCACGACGTGCGTGGCTTCGTGCGCGGCGAGGTGCAGGTCGGGCGCCTTGCCGAACACGACGTGATCGCCGAGCGCGAACGCCTCCGCGCCGACGTCGGCGGCGGCGCGCGCCGCCTCCACGCCCTGGTGCGCGCGGATGTTGCTGATGTCGTGACGGCCGAACGCGCGCTGGATCTGATCGAGGAACGGCAGCGGGCCGCCGGGGCCCTGCGTGCCGCGCTGCGCGGCGGAGATCGGGTCTTCGCGGTCGGCCGCCGGCGGCTGGTCCTTGGGCTCGTGATCGTGCATGGGTCCTCCAGCAGCACTCACGTAGTCGGCCCGAAAACCCTGCAGTTTTGTGTTTTGCAGGGTTTGACGGGCAGTTGCGTGTGCTGGGGTGATGAGCCAGCTCGCCGCTTCCAAGTCCGAGATCGTGTTGCCCGCCGGTGCCCCGGGGCGTCCGTTCGTCGCGCTGTCGGCGGATGGCAAGGTCGCGGTCGCGAGCGACGGCGCGATCCTGCGCATCGCGGGCGGCGCCGAGCTGTGCGGCGCGCGCGACGCGGTGGCCGCGGCCGTGCTCGATCATGCGATCTGGATCGTGATCCGCGAGGGCGGCGAGCACGCGCTGCGCCGCTTCGATCGCGCCGGCGCGCCGATCGGCACGCCGCGCGGGCTCGGCGCGCTCGGCGATGGGATCGCGATCACCGCGGCGCGCAGCGGTGTGGCGCTGATCGAAGGCGACCGCGGCGTGGTCGTGCGCGAGCACCGCGGCGAGCTCGCGATCGAGGCGCTCGGCGAGCGCGGGCGCGATCGCCGCGTGCTGCTCGGCGCGCGCGGCGTGGTCGAGCGCCAGAACCGCGCGCTGGTGTGGCCGCGCGCCGGCGGCACGCCGCTCGCGCTGCCGGCGGATCTCGTCGCCGGCACGATCGGCGGCGGTGGGATCGTGTTCGACGGCGCGGCCGCCCTGATCGAGGTGATCGTGCGAGACGCCGCGACCGCGCTCGTCTACGACCTGCGCACCGGTGCGCTGCGCACGCGCATCCGGCTCGGCACCGCGCGGCTGCTCGCGGTCGCCGAGCGCGCTGGCATCGCGGTGCTGGGCTCGAGCTCGCACATCGCGCTGCTCGACGTCCGTGCCGGCAAGTGCGCGGGCGAGCGCATCCTTGGCGCGCCCGCGATCGCCGGCGCGATCGACGCGGCCGGCGAGCGGATCCTCATCGGCGACGCCGCTGGCGAGATCATCGAGATGGGCCGCGGCACGGCCTTCACCGATTCCGACTCCGACTCCGATTCCGATTCCGATTCCGATTCCGACTCCGACTCCGACTCCGATTCCGACTCCGACTCCGCCCCCGCCGCCGCCTCCTCCGCTACCGCTACCGCTACCGCTTCCGCTGCCGCTGCCGCCCCCGCTACCGCTACCGCTACCGCTGCCGCCCCCGCTACCGCTACCGCTTCCGCTGCCGCCCCCGCTACCGCTGCCGCTACCGTTGCCGCCGCCGCTGCCGCTGCCGCCGCTGCTGCCGTTGCCGCCGCCGCTGCCGTTGCCGCCCCCGTTCCCGTTGCCGCTGCCGCCCCCGCTGCCGCTGCCGCCGCCGTTGCCGCCCCCGCTGCCGCTGCCGTTCCCGTTGCCGTTGCCGCCCCCGCTGCCGCCGCCGATCCCGCTGCCGAAGCGGCTGCCGCTGCCGCTGCCGCTGCCGATCCCGTGCTGCCCTTACCCGCCCTCGGCGCGCCCCCTCGCCTCCCGCTCCCCGGCTCCGATCTCTCGCCTTACCTCGACGCTACCCGCCGCTGGATCGTCGCACTCACCCGCACCGCGATCGCCCTCGCACCCTCCGTCGCGGCCTCCGCCGGCATCGCCGCCTCCGACACGACCGCCGCCGCCGCCGCCGCCGCCGAATTCCTCGACGCCGCGCGCGCCGAAGAGGCCGCCGCGATCGCCGCCTTCACCGCGCTCGCGCGGCGTGGTGCGCCGCACGTCGAGCTCGCGCACGAGCTCGGCCTGTCGTCGACCGCCACCGCCGTCCTGCTGCTCGTCGCCGCGCCACAGATCTGGGGCGAGCTCGCGCGCACCTACGCGCTCGCGACCGCCGACACCGCGCGGCCGCTCGTCGACGAGCTCCTGCTCGCGCACCTGCTCGAGGCCAACGCCGAGCTCCGCGCCGCGATCGGCCGCGCGCTCGACGACGACTCGCCGCTCGTCCGCAGCGGCGCGATCGCGGTCGGCCGAGGCCTCCGGCCGTACGCCGCGCTGACCGCTCATCCGGCGATCGCGCGCCGCCTCGCCGGCGCCGCGCCGGCGGGCGATGTCGAAGCAGCCGTCGCGCCGCTGCCGCTGGCCGAGCTGGTCGCGCCGCGCCGCGCGCTCGACGCGCTGGTCGGCGCCTTGACGGCACCCGCCCGCACGCCGGTGCGCGTCGTGCTGCGCGGCCGCACTGGCTCGGGCCGGCGCACGATCGCGGCGTCGCTCGCGGCGTGCGCGCAGCGCCACACCGGCCAGGTCGCGGTCGACCTCGCCGCGCTCGACTCGCTGCGCGCGCGGCTGCGCGACGTCGCGTTGCGCGGCGACGTGCCGTGCGTTTCGATCGAGCTCGTCGCCGAGCCGGCGGCGCACGCGCGGCTGCGCGCGATCCTCGACTCGCACCCGGGTCCGCTGTTCGTGCGCGCGCCGTTCGGCGGCGACCTGCCGCTGTCGCCCGGCTATCTCGCCCTCGAGCTGCCGCCGCTCACCGAGACCGAGCGCCGCGACACGTGGCGCGCGATGCTGCAGCGCCACGCGTACGATCCCGCGATCGCCGACGAGCTCGCCGCGCGGTTCGCCGTCGGCCCGGGCGCGATGCATCGCGCGTGCGCGGCCATGCCCGCCGCCGCTGCGAACGTCGCCGAGGCGCTCGCGACCGTGCTGCGCCAGCAGCGCGCCGCGCGCATCGAGTCGGTCGCGACGCGCGTCGACGACCTCGCCGCGTGGGACGACCTCGTCGTGCCGCCGGAGATCGACGACGCGTTGCGCGAGCTGCTCGCGCGCGCGAAGCATCGCCGCACCGTGCTCGAGACGTGGGGCATGAGCCGCGTCGCGTCGTCCGCGCGCGGCCTGACCGCGCTGTTTCAGGGCGGACCCGGCACCGGCAAGACGATGTCGGCGGGCGCGATCGCCCGCGCGCTCGGCTACGAGCTGTGGCGCGTCGACCTGTCGAAGGT
Organism: Kofleriaceae bacterium; assembly: GCA_036490935.1. Lineage (GTDB taxonomy): Bacteria > Myxococcota_A > Polyangia > Haliangiales > Haliangiaceae > JABFXX01. The sequence goes on along the minus strand of DASXCY010000002.1, from coordinate 32,483 downwards.
CGTGTCGAAGTGGATCGGCGAGACCGAGAAGAACCTCGCCGCCGTGTTCGACGCCGCCGAGGACGGCGAGCTCGTGCTGCTGTTCGACGAGGCCGACTCGCTGTTCGGCCGTCGCACCGACGTCAAGTCGAGCAACGATCGCAACGCGAACCTCGAGACGAACTACTTGCTGCAGCGCCTCGATTCGTTCACCGGCATCGCGATCCTCACGACCAACTTCGGCACGGCGATCGATCCGGCGTTCCGCCGCCGGCTGAGCGTGCAGGTCCAGTTCCCGTTCCCCGACGCCTCGGATCGCGAGCGGCTCTGGCGCGCGCACCTGCCGGCGTCGCTGCCGATCGAGGGCGAGCTCGATCTCGTGTCGCTCGCGCAGCGCTTCCAGCTCTCGGGCGGCTACATCCGCAACGCCGCGCTGCGCGCCGCCTACCTCGCCGCCGCCGACGGACGCTCGCTCTCCGACGATCACCTGCGCCGCGCCGTCGCCCTCGAATACCAGCGCTCGGGCCAGCTCGGCGACGGCCGCCTCGAGTGACGGTAAGCTCGACGCATGAAGTCCGGCGTGCTGCTCGCGGTCGCGGCCGCCCTCGCGTTCGGCGCGACGACGCCGATCGTCGCGTGGGCCGGGCACGGCGTCGGGCCACTCGCGACCGCCGCGCTGCTGTATGCCGGCGCCGCGCTCGTCGCGGGCGTGCTGCGTGCCGCCTCGCGCGCGCACCAGCCGCGCGTTCGGCGCGCCGATCTGCCGCGCTTGCTCGCGATCGCCGTCGCCGGTGGCGCGGCGGCGCCGACGTTGCTCGCGTGGGGACTGCAACGCGCGGGCGCCACCGCCGGCGCGCTCCTGCTCAACCTCGAGGCGGTGTTCACCGTGCTGCTCGCGCGCGCGGTGTTTCGCGAGCCGCTCGGCCGGCGCGTCGCGCTTGCGGTCGCGTGCATGGTCGCCGGCGGCTGCGCCCTCGTGCTCGACGTCGCCGGCTCGATGTCGCTGGGCGCGGCCGGCGCGCTCGCGATCGCCGGCGCGACGCTCGCGTGGGCGCTCGACAACACGTGGACGCGGCCGCTCGCGGAGCGCGATCCGTGGCAGGTCATCTTCATCAAGGGCGCGCTCGGCGCCGCGCTCACCGCGTCGCTCGCCGGGCTGCGCGGCGAAGCGCTGCCCGCGCTGCCCGCCGCCGCGGCGCTCGTCGCGTGCGGCGCCACCGGCTACGGCGCGAGCCTGCGCCTGTACCTGCTCGCGCAGCGCCGGATCGGCGCCGGCCGCACCGCGTCGGTGTTCGCGCTCGCGCCGTTCATCGGCGCGGCGATCGCGTGGCTCGCCGGCGATCGCGGCGCCGGCTACGGCACGCTCGCCGCCCTCGGCGCGTTCGCCGTCGGCGTCTATCTCCACATCTCCGAGCATCACGAGCACGGGCACGTCCACGCGCCCGTCGAGCACGAGCACGCGCATCGCCACGACGACGGCCACCACGACCACGTCCACGAACCGCCGGTCACCGGCGAGCACGCGCACGTTCACCGCCATGATCGCGTCGAGCACGTGCACGCGCACGCGCTCGACCTGCATCACGATCATCACTCGTAGTGCCGGCTTCCCCCCGACCGTAAGCTCAGGCCGCCTTGCGCGCGAGCATGCGCAGCCGCTGGAGCGCCGCGCGCTTGGTCGCGACCTGCTCGCGAAGCAGGTCGTCGAGCTCGACCTCGGTCGCGACCGCCGCGAGCTCGGCGTCGTGATAGCGGCGTTCGTACTTCGTGAACAGCTCCGAGACGACATCGCCGATGGTCTTCATCCCGCGTGATGATTGCAGCCCGCGTTCCAGCGCCCGGCCGGTCGCACGCGCGGGAAATCGCGCCCGCCGTGCGTGGCGCCTCGGCGCGGTGCAGCCGGTTTGCCGTGCGAGGTCGCCCGTGTAGCACAACCCCGCACCGTGAGATGATCCGGAGGTGGGGCGCGTCATCGCGTTGCTGGTCGTGGCGGGCTGCCGGTTCTCGGCCGGCGGCGCCGTCGCGTCCGATGCGGCCGCTTCCGACACCGCGCGACTCGACGCGCGACTCGATGCGGCACTCGCGGTCCCCGCGCTGATCCAGGTCATGGAACCGACGTACAGCAGCACGTCGCTCGCGGTCTCCGCCGGCATTCGCGCCGGTGATCTGCTCGTCGTCGCGACGTACACGAGTGACCTGTCGGATGCACTGGCGGTCACCGACTCCGATCTGGCGACGTGGACGAGCGTCCCTGCCGTCGCGATGATCGGCTGCGCGCCGCGCCTGCAGTTCTGGTACACGACCGCGGTCACGACCGATGCCGACGTCGTGACGGTGACGCAAGCGAACGCCACCGCGATCGGCATGGCCGTGCTCGAGTACACCGGGCTCGATACCGAGTCGCCGGTCGATGTCGCGGGCGGAGTCGTCGCGCCGGCCGCCGGGGGCATCGCCGATCCCGGTCCGCTCGTCACGACCCAGCCCGACGTGATCGTCGGCGTCTACGCCGATCTCGACGGCGTCGGCACGATCACGGCCGGCACCGGCCTGACCGAGCGCGGCGTCGACACCCAGTTCTACGCGCTCGTCGGCGACGACGTGCCGGGCGTGGTCGCAGGCAGCTACGATCTCGCGGCCGCGCTGCCCGCCGGCACCGACGACGCGTGCTGGACCGCGGCCGTGGTCGCGCTGCGCATCGCCACGCGGTGAGCGAAGCTACGGGTACACGCACGACGGTGGCGTCGTCGTCGAGTTGCCGAGCACGGCGTCGACCTGATCGAGCTCGCGGTGCCAGTAGCACAGCGTGTCGGCCATGTAGAGGTAGCCGAACGCGTAGACGGTATGGTTCGCGTCCGCCGTGACGAGCTCCGGATCGGGATCGTGGCGATCGCCGTGGCGGCGCGTGACGATACCCTGCCCCGTCGCCATCCAGCTCGCCGCGCTCGCGCGGTCGCGCGCGGCCGCCGCGTCGTCGCCGGCGAGGTGATCGAGCGTCGCCCGGTACGCCGCGTCGATGAAGTGGCCGCGCGCGCGATCGATCGCGAACCCGTCCTCGAGCTCGCGCGCCCACCGGCTATCGGGCAGCTCGAGGGCGGCCGCGCGAAACGCGAGCGCGTCGAGCCGCTGCACGTACTGCGCGAGCGGGCCCATCACGGCCTCCTCGAACTGCGCACGCTGCACGGGCGTGTCGCCGGCGAGGTCGTCGAACGTGACGCGATCGGGCTGCGAGACCACGTCGATCGAGCGGCCGGCGTCGATCAGCGCGTCGCGGCTCGCGAGGTACGCGGCGAGGCCGTCGCCGATCAGCGCGTCGTGCTGATCGTCGGCGAGCTCGGAGACCAGATCCGCGGCGCCGGTGCCGAGATCGGGCGCGAGCTGCTGCTCGAACAGCGCCTGTTGCGAGTCGGGCAGCTCGTAGCTCGCGCGCAACGCCGCGGTGTCGTGCAGCCAGTAGCCCCACTCCCAGCCCGACGAGAACAGCAGGTGCTCGTCGAGCGGCCCGCACGGCGGCGGCGCGGCCGCGCGCAGCTGCTGTAGATCGAACAGCCGCGAGCGCACGTACAGCGGATCGTACTGCGGCACCGAGTCGTCGAACGCGATCCAGTACGCGTTCTCGGGGAAGTAAGCCGCCGGCTGGTGCGCGCACATCTTCTCGAGCAAGTACTCGCGGTGCGGCGAGAAGTCGGCCATCTGATACGCGCCGCCCGCGCTCTCGAACAGATCGAAATACATCACCGTGTGGATGTCGGGGATGACCGTCGGATCGGCGAACCGGACGAGGAAGTAATAGATCATCGTCTGGCCCATGTACGTGACGAGCTGCGTGCCGCCGACGTGCACGTCCGCGTGGAGCTCGGCAGCCGGCGCCATCGCGTGCACGGTGGCGGCGGTCGTGTTCACCGAATCGATGAACGCCTGCGGATCGGCGTCGAAGAACTCGCCGAAGCTGAGCGCGAACACGTCCCACGGCAGGTCGTTGGCGACGAGCGGCAGGTTCGCGGCGATCTGATCGGCGGCCGGCGCGGTGTTCGGCACGAGCGTGAACGCGTCCTGCAAGTTGCTCTGGCTGAACAGCTCGACGCCGATGCCGATGCGAATGCCGCGCATGTGCGCGTAGTCGATCGCGTCGCGCGTGTACGCCTGCCACTCGGCGCGCCGCGCCGGATCGTCGATGTCGTTCAGCGCGACCCACTGCAGGAAGTTGCCGCGGTTCTTGACGACCCAGTCGATGATGCGATGCGCGTCGTCGGGATCGTTCTCCCAGAACGCGAAGTAGCCCTCGATCGGATGCAGCGTGTGGAGCTGCAGGCCGCGCACGCGCACCTGCGGCGCGTGAACGACGCCGAGCGCGTCGCCGCGCGGAACCGGCGGCGCCGGGACGTACGGCTCGTACGGATGGCGAAATCGAAACCCGAGGTTCTCGAGCGCGTCGGTCACGCCGTACTGAGCGCCCAGCACGTCGTGCGCGTGCACGATCCACGCGCGGCCCGCGCCCGCGACCGGATCGACGCGATAGCCTTCGGCAGGCATCGCCGCATCGTCGACGACACCGATCTGGAACGCGTCGCCGTCGCGCGCGAGCGTGCCGTCGCCGGTCGCGAACGTGACGACGCCGCCGGGGACTTGCGCGGCGTATTCGCCGAGCGCCTCGCCCCACTGCGCGGAGACGATCGCGACGTTCGCGTGCTGGTCGTCGCCGCAACCCGCGGCGCACAGAGCCGCAACGAGGCCGACTGCCGTGGTACGCACGTCGGCATCCTACAAGGAGGCCACGATGTTCGTCATTGCTGGAGCGACCGGTCACGTCGGCGGAACCGCCGCGAACGAGTTGCTCGCTGGTAAACACAAAGTGAAGGTGATTGTCCGCGACGCGGCGAAAGGCCGCGACTGGGCCGCGCGCGGCGCCGAGCTCGCGACCGGCCGGCTCGACGATCCGAGCTTCCTCGCCGGCGCGCTGCAAGGCGCGACCGGGTTCTTCACGCTGCTGCCGCCCGACTACGCGGCGACCGACGTGTTCGCGTCGCAGAAGACGACGGCGGATGCGATCGTCGCGGCGGTCAAGCAAAGCGGCGTGCCGCTCGTCGTCGTGCTGTCGTCGCTCGGCGCTGATCTGCCGAGCGGCACCGGGCCGATCAAGGGCCTGCACTACCTCGAGGCTGCACTGCGCGAGACCGGCACCAAGGTGGTCTCGATTCGCGCCGCGTACTTCCAGGAGAACCTCGAGCAGTCGCTCGCGCCGGCGAAGCAGATGGGCATGTTCTTCAACTTCATGCCGTCGCGCGACGCGGCGCTGCCCACGGTCGCGACCAAGGACATCGGCGAGCTCGTCGCGAAGACGCTGGTGGCGCCGCCGGCCAGGAGCGAGAACGTCGACCTGATCGGCCCGATGTACACGATCGCGCAGCTCGTCGACAAGCTCGGCGCGACGCTCGGCAAGCAGCTGCAGATCGTCGACATCCCGGCGGCCGGCCACGTCGATGCGATGATGAAGGCCGGGCTGCCCAGGCCGTTCGCCGAGGCCTTTGCCGAGATGTACGGCGCGTTCGGAAGCGGCAAAGTGACGCCCAAGGGCGATCGCATGGTCAGCGCGTCGACGAAGGTCGAAGACACGCTCGCAGAGCTCGTGCGTTAGTCTATCCTTGCGAGATGGAGGGCGCGACCGTCGGCCCGTACCGGCTCGTCAAGAAGATCGGAGCCGGCGGCATGGGCGCGGTCTATCTGGCCGAGCACACGCTCGTCGGGCGGCGCGCGGCGATCAAGATCCTCCTGCCCGAGCTCTCGGTGAAGCGCGCGATCGTGACGCGGTTCTTCAACGAGGCGCGCGCGATGACCTCGATCCCCGATCCCGGCATCGTGCAGATGTTCGACTTCGGGTTTCACACCGACGGCAGCGCGTACATCGTGATGGAGCTGCTCGAGGGCGAGACGCTCTCGCAGCGCCGCCGCCGCCTGCACCGGCTCGACCCCGGCGACGCGCTGCGCATCACGCGCCAGGTCGCCGGCTCGGTCGCCGCGGCGCACGCGCGCGGTGTCATCCATCGCGATCTCAAGCCCGACAACATCTTCATCGTGCGCGACCCCGAAGCGCCGAACGGCGAGCGCGCGAAGGTGCTCGACTTCGGCATCGCGAAGCTCAGCGGCGAAGGCGAGCCGCAGAGCGGCACGCTCAGCGGCCAGGTGCTGGGCACGCCCGCGTACATGTCGCCGGAACAGTGCCGCGGCACCGGTCTCGTCGATACGCGCACCGACATCTACTCGCTCGGCGGCGTGCTGTTCTACATGCTCACCGGTCGCCCCGTGTTCGATCGCGCCGGCATCGGCGAGCTGATCAGCGCGCACATGAACGATCCGCCGAGCGCGCCCGGCACCGCGATCGAGGGCCTCGACGCGCTCGTGCTGCGCTGCCTCGCCAAATCGCCCGGCGATCGCTTCCAGACGATGCTCGCGCTGCAGGCCTCGTGCGACGCGCTGCTCGCGCAGATCTCGTCGAGCGGCGCGATCTCGCCGCCGTCGACGCCCGCGCTCGCCCCCGCGCCCGGGTTTTACGCCGAGCCACCGACCACGCTCAGCTCCGCGGCCGGCGTCAGCATCCCTGGCCCGCGCCGCGTCGGCATCTGGATCGGCCTCGCGATCGGGGCCACCGCCCTCGCCGCGATGGCCTTCGTCGCACTACGCTCACCGGCTTCGCCGGCCTTGCCCTCACCCGTGCCCGCTGCCGTGCCCGCCGCCGTTCCCGCCGCCGCTGCCGTTCCCGCTGCCGTTCCCGTTCCCGTTACCGTTACCGTTCCCGTTCCCGACGCCGCCCCACCCCCGGACGCCGCCAAGCCTCATCCGCACCCCGCGCCTCATCTTCATCCTCGGCCCGACGATCTCTATGAGGATCGCTAAGCTCGTCTCGCTCCTGTTCGCCGTGCTGCTGGCGGTCCCCGCGCGCGCGCAGTCCGTCGAAGCCGAGGTCCTGTTCCGCGAGGGCAAGAAGCTCCTCAAATCCGGCCACCTCTCGGAAGCCTGCGACAAGCTCGAAGCCAGCGATCGGCTCGAATCCAGCGTCGGCACGCTGCTCAACCTCGCCGACTGCCGCGAGCGCAACCACCAGCTCGCGACCGCATGGGCGACGTTCCGCAAGGCCGCCGCCGCCGCGAAGCGCGGGGGCGAGCCCAAGCGCGAGGCCGAAGCGCGCCGCCGCGAGAAGCTGCTCGATGCCAAGCTGTCGTACCTCGCGATCCACGTGCGCGAACGCAGCGACGGTCTCGCGATCACGCGCAACGGCTCGCCGGTCGATCCCGAGCTGTGGGATCAGAGCATCCCGATCGATGCCGGCGACTACGACATCGCGGCGACCGCACCGGGGCGCGTGCGGTGGCTGAAGCACGTGGCGATCGCGAGCGAGGGCGAGAAGATCGACGTCCACGTGCCGGTGCTCGAGTCCAAAGGCCCGCCGCCGACCGAGCCGCAGCCGCCCGACAAACCCGTCGCCGCAACCCGCGAAGCCGCGCCGCCGCCCGCCGGGCCGCCGCCTCCGCCACCATCGACCTTCACCGGCAAGCGCAAGCTCGCGCTCGTGCTCGCGCTCGCCGGCGCGGCCGGCATCGCCGGCGGCACCGCGTTTGCCGTGCACGGCCAGCACCTCGAGCACGAATCCGACGCGGTGTGCCCGACCACGACCTGCAACGACCCGCGCGCGCTGTCGCTCAACTCCGACGCGCGCCACGCCGCGCTCGACGCGAACCTCGGCTTCGTCGCCGGCGGCGCCGTGCTCGCCGGTTCGATCGTGCTGTGGTTCGTCGGCGGCCCGGCTTCGATCGAGCCCGTCGTCGCGCCCGATCGCGTCGGCATCGCCTTCGCGAGGAGCTTCTAGATGCGCCTGACCATCGTGCTCGCGCTCGCGGCTTGCTCGTTCCCGACGAAGCATCCGGGCGCCACCGGCGACGGCGGCGGCGACGGCGGCAGCGACGGGCTCGTCCCCGACGCGAGCCCGTTCGGCTGCACGGGCCAGCCGTTCGGCACGACCGCGCCGCCCGAGATCATGATCCAGGGCAACGCGTCGGACCTCGGGCTCGGCACGGCGCAGTCGGGCCTCGCCGTAGACGGCATGCTCGACGCCGGCGGCATGTTCTTCACCGCGACCACCGACAGCAACGGCAACTTCGGGACCGTCGTCGACACGACCGGCGCCGCGCAGGCCGGCTACGTCGTGACCGAGGCCGGCGCCAACGTCCCGGCGTACTTCTATCCCGCACACCCGTTCGACGCCGACAGCGTGGTCGCGCTGCCGACGCTCACGATGATGGAGCTCGGGCAGGTCGGCAATCCCGCGGGCACCGCGCTCGTCGAGCTCATCCTCGGCGACTGCCTCGGAACCGCGCTCGCCGGCTGCACGATCGCGATCACGCCCGCGCCGTCGCTGCAGGAGTACACCAAGGACGGCACGCCGAGCCTGACCGCCACGTCGACGGAAGCCAACGGCTACGTCATCGCCTACGGCATCGCACCCGGCACCGCCTCGTTCCAGGCGACCTGCCCGACCGGCCCCCTGCGCGCCACCTCGATCTCCCTCGTCGCCGACTCGACGTACTTCATCCGCATCGAGCCCTGACACCTGGTATTGTTCGCGCGTGCGGGGAACGTTCGTCGTCATCATCATCGGTGCGCTAGCCACCGGCTGCCATCCTTCGGCCACGATCGAGAACACGATGCCGGTGGCCAACCTGCAGTCGTACAAGACGGTCGCGCTGCGCGTGCAGTCCCAGGCGTACGCACAGAACGCGAGCTATCTGCAGAGCGTCGTGTTGCAGCGCCTGCAGCAGCAGTGCGGATTCGAGCAGGTCGGGATCGCGAACGGCGGCCCGGCCGACGTGCTCCTCGATCTCAACATCACGCGCATGGCGCGCGGTGGCGACAGCAAGTGGATCCAGAACGCGAACGTCGCCACGATCGACACGCTGCTCGTGCTGACCGACGGCGCGAGCGGCGAGCTGCTCGGGACGGCGCGCATTCACGGCAGCTCGTCGGGCATCAACATGAGCGGCGGGCTGCCCGAGCGCGAGGCGATCGACGTCGTCGCGAAGACGGTCGGCGACTTGCTCGCGAGCTCGGGCTGCACCGGCCCGCGCGTCGCGAGGGTCGAGGCGCCGCCCCCGCCGAACCCGACCAACCCGACGAACCCCACAAATCCCACGAACCCGACGATCACCCCGGTCTCCAATCCGGTCACGCCGACCAACCCCGGCATCAGCGACGCGCAGCGCCAGCAGGCCGAGGACATGAACCACCAGGGCAGCGACAAGCTACGCGCGGCCGACATCGCCGGCGCGATCGCAGCGTTCCAGCAGGCGATCTCGATCGCCCCGGATGCGAAATATTCTTACAACCTGTGCCTCGCGCTCGAAGCGCAGACATCGTGGGACCAGGCGACCACGGCGTGCAAGCAGGCCAAGAGCCAGGGCCCCGACGCGAAGCTCGCGGCGAAGATCGACCACCGCCTCGATCTACTCGCGCACCGCCAGTAGTTACAGGCGGTCGCTACTCACAGAGATTTTCCTACCACGAGCTACGTAGTCAGATCGACTCGCCGGCCTCGGGCGTTTCCCGCGATGACGACTGCGGTGGGCGTGCGCTATCGTCACAGACGGCACGCCGACGTGAAGATCCTTTTGATCTGCCCATGGGTCGTGTCGCTCGCGCCACTGCGCGAGCTGCTGGGCGGCGACGGAATCGCCGTCGAGATCGTGCGCGTCGACTTCGAAGCCGCGCTGCGGGTCGCGCTCATCCACGATCGCTTCGACACCGTGTTCTACACGCCGACGCCTGGCCTGCCGGCGAGCTCCGTCGAGAATGCGATCCGCGAGCACGCGCCGAGGCTCGCGCTGCAGCAGGTCGATCGTCTCGAGCACGTCGGCACGCACCTCGTGCAGGCCGTGCGCGCCCGCCGCTCGTAGCTGCTAGCGCCGCTGCCGGCGCGCGTGGACGAGATCGATGATGCCGATCACGAGCTCGGCGGTCACCGGCTTGGACAGCACGATGTCGATGCCGATCGCTTCCGCGGTGTCGCGGTCGGGAAACATGCTCGCGGTGAGCAGGATGATCACCGAACCATCCGACAGCAGGCCGCCGCGTAGGGCGCGCGCGATGTCGAAGCCGGACTCGTCGGGCAGCGTGAGGTCGAGCACGACCGCATCCGGCTGCATCGCGCCGACCTGTTCGCGCGCGGCCGCACCGGTCTCGACATGCGCCAGCTCGTGGCCGGCGCCGCGCAGCGTCGCCACCACGAACTCCGCGTAGACGCGATCGTCCTCGACGACGAGGATCTTGAGCGGCGCGGCCACGAGCTCAGCCTACTCGCTCGGCCGCACGCGCGCGAGGACCTTCGCGAGCGTGTCGAGCTCCGCCGGCTTGGTGACGTGCTCGTCGAAGCCCGCCGCGAGCGCGGCGGCGATGTCGTTCTTGGTGCCGTAGCCCGAGAGCGCGACGAGCCGCACCGTGCGCAGCTCGGGACGGCGGCGGATCTGCTGGGCGACCTCGAACCCGTTGAACACCGGCAAGCCGATGTCGATGAACGCGACGTCGGGGCGATGCTTGTCGATGAGCTCGATCGCACGCGCGCCGTCGGCGCCGTCGAACACGACGTGATGCGACGACTCGAGCAGGTCGCGCAACATCTCGCGCGAGTCTTCCTGGTCGTCGACCAGCACGATCCGGCACGCGGAGGCCCGCGCCGCCTGCGAGCTCCTGATGATCGGGAGCTGGGCATCGCCGTGCGGCAACGAGACGATGAACTCGCTGCCCTTGCCGCGCCCTTCGCTGCGCACCGCGATCGAGCCGCCGTGCAGCTCCACGATCTTCTTGGCGAGCGACAACCCGACGCCGAGGCCGCCGCGCGGCCGATCGAGCTTCTGCTCGGATTGCACGAACAGGTCGAAGATCTTCGGCTGCAGCTCGGGATCGACGCCCTCGCCGCGATCGATCACGCGCACCTCGATCGCCGACGCCGAGGCCGTCACGCGCAACATCACGGCCGAACGCGACGGCGAGTACGTCGCCGCGTTCGACAACAGATTGGCAACGACCTGCGCGAGCCGGCGCGCGTCGCCGTGCACCGGCAGCTGGCGCGGCGGCACCTCCTGGGCGAGCCGGATCTTGCGCTCCTCGAACAGCGGTGCGGTCGCCTCGATCGCGGTGTCGATCGCCTCGCGTAGATCCACCGGCTGCGCGTAGATCGCGAGCTTCTCGCTCGTGATGCGCGACACGTCGAGCAGATCGTCGAGCAGGTGCTTCATGTGCGTGGCCTGGCGCTTGATCACCGCGCGGCAGCGCTGCACGCGATCCGTGACCTCCACGAGCTCGAGCACCGCGGTCGCGCTGAGCACCGCCGCGAGCGGGTTGCGCAGCTCGTGCGACAGCATCGCGAGGAACTCCTCGCGCCGCTGCAGCAGCGCGTTGACCTTGTGCTGCTCCTGCTCGAGCGCGTGCTGCGTCTGCATCTGCTGCGAGATGTCCCGCGCGATCGCCGACACGCCCACGACCTTGTCGTGGCTCATGATCGGCGACAGCATCACCGACACGTCGGCGAGCTTGCCGCTGCTGTCGCGACACAACGCGCCGGCATGCGCGATTCGCTCGCCGTTCGCGATCTTCACGAGGTGATCGGCCAGCTCCTGCTCGCGGCCCGGCGCCGCCAGCATCACCGCGCCACGGCCGATCACCTGCTCGGCGGTGTAGCCGTACGCCTTCTCGGCGCCGCGATTCCACGCCGAGATCGTGCCGTCGAGCTCGAGGCCGAGCACGGCATCGTGCGACCAGTCGACGATCGCCGACAGCTGCTCGACACGGGTGCGCGCGCGATCGAGCGCGGTGAGATCGGTGAGCGTCAGCACGACGCCGTCGATCGCGCTCGGATCGCCGTGCACGTGGTCGTTGCCGTTCGTGCGCGCGATGATCCGGTACGGCAGGATGCGCAAGAAGTACGGCGTGCCCGCTCGATCGCGCACCTCGTTCTCGTGCACGACGCCATCGCGCAAAGCCAGCTCGATGTCCTCCATCAGCTGCGGGCGCTCGATGTTGTGCGAGAAATCGCTGAGGCGGCGCCCGATGTCGTGAGTCTGGAATCGGAACACGGTCGCGATGCGCGTCGTGAACCGGCGGATGCGCAGCTCGCGGTCGAGGAACACCGTGCCGACGTCGGTGCCCTCGAGCAGGTGCGCCATGTCGGTATTGAGCTCCTTGAGCTCGGCGATCTTCTGCTGGTACTCGGCGTTGACCGTGTACAGCTCCTCGTTGACCGAGTGCAGCTCCTCGTTCGTGCTTTGCAGCTCCTCGTTCGACGCGACGAGCTCCTCGTTCGTCGCCTGCATCTCCTCGTTGGACGTCTCGAGCTCCTCGATCGTCGCCTGCAATGTCTCGCGCGTGTAGGCGAGCTCGGTCTCGAGCGTCTGCATCCGCTCGAGCGAAGCCGCCGACATCGGCGCCGGCGCCGCGTCGGCGGTCGCCGCGCTCGCGTGAACGTCGGGCTCCATCGGCCGGAACGTGACGAGCATGTTGGATGCGCCGGTGCGCGGATGCGACAGGGGCTGCACCGTGACGATGCGGCGCTGCTCGTCGTCGCCGATGCGCACGCCGGAGTAAGACACCGCGCGCCGGTCCTTGGACGCGCGCTGCATCGCGCCGCCGACCACCGCGCGCAGCTCGGGATCGAGCAGGTCGAGCATGTTGCTGCTCGGCCGGCGCGCGCGGAACCGCAGCAGCTTCTCGGCGCCGCCGAACGCGTCGACCAGCAGGCCGCTCTCGTCGACGAGCAAGCCCGGCGGCATGAACATGTCGAGCAGCTGGTCGTACGTCGCGAGCACGAGCGGATCGACCGCCGGCGTGCGCGGCAGGTCGAGCGCCGGCATGCGCGTGCGACTCGGCGTGCGCAGCTGCGCCAGGCCGACCGAGCTGAGCAGGTGGACGTCGCGGCGCTTGCGATACAGCTTCCAGTGTTCGTCGAGCACGGCGAACTCGTCGGCGATCGGGCCCGGCGTCTCGCTCGCGCCGAGCAGCAGCATGCCGCCCGCGAGCAGGCCGAAGTGAAACAACGACAGCACCGAGCGCTGCGCCTGCGGCTGCAAGTAGATGAGTAGATTGCGGCACGAGATGAAGTGCATCCGCGTGAACGGCGGATCCTTCGTCACGTTGTGGCGCGCGAACACGATCAGCTGGCGCAGATCGGCCGAGATCTGATAGCCGCTCGAGCGCCGCGTGAAGAACCGCTCGAGCCGCGGCGGGGTGACGCGCGCGAGCTGCTCCTCGCCGTAGATCCCGGCACTCGCGTAGTCGAGCGACCGCTGATGGACGTCGGTCGCGAGGATCTTCAGGCGCACCGGTCGCGAGCGCTGCGTGAACGCCTCCCAGAACAGCATCGCGAGCGTGTACGCCTCTTCACCGGTCGCGCAGCCCGCGACCCACACGCGCACCTCCTCGTCGGCCTTCACCTGGTCGAGCAGCTTCGGGATCACATCGCGCTCGAGCGTGTCGAACGCCTCCGGATCGCGGAAGAACTGCGTCACGCCGATCAGCAGGTCCTGGTACAGCTTGTTGAGCTCGTCGGGCTCGGTGAGGATGTGATCGACGTACTCGGGCAGCCCCGGCAGGTTGAGCAGCTCGACGCGGCGCTGGATGCGCCGGCCGACCGTCGTGATCTTGTACAGCGAGAAGTCGATACCGAAGTTGTCGCGAAGCAGGCGCAGCACGGCGTCCATCGCCGGGTCCTCGCTCAGCGCCGGCGACTCCTCGGCGCTGTCGAGCGGCGGCAACCCGCGCAGCAAACGCGCGAGGTCGGGCGGCGAGTGCGTGTGCTCGACCATGCCGGTCGCGGAGGCGGCCAGCGGCATGCCGTCGAACTTCGCACTCGCAGCGGATTCGGCGAGCACGAGCCCGCCCGCGCGCTTGACGTCGACGAGCCCGCGCGAGCCGTCGCTGCCCGAGCCCGACAGCACGATCGCGATCGCCTGCGCACCGACGTCCTGGGCGAGCGAGCGAAAGAACGCGTCGATCGGCAGCGAGAACGTGTGCGGCTCCTTGTCGGCGAGCCACAGGTGGCGATCGCGGATGATCATCTCCTTGCGCGGCGGCATCAGGTAGATGTGATTCGCGCGTACCGGCATGCCGTTCTCGGCCAGCTCGACCGGCATCTCGCTGTGGCGCGCGATCAGCTCGTCCATCAAGCTGCGAAAGTCCGGCGACAGGTGCTGGATGACGACGAACGCGAGGCCGGTGTCGCTGGGAAGCGCACCGAACAGCAGCTCGAGCGACTCGAGGCCGCCTGCCGATGCGCCGATGCCTACGATCCGTCCTTCGGTGGGCTTGTCCGATGTGTCCGGCACGTCGGAGCCCCGTTTTCAAAAGTCGCGCCGCGCGGCGTCACCCGGCGCACGCGGGCGTTTTACGCGCGGGTAAACTCGGAGGGGCGAAAAACCACATTGGCTTCAGACGGTTGGAAGCGATGGGAAGCTGCGGTAACATCGGGGCGTGGAGACCGCCGTGGCAGCGCAGCACAGTCGTGTCGTGCGAGCCCGTGCGGGGAGCGCCTAGTGCGAATCGCGCTGCTCACGGACTACGCGCCCGATCCACGGATCCGCGGCGCCCTGATGCAGCGCGGCCACGCGATCGCGGAGGCGCGCGCCGCCGATCTCGTGATCGCGGATGCCGAGCTCGCCGCACGCGACGATCTGGTCGCGACGATCGCGGGCGAATCCCCCGGCACCGAGTTCATCTTGCTCGGCGCCGCGCGGGGCGAAGCGCACCCCGACGTGATCGAGCAGCTCGGTCGCCCGGTCGATCTCGATCGCCTGCTGCGCGCGGTCGACGAGCTCGCGGACGTGCTCGACGGCGAGCGTCGGCGCCAGCCGACCGACCTCGTCGCCTACGACACCGTGTTCGGCGGCGCGAGCTCGCAGATCCGCGACCTGCTGCGGCGCGTGCGCATCGTCGCGCGCAGCGAGGCACCGGTGTGGATCGTCGGCGATGACGGCTCCGGCCGCGCGGTCGTCGCGCGCGCGATCCACGATCGCAGTAGCCGGCGCGCATGCCCGTTCGTCGCGTTCAGCACGGTCGCCTATCCCGACGACGAGCTCGCGCGGCGGCTGTTCGCGGGCACCGACGCCGCGGTGCGCGCGGCGCAAGCCGGCACGCTGTTCGTCGAGCGCATCGGGTCGGCGGGCCCGATCACGCAGCGCGAGCTCGCGCACTACCTCGAGACCGCGCCGCGCGACGACGCGAGCCCGCGGCTCGTGTTCGGCATCCAGCGCGACCTCGCGCTCGACGGGGCGCCGCCGTTCGTGTCGCGCGAGCTGTACTACGGGCTCAAGGTGCTCGAAGTCGAGATCCCGGCGCTCGCGACCCGCGGCCGCGATCTCGACGTGATCGTCGCGCGCATGCTCGCACGGCTCGCGGCCGCCGGCGATGCACCCTCGGTGTCGCCGCGCGCGATGGAGCTGCTCGCGCACTACAGCTTCCCGGGCAACCTGCTCGAGCTCGCGCACGCGCTGACCCACGCCTACATCCTCGCGCGCACCGGCGCGATCGAGCCCGAGCACCTGCCGCTCAGCATTCGCGCGAACACGCGCGCCGCGCAGGATTCACCCGCGGCGGAGAACGAGCTCGAAGCGCTCGACGTGGTCGCGAAGCGGTTCGAGCGCGATTATCTGCTCCGCGTGCTGCGCAGCGTCGCCGGCAATCGCGGCCGCGCCGCCGAGATCCTCGGCATCACGCGCAAAGGCCTGTGGGGCAAGCTCAAGGCCCACGGCATTTCCGACCAGGACCTCGCGTAGCGCGCACGTACCGGCGTGCGCCTCTGACAATCCGCGCGCTCCCCGCCGGGAACGCGCGTGTTACCGGCCGTTCTCGTCGCGGCGAGCCGAGTCGATTACCGAGCAGTAAGCGTGTGCGGCACGGTCGATGAACTACCGGTGGGTATGACCGATCATGCGGGATACGCGCGGCTCGTGGCCGCGTGTCCGCTCGGCATCGCGTTGCTCGATCGCGAGCTGCGCTGCGTGCACGCGAACGCTGCACTCGTCACGATCGGCGGCGACCTGGTCGGCCGCGCGTGGAGCGACGTGTGGCCGGATGCCGAGCCGATGCTGCGCGACGTGATCGCGAGCGGTGTGCCGGTGTTGCACGAGCTCGCGAGCGATTCCGCGCGCAGCTTCGAGGCGAGCTACTTCGCGATCCACGACGAGGACGGTGCGTTCGCCGGCCTCGGCGTGATCGTGGCCGAGATCACCGCACGCGCGCGCGTCGAGCGCGAGCTGCGCGCGGGCATGGACCTGCGCGAGGAAGTGCTCGCCGTCGTCGCGCACGACCTGCGCAGCCCGCTCCAGGCGATCGCCGCGAGCGCGCACCTGCTCCGCAAGCACCTCGCCGACGAGCCCGGCGTGCAAGCGTCGCTCGATGCGATCCGGCGCTCGACCACGCGCATGGGCCGGCTCGTCGAGGATCTCGTCTCCGATGCGAGCCTGCGCGGCGGTGGGCTCTCGCTCGAGCTCGGCCGGGTCTCGATCGACGAGCTCACCGGCGAGGCCCTGTTGCTGCAGGCGCCGGTCGCCGGCCAGCGCGGCGTGCGCCTCGACCGCGACATCGCCGGCGCCGAGGTCGACGTCGAATGCGACCGCCACCGCATCCTCCAGGTGCTCGGCAACCTGATCGACAACGCGACCCGGCACTCGCGCGCCGGCGGCCGCGTCCTGGTGCGCGCCGAGCGTACCGCCGATCGCGTGCGGCTGACCGTGCGCGACGAGGGCGAAGGCATGACGCCGGTGAGCGCCGCACGCCTGCAGACCGGCACGTCGCGGGCGCGGTCGCTCGGCCTGTACATCTGTCAGGGCATCGTCGCGCGCCACGGCGGCGCGCTGTCGATCGAGAGCGTGCTCGGCGCGGGCACCGCGGTGACGTTCACGCTGCGCACGAGCGACGGCTGACCGGCCTCACCAGCGAATGCAGCGGATCGCGGCGCTGCCCGCGGTGTGCAGCATGTCGTGGCGCCGCTTCGTGATGTACTCGACGAGCCCGCCGAGGTGCTGCGAATCGACCGGCTTCTCGAGCAGCAGATCGACGCCTGCGCGATCGGCGACCTCGAGCTGCGCCTTGTGGCCGGTGATGACGATGATGCTGGCCTCGTGCGCGAGCAGGCCGGCCCGCAGGGCCTGCGCGACCTCGAAGCCATCGACGTCGGGCAGATGCAGATCGAGTAGCACGGCCTCGGGACGCGACGCCGCGAGCCGCAGCGCGGCCGCGCCATCGGCCGCGGTCTCGACCGTGTGGCCGTGGTGGCGCAGCATGGCGGAGACCGCGCCCACCAGATCGGGGTCGTCATCGACGAGCAGGATGCGCATGCGCCACCTTGCAGTATGCCGAAGATCCGTTCGGACGCCGGAGCCGCGCCTCAGGTTTTCGTGGCGCGCTCGCCGCCATCTCCGTTGGATCACGTAGGAGCTCGCCGGGCATGTCGCTTGCTGATGGCCGGGCCATGCATCGCCTCGCGATCCTCATCCCGGTCCTGCTCGCCGCCTGCGCGAGCGCCCCCACCGCCATCGAGCAGCTGCAGACCGAACAACCCGCGATCGACACGCTCCACTTCACGACGGCGAGCTCGATCGCGCAGAACGCGCCGCCCGCGGTCGACGTCACCGTCACCGGCGATGCGGCGCGCGACGTCTATGCCGCCACGCTCGCGCTGCCCGCGCTGGCACCGGGCGCCTACAATTGCCCGGCCGATTTCGGCATCACGTACTACCTCGACTTCTCGGGCGGCGGCGGCGAGCTCGTGCGCGGCACGGTCCAGCCCGGCGGCTGCGAGCAGGTCGAGCTGTCGGCGACGGTCGGCAGCGCGTCGCTCGGCCCCGACGGTGCGTACTGGGCGATGCTCGCGACCGATCTCGGGATCGACGAGACCGCGATCTATCCGTACGTTCCCGAGTGAGCTCAGTGATCGAAGAAGCTCACGCGCCCGGTCTCGAGGTCGTACTCCGATCCGACGACGCGCACCCGGCTCTTCAGCACCAGCTCTTCGAGGATCTCGCTGCCGTGGCGCAGGTGATCGACCGACGCGCGCACGTTCGCGCGCATCGCCTCGCGCATCGTCTCCGGGCCGGAGCCGCGCCGCGCGATCGCTTCGATGTGCGGCGAGATGCGATCGGTGATCGCGCGCAGGTTCTTCGACTCGGGCCCCGTGCCGGTCGCGATCGCCTGCACGCTCGCGGTGATCGCGCCGCAGCCGGTGTGGCCCATCACGACGACGAGCCGCGTGCCGAACTGCGACGCCGCGAACTCGATCGAGCCGACGATCGACGGCGCGACGATATTGCCGGCGACGCGCACGACGAACAGATCGCCGAAGCCTTGATCGAACACGATCTCGACCGGCGTCCGCGAGTCGGAGCAGGCGAGCACGATCGCGAACGGCCGCTGCGAGGTGCTGGCGCGCGCCGCATCGAAGCTGCGGTTCGCCGACTGGCTCGTGCCTTCGAGAAAGCGCTGGTTACCGAGCGCGAGACGGTGCTGGCCAGCCTCCGGGTCGATCGAAAACGGGTCCCAGGTATGAGGCATCGCTCCGACGGCATACTACGGATTTTCGTGAGTTACAGGTCGCCTGCACGATCTGGCCGCGGTTTGCGTGGGTCCGGACATGGCCCCCTCGCTGCCGCTCGCGACCCGCGACCGCTACCTCGGCGACCTGTTCGCCTGGGTGGCGACGCGCTGCCGCGACGCGATCCTGCGCGGGGTGTTCGCGCGGCCGGCGCGCGTGCTGCTCGACGACGCGCTTGCCGGCGCCGGGCCCGGGCAGGGCCTGACGCGCTGGGAGGCGCTGGGCCCGCACGCGGTGCTGCGTCGCGAGCTCGGGCTGACGCTCGCGGCGACGACGCTGCTCGTGGTCGCGGTCGCGCCGCGGCTGTGGAGCACGATCGGCATCGTCTACCGCATGTGCGGCGCGAAAGGCCCGGTGCTCGACCGCCGGCTCGCGGTCGCGCTGCTCGGCGGCGACCGCGCGGCCGAGGCGGCGGTGGCACGCGAGATGTCCGCAGACGCACCGCTCGTCCAGCTCGGCGCCATCGTCGTGCGCGGGGACTCGATCCGCGCGGCCGACACGGTGGTGAGGCGCTTTGCCGGAATGGCTGCATGAAGGAGACCACGATGCAAACCGAAACCAGTGCATGCGAAGTCCACGAAGTCGCGCTCTCCGACGGGATCCCCGACGCCGAGCTCGAGATGGCCGATACCCTCGACTTCGAGGTCGAGGAACCGACGCACGACCGCGCCGACAGTGGACAGCCCGACGATGCGGATCGAAGATAGGAGGCGATGGGCGAACCCGCTGCGGCGATCACGCAGCTGCTCGGGCGCGTGCGCGACGGCGACGCGCACGCGCGCGACGAGCTGTTGCCGCTCGTCTACGGCGAGCTCGAACGGATCGCGCGCGCCTACGCGAACCCGGCGATGTCGCTCGAGCCGCGCGGCCTGGTCCACGAGCTGTACGTGAAGCTCGTCGATTCGCGGATCGAGGCGCGCGACCGCAAGCACTTCTTCGCGATCGCGGCGCTCGCGATGCGCCAGATCCTCGCCGACCGGGCGCGCCGCAAGCGCGCGGAGAAGCGCGGCGGCGATGCCGTGCAGGTGACGCTCAGCGGCCTCGCCGACCGCGGCGATGCACCGTCCGACGCGCTCGCCGTGCACGACGCGCTGGTCAAGCTCGAGCAGCTGTCCGCGCGGCAGGCGCGCATCGTCGAGCTGCGCTGCCTCGTCGGCCTGACCGCGGCCGAGACCGCCGACGCGCTCGACATCTCGGAGCGCACGGTGCACGCCGAATGGCGGCTGGCGCGCGCGTGGCTGGCGCGCGAGCTGGGCGCACCGACGTGAAGACGAAGCAAGGGCCGATCGGCACGCCCGAGCGTCACGCGCGCGTCACCGAGCTGTTCACCGAGGCGGTCTCGCTCGGCACGGCGGAGCGCGAGCAGCTGCTTGCCCGCGTGCGCGAAGCGGATGTCGACCTCGCCGAAGAAGTCGCGGGGCTGCTCGCCGCCGATGCCGCCGCGCACCTCGCGACCGCGGCGTTCGCGCCGGCCCTCGAGCGCCGCACGCCGCCGAGCCTGAAGGCGCCGGCGTTCCGCATCCCGGGCTACCGCTTGCTCGACGAGATCGGCGAGGGCGGCATGGGCACGGTCTATCTCGCCGAGCAGGACGAGCCGCTGCGGCGCGTCGCGATCAAGGTGCTGTTCGCGCGCTCGTCGAGCTCGCTCGCGCGGTTCAAGGCCGAGGCGCAGATCATGGCGCGCCTCGATCATCCGGGCATCGCGCGCGTGCTCGAGGCCGGCGAAGCCGACGGCCAACCATTCCTGGTGATGGAGCACGTCGACGGCGAGACGCTCGACCGCCACGTGAAGGGGCTGCCGCGCGCCCGCCGATTCGAGTTGTTCGTCGCGATGTGCGAGGCGGTCTATCACGCGCACCTGAAGGGCGTGATCCACCGCGATCTGAAGCCGTCGAACGTGATGGTGCGTCCCGACGGGCGCGTCGTGATCCTCGACTTCGGCGTCGCGCGGCTGGCCGCCGCCGACGGCTCGACGCCCGGCGACACGCGCGCCGGCGAGCTCGTCGGCACCCCGCTGTACATGAGCCCGGAGCAGGCGCGGCTGCGCGCCGACGAGGTCGACGCGCGCTCCGACGTCTACACGCTCGGCGTGATGCTGTACGAGCTCGGCTGCGGTCAGTTGCCGTACGACATCCGCGACATGCCGCTGCCGGCGATGACCGCGGTGATCTGCGAGGATCCGCCGGCGCCGCTCGGCTCGCGCGACGCGTCGCTCAAGGGCGACCTCGAGGCGATCGCGGGCAAGGCGCTCGCCAAGGAGCCGCGCGATCGCTATCAATCGGTCGCGGCGTTCGCCGAGGACGTGCGGCGCTACCTCGATGGTTTGCCGGTGTCGGTGCGCGTGCCCGGCGCGCTCGAGCGGCTGCGCCGATGGGTGAGGCGGCGGCCGTTCGTCGCGGCGGCGGCCGGCGCGGCGATCGCGGTGACCGCGGCATTCGCGATCACGGTCACGTGGCTGTGGCTCGACGCGCGAGCGGCGCGCGCGACCGCGGAAGATGCGCGCGCGATCGCGGAGACCGCGCGCGGCGAGATCGAGGCGCAGAAGAACCAGCTCTTGCTGCGGCAGGCACGCACCGCGCTCGATCGCGATCCGACCGAGGCGCTCGCGTGGCTCGCCGAGCTCACGCCGAAAGGTGTCGAGGCGAGCACGGCGTGGAGCGTGCTCGACGACGCGCGCGCGCGCGGGGTCGCGAGCGACGTGCTGCGCGCTCACACCGACGAGGTGCACTGGGTCGAAGGCCTGCCCGGCGGCGGCGTCGTCACCGGCGGCTACGACGGGCGCGCGATCGCGTGGGAGCCGCCGCTGTACGAGCCGCGCGTGCTGCTCGTCGCGAAGCGCGGCCGCGTGCACACGGTCCGGCCGTCGCCCGACGGCCAGCTGCTCGCGATCGGCGGCGACGCTGGCGAGGCGTACGTGCTCGCGCGCGACGGCCGCGTGCTCGCCGAGCTCGACGGCCACGCCGGCGACGTCCAGCACATGGCGTGGTCGAAGGACAGCGCGTGGCTCGTCACCGCCGACGATCACGGCCACGTGCGGCTATGGCCGCACGGCGCGCGGCCGGGGCGCGAGCTGGTGGCGACGACCTCGCCGGTGGGCACCGTCGAGTTCTCGCCCGACGGCCGCGCGATCGTCGCGGCCGATCACGAAGGGCACGTCTGGTTGTGGAGCGCGCCGGACTGGACCGCGCGCACCGCGAAGATCGGCGCCGATGCCGCCGACTCGTGGACCGACGGCACGCACGTCCAGATCGCCGACGCCGACGGCACGCTGCACGTGTGGCGCGTCGACGGCGACCAGCTCACCGTCGAGCGCGAGGTCGCGACCGAGCTACAGACCAAGCGCGCGGCGTTCGCGAGGGACGGCTCGTGGGCCGCGCTCGGCTCGGTGAGCGGCGCGATCACGCGCATCGCGGGCGCGGTACCTGCAAGCTCCGGCTCCGCCGGGGCGCGCAGCGATGCCGAGCATCGCGAAGGATCGATCGAGACGCTCGGCATGCACCACACGCAGGTGCGCAGCCTGGCGATCTCCGATGACGGCCGGTGGATCGCCGACGGCGGCGAGGACGGCTCGCTCGTGCTGCGCGATCGCGCGAGCGGCCGCGATCTGGCGCTGCACGGCCACCGCGGGCGCATCCGCCACGTCGCGTTCGCGGCGGGCGCGTTGTGGTCGAGCGACAGCGACGGCGTCGTGCGGCGCTGGGAGCTGCCGGCCGGGCCGCCCGCGCTGTTCGCCGCCGGCGCCGCGCCGCAGCTGCTCGCGAGCGATTACACGAAGCTCGCGGCGATCGACGCCAACGGCGACGTGTGGACGTGGAGCCTCGCCGATGGCCGCGGCGGCCGTGTCGGCCACGTCGACGGCCGCGCGACGAAGCTCGCGCTGGTCGCCGGCACCGTTGTCACCGGCAGCGCCGACGGCGACGTCGCGTGGTGGCTCGCGCAGCCGGTGCATCGCAAGGTCAAAGGCGTGGTGACCGCACTCGCAGCGGCGGGCGATCGCGTCGCGGTCGGCACGTCGCTCGGGCCGATCGCGATGTTCTCGGCGACCGGTGACGTGCTCGAGGTCTTGCCCGGCAACACCGCCGGCACCGAGGCGCTCGCGTTCGACGCGGCCGGCCAGCGCCTCGTCTCGGGCGGGCAAGACCGCTCCGTGCGGCTGTGGCGGCGCGGCAATGGCGGCACCGGGCCGTTCGCGGCGTGGCTCGCGATCGACGGCCTGCGCGCCGACGTGCATTTCGTCGCTCTGCCCGCGCGCGGCGACCTCGCGATCGCGGCGAGCAACGATGGCGCGGTCACCGCGTGGCCGATCGCCGACGGCCGCGCCGGCCCGGCTCGCGAGCTCGCACATCATCGCGGCGCGGTCGCGGCGTTCGCCCTCGACACGACCGGGACGTGGCTCGCGACCGCCGGGCGCGATGCGATCGTCGCGCGCGCCTCGCTCGCGCCGGGCGCGACGGCCGGCGCCGCCGAGCTGCCGCTGTCGTCGGCCGCGCTCGCGCTCGCGGTGTCGAGCGACGGCACGATCCACGCGGTGACGCGCACCGGCGCGGTCGAGCGCGTCGACAACGGCGATCGCGGGCACACGATCGAGATCGATCACGGTGCCACGACCGCCCTCGCGATCGCGGGCAACCGCTGGCTCGTCGGCCACGACGACGGCGCGATCATCGCGAGCGACGCCGTCGCGCGCGACCTGTCCGCGCTCGCCCCTGCCCTCGCATCGGCGACGCGCTACCGGCTCGACCTCGGCGGCAAGAAGTAGCGCGCCAGGTGAAACCGGTCTCTCCTTGGCGTGTGCGGCGCCGTGGCGGTAATTCTGCTCGCTACGGCCGCGCGATCGTGTCGCTCAATCGCTGCACGTCGATCGGCTTCACGAAATGCGCGGAGAACCCGGCGCGGGCGCTGCGCTCGCGATCGGAGTCCTGGCCGTAGCCGGTGAGCGCGATCATGCGCGGCGTCTGGTCGCCGAGCTCGCTGCGCAAGCGCTCGGCGAGCTCGTAGCCGTCCATCACCGGCAAACCGATGTCGAGCACCGCGACCTCGGGATGGAACGCGCGCGCGACCTCGAGCGCCTGCGGCGGATCGAGTGCGGTGCGCACGTCGTGGCCGGCTGCGGACAGCGCATCCGCCAGCATCAGCGCGGCGTCCTCGTTGTCGTCGACGACCAGCACGCGGCGCGCATCGCCATCGGCGACGACCCGGTGCTTGCGCGGCTTCGGCGCGGCCGCCGACGTGGTCTCGCAGCGCGGCAACCGCACGGTGAACGAGCTGCCGCGGCCGAGCCCCTCGCTGTACGCGTCCACCGTGCCGCGGTGTTTCTCGACGAGCGTCCGGACGAGCGTGAGCCCGAGGCCGAGCCCTCCGCGCGACCGATCGACGCCCTGGTAGCCCTGCACGAACAGCTCGAACACGCGCGGTAGCAGCTTCGGATCGATGCCGACGCCGTCGTCGCGAATCTCGATCGCCACCTGGTTGCCGTCGAGCTTGCCGATGACCTCGATGCAGCCCTCGGGGTCGGTGTACTTGGCCGCGTTGACGAGCAGGTTCGCGAACACCTGCGTGAGCCGTGCCTCGTCACCTTCGACGAGCAGCTGGCCGGGGAGCAGGTCGACCGCGAGACGGTGTTGCCTTTGCTCCAGCATCGGGCTCGCGATCTCGATCGCCTTCGCGAGCACCTCGCGCAGGTCGAGCCGCTGCCTGCGCAGCTCGATCTTGCCCTGCACGATGCGCGAGACGTCGAGCAGATCATCGACGAGCCGCATCACGTGGCCGACCTGGCGCTCGATCACCTGCTGCTCGCGCGTCGCTTCGCCGTGGTTGCGCAGCTTCATCAGCTGCAGCGCGGTCGCGATCGGCGCGAGCGGATTGCGCAGCTCGTGGCCAAGCATCGCGAGGAACTCGTCCTTCGCGCGGTTCGCGTGCTCGGCCGCGTGGCGCGCCGCGCGCTCTTCCTCGGCGCGCATGCGCTCGGTCAGATCGCGCGTGACCTTCGAGAAGCCGATGAGCTCGCCACTCGCGTCGTGGACGGCGCTGATGACGACGTTCGCCCAGAACTGCGTCCCATCCTTGCGCACGCGCCAGCCCTCGTCCTCGAACCGGCCCTCGCGCTCGGCGACCTCGAGCTCGTACTCGCACTTGCCGCTCTTGGCTTCGTGCTCGCGATAGAACCGCGAGAAGTGGCAGCCGATGATCTCGTCGGCGTCGTAGCCCTTGATGCGCTGGGCGCCGATGTTCCAGGTCGTCACGCGGCCCGTCGGGTCGAGCATGAAGATCGCGTAGTCGCGAACACTCTCGACGAGAAGTCGAAAGATCTGCTCGGATGGGATGGCGGGATGGCTCATGCGTGCACTGTCCGGGCAAGATAGCGTTCGCGACCACGTGTGCCTACCGGCGATCGCGGACCGGTCGCAAAATTCGTCGACCGAGCGCGAGCGCTCGCGTGCACTTGCGCTCGTCACGCGTCAGAGCGATCCGGCGCGCCTCAACACGTCGTTCAGCTGGTCGGCGGCTATCGGCTTTACCAGATGGTGGTCGAAGCCCGCGTCGCTGGTGCGCCGCCGGTCGTCTTCGCGCCCCCAGCCGGTCAGGGCGATCATGATCGGCTGTGCCCGCAGCTCGAGCCGGCGCACGGCGCGGCACACCTCGAGGCCGTCCATGCCGGGCAGGCCGAGGTCGCACAGCACGATGTCGGGCTGCACGTCCTGCACGAGCGCGACGCCTTCCGGGCCGGTGCGCGCGACCGCGACGCGATGCCCGAGGTTGCCGAGCAGGTCGGCGAGCGTGTCGGCGATGTCGTCGTTGTCCTCGACCACGAGGATCTTCAGCTTGCTCGCGGGCGCGCGCGCGGCCTCGGCCTCGGCCTCGGAGTCGGCCTCGCCGGCGCGTGCCGGCGCCGGGATCACGAGCGTGAACGTCGAACCGCGCTCCTTGCCCCCGCTCTCCGCGACGAGCGTGCCACCGTGCAGGTCGGCGAGCCGGCGCGCGAGCGAGAGCCCGATGCCGAGGCCCTGCATCGGCTTGGGGCCGTAGCGTTCGACCTGCGCGAACATCTCGAACACGCGCTCGAGCTGGCCGGGCGGGATCCCGACACCCGAGTCGACGACACGCACGTACGCGTTGCCGGCTTCGCGCACCAGCGACACCGCGATGTGCCCGCCGTCGGGCGTGAACTTCGACGCGTTGTGCAAGAGGTTTCCCAGGATCTGCACGACTCGCGTCGGATCGGCGTCGGCATGCACCGACTGCGGCGCGTCGACGTCGACCGTCTGCGTCTTGCGGTCGAAGAACGGCCGCGTGTTGTCGACGGCCGAGTGCACGAGCTGGGCGAGATCGACGCGCTCCCTCTTGAGGTCGAGCACGCCGCGGCTGATGCGCGAGACATCGAGCAAGTCGTCGATCAGGCGCACCATGTGATCGAGCTGGCGGTTCATCGCGTCGAGCGTGCGAGGATTCGGCGGCGAGCCACGCTCGTGCGCGGCCATCACCAGGTCGAGCCCGGTGCGCAGCGGCGCCAGCGGGTTGCGCAGCTCGTGCGACAGGATCGCGAGGAACTCGTCCTTTTGCGCGCCCGCGAGGCGCAGCGCGATCTCCGACTTCTGTAGATCCGCGGTGCGCTCGCGTACGCGCTCCTCGAGCTTGTCGTTGAGCTCGGCGAGCGCGCGCGACTTGCGAAACAGATCCGCGAACACCGCGACCTTGTGGCGAAGGATCTGCGAGTTGATCGGCTTGGTCAGGTAGTCGACCGCGCCCGCGCCGTAACCCGCGATCACGTCCTTGTCGTCGACGAGATAGGCGGTCAGGAACAGGATCGGCACCTGGCGGAACTTCTTCGTGCTCTTGATCACCTGCGCGAGCTCGAAGCCGCTCATGCCCTGCATCTTGATGTCGAGCACGATCGCGGCGACCTCGTGATCGAGCAGCAGCCGCAGCGCCTGATCCGCGCTGTCGGCGCGCAGCAGCCGATACTCCGGGCCCTCGAGGACCGCCTCGAGCGCGTCGAGGTTACGCGGCTCGTCGTCGACGAGCAGGATCGGAATCGGATCGCTGGGTTCGCTCATCGGTACAACCACACTCGCAGCAGGGATAGTAGCTGATCGGTGTTGACCGGCTTGGCGATGTAATCCGATGCGCCGGCTTCCAGGCATTTCTCGCGGTCGCCCTTCATGGCTTTGGCCGTGAGCGCGAGGATCGGCAGCGTGCGCAGCTTCTGATCCTTGCGGATCTCGCGCATCGTCTCGTAGCCGTCCATCTCGGGCATCATGATGTCCATCAGCACGACGCCGAGATCGGGCGTGCGCTGGATGATGCCGATCGCCTGCCGGCCGTTGGTCGCGGACACGACGTCCATGCCCTGGCTCTCGAGCACGGTCGTCAGTGCGAAGATGTTGCGCGCGTCATCGTCGACGACCAGCACCCGGCGGCCGCGCAGCGCCTCGGTCGAGCCGTGCAGGCGATCGATCATGCGCCGTTTGTCCTCGGGCAGCTCGTCGATCACGCGGTGCAGGAACAGCGAGGTCTCGTCGAGCAAGCGCTCGGGCGATTGCACGTCCTTCAGCACGACGCTCTTGGCGACCACGCGCAGCCGCTCCTCCTCGGCCACCGACAGCTCCTTGCCGGTGAACACGACGACCGGGATGTCGCGCAGCGACGCCTCGCCTTGCAGCCGCTCGAGCAGCTCGAAGCCGGACATGTCGGGCAGGCGCAGGTCGACCACGCAGCAATCGAACTCGCGATCGCGCAGCGCCTCGAGCGCCTCGGCGCCGGAGGCAACGGCGTGGGTCTCGATGTCGTGACCGCCGAGCAGCGAGACGATGCTCGCGCGCTCGATCGCGTTGTCCTCGACCACGAGCAACCGCTTGGTGTGCGGCTCGAGGTAGTCCTTCAACCGATCGAACGCGCTCTCGAGCTCGCCGGTGGTCGCCGGCTTGACGAGGTAGCTGAACGCGCCGTGCGAGAGGCCGTGCTGGCGCTCCTCCTCGACCGACAGCACCTGCACCGGGATGTGGCGCGTGGCCGGATCGAGCTTGAAGCTGTTCAGCACGGTCCAGCCGAGCATGTCGGGCAAGAACACGTCGAGCGTGATCGCGGTCGGCACGAACTCGTGCGCGAGCGTCAGCGCCTGCTGGCCGCGGTTCGCGACGATGCCCTTGAAGCCCTTGGTGCGCGCGATGCCGAGCAGGATCCGCGCGTAGTGCGGATCGTCCTCGACGATCAGCAGCACCGAGTCGCCCGGGCGGATCTCGTCGCGGTCGTCGACGACGTGCTCTTCGGTCTTGGCCACCGCGAGCACCGGCATCTGCTGGCGCAACGGCGCCGCCGCGCTCGAGGTCGCGATCGACACGTACTGCGCCGAGCCGGTGTACGAGAGCGGCAGATACAGCGTGAACGTCGAGCCCTGTCCCGGCTTGCTGACCAGCCGGATCTCGCCACCGAGCAGCGTCGCCAGCTCGCGCGAGATCGCGAGACCGAGGCCGGTCCCGCCGTACTTGCGGCTCGTGCCGGCGTCGGCCTGCTGGAATGCCTCGAAGATCAGCTTCTGCTTCTCGGGCGCGATGCCGATGCCGGTATCGGCGACCATGAACGCGATCGCGCTGCCGGCTTGCGACAGGACCGGATGGTCCGTCGACCAGCCGCCGGTCACCTGGCGCACGCTCATCGACACGTAGCCCTGCGCCGTGAACTTGAACGCGTTCGAGAGCAGATTCTTCAGGATCTGCTGCAGGCGCTTCGGATCGCACGTGAACGAGCGCGGCAGCGTCGGATCGATCTCGACGTTGAACGCGAGGTTCTTGTTCTCGGCGATGTGATGGAACGTGCGATGCACGGTCTCGCGCAGCGAGTGGAACGTGATGTCCTCGGGCTCGACGGTGACGGTGCCCGACTCGATCTTCGACAGGTCGAGGATGTCGTTGATGAGCGTGAGCAAGTCCGTGCCGGCCGAGTGGATGTTCTTCGCGAACTCGGTCTGCTTCTCGGTCAGGTTCCTGCCGGCGTTATCGGCGAGCTGCTGGCCGAGGATGAGGATCGAGTTGAGCGGCGTGCGCAGCTCGTGCGACATGTTCGCGAGGAACTCGCTCTTGTACTTCGAGGTGAGCGCGAGCTCGGCCGCCTTTTCCTCGAGCGCGCGCCGCGCCTGCTCGACTTCCTTGTTCTTGCGCTCGACTTCCTCGTTCTGCTCGGCGAGCTGCTTGGCCTTGCTCGCGAGCTCCTCGTTGGTCTGCTGCAGCTCGCTCTGCCGCGTCTGCAGCTCGACGGTGAGCTGCTGCGACTGTTGCAGCAGATTCTCGGTGCGCATCGTCGCTTCGATCGTGTTGAGCACGACGCCGATCGACTGCGTGAGCTGGTCGAGGAACGCGAGGTGGGTGACGTTGAACGGCCGCAGCGCGGCGAGCTCGATCACCGCCATCGGCTCGCCTTCGAACAACACCGGCAACACGACGATGCTCTTCGGCGGCGCCTCGCCGAGGCTCGATTGGATGCGCATGTAATCGGGCGGGATGTCGTTGATGACGATGCGTTGCTTCTCGGCCGCGCACTGGCCGACGAGCCCGACGCCGATCTGGATGCGATCGGGCTGATCCGGCCGCTGCGCGTACGCCGCGAGCAGCCGCAGGCTGCGTGGCGCCGACTCGACGACGCCCACCTCGGACGGCTCGACGCGCTCCATCTGATAGATCGTGCCCTGCTGCGCCTCGACGAGCGGCGACAGCTCGGACAGCAGCATCCGTCCGACCGTGACCAGATCGCGCTGGCCCTGCAGCATGCGCGTGAACTTCGCGAGATTGGTCTTGAGCCAGTCCTGCTCCTGGTTGCGGTCGGTCGTGCCGCGCAGGTTGCCGATCATCGTGTTGATGTTGTCTTTGAGCTCGGCGACCTCGCCGCGCGCCTCGACCTGGATCGACCGCGTCAGGTCACCCTTCGTCACCGCGGTCGCGACCTCGGCGATCGCGCGCACCTGGTTGGTCAGGTTCGCCGCGAGGAGGTTGACGTTGCCGGTGAGGTCCTTCCACGTGCCGGCCGCGCCGGGCACGTTGGCCTGGCCGCCGAGGCGGCCGTCGACTCCGACCTCGCGCGCGACATTCGTCACCTGCTCGGCGAACGTGGCGAGCGTGTCGGTCATGCCGTTGATCGTCTCGGCGAGCGCGGCGACCTCGCCCTTGGCCTCGACCGTCAGCTTGCGCTTGAGGTCGCCGTTCGCGACCGCGGTCACCACCTTGACGATGCCGCGCACCTGGTTGGTCAGGTTCGCGCCCATCACGTTGACCGAGTCGGTCAGGTCCTTCCACGTGCCGGCGACGCCCTGCACGTCGGCCTGGCCGCCGAGCTTGCCCTCGGTGCCGACCTCGCGCGCGACGCGCGTGACCTCGCTCGCGAACGAGCGCAGCTGATCGACCATCGTGTTGATCGTGTTCTTGAGCTCGAGGATCTCGCCTTTGACGTCGACCGTGATCTTGCGGCTGAGATCGCCGCGCGCGACCGCGGTCGTCACCTCGGCGATGTTGCGCACCTGCGCGGTCAGGTTCGTGCCCATCGCGTTGACCGAGTCGGTGAGGTCCTTCCACGTCCCGGCGACGCCGGGCACGACCGCGCTCACGCCGAGGCGGCCTTCGGTGCCGACCTCGCGCGCGACGCGCGTGACCTCCGATGCGAACGAGCGCAGCTGCTCGACCATCGTGTTGCTCGCTTCCTTGAGCTGCAGGATCTCGCCGCGGACGTCGACGGTGATCTTGCGGCTGAGGTCGCCGTTCGCGACCGCGATCGTGACCTCGGCGATGTTGCGCACCTGGCCGGTCAGGTTCGACGCCATCGAGTTGACGTTGTCGGTCAGGTCCTTCCACGTGCCCGCGACGCCCGGCACCTGCGCCTGGCCGCCGAGCTTGCCCTCGGTGCCGACCTCGCGCGCGACGCGGCTCACCTCGCTCGCGAACGAGTTGAGCTGATCGACCATCGTGTTGAGCGTGTTCTTGAGCTCGAGGATCTCGCCCTGGACGTCGACCGTGATCTTGCGGCTCAAGTCGCCGCGCGCGATCGCGGTCGCGACGTCGGCGATGTTGCGCACCTGGCCGGTGAGGTTCGACGCCATCGAGTTGACGTTGTCGGTCAGGTCCTTCCACGTGCCCGCCACGCCCGGCACCTGCGCCTGGCCGCCGAGCTTGCCCTCGGTGCCGACCTCGCGCGCGACGCGCGAGACCTCCGACGCGAACGCGTTCAGCTGATCGACCATCGTGTTGATGGTGTCCTTGAGCTGCAGGATCTCGCCGCGCACGTCGACCGTGATCTTGCGGCTGAGGTCGCCCTTCGCGACCGCGATCGTGACGTCGGCGATGTTGCGTACCTGGTTCGTCAGGTTGCTCGCCATCGAGTTGACGTTGTCGGTCAGGTCCTTCCACGTGCCCGCCACGCCCGGCACCTGCGCCTGGCCGCCGAGCTTGCCCTCGGTGCCGACCTCGCGCGCGACGCGGCTCACCTCCGAGGCGAACGCGTTCAGCTGATCGACCATCGTGTTGATCGTGTTCTTCAGCTCGAGGATCTCGCCCTGGACGTCGACCGTGATCTTCTTCGACAGGTCTCCGTTCGCGACCGCGGTCGTCACCTCGGCGATGTTGCGCACCTGGTTCGTCAGGTTGCTCGCCATCGAGTTGACGTTGTCGGTCAGGTCCTTCCACACGCCGGCGACGCCGGGCACCGCGGCCTGCCCGCCGAGGTTGCCCTCGGTGCCGACCTCGCGCGCGACGCGGCTGACCTCGCTCGCGAAGCCGTTCAGCTGATCGACCATCGTGTTGATCGTGATCTTCAGCTGCAGGATCTCGCCGCGCACGTCGACCGTGATCTTGCGGCTCAGGTCGCCTCGCGCGACCGCGGTCGCGACCTCGGCGATGTTGCGCACCTGATCGGTGAGGTTCGACGCCATCGAGTTGACGTTGTCGGTCAGGTTCTTCCACACGCCGGCGACGCCCTCGACCTCGGCCTGGCCGCCGAGCTTGCCCTCGGTGCCGACCTCGCGCGCGACGCGCGTGACCTCGCTCGCGAAGCCGTTGAGCTGGTCGACCATCGTGTTGATCGTGTTCTTCAGCTCGAGGATCTCGCCCTTGACGTCGACCGTGATCTTCCGGCTGAGGTCGCCGTTCGCGATCGCGGTCGCGACGTCGGCGATGTTGCGCACCTGGCCGGTCAGGTTCGACGCCATCGCGTTGACGTTGTCGGTCAGGTCCTTCCACGTGCCGGCGACGCCCGGCACCTGCGCCTGGCCGCCGAGCTTGCCTTCGGTGCCGACCTCGCGCGCGACGCGCGAGACCTCCGACGCGAAGCCGTTGAGCTGGTCGACCATCGTGTTGATCGTGTTCTTGAGCTCGAGGATCTCGCCTTTGACGTCGACCGTGATCTTGCGCGACAGGTCGCCCTTCGCGACCGCGGTCGTCACCTCGGCGATGTTGCGCACCTGCCCGGTGAGGTTCGACGCCATCGAATTGACGTTGTCGGTCAGGTCCTTCCACGTGCCGGCGACGCCGGGCACCGCGGCCTGGCCGCCGAGCTTGCCGTCGGTGCCGACCTCGCGCGCGACGCGGCTCACCTCCGACGCGAAGGCGTTCAACTGATCGACCATCGTGTTGATGGTGTCCTTGAGCTGGAGGATCTCGCCGCGGACGTCGACCGTGATCTTCTTCGAGAGATCGCCCTTCGCGACGGCGATGGTGACGTCGGCGATGTTGCGCACCTGATTCGTCAGGTTCGACGCCATCGAGTTGACGTTGTCGGTGAGGTCCTTCCAGACGCCGGCGACGCCGGGGACCTGGGCTTGCCCGCCGAGCTTGCCCTCGGTGCCGACCTCGCGCGCGACGCGGCTCACCTCCGAGGCGAACGCGTTCAGCTGATCGACCATCGTGTTGAT
>DASXCY010000001.1:0-4988 GCA_036490935.1 Kofleriaceae bacterium | reverse complement strand
CCTTGAGCGACTTGCCGGTCTGGATCGCCATCAGCACCTCGTGCGCGGCGGCGTCGGTGCGGGCGACGTAGTGGCAGTCGTTGGTGGCGACGAGCGGGATGTTCAGCTTGTCGCTCATGCGGATGAGCTCGCCGTTCAGCGTCTCCTGCTCCGGCGTCGGCGTCGGCATCAGCTCGAGATAGAAATCGCCGGGCGAGAACAGCGACGCGTACTCCTTCGCGACCTCCTCGGCCGCGGCGACGCCGTTCTTCTCGAGCGTCTGCGCGATCTCGCCGCCGAGACACGCGCTCATGCCGATCAGGCCGTCGGTGTGCTCCTTGAGGATGCCCTTGTCGATCCGCGGGTTGTAATAGAACCCTTCGAGGTACCCCATCGAGTTGAGGTACGACAGGTTCTTGTAACCGACGTCGTTCTTCGCGAGCAGGATCAAGTGGTAGTTGCGGCGGTTCGTGCGGTCGTGGCGATCGGTCGCCGCGACGTACGTCTCGCAGCCGAACACGAGCTTGATGCCGGCCGCTTTCGCCTCGCCGTAGAGGTCGAGCGCGCCGAACATGTTGCCGTGATCGGTGACCGCGACGGTGTCCATCCCGAGCTCGCGGACCTTCGGGAACAGGTCCTTCACGCGGATCGCCCCGTCGAGCAGGCTGTACTGCGTGTGCAAATGCAGATGCGTGAACCCGCCCATGCTAGAAGTCACGATCTAGCGCATGCGGCTGACACTCCCGAGAGGAAACCTGCAGAAATTCTGCGGGGTGATCGCCTTTCTGCTCGCGAGTTGCTCGCACCCGGTCGCAGCGCCGCCGCCGGGCACGCCGCTCGCGGCCGAGCCCGATCTCCGGCTCGGCTCGATGGACGACGAGTGCAACGCGCTGATCGCGGCGATCGACGGCTACGGCGCATGCCCCAACGCGGACGAAGGCGAGCGCGCCTGGGCCAAGGCGCTCTCCGAGGATGCGAAGGAGGACTTCACGGCCGGCAAGAAGGGCGAGACCGACGCGCCGGCCCAGCACGAGATCGCGGTCAAGTGTCACAAGGCCGCGGTCTCGATGCGCGCCAAGACCCAGCGCTGTCAGGCCGGCCCGACGCCGAAGGGCGATTATTGATAGGATCGCGGTGAATGCGCTCGTGGCTCGTCGCGTGTGCGCTGCTCGCAAGCTGCGGGCGGTCTAACTTCGACGGCCACGACGCCGACGCGGCGGCCGACGGCGCGGGCGACGCGGTCGGGCCGAGCGCGCGCGCGCTGCTGTCGCTCGACAGGCTCGACCCGGGCGTCGAGCTCGACGACTTCCCGCTGCTGGTCACGCTCGACGACACGCGGGCCGCGCGCGACCTGCTCGACGCGACCGCGTCCAACATCCGGTTCTTCGATTCGTCCGGCAATCTGCTCGCGCACGAGCTCGACCAGATCGGCGCGCCGAACGGTCCACCGCTGCTCGCCTGGGTGCGCATGCCGGCGATCGTCGGGCTCACGACCACGCTCACCGTCGAGGTCGGCGGCGGGCTGCCGCCACCGTCGACGCAGTCGGTGTGGAGCTCGGACTACGTGGCGGTCTATCACCTCAACGACGGCCATGACTCGACGAAGAACGATCACACCGCGCTGCCGCAAGGCGCGCCGGCGTTCGAGCCGTATCCGAACTGTGCGATCGGCGGCTGCCAGAGCCTGAACGGCACGGCCGATTTCTTCTCGATCGCCGACATGGCCACGCTCGCGCTGCCCAAGCCGACGATCTCGGGCTGGATCTACCAGCGCTCGTCGTCGACGATCGGGATGGCGCTGGTGTCGCGCCAGGCCGGCGGCCTCGCTCAGGACTTCTTCCTCGGCACCACCAACAACGCCGCCGACGCGCAGGCGACGGTGACCGGCGGCCTGTCCAACGAGGTCAAGGGCGCCGCCGTGACGATCGGCGACTGGTACCACTTCACGATGAAGCTCGACGGCACGAGCCTGTGGCTGTACGTGAACGGCAGCCCGGCGGGCAGCGGCGCCGACGCCGGGAGCCTGGAGCACGACGCCACGCCGATCGTGCTCGGCGCGGCGTCGGGACAGTCCGCGTATCTCGACGGCATGATCGACGAGATCCGGCTCGAGTCGGTGCCGCGGTTCGACGACTGGGTGCACTACGAGCACGCCGCGATGCAGGACAAGGCGATCGACTACGGCCCGATCGTGCGCTGATCCGCGACGACACCGGCGAACTCGATCACCGGAACCGGCAGCTCCGGCGCGACCGGATGCGCACGCGTCGCCACGAGCTGCGGCGCATGCTCGTGCTCGCCGTCGCGCAGGCGGACGAAGATCCACGACGCGAGCCACGCGAGCCACAGCGGGATGAACACGAGGTACGTGCCGGCGACCGCGCCGACGCGCTGCACGAGCGTCTTGTGCTTGATGCTGTCGGAGCAGATCCATTGCGTGACGTGATATCCGGCCAGGAAGATGTACGCCGGGTACAGCAGCACGAAGCGCGCGGGGAAGTAGTGACCGATGATGTTGTGCAGGAACGCGAACACGCGGCGCGCGTAGGCCGGGCCCGACAGCGTGCGCTTGGCCATGCCGCCGGGCACGTCGAGGCGGCGGATCATCTGCACCGACGGATCGAACACGAGGTATTCGTCGTCGCGCTTGCCGGCGGCGATGCGAAACGCGAGCGACGGCTCGTCCTCGATCGGCGTGCACTCGTCCCACAGGCCGAAGCGCTCGAGCGTGCGGCGCGGGATCGCCGAGTTGCCGCCCATCAGGCTCTCGACGTGCTTGCGCGTATCGGTCCGCGCGTACACGCGCTGCCACTTGAGCACGTTGAACGACAGCACGTCGCGGCGCGCGCGCTCGAGGTTGACGTACGGCGCTGCGGTCGGCTCGACGAACTGGCCGGTGACGCCCAGGCACTTCGGATCCATGCCAGGTCCGTAGAATGGCGCCTCGTGCTTGCGCAGCCAGTCGGTGCCGACCGGCAGGTCGTCGTCGTCGATGAACACGAGCAGCTCGCCGCGCGCGGCGCGCACGCCGGCGTTGCGCGCGCCGGGGCCACCGAGCGGCTCGCTGCGCAGCAGGCGTACGCGCGGATCGCGCGCGAGCTCGTCGACGCGCGCGACCTCCGCCGGCGGCCGCACCGTGCTCTGCTCGACGATCACGAGCTCGAAGCTGTCGTGATCTTGCGCGAGCAGCTCCGTCACCAGCTCGGCGAGCGCGCCGAGCCGGTTGTACGAGCGAACCACCACCGACACCCGAGGCATCTAGCTGTGGTTACCACGAGGAGGTGGGGCTTTGGGCCTTGGACTTTGGGCTTTGGCCACAGCTCGGATCTTCCTCGGGCCAAAGTCCAAAGCCCGAAGCCCGATGCCGCCTATGTCGTGGCCTTGCGGAGCTCTGCCACCTGTTCGGTGGAGCCGAGCACGACGAGCGTCATCCCGGGACGCAGCTGCTCGCTGGCATCGGGGTTGTAAGTCCACACCTCGTCGTCCTTGGCGCGCATCGCGAGCACGGTCATGCCGTAGCGCTCGCGTACGCGGGCGTCGCGCAGCGTCGTGCCGAGCTCGCCGGCGCGGTCGCCGAGCAGCACCTCCTCGATGCGAAATGCCGCGCGCTTGTCGCGGAGCATGTCGTCGAGGAATCGCACGACGGCAGGGCGCAGCAGCTCCGAGACCAGGCGCATGCCGCCGATGAAGTTCGGCGAGACCACCGCGTCGGCGCCGGACCGCTTGATCTTGTCGACGTGCGACAGCTCCGCGCAGCGCGCGACGATGCGCGCGCTCGGGTTGCTCTGCCGCGCCGAGACCGTCAGGTACAGGTTGTCCTTGTCCGACGACAGCGCGGCGACGAGCCCGCGCGCGCCGTCGAGGTTGGCCTGCGCGATGATGTCGTCATCGGTCGCATCGCCGACGATGAACGCGAACTCGCTCTTGGGATGCTTGTCGGCGATCTCGCGCAGCTCGGCTTCGCGCGTGTCGATCGCGATCACCGGCACGCCGGTCGCGAGCAGCTCCTCGATGACGTTGCGCCCGGTCGAGCCGGCGCCGCACACCACGACGTGATCTTTCATGCGCTTCATCCGTTTCTTCAGCTTGGACGCGAACAGGACGTTCTTGAGATCGCCTTCGATGATGAACGCGGTGATGGTCGAGGCGAAGAACACGATGCTGCCGGTGCCGAAGATCAGCAGCACGACCGTGAACGCGCGCGCGCCCTCGGTCTCGGCGAAATGCGGCAGCACCTCGGCGTAGCCCACGGTGGTGACCGTGATGATGGTCATGTACAGGCAGTCGCCGAACGGCCACCGGCCGTCGCCGATCACGTAATAGCCGACGGCGCCGCCGAACACGACGACGACGAACGCGAGCGCGGCGTAGCCGAGACGCTTGAACATCGGCGCCCCATTTTAAGTGGTAAGAACGCCGGCATGCAGCTCCTTGCCAGCTATCTCTCGGGACAGTGGTCGCAGGGCAGCACCGCGCGCGCGTCGCTCGTCAACCCGGCGACCGAGGAGGTGCTCGCCGAGGTCGCGACCGGCGGGCACGATCTCGCCGGCGCGTTCGTCTACGCGCGCACGATCGGCGCGCGCAACCTCGGCAACCTGACGTTCGCGGAGCGCGGCGCGCTGGCCGGTGCGCTCGCGAAGGTGATCTCGGGCGCGCGCGAGGAGCTGCTCGCCCTCGCGATCGCGAACGGCGGCAACACGCGCAGCGACGCGAAGTTCGACGTCGACGGCGGCGCGCTGACGCTGTCGCATTACGCCGACCTCGGGGCGAAGCTGGGCGCCGCGAAGCTCCTCGGCGACGGCGAGCCGATCCAGGTCGGCCGCACCGCGCGCATGGGCGGCCAGCACGTCTGGGCCGCGCGGCGCGGCGTCGCCGTGCACATCAACGCGTTCAACTTCCCGGCGTGGGGCCTGTGCGAGAAGCTGGCGTGCGCGCTCGTCGCCGGCATGCCGGTGATCGCGAAGCCGGCCACCGCGACGGCGCTGGTCGCGCATCGCATCGTGCAGCTC